>CANPWA010000003.1 GCA_947581865.1 uncultured Acetatifactor sp. | reverse complement strand
TACTTTCAGGGAGTAATCAGACTCAATTTTGTAGATATGTCTTTACTTTGAACTGGCTACGGTGTGAAAAGTAACCAAATTCACATCTGATGCCGCACCACACCGTATTCATCGTCAAGCCTGAAGTACGGGCATTCGTTGTGGCTGCCGCAGAGGAAACGGTACATCTCATCCTCATCTAAATTGACCATACAGCTATAGCATTCATAATCCTCATCATAGACATAATTGACACACATCTCGCAGCTGCTCATCCCTTTACTCTCCCCTTCTTCGTACAACCAAAGCCCTCTGCGGCTTTCATCCTGTTATGTCTTCCCTGAGCTGCTTAGGAGGATTCTCCTCAAAATATCTGTTGATCTGGGCTCCGATCATCAGGATATACATGCCCAGGTACATCCAGAGCATGACAATGACGATGATGGCAAGGCTCCCGTAAATACTGTACAGCCCGGATCTGTCAACATAGAGGGAAAAACCCCAGGAAAACGCACTCCATGCCACGGAGCTGAAACAGGCGCCGGGGATCTGCTCTCTGAAGATCATCTTTTTGTCCGGCACATAGGAATACACTGCCGCAAACAGAACGATCAGCAGCGCCCACACGATGATAAAGCGGAATTCCATGTAGAGGGACACCAGATATTGCAGCTGCGGTACCCGGTGGAGCAAAAGATTCACCAGCTGATTGCCGAACACCATGACAAACAGAAAGAGTATGATGACCACCAGCATCACCACCGTGTAAAAAGAGGCAATGATGCGGATGGAAAAATAATTCCGCTTCTCCTCCACATCGTTGATGGCATTGAGCCCGCGCATCAGGGCCAGCACACCCTTTCCTGCCGACCAGATGGTGGCGATGATGGCGACGGAGAGCGCTCCGGCAGATTTCTGGTAGACTTCCCTTATGAGCCGGATGGCAAGCGAGTTGACCGCATCGGGCGTCACATCCGTCACCACAGCCACCAGATTGTCCTCTGTGAGAGGCGTGTAGGGAAGCACCGTGCAGACCATCATCAGCATGGGAACCAGAGACAAAAAGAAGAAAAACGCTGTGCTCGACGCATAGGACGCTATATTCTTTTTTTTCATCCTGTCGGAAAAATCCCACCAGACCAGCCACAGCTTCCGCATTTGTCACTCTCCTCAATACACACCCATGAATTTACAATCCTCATAAAAAAACAGGAGTATCTCCTCGCAGGTATAGCCCTGTTTAGCCATATTTTTTGCTCCGTTCTGGCTCATGCCCACGCCATGCCCGAACCCTCCCCCTGTCAAAGTATATCCTATCACATTCCCATTCTTTTTACCAGTCTCCAAAACAAAGAATGCACTGGGCAAAAGACTTTTCATCTCCGTCTCGTCCCCGCTCTGACGTTTTATTCTGGTCTCGCCGTCGCAGAGCACATAGCGGATATTGTGTTCCGAGATCACTTTATAGGTTCCGCCGTCCGTCTCCAGGATCAGCTCATCCGCCACGCCGCCGCTTCCCCGGGCGGAGATATAGAGTTCCTGTATGCGCGTAAAATCAGCCGGCTTTTCGCTGACATATTTCCCTTTTTTGAGAGTCAGCACCAGCTGGTCATTCGCCTGATATCGCTGCTTTAACACTTCGCAGATATGTTCCGGGGAGAGTTGACTGACCTCGTAAGTCCAACGGTACCACCCCTCCCGGGCTTCAAAATCATCCGGATCGGTCTGCGTGATAAAGCTCTTAAAAGTTTCCTCATCCCGCAGGCTCTCCCCAAAGTCCATGGATGCAGAGACATTCCGCCCGTCTCCCTGTCCCTGTTCCCGCAGAAGCAGTTTTTCCCTCATGCTGCTCTCGTTGATTCTCTCGGCATGCAGATAGGTTATCTGCTCCGCCGCCTCCGTCTTCCATACGGCTGCATCGCTCCCCGCGCCGCAGGAAGTGGAATAATAATATGTCTGGGCGAGCTGTCCGTCCGCGGCGGCAAGGAGCTGTCCATAGGTCTCCTTCACGGCGCGGGTGCTGCTTTCCTGCTCCAGGATATTGTTGTAGACCTGATAGGAAGTGCTGTCGTCCACATGGGCGCCGTACGCCGGATAAGCGGCATGCTGCATATGCCCATAGGCATAGGTCCGGGCACAGACCGCCTGCGCCTTCAAAGCCTCTGCCGGATAGGAAGCCGGCATCTCGCTGGGCACCACGGAGTAGAGATACTCCTCCAGGGGGAGCTCATTGATCACGGCTATTTTGTCCCGCTCCTTCACAAACTCCATATGTCCCCGGTATGCGGGCTCTCCCTGACTGCGGCTGACATTTTTTAAGATCACCTTTCCCGAGAGCGCCACGGGCTCCACAACGATTCTGTCGCCTGCGAAATAACTGCTGTCCCCATGGATTATGATTTCCTCCCCTGCGGCATGGGTTTCCTCAGTCTCTTCCCCATAGCCGCCATACCGCACAATATAATCCGTATCCGAGGTAAGCAGTATCTCCCGGTGAAGGGTGTCCCTGTAATCCGCCGTTTTGATCAGCACGCGGATGGAATCCATTGTCTCCTCCCGCACCATCAGAATACCGCAGATTTCCCCATCCTCCATGACCAGATCCGCAAAATCATAGCCGAAGGCAAGGTCACTGTAGGTGCACATGGCGGGCGTATTGTAGATGCGGTACCCCCTGTAGTCTTCGGCAAGCGGCAGCATCCCACAGCCCTCCACCTCAATAAAATTGTCATTTGCGCTTAGGATGACGCCGTGCAGCTTTTCTTTCTTGGCAGAGATCTCCGTGACCTTTCCGTCCGTCAGCACCACATCCGCGATCTGGTCGTGGGCATCCTGCCAGGCAGAAGGATCGGCGCCGTACTCATACCGCTCCTCCACGCCGTCTTTGTAGATCAGCAGACTCTCCTTCCCCACATCCATGACCCACACATTGGACAGCTTCTCCATCACAGGGCTTTCCCAAGGCAGCTCATGCCGGCTTTCTTCATCGCGAAGCAGCACAAAAGCCCTCCCCAGGAACAAAAAGGCGAGCAGGGCGATCCCGAGCCAGCACACCCATGCCTTGAGCTGTATCCTCTCCCGGCGGCTCATGCGGTTTTTATGTTCAAACATTTCGTGAATCCGTTTCAATCTATGCACATTCTCCCAAATCTGTTTCTTTTTTCCGGTTATGTTCCGCTGAAAAGAGCAGCCCTCTCGGACTGCTCCTTCTTTTGTTTGACATCGGGATGCCGCGTCATGCCGGCGCATCCGATCGTTATATCCCCAAAATGCCGCCCCTTGTTTTTTGACTCCTAGCAATGCTAGGTGGGTTACCGCAATCTGACTTTTGCCTTCCCCTGCGTTCCGCCGCGTTGCCGCGCCGTGGAGGCCTGACAGCTGCCAGACAATATAGGAATCCCGTTTAAAGTAAATGTAGGTTCAAAACGAACAAGGGTTATCGCGCATCTCAGGTTATTATTATTATATCTGATATACGCCTGAATTACAACAGAAAAAATTGGAATATCATCCGGCAGATCCTCAAAAGCGACATCCGTATTTTGTCTCCCTGCGCAGCCACTCCCGTTCTGTTTCATCCAGCATCGGCGCAAGTTTCTCATAAACCTTGTGCTGATAATCCCAAAGCATCCTGCGGGTATCGGGTGTCAGGCAGCTCTCGTCGATCGCTTCAAAGTCAAGCGGCACCCAGGTGAGGGTCTCAAAATGCAGGAACTGACCGTATTCATTTTTTATGTCATTCTGCACGACCATCACATTTTCTATGCGGATCCCATGGCTTCCCTCGATGTATACTCCCGGCTCGTTGGTGATGTCCATGCCCGGCTCCAGCACCGCCTCCTGACCGCTCCCATAGCGCCAGCGCATGCTCTGGGGTCCCTCGTGGACATTCAAAAGATACCCCACTCCGTGTCCCGTTCCGCATTGATAGTCCAGCCCCTGTTCCCAGAGCGGGCCTCTTGCGAGGATGTCCAGATTCCTCCCGGTGCAGCCGTGAAGCCAGCGGGCGGCGGAAAGCCTGAGCATCCCCATTGCCGTCAGTGTATAATGGCGTTTCTGCTCTTCACTTACCTCCCCCAGCACGATCGTCCTTGTCACATCCGTGGTGCCCCCCAGATACTGTCCGCCTGAGTCCACCAGCAAAAATCCCTGGGGCTTCAGCACCGCACAGCTTCCGGGCAGCGCTTCATAATGCATCATCGCCGCATTGGAGCCGTAACCTGCGATCGTGGGAAAGGACAACCCGATGAATTCGGGGATCTCCCTGCGGAATTCCTCCAGTTTTTCCGCCGCGCTCACCTCGGTGATCTCCATCCTGCCGATATTGGTCTTCAGCCAGCAGATAAATCTTGTGAGCGCTGCGCTGTCCTTTAAGTAGATTTCCCTCATGTGTTCCAGTTCCACGGGATTTTTCACTGCCTTGAGCATTTCGGTAGGGCTGGTGCCCTCCACAACCGTCTGTCTCTCCCTCACGATCCTGTAGAGCGCGTAGCTGCAACAGTGCGGATCCACAAGCACCCGCCGCCCCGGGGCAAGCTTTCTCAGACAGCCCTCCACTTCCCAGTAATCCCTGAGCACAATTTCATTGCGCGCAAAATACTCCCTAAGCCCATCGTCCACTGCCTTTTGCTGCACAAACAATACCGCCTCATCCCGGGCGATATATCCATAGGACATCGCCACAGGGTTACACTCCACATCGCAGCCCCGGATATTAAACAGCCACATCAGATCGTCCAGTCTGGTCAGAAGCAGGGCGTCCGCCCGGTTTTCCTCCAGCTTTTTCCTCACCTGTTCCAGCTTCTCTGAGACGCTCTCCCCTGCAAGCTCCTCCCCGAGTACCGTCACCTCTCCCGCGGGAAATGCGGGTCTGTCCTCCCAGATATTCTCCGCCAGATCCCTGTCACAGACCATGCAAAGCGTCTTCCCCGAAGCGGCCGCTCTCTCCTCGAAAAGGCGTCCCTGCGCGGCGGAAACCACACGACCGTCAAAGCCCAGGGTCTGTCCCTCTCCCAGCATGCCGACAACAAAATCCACGAGAGCGGGCACGCCCTCCTCTCCCATCCTAAACAGTTCCACACCTGTCCCTTCAAGCTCCTTCGCCGCCTGAATAAAGTATCTGCCGTCCGTCCAGAGCCCCGCGCCTTCCTGCCACACCAGCAGCGTACCGTTAGAACCGGAAAAATGACAGAAATATTCCCGCACTTTGAAATAATCGCTCACATACTCCGAGCCGTGAAAATCCGCCGTGGGTATCATATAGAAATCAATGCCATTCTCCTCCATGGCTTTGCGCAAAAGTTTCAGTCTGTCCCGTATCACCTGCTGCTCCATTTTCCTCCCTCTCCCGGCATACCTCTCTTTCCGGGCTTTTTTTCTTCCGTCTTATCCGTCATCCCCTGCCGCCCGGACCAGTCCCCCGCGGCCCTGTCAGCTCTTACTCTTTTAACAGACCGACCGCCCTGGATGTCCCTACTCTGTCACAGCCCAGCTGTAAAAACATCTCCAATTCCTCCGCCGTGGAGACACCGCCTGCCGCCTTGATCTTCACCCCCGGTCCGATATGCGCTGCAAACAATTCCACATCCTCCCTTGTGGCTCCCCCTGTGCCAAACCCGGTGGAAGTCTTGATATAGTCCGCTCCGGCATCGGTCACTGCCTTGCAGAGGGCAATCTTTTCCTCCCCGGAAAGATAACAGGTCTCCACGATCACTTTCAGGATGTGTGCGCCGCACGCCTCTTTCAGTGCGCGTATTTCCTCCTCCACCTTTTGAAAAAGCCCGTTTTTTACATCAGTGATATTGATGACCATATCGATCTCATCGCAGCCGTCCGCAAGCGCCTGCTTCGTCTCCTCGAGCTTGGCTGCCGTCACACTGTACCCCAGCGGAAATCCGACCACCGTACAGATTTTGAGTTTCTCCCCATAGCATTCCCTGATCCGCCGGATGTAACACGGCGGCACGCACACACTCGCCGTTTTGTACTCCACCGCCTCGTCGCAGAGCTTTTGGACCTCCTCCCAGGAAGCATAGGGTTTTAACAGAGTATGGTCCACATGGGCAAGCATCTCTTCCTTTGTCATAAGCATTTCTCCTTTTCCTGACCTGTTGAGAAAAGAGCTCCGAAATCCATAGATTCCAAAGCTCCTGTCTGTTCCATGTTCTATGCTATGCCTCAGATTCCGAGAAATTCTTTCACGGTATCCTGCATCTTATCCACATCGCACTGCGTATCATGCACCACAGGCGCGGTACGGATCTCCTCTATTGCCCTGGGAACCTTCACGCCTGCCAGCGCGGAGAGTTCATCCACCAGCTCAAGATCACCCATGGAGTCATATTTTTGATCAATGGCGTTCATGACACTTCGGGTAAACTTAAACGGGCTGGCTGTGGAAGCGATCACCGTCCCGGTCTTATCTCCGGTCTCTTTGAGATATTTCTGATAGACCGCGGATGCAACGGCAGTATGCGTGTCCGTCACATAACCGCATCCCTCATAAAGGCGCCTGATCTCCGCCGCAGTCTCCGTCTCATCTGCATAATTCCCATAAAAATCACCTAACTGCGCCTTCATTTCAGCGGTAATCTCATATTTGCCCTGACCGCCCAGCGCCGCCATCAATTTCTTAGTTGTGTCCGCGTCATCCCCCGCGATGTGATAGATCAGCCTCTCAAGATTACTGGAGATCAAGATGTCCATGGAAGGGGAACTGGTGAGCACAAACTTCCTGTTCCTGTCATAGGTTCCGGTACGGAAAAAGTCATAGAGCACCTTATTTTCATTGGACGCGCAGATCAGCTTTCCGATGGGAAGCCCCATCTTCTTCGCATAATATGCCGCCAGAATATTTCCGAAATTGCCGGTGGGCACTGCCACGTTCAGCTTCTCGCCTTCCTTCAGCCTGCCTTCACCCAAAAGCTTGGCATAAGTATACACATAATAACAGACCTGAGGAACCAGACGTCCGATATTGATGGAATTCGCCGAGGAAAACACAAATCCCTTCTTTTCCATCTCCTCCGCCAGCTTTTTGTCTGAGAAAATCTTTTTTACCCCGGTCTGGGCGTCGTCAAAATTGCCGTGAATCCCCACCACAAGCGTATTTGCGCCCTTCTGGGTCACCATCTGTTTCTCCTGAATGGGGCTGACGCCGTTTTTAGGGTAAAACACAATGATCCTGGTACCCTCGACATCTGCAAATCCAGCCAGCGCCGCCTTGCCGGTATCCCCGGAGGTAGCAGTCAGGATCACGATCTCCTGCCGGATATGATTCTTTTTCGCAGAGGCGATCATCAGATGGGGCAGAATGGACAGCGCCATATCTTTAAATGCGATGGTGGGTCCGTGAAACAGTTCCAGATAATATGCCCCCATCGCCTCCACGCCGGGCGCGATCAGCTCTGTGTCAAATTTTTCATCATAGGCTCTCTCGATACAGGTCTTAAGCTCCTCCCCGGTAAAATCGGTGAAAAATAGCTTCATCACCTCATATGCCACCTGTTTGTAGTCCATTTCCGAAAGCTCTTTCAGACTCTTGTCCAACGCGGGGATGTGATCGGGCACGAACAACCCTCCGTCCTCGGAAAGCCCTTTCAAAATCGCCTGCGACGCCCCCACAGGAGCGCCGTCTCCTCTCGTACTGCTGTATAATACTTCCATCTCTTCCTCTCATTCCGCCGCCTCCGGCAGCCCGTCAATCTTTTTCAACCCACAACTTCCTTGAGCATGAGGGCTTTTCCGAGATCCCCCTCCACTCTGATCTTCCTGGCAGTAAACGCGAACACGGGATCCAGTTTCCCCTTGACGATCTTGAGCAGCGTATCCGCAGTACAGGTCACCAGAACATCCCTGTCATAATATTCATAGGGCTGGACATCCACCTTTCCGTCCCTCACTTCCAGATAGAAAGCGCCCTCCGCCTCGCCCTCAATATTAAACTGAAACACCACATTCCCTGAGATCTTTCCCACATCCGCTTTCGCGGCGACAGCCCTGACCTCCCGCACTACTTCCTCATATGTCATAATCGTTCTCCCTCTCCGCAACACGTTTACAGATATTGCCGGATCTTATACTAATGTACCATATCAGACTATATCATATCAAGTAATTTCCCATAAAGCAATATCCATCCTGCGGAAATTTACCGAAAAATTCATCGGAAAAATTCGTGCCCTCCGTGCTCAAACAGATATACCAGTTTCGTGTCAAACCAGCGCATTTTCCCGTCATCCGCATATTTCCTGGCGGCAAAATACAGCGCGCCGTCGGAGATATCCTCCCCGTTTAATGCCCGCTCCACGGCAGCACTCGTCTTTTCGCTGACCTTAACTCTCCAGATCCGTCCGTTGGACACCGGAGAAAACTGACACACACCCTTCTCTTCCTGAAAAACCACCTCTTTTACGGTGTCCGGAAACTTTTCACTCTCCACGCGGTTTAAGATCACATTCGCCACCAAAAGCCTGCCGTCCTCATCCTGATTGCCCGCCTCGGCCTCCACAATGCGTTTTAGGATCTCCACTTCCTCCTCATCGAACAAAAATGCCTGCTTTTGTTCCACCGTCTGCACATTCACAACCCGCTGTCCGGACACGGCAACACCCATGATCCCCATGGTGCTCTCCTCTTTTGTGGCAAGCACCCGCTCGTCCAGCTTCAGTTCCCCGGCAGGCATCGATGCACTCCTGTTTCCGGAAATCCCCATGACACAGATGATGCCGAATAAAAAGATCAGGTTCAGCACAAGCAGCCCGTTTATCGCCTTCTTATACATTTTTTTCCCTCCGATAAACATATGTATGCGGCTTGTCAACTTTTTATGATTGGTGGTATACTGAACCCATGGACAACAAAACAAACAAGAAAAAAACACAGCAGGATATCCATCTGAAGGGCGTTTTCCCCGCGCATAGAAAAGACGGAGCGCTCTATTTCCGCGCGTCCCTTACTTACCGCGGAAAACACATCAGTCTGGGCAGCTTTCTCTCCCCGGAAGCTGCCCACCTGGCGTACCTGACCGGGTTGGAGCTGTTGTCCCGCGCAGAGACAAATTTACTGCACTATCAGGGCTCCTCCCCTCTTTCTTTCGAGAAATGGGTATGCCTTCTGAATTTCAGGGACAATGGCATTTACTTCGGCACACCCATCTATATGGGACAGAAACTTTTTTATTACTATCTCTCCCCCACACTTTGTCTGAAATTTGATCTGGATGATCTGTTCTATTATTCCTCCCACAAGATCATGTGCCGCGGCAGACATTATTTTGTGGCGGACTATGGCATGCAGGTAAATCTCGCCTCCCGCTACGGCATCAAGAACTATGCGGTGGAGGGCAGGGATTACCGCTTTATCAACGGGGATCCAACGGACTTCCGGCGGGAGAATCTGGAAATTTTAAACCGTTATCACGGCGTGGTGCGGACAAAGAAAAAGGGACAGTATTGCTATACTGTCCGCATTCACATCCGTGGAAATTATCTGGTAGGGAGATATTCCTCCGAGGAAGACGCCGCCATCGCTTACAACAAAGCCATCGACATTCTCCGCCAGAAAGGGATTGCCCGAAACTACACGCCCAACTATATCGAGGGAATGTCCCCCAGCCGCTATGCGGATATCTACACCCGGCTGGAAATCTCGCCCGGGATCCGGAATTACCGCCCTTCTACTTTTCGGAATAATCAATAAAACTCACATTCAGGTTGGTGTAGCCGGCGATGCCGTCTACAGAGCCGGAGTTAGTGTACTGCCACATGGTAAAACGGTAGGGGTAATCCGGCACATCCTGGATCTGACAGAGCCAGACGTCATAAGCGGTGAGCTTGGACATGTCGATCTCTTTGATGAGCCACTCCTTATCCCCGTAAATCATGGCGATGTACCCCTCCGCAGCCACCGTATCCAGAAAGGTCTTGGTGATCTCCGTCTTCTCCGACCTGCTCAGCGACTCGATGCGCGCAGTGTCATTCTCCACAAAGCTCATGTCAAATGCCACAGGATAAGTGATCTTATAATCCTTTAACGCCTCGATGACCATCTGCGCCTCCTCCACAGCCTCCTCATTCGTGATCGCCTGGGAAGAAAAATAGACTCCGACCTGCAGACCCGCGTCAACGGCTCTCTTCATATTGTCCGTAAAATACTCGTCCGCCACCAGCTGTCCGCTTCCGTAACCTCTCGCTCCCACACGGAGCATGACAAACTGAATCCCGGACTTTTTTAATTTCACAAAATCCACATAATCCTGATATTTGGAGATGTCTGCCCCCACATAGGATACCTGGCTGCCCTCCTCATAATACTTCATCAGGTCGGACTGACACACAAGCTGGGTGAAATCGTATTCATGCTTGGGAAGATAGGGGCTGATCAACACCCATTCTTCCCTGCCGTCCCGGTTGACCACAAGGGTGTGCTTTCCGTCGGTGGAGGGGTCATTCTCCGGAATGCTCTCGGCATTTGCAGCAGGCTTTTCCTCAGTCTCCTGCGCTGCGCTCTCCGTCGTCTGTTCCGGATATTTATCCCAGAAATCCAGATCCTCCGGTGAAAGTGTACTGCCCGAGATCAGTTTGTCCGTATCCGGATATTCTGTCCCCTGACTGCTCTGCTCAACACTTTGGGTTTCCTGCGGATCCTCCCGTTTCGCTCTTCCGGGCTCCCTGCGGTTCATCAAAAGCACCATGCAGAGGATGAGCCCCGCAAACAGAGTCACCGCCACGATGGCTGACAGGACCGTGGGAGTCAGCCCGGTATTATTCTCTTCAAAATCGTCTGGCAAACGCATCCGCCACACTCCTCTCTTTGTTCTGACGATCGTCCGGTATTTTCCTCCGCGAAAAGATCATGCCGCACCTTTAAATCCGTACAATAGATCCCTTCGGGCACTTCTCAACACAGATACCGCAGCCCGTACACTTTTCCATGTCGATCTGCGCGTGAAATTCCGACACGCTCACCGCCTGCGCAGGACAATTCTTCACACAGATACCGCAGCCCACACAGCCTGCGCTGCACGCCGCCACAGTGACCGCTCCCTTGTCCGTGGACTTACATGCCACCGCGGTCCGCGCCTTATACGGAATAAGAGAGATCAGCTTCTTCGGACAGACTTCAACACATTTTCCACAGGCTTTACATTTTTTTCTGTCCACCACCGCAACGCCGTTTTTTACATGGATGGCATCAAAGGGACAGACCTTAACACAGCTTCCAAAGCCCAAACATCCGCTGTTACAGGATTTGGCCCCGCCGCCGGGAACAAACTCCATCACACGACAGTCCTGTACTCCCGTATAAGTATAATCCACTCCCGCCTTCCCGCAGTCTCCCTGGCAGTGTACAAACGCGGTCAGAGGCTCTCTGTCCGTGGCCTGAACGCCCATGATCGCAGCGATGCGTTTTCCCACGGCATCGCCCCCCACAGGGCAGGCATTCACGTCTGCCTTCCCCTCCGCGATGGCACTCGCCAGACCCGAGCAGCCGGCAAAGCCGCAGCCCCCGCAGTTATTGCCGGGAAGCGCAGCCAAAACCGCAGCCTCCCGCTCATCCACTTCCACCCTGAATTTCAGCCCTGCGACACCCAGAAAGAGCCCAACGAAAATCCCAACCAGACTCACCACCGCCGCAGCGGTCAAGATTCCTGTCACATTCATCATGGCAACCTCCTATAAAAGCCCGGAAAATCCACAGAAAGCAATCGCCATCAGCCCTGCCGTCAGCAGTACCGCCGGCATTCCCCGAAAGGCTTGGGGGATGTCATTGTACTCCATTTTCTCCCTGAGCCCTGCCAGGATCACGATGGCGACGGTAAATCCTGCCGCCGTGGCAAAGCCGTTTAAAATGCCGGTAAGGATGCCGTACTCTTTCTGTACATTGGTGAGCGCTACTCCCAGCACCGCACAGTTGGTCGTGATCAGCGGAAGATAGACACCCAGCGATTCATACAGGGAATACATACATTTGCGCAGAAACATTTCCACAAACTGAACCAATGCGGCGATCACCAGAATAAAAACGATCGTCTGCAGATACTCCAGTCCGAATCTCTGCAGGACAAACCGGTAGATCACGCCCGCAACGGCACTGGCAAGAGTGATGACAAAGATGACTGCCGTGCCCATACCCGCCGCCGTCTTGATCTTCCTGGATACTCCCAAAAAAGGGCACAGCCCCAAAAACTGGCTGAGAACAACATTACTCACCAGGGAGGATCCGATCAAAATGACAAGCAGTTCTTTCACATTGTCCATTTATTTGTCCTCCTCTCCAAGCTCTATGATGGTCAGTTCCTCATCCTCCGTGCCACCGCGTCCTGTCGTCTGCTTTTTCCCGTCCACATCATAGAATGTGCCATGCCCCGGGCAGCCGGCTATACCGCAGGCTTCACAGCTTTGAACACATCCCTCGGGAAGACTTGGCGCGTCAGAGGATGCCTTCTCTCCACGCCCCCGTCCGCGCAGCACATTCTGCAGCGCCGTCAATCCAGCCAGCACAAAGAATGCTCCCGGCGCCAGCCCAAAGATACTGATGGGGGTAAAACTTTCCGGGAACAATTCACAGCCAAACAGACTTCCCGCTCCCAAAACTTCCCGCACCGCACCGATACAGGTCAGGGCAAACGCAAAGCCCAGCCCCATGCCCAGACCGTCAAAAAAGGAAGCAACGGGCGGATGAGAGTAAGCATAGCTCTCCGCTCTGCCCAAAATGATACAGTTCACCACGATCAGGGGAATATACATGCCTAAGGACTTGTCCAGGGAAGGGATGTATGCCTCCAGAAGCAGCTCCACCATGGTCACAAAAGACGCGATGATCACGATGAATGCCGGAATCCTCACCCGCTCAGGGATCACTCTGCGCAGACAGGAGATCATCAGATTACTCAGCATCAGCACCGCCGTAGTCGTCAGCCCCATGCCCAGACCGTTGACGGCAGAGGTTGTCACGGCCAATGTGGGACACATGCCAAGCATCAGCACAAACGTGGGGTTTTCCCGGACCAGACCGTTGTAGAGCCTCTCTGCCGGTCTGTCTTTTTGCAAAAGCTTCTCACTCATTCACCACACCTCCCTGCAACAGATCCTGCGCCGCACGCAGAGCACCGTTCACCGCGTTCACCACGGCTTCGGTGGTGACTGTCGCGCCACTGATGGCATCCACTTCCGCCAGGCCGCGGCTGCCTGTCTTTGTGTAGGAAAACTGATTCACCTTTCTTCCCGCGAACTGGGGAGTGAGCACCTTGGGCGCCTCCATTCCCAAGCCCACAGTCTCGGATATTTCCAGGACAGATACACCGCTCACCGTGCCGTCCGCCGCGATACCCACATAGAGCACGATATCGTCCCCGTATCCCCGAGAAGTGACCGACTCCACCACATAACCGCAGCATGTGCCGTTCTGTAACGCCTCATAGACGGTTCCGATCTCCACGCCGCAGCCGGCAAGTTCCTCTGTAAGTTCATTTCCCCACTCAGTCTCCACCGCTTTGAATTCCGCTCCCTCCACATCGGAGAACGCAGCCGTACACGCCTCCTGCACCGCTTTCTCTTTCTGCAGCCGGATGGGCTCCCTGGTCAGCTCATGCACGAATCCCAGCAGAATTCCCGCCACAAGCGTGATGACGAACAAAATCCCCGCCTCTTTCATCATGACGGTCACATCGGATTTATTTTTCATAAGGCTTCCCTCCCTTCCGGCAGCCAAAGGCTGTGGGAACGGTCACCTTCTCGATCAGAGGTACCAGAAGATTTCCGAGAATGATCGCATAGGAAACTCCCTCCGCGCCGGGTCCGAAAATACGAAAGATCCCGGTCATGATCCCCAGAAAGATCCCAAACAGATACTGCCCTTTAGGTGTGACAGGACGGGTCACATAATCCGTGGCCATAAAGAACGCTCCCAGCATCAGGCCGCCTCCGGAAAGCTGTGCCGCCAGATAGACAGGATCAAACCCTCTCCCGCCGAAAATCCCCGTAAAAATGATAAAGGAGATCAGATAACTTCCGGGCACCTTCAGATCGATGATCCCCAAAAGCAGCAGGAAACATGCTCCAGCAGCCAGCGCGATCACCGAGGTCTCCCCGATGGTGCCTCCGGTGCGCCCCACGATCATATCCATCACATTGACACTCTCTCCCGCCTTCAGCGCGGCAAGGGGAGTGGCGCCGGTGCAGGCATCCCACGACAGCCCGCCGAGACGCACCGCCTCCGTGGTAAAGTCTGCCATCTGCTTAGGAAAGGAAATCAGCAGAAAACATCTGCCCGCCAGAGCAGGATTCATAAAATTCTGCCCCAGCCCGCCAAAGAGCATCTTTGCCACTAAGATTGCAAATACCGCACCCAGACCGGCCATCCACAACGGCAGCCCGACGGGAAGATTTAACGCCAGCAGCAGCCCTGTGACCACGGCAGACAGATCCGTTATCGTTGTTTTTTTGCGGCACAGCCCGAAGAGCCATTCCGTGATGACCGCAGCCGCCACCGTCACACCGATCACAGCGATCGCCCTTGGTCCGAAATGATAGATGCCATACCCCGCTGCGGGAAGCAGTGAAAGCACAACCGCCATCATGATCCCCGAGGTGCTGGAAGCAGAACGGATATGGGGATTGGAGGAGACATGCAGCATATTCTTTCTTTCGTTCATCTTTCCCCTCCCTGCTTCTTTCTCTTGTCTAACAGGAGCTTACGCATGGATTTGATCTCCTGGGTCAGCGGACGCTTTGCCGGGCAGACATAACTGCAGCATCCGCACTCGCAGCATTCCATGCCGTTGTATTTCAAAAACGACTCCTCGTCATAATGTTGTGCAAAATCTGCCAGCCGGCTCGGCATTACCCTGCCGGGGCACACCTCCAGACATCTGCCGCAGTTGATACACGCTCCCGGTTCCATAGCGGAAACCTCGTCCTTCGAGAGCGCCAGCAGCGCCGTTGCGGTCTTGGTCGTGGGAATTTTCAGGTCAAACAGCGCCACCCCCATCATAGGGCCTCCGCATACGACTTTTGCCGGTGTCACCCGGTATCCCCCCGCCGCCTCCAGAAGTTCCTCATAGCTCATACCGATGCGGACACGGTAATTGCAGGGATTTTTCATCGCTTCACCGGTCAGCGTCACTATGCGCTCCGTCAGCGGCTTCCCCTCCGCCACGGCGCGATAGATCGCCACCATGGTGTCCACATTATTCACCACACATCCCACATCTGACGGCAGCATGGCGGAATTGATCTTCCGCCCGGTGACGGCATAGATCAAAAACCGCTCTCCGCCCTGGGGATACTTGGTCTTAAGGGTGCTGACGCCGATGCGCTTCTCCCCTGCCGTCAGCTTCCTCAAAAGAGCGATACAGTCCGGCTTATTGTCCTCCACGGCAAGGATCCCCCGGGCGTTGTCAAACAGACGCAGCACCACTTTCAGCCCTCCGATCAGCTTCTGGGGCTCCTCCAGCATTCTCCGGTAATCACTGGTCAGATAGGGTTCGCACTCGGCACAGTTGACGATGACATATTCAATCTTTTCGGGCTCTTTGGGCGAAAGCTTCACATGTGTGGGAAATCCGGCTCCTCCCATCCCCACGATCCCCGCCTCTCTCACCACAGCGATAATCTCCTCTTTGGTCATCTCCTCCACAGGTCTGACCGTCCGGGCAGGCGCCTCCTCAAACTGACCGTCATTGTCCACGACAATGCTCATCACCATGTCTCCCGACGCCACACGCCTGGGTTCTACCGCCTTGACAGTCCCCGATGCGGACGCATAGACCGGTGCGGATACATAACCTGCGCTTTCCGCTATTTTTTGTCCTGCCAGGACACGGTCTCCCTTCCCTACAATGGGGCGGGCAGGCGCCCCAATGTGCTGTGACAGAGGATATACCATGTCCCCCTTTGGAAGAATCTCCCGAATGGGTTGAGCTTTGGACAACTCCTTGCCGTCGGAGGGGTGAATTCCTCCCACAAATGTCAATCTTGCCATAAACTCATCCTTTCACGACAAAATAATAAAATATCTATTATAATTTTACTATCTTTTCACAAAAATAGCTACTACAAAATTGAGTTTTATGGTATGATAAAAAAGGTAAATTGGAGGATAGATTATGAGAATTCAAAGAGAAACTTTATCGGATTTTGAAATGAGATATCCGTTGGAAAAATGGCTGCCGCTGGAGAGCGCGCTCTTTTTGGATATCGAGACCACCGGTTTCGCTGCCCGCACCTCCTATCTGTATATGATAGGCTGCGCATACTACCAGGGCTCCCTCTGGCACACCATCCAGTGGATGGCAGAAAATTATGAACAGGAGGCAGAGATTCTCACCGCATTTTTTGAGTTTGCAGGAATGTACCGCTATCTCGTCCATTTTAACGGCAATAATTTTGACCTGCCTTTCTTAATACAAAAATGCGAACAGCTGGAAATTCCCCACTACTTCGACTCTCTCGAGGGAATTGACTTATATAAGCGCATTGCCCCCTGCAAGTCCCTGTTAAAACTGCCAAACTGCAAACAAAAAACTTTGGAACAATTTCTGGGAATCGACCGCAGGGATGTGTTTTCCGGCGGGGAACTGATCGGCATCTATCATGACTATGTAAAAAAACCCTCCGAATTTTCGGAAAAATCACTGTTTCTGCACAACGTGGATGACTTGAAAGGCATGTTGGAAATCCTTCCCATGCTCGCCTACAGCGACATCCTGCTCACACCCGAATCCGTCCGGGCAAAAAAAGTACAGGCGAACTCCTATCGCGACATACATGGCAATACCCGCAGAGAGCTTGTGATCACCGTTGCGCTTCCCGAGCCGCTGCCCCAGCCGGTATACGCATCCGCAGAAGGATGCAGCTTTAGGGGGGACGCCGCGGAAGGCATTCTCCGTGTACCCATTTTTGACGGGGAATTAAAGTATTTCTATTCCAATTACAAAGACTATTACTATCTGCCTTCCGAAGATATTGCACTGCACAGATCGGTGGCAGGCTTTGTGGACAGCCAGCATCGTGTCCGCGCCTCCGCCGCAAACTGCTATACCAGAAAACAGTCCGCCTATCTGCCTCAGTGGGACGGCTCCTTTGTCCCCTATTATAAACCGGATTACCAGAGCAAAAAACTCTACTTTGAGCTGACAGACGATATGAAACGCGACCGTGGGGCATTTACAGCCTATGCCAACCAGATTCTTCAGATGCTTGCCGCATCCTGCGGCTGAGGCTGCCATATATCCGTACCGCGCGGAAGATCGCAGGAAGCACATAGCATTATTATTCCCATTCCGGGGCAGACATATCGATGCTCCGGGATATGGCAGCGTAAAAAGGGCTGTGGTACGGGTTTCCCCGTTCCACAGCCCTTTGGTCATTCCTCATCTGTCTACGGTTTCAAATAGAAAAAAGAATTGCGGCGCTCATAGCCCACTTCCTTGTAATTGATGATCTGCTCCGTACTGCCGATGAACAGCAGCCCGCCGGGCTTTAATGCCCTGTGGAACTTCTGAAATACAGCCGCCTTGGCCTCCTCCGTAAAATAAATCAGCACATTTCTGCAGACGATCAGGTGATAATCCACGGGATAGGCGTCCTTCAACAGATTATGCTCACTAAATTCCACCCTCTCCTTAATCTCGTCGGCAATTTTGTAGGAACTGCCCACCTGGGTGAAATATTTTCTCTTAAAATCCTGCGGCACGGACTCAATGCTCTTTTCGGCATAAAGCCCTATCTTTGCCTTGGCGATCACCTGCTGATCCAGATCCGTCGCATGTATTTTAATCTGGTTTAAGGGGATGTGCCTGGACAATGCCATGACCAGCGAATAAGGCTCGTCCCCCGTGGAACATGCAGCGCTCCAGATCTTAAGATTTTTCCCAAATTTCCTGATCAGCTCCGGGATGACGACCTCATCCAAAATTTTCCACTGGTCAGGATTGCGGTAAAACTCCGAAACATTGATGGTAATATAATTTATGAACTCCTCAAAGTATGCCTGATTTGTCTTTAGCGCTTTCACATACTGGTCGTATCCGTCCACTCCGTGCTTTGCGATCAGCGTGTCAATACGGCGCTTCATCTGCTTTTCCTTGTAGCTGTTGAGATCAATTGATGTCATCGCCATGATTTCGCGCTTAAAATATTCATAATCAAACACCATGGTTATACCATCCCTGCAATATGATATTATACTTTATGACTCTTCCTCCGGGTTCTCCGACGCGATCACCGCATCGATATCAACCGGCACCACATCGTCATCCGACTCTTCCGCTTTCTCCTCGGCAGGTTCGGGAGCAAGGGTTGCCTTGATGCTTAAGGAGATCTTTCTCTCCTCTTCGTTGAAGTCCACAACCTTTGCCGTCACTTCCTGACCCACGCTCAGTACATCGGAGGGTTTTTCGATATGTTCCTTCGCGATCTGGGACACATGCAGAAGGGCGTCCACACCGGCTTCAAGCTCAATGAATGCGCCAAAATCCGTCATCCTGGCAACCTTTCCGGTCACAATGCTGCCCACTGCATACTTATCCGCAGCATTTTTCCAGGGATTGGCATCGTCAAATTTTAATGACAGGGCAATCTTGTTGCCGTTGATCTCCTTGATCAGGACATTGAGTTTGTCACCCACCTTAAATACCTTCTTGGGATGCTCCACTCTGCCCCAGCTCATCTCAGAGATATGCAGCAGACCGTCCGCACCGCCCAGATCGACAAACGCACCAAAGTCCGTGACATTCTTCACGGTGCCCTCAACAATGTCACCCTCCTTGATCCGCTCAAAGAGTTCCTTCTGAAGCTCCGCCTTCTGCGCCGCGATGAGCTGTCTGCGGTCGCCGATATATCTTCTTCTCTTGGGATTGTACTCGCTGATCACGAACTCAATCTCCTGACCTGCGTACTTGCTCAGGTCTTTCTCATAGGTATCAGAGACAAGGCTGGCAGGGATAAAGACGCGGACCTCATCCACCACAACGCTCAGACCGCCGTCCAAAACCTGTGTGACCGTCGCCTTCAGCACTTCCCTGTTGTTGAACGCCTCCTCGATCCTTTTGTTGCCTCTGTCTGCAGCCAGGCGCTTATAAGTCAGAAGCACCTGCCCCTCGCCGTCATTGACTTTCAGGACCTTGACTTCCATCGTGTCGCCGACCTTGGCCACGGTAGTCAGATCGACACCGGCATCATTGGTATATTCATTTCTGGTAAGCACACCGTCCGACTTGTAACCGATGTTCAGGATGATCACATCCGGCTTTACATCGATGACCGTACCTTCGACTACCTCTCCTGCATGTATTGTCTTAAAAGATTCTTCCAACATTTGTTCAAAAGTTAATTCTGACATAATTTTGAACCTCCTCGATTAGATTATTTGGGGTGGAAGCCCCCGCGGTAATACCCACCAGGCGAACAGATTTAGGTAGTTCTAAATGCAAGTCATCCAGTGTCTGTATAAAATAGGTCTGTGCACACTCTCCCTGACATATTTCATAAAGTTTCCGGGAGTTGGAGCTGTGCTTCCCGCCTATCACGATCATGACATCCGCCTCCGCCGCAAGAGTCTGCGCGGACTGCTGGCGTTCTGCTGTTGCATTGCAGATAGTATTCACGACATTATCATTGTAACCTCTTTTTGAAAAAATTTCAACTATAGATTGAAATTTATTGTAGTTAAATGTCGTTTGTGATACCAGACAGACACCGCATCCCTCCTCGGGCACAAAGTTCAGCGCTTCCTCCTCCGTCCCGATGACCGTCACGGGACCTTCACACCAGCCCCGGATGCCCTCCACCTCGGGATGTCCGGGATTGCCGGCTATGACCACATGCCTCCCCTCCCGCCCCGCCTTCTCAACAATACGGTGGATCCGTTTTACAAAGGGGCAGGTGGCATCGATACATTCCAGCCCGCTTTTCTCCATACATTCCTGAATGCCCCTGGGGACTCCATGGGCGCGTATGATCACGGTGCCCCCGCCCGGAACCGAAAAGAGGGCTTTCTCCCCTTCGATCACCCTGACTCCTTTCTGTTCCAGTTCCCTGATGACTTCCTCGTTATGCACAATGGGACCGTAAGTATAAATGGTCTTTCCCTTTCCGATCTGTTCATACACCGTATCGATGGCGCGTTTTACCCCAAAGCAGAATCCTGCATATTCCGCCAGTCTCACTTCCATATCCGTCCCATTCCCCTTTTTGTCCCGTTTTCCTTATGCCCCGCCCTTTGGAGCATCGCCGTCTGCCGCCCGTCCCTCTTCATCGTCCCTGCCGGCAGCCCGTCGCCTGCAAAGTTCCAGAATGCGGGCGATCACCTCATCTATCGTCATATCGGAGCTGTCCACCAAAACGGCATCCTCCGCCTGCCGCAGGGGCGAATGCTCCCTGTGCATATCCCGGTAATCCCGCTCCTCTATGCTTTTCTGAATCTCCTTTAAATCACATTTCTCCCCTTTTGCAAGGAGTTCCTTATAGCGGCGTCTTGCCCGGACTTCACTGCTGGCAGTGAGATAAATCTTGACCTGGGCATCGGGGAGCACACAGGTACCGATGTCCCTTCCGTCCATCACACAGTCCTCCTTCGCCGCCAAAACACGCTGCAGTTCCACCAGTTTCTCACGCACCGCGGGCTGTGCGCTGGTGGCAGACGCCATATTGCCCACCTCCTCGGTCCGCAGGCAGGCATTGACATTCTCCCCGTTGAGATAGACCACCTGGCCGCCCTCCTCGTAGGCGATGGTGATATCCGCCTCCCGGCACCTGCCGCTGATGGTCTCCCCGTCCGAGGGATCCACACCTTCCCTGAGCATGAACAGCGCCATGGCACGGTACATCGCTCCGGTATCCACATAAATGATCTGAAGTTTTTGGGCCACCGCCTTCGCGATGGTGCTCTTGCCCGCTCCCGCAGGCCCGTCAATCGCTATATTGTAACTCATCTCTCATCCTGCCGTTTTTATGCGGCGCCTTTCTACTTTTTTATCCGGCTGCTCTCCCCTGCCAGATGCCCTGTGGACCAGGCGATCTGAAGATTAAAGCCGCCCGTCTGGGCGTCCAGATCCAGTACCTCGCCGGCAAAATATAACCCGGAGATCCGTCTGGACTCCATGGTGGAAGGATTGACATCCCTCACATCCACGCCTCCCTGGGTGATGATCGCCTCCGCGTAGGAGCGCGTCCCCTTCACCGTGATGGGGAGATTTTTGATAAGGCTTATAAAATCTTCCCGCTCCTTCCTGGTGATTCCATTCACCGGTCTCTCCCCGGGGATGCCGGACAGTCTGACCATCACCGGGATCAGTTTCGCGGGGAAAAGCCCGCCCAGTGCATTCTTAAACTGTTTCTTTTTCTGTTCCTCAAAATCCCTGATCAGCCGCTTGTCCAACTGTTCCTTTGACAGTGCGGGCTTTAAGTCGAGCCAAAGTACGGATGCCTCCCTCTTTCCGCCGCCTCTCAGATAACAGCTGGCGGTGAGGACCAAAGGGCCGCTGACACCGAAATGCGTAAACAGCATTTCTCCCTGCTCTCTGTATAACTCCCTGCCTCCACAGACCAGGCGAAGCGCCACGTTCTTTAAGGACAATCCCATCAGCTCCCTGCACCACGCTTCCTCCGTCTCCAACGGCACCAGCGAGGGGCGGCATGGTACCACCCGGTGCCCCGTCTCCCGGGCAAAGCGAAACCCGTCCCCGGTGGAACCCGTGGAGGGATAGGACAGCCCGCCCGTGCATACGATCACCGCATCCGCCTCCAGGATCTTTCCGTCCTTAAGCCTTACTCCGCGGATTGCCGGCTTATCCTGCCCGTTTTCGGCACTCTCCGGCAGTTTTTCCCCTTCTTTTCCCCACAACAGCTCCTTCACCTCAGTGTGGAGGCGCAGTTCCACCCCGCGCCTTCGCAGCAGCCCCGCCAGGGCACCGATCACATCGCTGGAATGATCCGACACCGGGAATACCCGCTCTCCTCTCTCCGTCTTTAAAGGGCAGCCCGCCCTCTCAAGAAGCTCCATGACCGCCTGATTGTCAAATCCGTAAAAGGCGCTGTAGAGAAATTTCGCGTTGGTGCAGACATGGGAAAGCAAGGTCTCCACATCCGCTGCGTTGGTCACATTGCACCGGCCCTTTCCCGTGAGAAAAAGTTTTTTGCCAAGCTTTTCATTTTTTTCCACCAGGACGACATGATGCCCCTGGCAAGACGCGGCAGCCGCCGCCATCATGCCCGCGGCACCGCCTCCGATGACAATGGTCTTACTCATATCAGTCTTCCCGTCTCAATGAATAGTTCAGTATAGGCTCGTCGTCGATAAAATTGATTTCGTCATTCAGATACACCTGATAATTATTCCAGGTCTCCTCCAGCATCTCCAGATTTTGCTTAACCTCCCGCGGTCTCTTCAGACACATGGCGACCACCAGGGCATTGATGACACTCAAAGGCGCCACCAGAGAGTCCACAATGGATACCATATCGCTGCGCGCCAAAAGATTGCAGGAAGAATAGAGATTCATCGGAGAGTGGATACTGTCCGTGATGGCGATCACCTTGGCGTTCCTGTCATTGGCAAACTCCATCGCCTTTAGCGTCCTCATGGAATATCTGGGAAAGCTGATGCCAATGAAACAATCCTTGTCACTGATGTGGATCATCTGTTCAAAAGTCTCACTGACACTGGTGGTATTGATCAACACCACATTCCCCCGGATCATATTCAGATAAAAATGTAAAAAAACTGCCAGCGGCTCATTGCTCCGCAGCCCCATAACATACACGGTACCCGCTTCCAGGATTGTCGTCACCGCGCTCTCAAAGGCAGCGGGATCCAGATTGTCGATCGTGTGCTGGAGTTTCTCAATATCCGCCGTCATGACGGAAGTCAATATCTCCGACTGGGAACTCTTGCCGTACTGGGCATTGATGCGCTGCATCTTGCTCAGTTTTCCCTGGACACACTCCTCCAGCGCCTTCTGCATCTGGGGGTATCCGTCATAGCCGATCCCCGCTGCAAACCGTACTACGGTAGATTCACTGATCCCCAGCGTCTCCCCCAGCTTTGCCGCCGTCATAAACACGGCCTGGTCATAGTGCTCATATATAAAATTGGCTATCGCCTTATGGCTCTTACTCATCTTATCAAAGCGCTCGTCAATCCTGCCGAGCACACCATTGTGTTCCATACCGCCCATGGTCTTCTCCCGTGTCTGTCCTCACCCGTTCCTATCACGCCCTAAGCCCGGCAAATGGTCTATGCCCGGGCAAACGTATTGTAAGAATTCTCCAGAAGCGTCATGGTCTCCCTGTCGGAAAGATCGTAATCCCCGGTGAGACTCATGCACGCCGCCCCGTGGATAAACAGCCACATCTTCATAAAGAGACCCCCCGGATCCGCGCAGCCGCTCTCCTTCGCCATACTGATCTCATACACCACATTTCCCTCTTTGCCGTTTAGAAGCTCATACATGCTTTTTCGCCGTATCGATGACCCTTCCGTCAAAAACAACAGCTCAAAGAGGTGGCTCTCCTCCCTTGCAAAGGCGATGTACGCCATCCCAAGATTGGAAAAGGGTGTTTTTCCTATGCGGGGATAGAGGCTGTAATAATCCTGGAAAAAGCCCGCGGCACGTTCATACACGGCGCCCCAGAGTTCCTCCATATTTTTGTATACCCTGAAGATAGGCTGTGTGGAACAGCCCGCCCTCGCCGCAACCTTTCTGGCAGTCACATTGCCAAACCCTTCTTCCCGAGTCATGTCAAAAGCCGTGTCCAAGATCATTTGAGTGGTGATCGATTCCTTGCGCGCCATGGTATCCGTCCTATCCTTTACCCCGCCGCGGGGGTTCTATTCTCATCGTAATCTCTATCGTAACCATAATAAGAACACTTGTTATTTTACAGTCTGATGCAGGGCGCTGTCAACTACTACATCTAGTGTCACAAAAGGCGGGTGCACCTATTGGCACACCCGCCTCCCCTTTCCCGATTCTCGTGCATCCGCACTCTACACGGGATATGCCCCGTTCTTTGTGTCAGCCTGGGTCAGATCCACCTTCTCCTGCTGCGCCTGACGGTATTTAAAGAAATCGGTTGCAACCTGAGGGAACAGTGCATAGGAAAGCACGTCCTCATCCTGCTGCTTCCACTCCTTCATCTCGCCTTCCAGCTTATCCATCTCGGCAGGCAGACTGTCTGCGAAACGACCGGTGATCCTCTTCTCGCCGGGGATAACCTTGTCGATCACCTCCTGGCTCATGGGTTTTACGGTCTGTCCGTACTCGCCGCGCAGCACTGCCTTGGTCTCCTTGGTAGCCATCTTGTAGCGCTCGCCCATCAGCACATTGAACACTGCCTGTGTGCCAACGATCTGAGAGGAAGGAGTAACCAAGGGCGGCTCTCCCAAATCCTTGCGGACCTGAGGGATCTCCTTGAGCACATCGTAATACCTGTCCTCCGCATTCTGCTCTTTCAACTGGCTCACCATGTTGGAGAGCATACCGCCGGGTACCTGATACAGAAGCGTCTTGATGTCCACGCCCATCACCTTGGGATTGAGCAGCCCGCTCGCAAGGCACTCGTCTCTGTAAGGGCGGAAATAATCCGCGATCTCCGCCAGCAGATTCTGGTCGAATCCGGTGTCGTACTCCGTCCCTCTGAAAGTCTCCACCATCACTTCGGTGGCAGGCTGGGAAGTTCCCATCGCAAAGGGGCTCATTGCAGTGTCGATCACATCTACGCCGGCTTCTACCGCCTTCAGATAAGTCATGCTCGCCACACCGGAAGTATAGTGGGTGTGAAGCTGGATGGGAAGCTTGGTGTTCTCCTTCATCGCCTTGATCAGCTCGCCCGCCTTGTAGGGAACCAAAAGCCCTGCCATATCCTTGATACAGATGGAATCTGCACCCATCTCCTCAATCTGTTTTGCAACGCCTGCCCAGTACTCCAGGGTGTAAGCGTCGCCCAGGGTATAGGACAGTGCAACCTGCGCATGTCCCCTGCCCTCCTGCGCCTTCATCCTGTTGGTGGCGTTGACCGCCTCCTGAAGGTTGGGCAGGTAGTTGAGACAGTCAAAAATACGAATGATATCGATTCCGTTTGCGATGGATTTCTGCACAAATGCGTCCACCACATCGTCCGCGTAGGGTCTGTACCCCAGAATATTCTGTCCGCGGAACAGCATCTGCAGCTTGGTGTTCTTGAACCCATCGCGCAGCTTTCGGAGCCTGTCCCAGGGATCCTCCTTCAAAAAACGCAGGGATGCGTCAAAGGTAGCTCCTCCCCAGCACTCCACAGAGTGATATCCGACCTGATCCATCTTTTCCACGATGGGAAGCATGAACTCGGTAGGCATTCTGGTAGCGATCAGAGACTGATGTGCATCACGCAATATGGTTTCCGTAATTTTGATCGGTTTTTTTGCTTTTTCTGACATTTACGAATTTCCTCCTGTTATTCTTTTAATCTCCTCATTCGGTGGTGCCTGCATGGCTCCGGATCCGGTCAGAATACTCCGAAGATCGCCATAAAGGTCCCCGCTACCACCGCCGTTCCGATAACGCCCGCCACATTGGGTCCCATGGCGTGCATCAGCAGGAAGTTGGTGGGATCTGCCTCAGCGCCCACCTTCTGGGACACACGGGCAGCCATGGGTACCGCGGACACGCCCGCGGAACCGATCAGAGGATTGATCTTGCCCTTGGTGAGCGCACACATGATATTGCCGAACACCACGCCGGCTGCCGTTCCGAACATGAAGGCGATCAGCCCCAGCAGCACGATCTTCATGGTATCCCAATTCAGGAATGCCTCCGCGCTGGTGGTAGCTCCCACGGAGGTACCCAGCATGATGACCACGATATACATCAGAGCATTGGAAGCGGTCTCCTGAAGCTGTCTGACCACGCCGGACTCCCGGAAGAGATTGCCCAGCATGAGCATACCTACCAGGGGCACGGTGGTGGGAAGGATCAGCCCTACCACGATGGTAACGATGATCGGGAAGAGGATCTTCTCCAGCTTGGATACGGGGCGAAGCTGCCCCATCTTGATGCTGCGGGTTTTCTTCGTGGTGAGCAGCTTCATGATGGGCGGCTGGATAATGGGCACCAGGGACATATAGGAATATGCAGCCACCGCAATAGGTCCCATGATCGCCGTCTGCCCCAGTTTACTTGCCAGGAAGATGGAGGTAGGGCCGTCCGCTCCGCCGATGATGGAGATGGCGGCTGCCGCCTTGTCATTGAATCCCATCGCAATGGCGCCGAAATAAGCGGCAAAAATACCAAACTGCGCCGCCGCGCCCAAAAGGAAGCTCTTGGGGTTCGCGATCAGCGGTCCAAAGTCCGTCATGGCCCCCACACCCATAAAGATCAGGGAGGGCAGGATCGCCCATTCGTCCAACAGATAAAAATAATGCAGTAGACCACCGACGCCGTTTGCAGCATCCTCCGGGCTCACCATGATATCCGGATAAATGTTCACCAGGAGCATACCGAATGCAATGGGAGTCAGAAGAAGAGGCTCAAACCCGTGCCGGATGGCTAAATAAAGGAAAACGCACGCAATGGCAATCATGATATAGTTGCCGACGGTGAGATTGAAAAACGCCGTCTGGTGAACCAGATTGTCAAGCGTATTAACTATATAATCCATTTGTCAACCTCCTGTTGTATTTCCGCCTGAAAACTAATTCATGGTCGCCAGAACCGCTCCTGCCTCAACAGAATCGCCGACTGCGACTTCAATGCTTGCAACGGTACCGTCCTGGGGTGCCACAACGGGGATCTCCATCTTCATCGCCTCCAGGATGACAATGGCATCGCCTCTCTTGACTGCCTGCCCTGCGCCTGCCTCCAGTTTGAACACCTTTCCTGCCGCACCGGCCTCGATCTTCACACTGCCTGCTCCACCTGCCTTGGGTGCGGCTGCGGGAGCGGCTGCGGGTGCCGCCTTGGGAGCTGCGGGAGCCTTTGCCGCCACGGGTGCGCCTGTGGATGTGCCCTCCTCCACTACTACATCATATACGTTTCCGTTTACGGTTATGGTATAATTTTTCATCTTTTTATCCTCCATTTTTTAATATACTCTGCGTCTCTTGATGGAGCGCACTACAAATCCGTCTGTGGAAGCGGCGCCCTCGCTTGCCGCGACCGCGGCTGCTATGACAGCCACAAGTTCCAGATCATCCGGCTCAACTTCTTCCTCCTGCCTTGTGATCTGGGCGACCGCATTGTCAATTCCCGCGGTCTGAGCCGGAGCTTCCCCTTTCTTCGTCTGACGCATCTGAAGTTTGTGAATGATGCCGAAGCATGAGATGATCAGACAGATCAGGATCAACACCGCAAACACGGTACCCATACCCAGCAGAGTGTTCAGCCCTGCCTTTCCCATGGATTCCCCTATGCCGCTCACCTTGTTGAGGGAGGCGGACTCCAGTGTGTAGAAAAAGTCATTGGAAACTACGACCTCCGCTTTCGCCCGGGTGTTGTCAGCGCCGAGCACATCCACACTGACAATGATCTGGTCGCCGTCGATCTGTGCGGCAGTGCCCACGATCTTCCCCGATCCGCCGAGCTCCTCATAAGCGGACTTAAAAGAATCGAGCGCGCTCATAAAAGCTCTGCCGTCCACATTGAGCTGATGATAGGCGCTGACAACGTATTCGACCTCCGCCGGAGTGTAGCTTTCCAAAACTTCCCGCGCTTCATCCTCCATCGCCATCTGGATCGTCGGAATTATTTTGTTGACTGTGATATCGATCGCACCGTCGATCCTCTCCTGATCATACTGGTCCAGCTGCCCTTCCGCGCCACAGGCTGTCACTCCAAAGAGACAGGCGAGCAGGCAGGTTAAAATCAAAAATTTCTTCATCCTACAATCACCCTTTCTAGACAGTGCCATGCTTCTTTACAGGACCATCTTCACTCTTTGTAAACAGCATCTCAAATGCGCCGATCACATATTTTCTGGTGTCGGCGGCATCTATGATCTGATCCACATATCCTCTTCTCGCCGCATTGTTGACATTGAGATTCATCTTCTCGTACTCCGCAGCTTTCTCGTTTATCACATCCGCGCCCTGACCGTCATACATGATCTGTGCGGCATGTTTTCCCTCCATGGCGCCCACCTGCGCATCGGGCCAGGCCATAGTGATGTCCGCGCCGAGCGCCTTGGAATTCATGACAGCATACGCGGTGCCGTAAGCCTTGTCCAAAATCACGTTCACTTTGGGCACCGTCGCGCTCGCAAAGGCATAGGTGAGTCTTGCCGCTGCCTTCGCGATCCTTTTCTCGGAACACATGGTCGCCTCGTAGCCCTTTACATTGGTCAGGCTCAGAACGGGAATGCCGAAGGCGTCACAGAAGCTCACAAAATCCGCTGCCTTCTCACAGCCTGCCGCGGTGAGCACGGCGTCCATCTTCTCCACCGTCCTGCCCTCCTCGTCACAGATTTCACAGCGGTTTGCCACTGCGCCCACGGTCATGCCGTTGAGCCGCAGAAACCCGGTCACCATCTGCTTTGCATATCCTGCCTTCACCTCGAAGAAGCGATTGTCGTCTGCAAGAATGGATAACGCGATGGAAGTGTCTCCCACACAGCCTGCGATCTCAGGGTTTACACGGTTTAAATCGTCGCTGCACTCCTCGCCCGCATAGGATTCATTGTTTGCGGGAAGGAAGCCGATCAGCTCGCGGATGCTCTGAAGGATCTGTGCCTCGTCGGCCACAACATCCACAATACCGCTCTCCTCGGCATGGAACTTTGCCGCAGAAGAATCACACTTGGTCACCACATTGCCGTCCAACGCATTGGGTGCATTGACAAACAGCTTTGCATTCTTCTCCTCCATAAAAGTAAAGTCCGTCAGCGTGGGGAACAGCGCCAGCCCGCCGCCGCAGGAACCTAAAACCGCAGTAATCTGGGGAATCACTCCGCTGGCGGCAGTCTGCTTTGCATAGATGATGCCGAATGCGGCAAGCGCATCGGTCCCCTCCTGCAGTCTGACGCCCGCACAATCCAGCAGACCGATGACGGGTGCGCCCGTCTTCATCGCCAGGTCATAGAGATTGGCAATCTTTTTTGCATGCATCTCACCGATGGTTCCATTCATCACAGAAGCATCCTGGCTGTACACATACACAAGATTCCCGTCGATCACTCCGTATCCGGTGATACATCCGTCGGATGGAGTCTCTGTCGGTTTCATATTAAAATCAGTGGCTCTCGCCGTGACAAGCCCGCCGATTTCAACGAAACTGTTGTCGTCGAGTAAAGCTGTAATTCTTTGACTCGCTTTTGAAGTAGTACTCATGCTTTCAGCCCTCCATTTATAATGATAAAAAAACGAACTAACATATGTGGAGATATAGTCCCCATAATTTGTCAATTATAGTATAACATAAAAAAAGCAACTCGCAAAGAACGAATTGCATTTTTTTAACATTTTTCCTTTTTTGCCGCTCAAAATATCAGAAACCGTCGAAGGATCTGCTCCATACACCAGGGAAGCCCGATTTTTTCCACGCTGCCATCCGTCACAATGGTCTCTGTCAGATAAACTTCTCCGTCCACACTGTAACGGATACAGCCCACCTGCATCCCTGCCCTCACCGGAGCGCGCAGCGCTTTTTCGACCTCGCAGTCCACCTGGATCTTCTCGTCCGGACGCAGCAGCATTCCCTCCTCGCTCCAAAATTCGTCCGGATCGCGCTCCCGGATCGTCAGCCCCACGCTGGCACTGCCTCCCAGCACATCCGTCTGCCCGTTCTCCACCACAAGGGGTTTGAGACCGGTCTCATCAAAAGCGCTTTCCTCATTTAAAAATTTGCGGAACTCATAATTCTCCAGCCCATACTCCATAAGTTTTTGAGAATCACTCCACTTATAGCTTTTGTTATTGGGCCAGCCGCATGCCAAAAGCGCCACGATAAAGGTTTTGCCGTCCCGCTCCAGCGCTCCCACATAACAGTATCCCGCCTTGTTGGTAAATCCGGTCTTGCCGCTGAAGGCTCCCTCCATCATATTCAGAAAGGCATTGTGATTGACACAGGTCACATTTCTTCCGTTTTCGTAAAAGCTATAGCTTTCCGTCCGGGTGATCTCCCGAAACACATCCCTCCCCGGGGATTCTTTCACGCAGTACATCATAATGCGCGCCAGCTCAGCCGCCGTAGTGTGGTGTTCCAGCGTCACGGTTTCCCCCGATGCCGTCTCAATGCTCTCCGTGGCATCCAGCCCGTTGGGCGTGATGAACCAGGTGTCTTCACATCCCAGCTCCCGCGCCTTTTGGTTCATCAGAGCGGCGAATGCCTTTACCGCCTGCCTGCTCTCTTCCACCGTAAATTCCGAGGTTGCTTTTTCCTGAAGCTCCCGCGAAAGATAGCGCTTCCCTATGTATTCCGCCAAGACCACTGCCGTGTCATTGTGCGATTCAAGCATCAGAGAAAAAAGGAGGCTCCTCACCTCATACTCCTCCCCCTGTCTCACGTAGAGCTTCACCTTAGGCATGGATGCCGCATAGGCAGACACCTGCGCTCTGTCGTCCAGACTGCCTTCCTCCAGCACCAGAATGCAGGTCATGATCTTTGTCGTGCTCGCCATCGCCATAGGCGTGTAACCCTGTTTTTCGTACAGGACTCTCCCCGAGTCCGCATCCATGAGCACCGCAGATGCGGCATACAGATCCAGTTCCTCCGCGCGGCATGTAAACGCCGTCTGTCCTGCTGTCCCCACAAGAAGCAGGACGGCGAGCAATGTCCCCGCAAGGCGCCTTGGAAGGCTTTTATTGTTGTTTCGCATAGGGTTCCTCCGCCATGCGGTTTGCTAAATATATATGAGCCTCCAAAGGGCTTTTATGCGTTCTCCGAGAAGATCAGATATCCAGCCTCAACTGGATCTCTGCCTCCGCCTGCGCCTTGAATTCCTCGATCTGCACAGGATTGAGCTTGGGAAGCTCCTCTAAGCTCTTTACGCCAAAGCATCGCAGGAACTGCTCTGTGGTGCCAAACAAAAGCGGTCTGCCCGGAGCATCCAGCCTGCCAAGCTCAGTGATCAGGTCATACTCCAGCAGCTTATTGATCGCATGGTCACAGCTGACACCCCGCACCTTTTCAATCTCCACCCTCGTCACCGGCTGTTTGTAGGCGATGATGGACAGAGTCTCCAGCACCGTGTCCGTCAGGGTCATCTTCCGGGGCGCCCTGGCAACCTTGATCAGATACTCGTACATCTCCGCCTTGGTGCAGAGCTGCACGGCGCTGTCCAGCCAGGTGATGAAGATCCCCCTGTCTTCTTTCTCATATTCCTTCTCCATCTCATCCAGAATGGATCTCGTGGTCTTTACATCCTCCTCTATCACATCGGCAAGCCTGCTCACCTCCACGGACTCCCCCATAGTGAACAGAATGCTCTCGATTATCGCCTTCGCTCTGGTACGCTCCATATTCTTTCCTCTCCAAACCGTCTTTCAGCCTGCCCGTCCTATGCCACATTGGACATGATCGTGATATCGTCAAACAGATTTTCCTGACAGATGGTGATCGTGCCGACTTTCATCATTTCCAAAATGATCAGGAACGTGACGATCAGTTCCGCCCTGCTCGATTGTTTTTCCAGAAGCCTGCGGAAGCTGAAGCTCTTGTGTTCCCTGACATAAGCCTCCACATAGAGAGATTTCATCTCCATGTCCACTTCCTCTTTCTCGATCTTGCCATACCGGCTGCGGATGGGGTCGATCTTATCTTCCTGCCTGCGGACGATGGACTTAAAGATTTCATGCAGCTTATTCAGCGTCATATCCCCGATAAGCTCCTCATAGTCCACCGGCTGTCTGTACGCGGCGACCTCATCGGGAAGATGCTGCTCTCTGTAGAGATTGTGTGCCGCGTCTATCTGCATGTCCCGCAGTTCAAGGGACATATATTTGCACATCTTATACTCCAATAGTTTCTGGACCAGCTCCGCTCTCGGATCTTCCTCGCCGTTCTCTCCGTCCTCCTCCCGGGGCAGCAGCATACGGCATTTAATGTCTAAAAGCGTCGCCGCCATGACAAGAAACTCACTCATCACATTCATATCATCCGTCTCCATCCGGCGGATATACTCCAGATACTGCTCCGTGATCTCCACGATGGGGATATCGTATATATCAATCTTGTTTTTTTCTATCAGATGAAGCAAAAGGTCCAGCGGGCCTTCAAACGCTTCCAGCTTTACGGGAATTGCCATAGCCACCTCCACACAACAGCTTATATTGTAACGGGAAATCCACAGATTTTCAAGACAAACTTTCGTTCCCGCGCTCCCCCCTGCCGCTCTTAAAATCCAGGACGAGAAGCTCGCCCGGATTGAACAGCCTGACGGGGATCGTGTGCATGCCCAGCCCTCTGCTCACCAGCATCACTTTGCCGTTTTCTTCAAATCTTCCGCCGTCATATTTGGGGAAAAAACGGATCTTCGGCGACGCCACACCCTTTCCCATAAAAGGGATGCGCACCATTCCGCCGTGGTTGTGCCCCGCCAGCGTAAGGTCTGCCCCCCAGGCGGCATATTGGGGAAAATACTCCGGATTGTGCGCCAGCAGGATGCTGTAGGAAGACTTGTCCACCCTGCCCAGAAGAGACTGCATATACTCTTCTGCCATGGGAAAGGCGGTGAAACGCCCGTAATACTCTCTGTCTATCTGGGCGCCGTAAATCGTGATCCCATAGTCAGCCAGACGCACATGGACATTGACAAGGGGCGTGATCCCTATCCTGTGCAATCCTTCTGCGTAGCGCTCTGCCATATCCTTGTAGGTCCCGGGGTATAGCTCCATTCGCTGCTCATGGTTTCCGTTGCCGTAATAGACGGGATAATCTTTTGCCAGCTCTCCCATCAGATGAAGGGCGATATCCAGCGTCTCTCCGGGTCTGGCATTGAGCATATCCCCCGCCACCAGGATCATATCCGGCTTCTGTCTTCGGATCGCCTCCAGCAGTCTTTCATTTTCCTTACCGTATCTTTTGTTGTGCAGGTCCGCCAGCACCACTGCCCGGAAATCCCTGCGGATGCGGGAGTCGGTAAATACATGCTCCCGCACCACGAAACGATTTCCGTCGTATATCATGATCCATAGGCAGATCACTGCCAACACGGCGCATACCGTAAAAATGATATTCCACATTGTCCTTCTCCGTTTTCCCGGGGCAGCTTCCTGCCCGGTGCCCTAAGCGCGCTCACAGCAAAAAGAATCCCAGCGCCTTTTTCACATAATCCCTGTAGGTTGCCTTCTCGACACTCTCCGCATAGTATATGGGCATGCTGCCGATCTCCACACCGTTCAGAAGATATTTCGCCCTGCCCGCCGCAGAACCCTTCCGGATGGGGGCATCCGCCTGGGCAGGCAGTTCCAGCACCTTTTCCACGCCGTCCAGGGAATTTCCTTCGATATCCAGATACCGGAACTCCCCCTGATAGACCAATTCCGTCTCCGTTTTTACCCCGCCCTTTACCGGCAGTTTCGGAAGCGGATCCTGATTGGTATCTATGTAAAGATCGCTCACGCTGAAACCGTAGTTTAACATGACCTGGGCGTCCTGAAAACGGTCCGTTCCGGTCTCCGCTCCCATGACCACGGCGATCAGATCGATCCCCTCCTTGTTCGCCGTCGCGGAGACACAGAATTTTGCCTTGCTGGTGGAGCCGGTCTTGAGCCCGGTGGTATATTGATACTGTTTCAAAAGCTTATTGGTGCTGTTGAGCGTAAAATTGACAGCTCCCTGTCTGGTGACATGGGTGATATCTTCCATCCAGATCGTACTGTACCGGTATATCTCGGGGAATCTCGTGATGAGCTCCCTGGACATGATCGCCACATCCTTTGCCGTAGAGTAATGATTGTCCGAGTCCGTCAGCCCGCAGGCGTCCTCAAAGTGCGTGTCTGTCATTCCCAGCTGCTCTGCCCTCTGGTTCATCTTTTCCACAAAGGCTTCTTCACTGCCGGCAATATGTTCTGCCACTGCCACGCTGGCATCATTTCCGCTGGATACCACGATACACTTGATCATGGTCTCCAGAGACTGCACCTCCCCCTCGGCAAGATACACCTGTGAGCCGCCCATCCCCGCCGCATGGGCGCTGACCAATACGTCGTCCGTCAGTTTGATCTTGCCCGCCTCGAGCTGTTCAAAGGTCAAAAGCAATGTCATAATTTTAGTTATGCTCGCGGGGCTTCTCCTCTCGGTCGCATTTTTTTCATAAATGACTTCACCGGTGGAAGCCTCTATCAGAATAGCCGAGGGCGCGGAGACGCTAAGTTCCGCCCGGACGGGCAGGACGGGACCAAGCAGGGCTGCCGCCGCCAGAAAAGCAGCCGTGAGCCTCCTGTAAATCTTTTTAAGCATAAATAATGCCACACTCCCATTCTTTTTGTCTACTAAAGAATATGGGAATGTGGCACCGGTTATACCTTATCGATTCAAAAAAGCATGACATCTCTCAATGAATCTGTCCCTCTTCTCGCGCACATCAATGTCAAACACCTTGGCAAGCTGAACCGCATAGTCGATCACCACCAGCACCAGCGCCATCTCTACCAGATGAATGCCCGTGCGTATGCTCACCCTGTCTATCAGCCAATAGATGCCCGCGTGTACGAACTGAATAACACCAATGGCGTAAAATCCCCAGGCGATGGTACTCTCCAGGCAGATGATCCCCTTGTAGTTAAAAGGCTTATCCTTATAGTCCCACCAGAGTTCACCCAGAAACCGGATCATACCCTTGCCCACAATAAATTCAAAAACCGTGGCAAGCACTGCGCCGATAATATAAACTTTTATGTACTGTCCTTTCAGCGGGCTGAGAATGAGATAGCACGCAACGGCCCCAAAGCCGTAGATCGGGCAGAACGGTCCCCTTCCAAAACCGCGATTGGTCAGCTTGCGATTGCAAAAGGACATATAAATCGATTCCACAAGCCATCCCAGCATACTGTAAAGTACAAAGGCTGCCGCAAGATGGTATATGTCCGTTCCAAACAGTTCTTTTGTCCACATCTTATGATCCCCTCATCTCAGATCATGGTTCTGCAAACCATAAGCGCCTAACTACAAAATCCCCGGACGATGTGCGACCAGGGATTTGCGCGTTAGTTATATTTACGTTTTCTTGCTGCTTCAGACTTTTTCTTACGCTTTACACTGGGCTTCTCGTAGTGCTCTCTCTTGCGGATCTCCTGCTGGATACCCGCTTTGGCACAGCTTCTCTTGAAGCGACGCAATGCGCTGTCCAAAGTCTCGTTCTCTTTTACGATTACGTTAGACATTCTACACCTGACCTCCCTTCAGTCCCTCTAGTAACATGACTGATTGGGTTATTCTATGTACGGAGTATGCCATACACATTACACATTATAACATAAAATTATTCCACGTCAACCATTTTTTTCAAATACCGGCATACTTTTTGTAAAATGCGACATGGTCATAGATACACCGCCATCCACTGTGCGCCCCCGTGGTGACACAGACATATTCCCTTCCGTTTTCATCCTGGCCGTAGCTCGCCGCACAGTTTCCCGACTGCACCACATACCCTGTCTTGCCGCAGATGACCTCCCCGCCCGTATCTTTATCCTCGATCCTTCGCAAGAACCAGTTGGAGATCTCAATCCCTTCCGGATGCTCCGCAGTCGCTTTTGTAGTGTATTTATGGGCGCTCAGCACTTCCCTGCAGAGAGGATTGTCCAGCGCCGCTTCCAGGATCATCGCCATATCATAGACCGTGCAGTGATGCGCCTCGTCATAGATTCCCACACAGTTCGTAAAGTGCGCTGTGTCGGACAGTCCCAGCTGCTCTGCCTTTTCGTTCATCATTTCCACAAACGCTTCATGGCTGCCCGCTACATAAGTGGCAAGAGCCACTGCCGCATCGCCTCCCGAGGGCAGGATCGTCCCGTAGAACAGATCCCGCACGCTGATCTCTTCTCCCACGTCAAATCCTACGCTGCTGCAATCATGGGAATAACTGTAGTCCGTGATATCGATCGTCATCGTGAAGGTATCCTCCAGATCCTTCACATGCTCCGCCGCCACCAGCACCGTCAGTACCTTAGTCATGGAGGCGGGATTGATGACGGTCATATAATCCCTCTGCGCCAGGATCTCTCCCGATCCCAGGTCGATAAACACGGCGTTGGTGCTGTTGACTTCCTCCGGAGGCGCCTCCGTCGCAGCGGTAGTGTGGGCAGAATACTGTTTGTCCGAAACGCCTGCAAGATCATTTTCCGACACGTCTGTTTGGGATGGCGGGACGATCTGCGCCCGCGGCAGCCCGAACACTTTTTTCAGATCCTCCGCAGTTGTCAGGACCGCCTGCTCCAGGGGATCTTTCTGCAGGTTCGGATCCTGTCCCCGGTCCTCCCTGCCCTTTGCCTTCTGCACTGCTGCAAAGGCAATTACAAAAACCAGCACGGCCGCGGCAACAGCCGCTGCACACAAGAACCGCCTCACCATTTTCTGAAGTCTGAGCTGTCTTTCTTTCTCCTGTCTCATTCTGCGCACGCGCTCCCTGCGCCTGCGCTGGCGCTCTAAATCTTCTTCATCGTATATCTCGTTCACTGCCGCTCTCCGTTCTATGCTCTTTTACAAGATTTTACTGTGTCTGATCCGATGCCTCAGACTGCCGGGGCATCACAATCTTAATACGTTTTTTGCCATAATAACTGGCGCAGGCCTTGTTCACCCAGGTATATCCCTCCTCATCCTGCAGATCCGTATACAAAATCGTTTCGGGATAAACCGACAGGGGCGCAAACTCCACCTCTGTGATGCTCTCATCATGAAGGATCTCCAGCCTCTCCTCCCACTCCCTGGCATATTGCTGCGCCCAGCCCTGCCGCCAGTCCCGGTATGCTTTGTAGCTGGAGAGTTGTTTTAAATCCGCCGTGTAGATCAACAGCACCAGAATCCCGCCTGCCACGGCACAGTACGGTATCAGAAAACGGCGCACCGCGGCAGCCGTCTTTCTCACAGGCTTCTCCAGCCCCTTTGGCAGACGTATGACGCCCTTCTGTCTCATCCGCTGCAGCCAGCCCGTCCAATAGCACACATTTCCCACCAGCCAGATATGATAGGCATAATACAGGATCGCAGCCACCCTTCCGCCTCCGGTGGTCCCGTCCACATAGACGGTAGCTGTGATCTGGGAGGCATAGATGCCAAAGGAAAGCAGTGTGAAAAGCCCGGGAAACCGGAACTCATAGCTGAGATTTCTGACTGCCAGCCATACAAAGGGCAGGATCAGGACAAGCATGAGCACAATTTTGATATTGGTCCAGGAATAGATATTGGTAAAAGTACGTGTCAGCGAGGTAATGACTGCTCCAAGCGCATTTCCCGTGGTGCTTCCGCCAAAATTACCCTCCAGCCGCTTTGCATTGCCCGGCGCCATCAGACAGATTCCCAGACTCGCGCCTGTAAACAGCATGATATACCATGTCCTCCAAAAAGCCCTTCTGTTCTGCCCAAGCCACAGCAGGGACAGTACAAGCATCAAAAGCAGGGTGGAGAGACTGGTGGAAAAATTATCACCGCCCACCACCACCGCAAGCACACAGGCGGTCAAAGCGGCAATGCCATATTTCCAGCCCCTCCATTCACCTGTCCCCAGCTTCACAAAAAGCGCTGTCAGGACCAGGGAAAGCCCAAACACAAAGGTATAATTCACCGCTCCGGTGTACCAGTAGAAACTCTCCACCACACTAGGCGTATACAAGATCTGCATAGTCAGGGTAGCTGCGGCGATCGGAAGCCATAGCAGACGATTTTTCCCTGACTTTGCAGAACTCAGGCTGTAAAAAAAATACATTTCACCCAAGACCAGACTGCCCAGCATCAGCCACGCTACCATGCAATAACACTGTTCTCCCCAGATCCCGGGCTGCAGGGAGGCAAAAAAAGCATTCATAAACCGCCCTTCCCAGTTCATATAATTTCGTGCAGCCGTCTCCAGGGAAATCTTCAGGACAACGCCAAGCCCTCCCCCGCTGCGTATCGCCTCATACGCCTCCCGCCCGTAACTCCAATCATCCGCCGAGGGATAGTTATACCGGGACACCATAAGCAGCGGCATCAGCACAAGGAGCAATGCGGCACAGAAACAAATATTGATCACTGCCAGTTTCCTGTTCTCCTGATTTTTCATCCCTTCATCCTTTCCACGTTCTGACAGGCATCTAAAACAGAAAGGGGGTCACTCTTCATCCCATGACCCCCCATAATTTCAAAATATCTTTCTGCCCTTATCCCGCAGCAAAAACAGAAACGGACAGCCGTCCCTTCCCCGCGGGTTATGCCAGCTGGGCATCCAGCACCCTGGACGCTTCCCCGATGGCAGCCCCGATCCCTGCGGGATTCTTTCCCCCCGCCTGGGCCATATTGGGTCTTCCGCCGCCTCCGCCGCCCACCAAAGCCGCGATGCCTTTGATCAGATTGCCCGCATGGGCGCCTGCCTTCACGGCTCCGTCGGTTGCCATGGCGATCATGTTGACTTTTCCGTCCTGATCGGAGAGCAGGACGACAACGCCCTCTCCCAGCCTGTCTTTGAGCTGGTCTCCCAGGTCTCTTAAGCCGTTCATATCCACTCCGCTCACGCTGGCGGCAAGAAGTTTCACACCCCTGATCTCCTTCACCTGATCCATCACATCCCCCAGCGCTTCCTTTGCCGCCCTGCTCTTTAAAGACTCGTTTTCGGCGGACAGCGCCTTTAAGTCTGCCATCAGATGCCCGCACTTCTCCACAATCATGTTGGGGGTTGTCTTCAGCGCTTTCGCCGCACTCTCCAGCGTCTTCTCCAGACCGCGGTAATACGCGAACACGCCGTTTCCCGTCAGCGCCTCGATACGCCGTACATTCGCCGCGATACCGTTCTCGGAAATGATCTTAAATGCCGTGATCGCCGCGGTGTTTGCCACATGGGTGCCTCCGCAGAATTCCACGGAGAAATCGCCCATGCGCACCACGCGCACGGTCTCGCCGTATTTTTCACCGAAAAGCTGCATGGCTCCCGTCTTCTTCGCCTCCTCGATGTTCATCACATCCGTCACCACGGGAAGCGCCTCTGCGATCTTATCGTTTACCATCTGCTCCACCTTCTCAAGCTCCTTTGCAGTCATGGGCTGGAAATGGCTGAAGTCAAACCGGAGACGCTCGCCGTCCACATAGGAGCCGTTCTGCTCCACATGGGTTCCCAGCACCTCCCGCAGCGCTTTCTGGAGCAGATGGGTCGCGGAATGGTTTTTGCAGGTGTCCGAGCGATGCTTTGCATCCACAGTCAGCGTCGCGGTATCCCCCACCCGGATCATGCCGCCTGTGACCACGCCGATATGTCCCACCTTGCCGCCCGGCAGCCGGATGGTGTCCTTCACCTCAAAATTTCCTTCCGCGGCGGAGATGACTCCGGTGTCCGCCTTCTGTCCGCCCATGGTGGCGTAAAAGGGAGTCTCCTCCACGATGACGGTTCCCACCTGACCGTCGGTCAGCGCCTCCACCAGCTCGCTCTCCGTGGTCAGCACCGTCACCCTGGAATTGTGCTGCAGTCTGTCATAACCCACAAAGACAGAGGTGAGGGAAGGATCGATGGAATCGTACACCGTGGCATCCGCGCCCATGTAATTGGTCTCTTTGCGCGCCTCTCTCGCCTTGACTCTCTGCTCCTCCATACATTTGGAGAAGCTCACATGATCTATCGTAAAGCCCTTCTCCGCCAGGATCTCCTCTGTCAGATCCATGGGGAAACCGTAAGTGTCATATAATTTAAAAGCATTCTCACCGGAAAGCTCCTTTACGCCCTGCCGGTTCATCTCCTCCTCCATCTCGGCAAGGATCGTCAGTCCCTGGTCGATGGTCTTGTCAAATTTCCCCTCCTCCTGGGTCAGCACGGTCAGAATGAAGTCCTTCTTCTCCTCCAGCTCGGGATAGCCGTCCCTGCACTCTCCGATCACGGTGCGGCTCAGCTCGGCCAGAAATCTCCCCTCGATGCCCAGCAGCCTGCCGTGTCTCGCCGCGCGGCGGATGAGACGGCGCAGGACATATCCTCTGCCCTCGTTGGAGGGCATGATGCCGTCGCTGATCATAAAGGTGGAGGAACGGATATGGTCGGTGATCAGACGAATGGACACGTCCTTCGCCTCATCCTCCTGATAGTTCACATGGGCGATCTCGCAGATCTTGTCCCGGATGGCTTTCATGGTGTCGATGTCAAACACGGAATCCACGTCCTGCACCACCACGGCAAGACGCTCCAGCCCCATCCCGGTATCGATGTTCTTCTGCGCAAGCTCCGTGTAATGCCCGTGCCCGTCGCTGTCAAACTGGGTGAACACATTGTTCCACACTTCCATGAAACGGTCACAGTCACAGCCCACTTTGCAGTCGGGCTTTCCGCAGCCGTACTTTTCGCCTCTGTCATAATAGATTTCGGAACAGGGACCGCAGGGACCTGCGCCATGTTCCCAGAAATTGTCGCAGTCCCCGTTCTCATCCCGGTAAAAGCGGGTGATCTTCTCCGCGGGGACGCCGATCTCCCTGGTCCAGATGTCAAAAGCCTCGTCGTCCTCACAGTAAATGGAAGGATAGAGTCTCTCCGGATCCATGCCCACATACTTTGTCAGAAACTCCCAGCTCCAGGCGATCGCCTCATGCTTGAAGTAATCTCCGAAGGAAAAGTTTCCCAGCATTTCAAAAAAAGTCAGATGTCTTGCGGTCTTACCCACATTTTCAATGTCGCCTGTGCGCACACATTTCTGACAGGTGGTGACGCGGCGGCGGGGAGGAATCTCCTGACCCGTAAAATAAGGCTTCAGGGGAGCCATACCGGAGTTGATGATCAGCAGGCTGTTGTCATTGTGGGGCACCAGCGAAAAGCTTTTCATCTTCAGATGACCCTTACTCTCAAAGAAGTCGAGATACATTCTTCTCAGTTCATTTACACCGCGTTTTTGCATTGGTTTATCCTCCCAAAATCCTCAATTAACTAAACATTATAAATTCTATTCCGGGGCTTGTCAAATGTCAATCCTCATCCTCCTCCAGAAGGGCGCTCAGTTCCTCTCTCGCCTCCCGGATCGCGTCGTGGTCTCCCCGCTTCAATGCCGCGTCGAAAGCCGTGATATAGTGGTCCAGTTTCTGTCTGCGCTCTCCCAGGGACTCCTCGTACATGCGCTCTGCCCGAAGCAGCACCAGACGGTTCTCCTCATAGTCCCTGGGCTGGATCTTCAGGTAGGCAAGCTCTTCCATCCGCTTTTGGATCTCCTCGTCCGTCATCTGGTTGCTGTCGCCCTTGATGATCATTTTCTTGCCGATCCCCGTGGAGACCACCTTGACCTCCACCTCCAGAAGGGAATTGATGTCATAGGTGTAGGTGACGTCCACGGACTGGCTTCCCTTGGGTCCCGGGGGCACCTCGATCTCCAGCTCTCCCAGATACAGATTGTTCCTGGCGTATCTGCTCTCGCCCTGAAGCACCCTCACCCGGACCGAGGACTGATTGTCCCGCACGGTATAGAGGCGCTCCGTGTGGCTTGCGGGGATCACGGTGTTTCTCTCGATGATGGGGCAGAAGCGCCCGGACTCATACTTGTCCTCGTCGTACTCCACCACCACTTCCGTTCCCAGAGTGAAGGAACAGACGTCGGTCAGGATCACTTCCTTTACCTCTTCTCTTCTCTCCTTCATGGCCGCCTGCACCGCCGCGCCCAGCGCCACTGTCTCGTCGGGGTTTAATTTGGTGTCAGGGAATTTTCTGAACAGCCGGATGAGGAAATCCCGCACGATGGACAGACGGGTCGCACCGCCGATGAGCAGCACCTCGTCGATCTCCGAGAGTTTGAGCCCCGCATCCGACAGACTCTTTTTCACCGGCTCACGGATCTTTGCCAGCAGATCCCTGCAGGCTTCCTCGTATTCCTTTGCGGAGATCACCGCCTCCTTCGTCTCCTCCCTGTAGAGGAAACTCATGGTGACATTCGCCTCGTCACTGATCGCGCGCTTTGCTTTCTCCGCCGCCCTCGTTAAGCGCACCTGATCCTTCTCGGAGAGGTCGGAGAGCTGCAGATTCACCTTCTGCAGAAAAAGCTTTGCCATCTCCTGGGTGAAATCTTCTCCTCCCAGGTAATTGTCGCCCGCAACGGCGCGCACCTCCAGGATATTGTGATAAAGTTCCAGGACGGACACGTCGAAGGTGCCCCCGCCCAGATCGAACACCAAAAAGCGGGTGTCCTGATTTTTGTCATACAGCCCATACGCCACCGCGGCAGCCGTGGGCTCCGAGATCATGCGCTCCACCTTAAGCCCCGCCAGTTCCCCGGCGCGCTTGGTGGCTTTTCTGCGCTTGTCGTCAAAATAGGCGGGCACGCTGATGACAGCCTCCGTCACTTCCTCGCCCAGAAAAGCCTCCGCGTCCTCCTTTAAGGCGCGGAGCACCATGCTGGAGAGTTCCTCGGGCTTAAACAGATGCCCGCTCAGATTGTAGGTGCGCTCCGTCCCCATGCTCCGCTTAAAGGTCTGCGCCACGGACGACGGATAAAGGCTCATGCGCTCCTTTGCCGTCTCTCCCACATAGACATTGCCCTCCTCGTCCACGCTCACCACGGACGGGGTCAGATTCTTCCCCAGACGATTGGGGATGATCTTCGGGCCTTCCTCCGTAAAATACGCCACCAGGCTGTTGGTGGTTCCCAAATCAATTCCTACTATCATCCTGCTATCCTTCTATATTCCTTTTCCCTGCTTCTTTTCCGGTTCCTTCTCCGCCCCCATGTATAGCACCCCGTTGATCGCCTGCATGTACTCGTCATAAGGCTGCACTTTCAGGTTGCGCGCCAGCCGCTCCCTGGCCTCCTGCGTCTTTCCCTGCCTTAACAGCAGCAAAATTCTCATTCCCTCAAGCTCCTGACACAGGGGCATGAGACAGAATCCACAGAGGGCACAGCCCTTTTCCCTGTCCAAAAGCTCCTGGAGCTGTTCCTCCGTATAGGTGTAGTACCCGGCCAGAAATTCTGCCGTCAGCCGTGCCTTGGGGCGCTCATAAAACGGATCCGCCGGCTGTCTGGATACCCTCGCCAGCCAGTCGGAGAGCTTTCGGGCATACTTTCTGCCCAGACTGTCCTCCCCACAGAGAACAGCCGCAAAAATGATGTCCGGCAGGCTCTCTTCATAATCCTTCACGCCTCCCCGGACCGCGAGAAGGATATCCCGTTTGAAACTGTCCATGGCCGCCTTTTTATCCCCCGAATACAGATGGAACCATCCACGGCTGTTGTGATACGCCCTGTGCTCCTTAAGGATTTTTTCTCTGTCGGCATGGCTGGAACGAAACCATAGATTCGTCCAGAACGCCAATTTCTCCCGGAGAAGCTTTTCACGCCACAGCTCCAGGGTTTTCCGGTAATTCTGCCGGTCTCCGGCCGTGAAATAGATATTTGTCAGACTGTCCCAATACCCCTCGTAATAGCCGCCGTCGCTTTTGCGGTAATACTCCTCCAGCCTTTTGACCGCCTCCTGCGTCTCCCCCAGCCGGGCAAGACATTTCGCCATATTGCGCAAATGTCCGCCGTCCTTCTCCGCCGTCCTGTCATACTGCCGAAAACATGCCAGCGCCTGTTCGCAGTCCCCCAGAAGCATATAGATGCGCGCCATATAATAATACAAAACGGAACCGATACTTCCGTCATCGTAAAGGATTGCCTTCCTGATGCTGATAAGCGCCTGCTCAAAATCGCCCTTCAGCACATAGATGTTGCTGATATGTTGGTGGATATAGGGATTGGCCGGTTCATCCTCCAACGCCTTCTCATTATCCTCCAGCGCCTTGTCCAGCTGCATGCCGCTCTTGTGAAAATCCGCCCTTCTGCGAAGCATATACACCCCGGGGTACCAGTAAAGATACTCCGTGATCACCGGAAGACCGTGGGCATAAAAAACCGTCTGTCCATCCTCCAGTTTATCCTGGAAATCCTTGCGGAACGCTTTCAGACGGCGGTTAAGTGTCTCCACGGAGGGCGGCGTATGCTCAAGCTGGTACCGGTAAGCCTCCAGATACGGGCTCTCCACATGGTTTCGGGCAGCCTCGTCCAAGAGCTCCTGCAGCTTCTCCTTCTCCTTTAAGTCCAGATACACCCTGCCCAGATGCTCATATGCCCGGACATAATTGGGGAAATGCTCAATACATATACGGGCACTGCGCACCACCCCCTCCGCATCCCACTGTCTCCGGCAGGTCTCCATGACATTCGCTGCCGCCGCGTAAACCTGATATTCCCGGATCAGCTTCTCGGCGATCTCCAGACTCTTGTCATATTCTTCCATCTCCATGTAGATCTGTGATTTCTCTATCAGCAGACCGATGTCCTTGATCCCCCCGGTCTCCATTGCCTCGATTTCGGCGATCACCCTGCTGAAATTCTCTTTATCCTTATAACCCAGCCCTTTGTATCCCTGCATACGGATTGCATGCGCCTGGAAAACGCGCCCCTGATCCTTCTCCCGCTCCTCCCCGGGTTCTTCCTCCGCAATCTTTTTTTCCAGCAGTTCCTCCCAGATGCGGGACCTGTAAACAGCGTCCTCGTACTCTGCCTCTTCCAGCAGAAGTTTGGTCACCAGCCCGTTGTACTCCGCCTCTCTCTCCCGGGATATCCGCTTTTCGATCGCCTTGGTCAGCCTTAGCCCTCTGCTGGTCTTTCCGTCCTGGAGATAACACCATCCCAGCTCCAGCGCCGCCTCCCAGTCATCCTCATCGAGCCAGCGCAGCTCCAGGTCTTTCTCCAGTTCGATGTTGATCTTGATCAAAAGCTCCATAAAAGAATCATCGCCGCCTAAGGACAAAACCTCCTCGGCGCATTTTTTTGCCTCTTTATAATTGCCCTGATCATAATTCCACTGGGTGAGACGCACATTTGCCATATAATGCTTACTGTTTTCTTCCTTCACCTTCCGGAAGATCTCCACAGCCTCAGCCTTGTTGTCACACTTCCAGTAAATCTCCGCGGTATTGTAGGCTACCATGGTATCCTGGGGATACTTCGCGAAAAGCTGCCCCATAAACGCGACCGCTTCCGCTCTTTTCTCCTGCGCCATCAGAAGCATTCCCCGGCACACTTCCATGGCGGGATGATAGATATGGAGCCCGGCAGCTTCCTCCAGGTATCGCTGCGCCTCGTCCGTCTTTCCCTCCTGGAGCGCATGCCAGCAGCTGTCATAACAGTTAAAGAACAAGTCATAGGACGCGTTGTCCTCGCCCTCAAACAGCCCAAATTCCAAATCCTCTCCCCGCTCACAGCGGTTTACCACAAAATTGATGAAATCTACGGGAAAGCTCTCCCGAAGCATGGAGGCATCCTTCGTCAGATGTAAATTCGTATCCAACAGCTTCCACACATCGCTGGGCAGACGGAAATGATCCATCAGGAAACCCAAAAACTTCCATCTGCAGTTTTCCTCTTCCTCCAGTGCCTGAAAGATATCATCGTCAAAAAGCTCCTGCCAACACCTGGTGTCCCGGCGCGTTCTTATGTTTTGATAAACATGTTCCACCCGCTCCATCCACAGCCCCGAAGGGGTCTCATCGCGCCCCCCGTCACTGTGCCGCGCCCCGCTTTCTCTGGCATATGCACAGGCCTGCTCATACGCTGCCCTGAGGCGCTTGAATCCCTCCGGGTCATCCTCGGGATTACAGCCGGCAAGTTTCTCTCTATATGCTTTTTTGATGAGTTTTTCATCTTTGACGGGCTCCAGCCCCAGAATCAGAAAACTTTTTTCCCAATCCATATAAAACCTCTTTAACCACAGAATCTCTGAAATCATCCGGCAGCCTGTAGGACGAAAAGAGAGCAGAAGGATGCCTCTGCTCTCTGACCTTACTTAAAATTCAAACTTGTCGGCAAAATACGCATCCAGATCTGCCACGGCAACCCTCTCCTGCTCCATGGAGTCCCTGAAACGGACCGTCACACATCCGTCAGTCTCAGAATCAAAATCATAAGTCACACAGAAAGGAGTGCCGATCTCATCCTGCCGGCGGTACCGTTTACCGATATTCCCTCTGTCGTCAAACTCACAGTTATACTTTTTGGAAAGCTGTGCGAATACCTTCTCCGCGCCCTCGTTCAACTTCTTAGAGAGCGGCAGCACGCCGATCTTGACGGGAGCCAGCGCCGGATGGAAATGCAGCACGGTCCGGATCTCACCGTCCTCCAGTGTCTCCTCGTCATAAGCGGAACACAGAAATGCCAGTACCACGCGGTCCGCACCCAGAGAGGGCTCGATCACATAAGGGATATATTTCTCTCCGCTCTCATCGTCAAAATAACTCATATCCTCACCGGAGGTGTTGGCATGCTGGGTCAGATCGTAATCCGTCCTGTCCGCGATCCCCCACAGCTCGCCCCAGTCGAAGGGGAATTTAAACTCAATGTCCGTGGTCCCCTTGCTGTAGAAGCACAATTCCTCGGGGGAATGATCCCTCATCCGGATCTCCTCCTCCTTGATGCCCAGGGACAACAGCCAGTCACGGCAGAATCCTCTCCAGTATTGGAACCATTCCATATCCGTGCCGGGCTTACAGAAAAACTCCAGTTCCATCTGCTCGAACTCTCTGGTGCGGAAGGTGAAATTTCCCGGGCTGATCTCATTGCGGAAGGATTTTCCTACCTGACCGATGCCAAAGGGAAGTTTCTTTCTGGAGGTTCTCTGCACGTTTTTGAAATTGACAAATATTCCCTGCGCCGTCTCGGGTCTTAAATAAATGGTATTCTTGGCGTCTTCCGTCACACCCTGGAAAGTCTTAAACATCAGATTGAACTGACGGATGTCCGTAAAGTCATGCTTGCCGCAGGTGGGACAGGGAATCTTCTTCTCCTCGATGAAGCTCTTCATCTGCTCCTGGCTCCATCCGTCCACACTGCCTTCCAACGGGATGTTGTGCTCCTGGCAGTAATCTTCGATCAGCTTATCTGCGCGGAAACGCTCATGACATTCCTTACAATCCATCAAAGGGTCCGAGAATCCTCCGAGATGACCGCTCGCTACCCAGGTCTGGGGGTTCATGAGGATGGCACAGTCCACACCCACATTGTGGGGATTTTCCTGAATGAATTTCTGCCACCAGGCTTTCTTCACATTGTTCTTGAGCTCCACGCCAAGATTGCCGTAATCCCATGTATTGGCAAGCCCGCCGTATATTTCCGATCCGGGGTAAACGAAACCTCTTGATTTTGCCAGTGCAACAATTTTGTCCAGTGTCTTTTCCATCTTTGCTCTCTCCTCTATTTATCCAGTACGATGATCACCGGGTATTCCTCCGGGAAAATTCCCGAAGTGTCAATGCTTCCGTCTTCCATCACCGCAGCATTGTCGCTGAAATATGCCACCTTATAGGGGCAGTATACACGGGTCGCCTCCTCTAAGAGCACCACATGTTTTTTGCCCATGCCCTCCAGATCTCCGGATACGATGCTTCCCCCGCCCTCTGCCTTCAAAAGCACCTGGTTGAGCTCCTGAAAATCGTATCCTTCGCTCACAGCCTCGTCAACGGTGCCATAAAACAATTTACGCTCGTGATAGTCCTGATATGTCCGGGCGCTGTCATAACTGTAGCTGAGCAGAACGGTCTCTTTGCTCCCAGCAATGTTGGAAATCTCCTCCAGCACAAGGGGAGCGGTCTCTCCCGTCTGGTGCCCGGCATTGTACTCGGCGACCTCCTCCACGCCCATGCGGCGCATTTCTTCCAGATCATAATAATCCTTGTCAAACACTCCCACCGTGTAAGACTCGATCCCGCCGTCCTTGTCGATGCGCAGGCTGGTATTCTCGATGACATCCGGCAGCTTTGCCGCACCGCCGCATCCCGCGAAAACCATCGTGCAGAGCGTCAATCCCGCCGCTATCCTCCAATTATGTATCTTTGCCATATAAATATCTCCTTGCCCGACTGTCCAGATCCTGACAGACCATATCAAATTTTAACACAGAGTCCTGAGTATTTCAAGACTTTTGAAGTCATGATTCAGAAAGCGCCTCCCATAGTCCGCCGCCACACCGGAAAGTTCTGCCAGCACCTCAGGCGTGACATTGAACGTGTAAAGCTTTTCCACGGGGCTTGCGGCGATAAAGTCCAGCGCATAGATCGTACCCTCCCTTAATTTCCTGTCCCCGGGCACTCCCGGATACTCACCGTTGACCGCAATGGTCTTCAGCTCAAAAATGCACTTTACCAAAGGATGGGACAGCCCGGGGGCGCCCAAAGCCCTCAGGGACTGGTACAGGAGTTTCAGCATTTCCCTCTCATCATTGTTCTCCCGGGTGCAGAACTCTGCGACCTCCGCAAAATACATACCGTAACAGGCGCCCACATAATCCGTCATCAGCTCCTCAAAATAATTTCCGATCTCCGCCTCCGTCATGGTGTACGCATTCCTGCCCTCATAGAGCCGAAATGTTCCGAAGGCGAACAGATTGGTGGCGGCGGCAAGACGGTTTCCCGGCTTTCTTGCCCCGTTTGCAAACGCCGTGATCTTCCCTCTCTCCTTAGTAAGAATCGTCACACATTTGTCATATTCCCTCACCGGAAAATGTTTGATAATGATTCCCGTCACTTGTATGAATTCCTGCATGGATCGTCTTTTGCTCCCTCTCTGTCCGCAGCAGACTCCGATGAATCCCGGTAATCGGACTTGCAGCCAGCGGTCCGGTAATACCCTTCAGACCGCTGGCTGTCGCTTGCTTTATATGTCAGATAATCTTCTATTTTCCCTGTATGTTCAAATTGCTTCCAGTAATTTAACGTCTGCATGAGCTGCGTCCCCCTATCCATATAGTACATTGGTTAGGGTCTGCATTTTGATGCGGTTTTATTCCCGGCCCGCACTGTCGCAGGGGTGATATCCAAAATTTTTCAGAAGGAAGTCACTGTCCCGCCAATCCTTCTTCACCTTCACCCAAAGCTGCAGATTGACCTGCATCTCCACAAGCTCCTCGATCTCGGGGCGCGCCTGGGAGCCGATCTTTTTGAGCATCTGTCCGCCCTTTCCGATGATGATGCCCTTGTGGGAATCCCGCTCGCACACTATAGTGGCTTCAATGTGGCAGATCTTTCCGTTTTCCTTCATGCTCTCAATGCTCACCGCGATGCCGTGGGGAATCTCTTCCTCCAAAAGTCTCAGGGTCTTTTCCCGTATCAGTTCCGCCACGATCTGGCGTATGGGCTGGTCGGTGACGGTGTCCTCGTCATAAAAAGCATCTCCATAGGGAAGATATCGGATGATACAATCTATCAGCTCCTTTGTATTGTGCCCCCGAAGAGCCGATACCGGCACGATCTCCTGAAAATCCAGTTCCTTTCTGTAGACATCGATGGAGCCGAACACTTCCTCTTTCTTTACGGTATCCGTCTTGTTGATGACCAGGATCACAGGCGTTTTGACCTTTTTCAACTGTTCGATGATATGCCGTTCCCCCGCGCCAATGTAACTGACAGGTTCCACCAGCCACAAGATCACATCCACTTCGTTCAGCGTATGCTCCGCCACATTCACCATATAATCGCCAAGCTTGTTTTTCGCCTTGTGGATTCCCGGGGTGTCCAGAAACACGATCTGGGCATCCGGCAGGGTGAGCACTGTCTGTATGCGGTTCCTCGTGGTCTGGGGTTTATTGGAAGTGATGGCGATCTTTTGCCCGATCAGGTGGTTCATCAGGGTCGATTTGCCCACATTGGGTCTCCCGATCAAAGTCACAAAACCGGATCGAAATGCTGGTTTTCCGTTCATTTTTATACTCCCTGCGTGCTATGGCACGCATGCCGGTCAATTAGTTATTGGTTTCTAAAGGTGCATCCGTTTTGCCCGCGCCGCCCTGCACCGCCTGGAGCTTTTGTTGTTTCGCCTCACGTTTTTTGCGCACTTTCTTCCTGATCAGTCTGACAGTCAGTCTGAAGATCAGGACGATGAACAAAATGATCAGTACCCAGACGATCAGATAGGGAATGTGTACCACAAACCACACGACGAAATCCAGCAGCCCGTCCCGCACATCCTCCAGGCTGTCGAGGAAGCCGTGAAGGATCTGATCGCCAAAGCCCTCTTCCTCCTCCAGGGGCGTCAGCTCCTTCACCTCCCGGATATTCAGATACACCGTGGAAAAATCCACCTTATTGTCGTAAGTGCGAAGCTGGGATTCCATGCTTTCAAGCTGATATCGCACGGTGGAAAGTCGGTCCTCAATGGTCAGGATCGCGTCCAGGTCCTCAGCGTTTTCCAAAAGCGCCAGCAGTCTCTCCTGCTCCGTCTCCAGGGATTTTTTCCTGCTCTCCATATCCACATAGGACAGCGTCACGTCTTCCACATTCTCACTGCGGCTGGTCACATGCCCCGCCTCGGATACCGCATCCACAAAGCCGGAGAGTCTGTCCCTGGGAATGCGGGCGGTAATGCTGGAGCTTCGGCTGGTGTCACTGCGATCATATCTGCCGTTATAGGTATTCATACTCTCTATGTATCCCCCGAGAGTCTCCACCTGCGTCTCTATGGAGGAGAGCATGTCGTCGAACTCCCTGGTCTCCACATCCAGGCTGACGGTTTTGATCAGCTTGCGCTGCTCAAAATACGCGGAATTGTCCGTTCCCGTGGACGGGGTGGCCACGCGGGAGGTCTCCTCCGTCATGGCGCTGTCCGTCAGATCCGCCCGGGAATCTTCATAGGATGATTCATAGCCGTATTCCGCCGCCGGAGCTTCTGCCGCATCCTGGGACATGCCGTTCGTCACGGACTGATACGCGGAAGTTTTCATGCCGTCCGGGCTGCTGCCTGCGCATGCAGTCATTGTCAATAGCAGCAGCGCAGTCATCCCCGCCGTCAGCCGGTGTCCCAGCCGATGTCTGAAGCGCCGTGTTCCTTTTTCTTCCCTCTTCCTCATAATATCTTCCATCCTTTTCATAACATCCTCCTTCCGGCATGCCGCCCGCATGATCTGACATAACAGCCCGCCGCGGCTCCTCATACCCTATCGGACGATATCTAAACGAAAAGGTTCTCCAATTTCAGGAACATTTTTTCATTTGCCTTTATCTTTCCTGCATTTCCCACCACACAGAGAAAATCATCCTCCATAAAGGCGCGGATATACTTTGCAAGCCTCCTGATATCCTGCGCCGTCGCCGCCAGGACAGCGTCTCTCTCCCGCTGCAGGAACTCCCCGCTCATACCGGTCATGTAGCAGCTCAGCCCGAACAGCCCCTTTGCCGCAGGATTCATGGGGGTGTCCAGCTCGCTGACAGCCCCGATGATATAGCGTGTGATCGTGCCTTCATCCGCCTCATAGTCTGCGATCGCATCCGCCGCCTTCTCATAGACCGACACCGTCTTATCCAGATTGGGATCCCTGTATGAGACAAAATAGCTCTCCCCGTTTCTCCCGAAACCGCACATACATCCGTATGCGCCGCCTTTTACGCGCACATTTGTCCACAGATACTCGTAACCCATCATAACCTTGAGGACCCTGAGCGCACCGGTGTACGGCAATCCCTTTTTATGGTAATTTCCTGCGCGGCATACATACTGTACCTGCCCCGCAGTGGTAAAGCCTTCATTTCTGCGCCGGGGGATCGGCCGGTACTCTTTCTTTTCCACCGCTTCGGTGTAAAGCCCGGCTTTCAGCCGTTCTACGGACCGGGTCAGGCTTTCGGCCTCCTGCTCTCCGCCCACAAAATCCACCATGAGATTCTCCGGCCGGAATATCATCTTTGCCAGTGTCTGCAGCCTTTCCGTCAACTCACCCTTCTTCTCTTCAAAATGCCCGTCCAGCTCCGCCACCAGCCGATAGAAAGGAATACCCGATATCTTCTCGCTGAGGGCGCCGGAAATACTGCCGTAGGACAATGCCCTTCCCACCGCAACACTGTGGCCGCTGTCCATCATCTGGGACTGCATGCGGGATCTCCCCTCCGCCAGGATCTCCCTGAGCCGCTTCTCATCCGTAAAATCGCTGGTGAGCATGATCTCCTGCATCAATTCCACGGCGGCATCCAGTCTGTCACCAAATGCCTTCGTCTTTAGCTCCAGGGTGACCCTGCACTTGTCGGGATCATCAATATTGCTGTATACATTGTTCACCGCCGCCATGCCTCCGGTGGTCAGATTGATCTCGTTAAACAGCTCGCCGTAGCCGTAATGTTCCGTATTCAACAGCCCCAGACAGCTCTTCAGCACACCCACATAGGGGAAATATTCCTCCGGGATCGCATTCAGTTCAAAGATCAGCCGCAGATATCCGATTCCGTTGGTCTCAAGATCGTGATGCAGAAACAGCGTGTCACCGATCTTTTTCTCGGCATTGACCGGCTCCGTTGCCTCCTTTTTCAGATCTTCCCTCCGAAGCAGAGGAATCCTCGCCAGATCCTCCGGTTTATCCTCCGTCTCCTGAAAGACACGGAGCCTCTCACACTTGTCCCGGACATCCTGGATCTCCTCCCCGGACATGGCAGCCTTCCGGGCCGCCAGCTTTTCGGCCAGCTCCTGTTCCCGCTTCTCCGAAAGCCCCTCCACGGGTTTTAAGATCACCACACTGCGATGAGGATTCTCCAACAGATACCGCTTCACCAGCCCCTCAAAATAGCCGCTCCCCACTCTCTCCCGCAGGGTTTTAAACACTTTAAGGAGTTCCAGATAAAGGAAAGGACCCTCATCGTCATAGAGCCAGCTGTCCATCATCTGGAGCCCGTACATCAATCCCTTGGGGTAGGAGCCGAAATCCGCCTCCCGGAACTTAAATTCATAGTAGTTGATCGCCGCCAAAAGCGCCTTCCGGTCAAATCCCTCCGCAGCGGTCTTTTCCAGCACCTCCCGCACGGTATCGAGAAACTCCTTCTCTTTCTCCGTGGAAGTTCCTTTGGCGATCACACTGAAGTAGGGCTGGCGGATACCGTTGTCCCAGATACTGTACACATCCTTACCAATTCCCCGGTCCACCAGCGTCTGTTTTAAGGGTGCCCCCGGCGCAGAACAGAGCGCATAATCCAGCACCTGAAATGCGGTGCAGAGCTCCACATCCCCGCTCTCCCCCACGGAGAAGCTGACCGACAGATAAGTGTTCTCCTGCGCGTCCTCCCCCTCATTCAGGGGATACTCCTTGATCACCGGCGCGCCAAAAGCCTCCAGGACCGATTCTTTCCCGATCTCGGAATCCACTTCCCGCGCTTCAAAATCGGACAGATAACACTCGTCGATAAACCGCAGTTTTTGAGCCATGTCCATATCCCCATAGAGGTAAATATAGCTGTTGGAGGGATGATAATAGGTTCTGTGGAACTCCAGAAATTCCTCATAGCTAAGCCCGGGGATGACTTCCGGATCGCCGCCGGACTCCACGCCGTAGGCAGTGTGCGGGTACAGAGAGTTCATAACGGCGCTCTCCAGCACATCGTCCGCGGAAGAATAGGCGCCCTTCATCTCATTGTAGACCACACCGTTTATGGAAAGTTCCCCCGTCTCCTCCTCCAGCTCATAATGCCAGCCCTCCTGGGAGAAGATCGCCTCATTCGTGTATATATTGGGATAGAACACGGCATCCAGATACACATGTATCAGGTTCTGAAAATCCTTGTCGTTACAGCTTGCCACAGGGTACATGGTCTTGTCCGGATAGGTCATCGCATTCAGAAATGTATTTAACGATCCCTTCACCAGTTCCACAAAGGGATCCTTGATGGGAAATTCCCGGGAACCGCAGAGCACGGAATGCTCCAGGATATGGGGAACCCCCGTTGAGTTTACAGGAGGCGTGCGAAAGCCGATATAAAACACCTTGTTTTCGTCATTGTTGATCACAAGCGCTATCCGCGCCTTCGTCTTTTTGTGCCGCAAAAGGACACCCATGCCCCCGATATCACCCAATTCCTGCCGCTTTACGATCTCATAGGCGTCCAGCTGCTCGATCTTCTTCCACTCCCTGTCTATGTGCTGTTTTAAATTCAGCATATCCTGCTTCATGCTCTGTTTCCTCTCTCCATCCATATTGTTCCGGTCCGCATATCAGAAAGCCATCAGCGCCAGTTTGCTCAGGACCAGTTCCTGGATCACCATGCCCACCGCTTCCTTCTCCTCCCGGCTCATTTTCGCGATCTCCTCCACCGGAAGAATCTTTGTGGTATATTCCTTCACTCTCTGCCCCGACAGACACTTTCTGGTGCGGATCACATTGACCTTCACCCGGGCTTTCAGCTGCCTGTAAATCTTTGTCACAAAGCTTTTCTCTTCCAGATAATAGAGATGGGTCTCCAATGTGTCCAGCGGATCGCTCTCCGGCATGATATAGCGTTCCACGATCAGCCGAAATTTAAACGATACATTTTCATCCTCCAAAAGCTCTCCCATCGTATATTTACTGCCGATATACAAGTTCGTCATGTCCACCATACAATACTTGTAATCCTCGTAAACCGACTTATCCATCTGTCAGATCCTCCATACGAAAGCCGCTCATGCGCATCGCCTCACGGATACGGCTCTCACTCATCCCCGTCTCGCCGGCAAGCTCTGCCACCGTCACCTTGCGCCCCAGCTCCTCCGCAAGAGCCTTCGCCTGCTCATCCACCCGGTTTACCCGCGCCACGACTTTTTGATCTGTCTTAGCGTTCTCCACAGTCTCATTGATATGCTTCTCCATGGCATCCATCATCAGTCTGGTCAGCATTCCCGGAGCCTCAAAGGGGCTCTCCAGACTCCCCAGCATCCGCACTCCGTAGGATAGCGCCACATTTCCCTCTCCGATCAGATCCTCCAGCAAAACCCCCTGTCCCACATAGAGTCTGGCAATCTCTGCCACATTTTTCAGATAGATCTCCGTCAGGCGGCTCTGGGCGTCCGGATCTCCTGCCATGGCAGAGATCGTATACGCTTCTATCTGGGCATCCGTATAAGTGGCCAGAGCCGCGATCTCGTCCAGATACTCCTGAAGATAATCGCGTTCCTCATCCGTCATATAATCGTCCGGATCCACCGGCTGCCCGATTCCCACTTTATGCTTTTGCAGATAATCGTATACCATCTGCATCTGTTCGCCGCCTAATCGGAGCGGCGCAAACGCGTCCGTCACCTGCTCCTTACTGACACATCCACCCTGCTCTTTTGCCAGGGCGCGCACCTTCTCCAAAGTCTGCGCAAACAAGACCTCCCGATTCTGCGCCATTTTCCTTCTCTCCCTTTCCCCGGCATCCATGCGTGGAAATGCCGGATTTTGATCTTATGTTCCCGTTTTATGTTCATGGGTGAATAAATGATCCTGGCAATACTCCCAGCTGCCAACACATTTGGAACAAAACCGAAACTCCAGTTCCGGAAACTGTTTGTCCGTTCTCCCGCAGATACAACAGCAGTGCCCCGCCATACCGGATTGCCGCACACCTTCCTGCACCTGATGTTTAAACTGCATTTTCCGCTGTATCTGTCTCGGGCGCAGATGGGATAATCTTCGCCCCCGCATCCAAAAAATAAAGAAATTGAGCAGAGATGCCGCGATCGCAACCGCGCCAAACCAATAGGGCGGATATATCAGCCCTGTCATGATCGTCTGCAGCAGGTTGATGACCAGCATCACACCATAGATGATCCCCAGCCATTTCACCTTCACAGGTATCACGAACATCAAAAGGACATACTGTTCCGGATAAGTCACGGCATAAGCCAGAAAGATCGACATATTGATGTAGTAGGTGCTGAACAGCCACGCGCCCTGGGCAAAAAAGCTCTCCGCACCCCCGATAAGGAGCCAGTCTTTAAACAAAAGGAAGCACACGCCCATGCAAAGGAAACTTGCGATGACAGTGATGAGCATACCTCCTAAGATATAGACATTGTAGTGGTAAGTTCCCCAGGTGCGCTCCAGGCTGGTTCCAATGCTGTAGTAAAAAAACAACATGATCAGCGTAAAAAGATCTAAGCTCGAAGGCGGGCTGATGATCCAGGTGAATACCCTCCAGACCTGCCCGTGCAGGATCTGATAGGGATCCAGTGTCAGATAGCCCAGAAAATCCGGATTTACAAGAGAGATGATATAGCCTGCCACATAGCACATCACCAGGATCAAGGAGAGATTGGGGATGGCGTATCTGCCAAATTTTCTCTCAAAATTACTGATTCCCTTACCTTGTCTCATAACCGTCGCACATCCTTTATCTTCTATAAATTTTTGAAACAGCTTCCTGACTGTTTCGTCCACCGGCCGGCAGACATATAAATTTATTTTAGCATGTAAATTTCCATAAGTAAACAAAGCAAACCTCTTTTTCCGATTTTTTAGAAAAATATTACAACTTATTTTGGGGTTTTGTTCATTGCATTTTGGCTGTTTTTGGCGTATAATGACAAAGTATGTCGTATTTTGTTTTTTAGGAAGGATGATGAAATGAGTTACCCTCATAACCATGCAGCCCTCGGTATAGACATCGGCTCTACTACCGTTAAGATCGCAATATTAAATGATGCCCATGAACTTCTGTTTTCCGACTATGAGAGGCATTACGCCAATATCCGGGAGACGCTCTCTGCCCTGCTGCAAAAAGCCTATGCCAAACTGGGGAATCTGACCCTGCATCCCATGATCACAGGCTCCGGCGGGCTGACCCTGGCAAACCATCTGGGCTGCCCTTTCACCCAGGAGGTCATCGCGGTCGCCACCTCCTTAAAGGAACTGGCTCCCAGAACCGATGTCGCCATCGAATTGGGCGGCGAGGACGCCAAGATCATCTACTTTGAGGGCGGCAATGTGGAACAGCGCATGAACGGCATCTGCGCCGGCGGCACGGGTTCCTTTATCGACCAGATGGCATCCCTCATCCAGACGGACGCCTCGGGGCTGAACGAATATGCGAAAAATTACCGCTCCCTTTACACCATTGCGGCGCGCTGCGGCGTGTTCGCCAAGACGGATATCCAGCCCCTCATCAACGAGGGAGCCACCAAGGAGGATCTGGCCGCTTCCATCTTCCAGGCAGTGGTCAACCAGACCATCTCCGGGCTTGCCTGCGGCAAACCCATCCGCGGGCATGTGGCGTTTCTGGGCGGTCCCCTGCACTTTCTGGATCAGCTCAGGGCAGCCTTCATCCGCACCCTGAAGCTGGATGAGGAACATATCATCGACACGGACAACTCCCACCTCTTTGCCGCCATCGGCTCTGCCCTAAACGCAAAGGAAGAGGTATTCTATACCATCGAGGAGATGGTGGGCAAACTCTCCTCCGACATCAAAATGGAATTTGAAGTGGAGCGCATGGAGCCTTTGTTTGAAAACGAGGATGCCTACGCGGAATTTAAAGAGCGCCACGAAAAACACCATGTCGCCACAGGCGACCTTTCCTCCTACCGGGGCAACGCCTTTCTGGGCATTGACGCAGGCTCCACCACCACCAAGATCGCGCTGGTGGGCGCAGACGGCGAACTGCTCTACTCCTTCTACTCCAACAATGACGGCAGCCCCTTAAACACCGCCATCCGCTCCTTAAAGGAAATCTACAGGCAGCTTCCGGAGGGTGTAAAGATCGTCCGCTCCTGTTCCACCGGATACGGCGAAGCGCTGATGAAGGCCGCCTTTCTTCTGGACGACGGCGAGGTGGAGACGGTGGCGCACTACAACGCGGCGGCGTTCTTCAATCCCAGCGTGGACTGCATCCTGGACATCGGCGGACAGGACATGAAATGTATCAAGATCAAAGATCATACGGTGGACAGCGTGCTGCTCAACGAGGCATGCTCCTCCGGCTGCGGATCCTTTATCGAAACTTTCGCAAAGTCCTTAAACTACAGTGTGCAGGATTTTGCCCGGGCGGCGCTTTTTGCGGAGCATCCCATCGATCTGGGGACCCGCTGTACCGTGTTTATGAATTCCAAGGTAAAACAGGCGCAGAAGGAGGGCGCATCCGTGGCGGACATCTCCGCGGGGCTTGCCTACTCTGTCATCAAAAACGCCCTGTTCAAGGTGATCAAGGTCTCCGACGCTTCCGCACTGGGACGCAACATCGTGGTACAGGGAGGAACTTTTTACAATGACGCGGTTCTGAGGAGCTTTGAAAAGATCGCGGGCTGTCAGGCCATCCGCCCGGATATCGCGGGTATCATGGGAGCCTTTGGCGCGGCGCTGATCGCCCGGGACAAATACGAGGAGGGGTATGAGACCACCATGCTCTCCTACGATAAGATCTGTGCCTTACAGTTTGAGACCAGCATGGCGAAGTGCAAGGGCTGTACCAACAGCTGCCGCCTCACCATCAACAAATTTTCCGGCGGGCGGCAGTACATCTCCGGCAACCGCTGCGAGCGCGGCATCGGGGGCAAAAAGAATCCGGGAAATGTTCCCAATCTCTTCGAGTATAAGATGAACCGGATCTTCTCCTACCCCTCTCTGGACGCGGACAGGGCGCCCCGGGGAACGGTGGGGATTCCCAGAGTGCTGAACATGTACGAGAACTATCCCTTCTGGCACACCTTTTTTACCGAGCTGGGCTACCGGGTGGTGCTCTCTCCCGTCTCCAACCGCAGGATCTACGAGCTGGGCATCGAGTCCATCCCCAGCGAGTCCGAGTGCTATCCTGCCAAGCTCGCCCACGGTCATGTGACCTGGCTCATCCGGCAGGGCGTGAAGTTTATTTTCTACCCTGCGCTGTTTTATGAGCGCAACGAGTTCGAGGAGGCAAACAACCACTACAACTGCCCCATCGTCACCTCCTACTCCGAAAACATCAAGAACAATGTGGAGGAGATCGCGTCCGGAGAGATCACCTTCCGCAATCCTTTTATGTCCTTCCGGGATCCGGGCACGGTCACGGAAGCTCTGACAAAGGAATTTGCAGAGCTTCCCCCCAAAGAGATCGCCGACGCCTGCCAAAAGGCCTGGGCAGAGCTGGAACAGGCCCGAAAGGACATGCAAAAGAAGGGCGAGGAAACCCTGGAATACCTGAAAAAAACGGGCAAACGAGGCATTGTGCTCGCCGGACGCCCCTATCATATCGATCCGGAGATCAACCACGGCATCCCGGAGCTGATCACCTCCTATGACATCGCCGTGCTCACCGAGGACTCTGTCTCCCATCTGGGCTGCCCGGAGCGGCCGCTGATCGTGAGCGACCAGTGGATGTACCACTCCCGGCTCTACGCCGCGGCGAGCTATGTGAAGACCGTGGACAATCTGGATCTGATCCAGCTCAACTCCTTCGGCTGCGGGCTGGACGCGGTCACCACCGACCAGGTGAACGACATTCTCACAGGCTCCGGCAAGATCTACACCTGCCTAAAGATCGATGAGGTGAACAATCTGGGGGCGGCGAGGATCCGCATACGCTCCCTCCTCTCCGCCATCGCGGTACGGGAGCGCATGCAGAAGCAGACGAACAAGCCAAGACAGCTGCACTCCTCCGCCATCACCAAAGTGCCCTTTACCGAGGAAATGCGTGAGAACTACACCATCCTCTGTCCCCAGATGTCTCCCATCCACTTCGAGATCCTGCAGCCCGCATTCAATGCCTGCGGATACCATTTCGAGGTGCTGGACAACGACAACAGACGCTCCATCGACATGGGGCTGAAATATGTGAACAACGATGCCTGCTACCCTTCTCTTCTGGTGGTAGGGCAGATCATGGAGGCGCTGAACTCCGGCAGATATGACCTGGATAAGACTGCCATCATCATGACCCAGACCGGGGGCGGATGCCGCGCCACCAACTATGTGGGCTTTATCCGCCGGGCGCTGCAGAAGGCAGGTATGGGGCAGATTCCCGTGATCTCCCTGAATCTGGGCGGCATTGAGACCAACCCCGGCTTCCATTTGAACGCGGATCTTTTGCTGCGGGCCGCCATCGGCGCGCAGTTCGGCGACATCTTTATGAGATGCGTCTACCGCATGCGGCCTTACGAGGCGACGCCGGGAAGTGTGGAAGCCGTCCACCAGAAATGGCTGAAGATCGCCCAGGACTTTGTGTCCGCCAGACACATCCGGCTGACCAGATTTAACCGCCTGTGCCGGCAGATGATCCGGGAGTTTGACGCCATTCCCCTTCTGGATATCCAAAAACCCCGGGTGGGGATCGTAGGCGAGATTTTAGTGAAATTCTCCCCCGCGGGCAACAATCATCTGGTGGAGCTTCTGGAGAGCGAGGGCGCGGAGGCGGTGGTGCCGGATCTGATGGACTTCATGCTCTACTGCTTCTATAACCAGATCTACAAAGCGGAACACTTAGGTACCAGCAAAAAAACGGCGCGTCTGTGCCGTCTGGGTATCTGGGGCATCGAGCATCTGCTGCGCGGCGCGGCAGTAAAAGAATTTCAAAAGAGCAGACATTTTGTGCCGCCCACTCCCATCCGCAAGATCGTGGAGTTTGCAAAACCCATTGTGTCCATTGGCAATCAGACCGGAGAAGGGTGGTTTCTCACCGGAGAGATGGTGGAGCTGATCCACGATGATGTGCCCAACATCGTCTGTACCCAGCCCTTTGGCTGTCTCCCCAATCATGTGGTGGGCAAGGGCGTCATCAAGGCCCTCAGGAAGAAATATCCTTCCTCCAACATTGTGGCGATCGACTACGATCCCGGAGCCAGCGAAGTAAACCAGCTCAACCGCATCAAGCTGATGCTGTCCACGGCACAGAAGAATCTGCAGCAGGGCATACAATATCCTGCGTCAGAAGCATAAACCGAAACTGCGAAAGACATACAAATACCCCGGCGGAAACGGTGTACATCACACCATCCCCTCCGGGGTATTTCTCTTTGAGAAGCCCGTCAGCACGCTTCTTCCTGCCGATTGTCCAGAAAGGTCTGCAGCGCCTGTGCCACCTCCTCGGGAGCCAGCCCGTAGTCGTCGATCATGTCGCTGACCACCTCCAGCTCCTTTCTTCTTTTCTCCTCCAGCAGCTCCGACAATTCCCGTTTCTCCGACTCCACTCTCGTGAGCAGAGCGTTGATGAGTTCCTGCTTTGCCTCGATCTTTTCCTCTATGGATTTTCGCTGTCCTCTTGCCATATACTTCTCCTCCTTAACATTTCGGATATGTTTTATATCAGTATATGGACAAGACTGGTAAAATATACCTGACCGGGAAAAATAATCTCTATTTCTGCAATTTCCTCTGCTGGATGGTAAATTTCACTGATTTGGTTCCTCCGTATTGTCCGATCCCTTGGATCGTCATGACCCCGGTTCCCCTCTTCGTATTGTTCTTATAACCGGTGATGATATAATCCGTGCCATACACCAGAGGTTCCTTTTCAATCTTCTTCTTTTTGTCGGTATAGGTGATCGTGAGCATACCCGATTCGATCATCAGTTCCGTATACTCCACTGTTCCGCCGTTATATTCCAGTTTTGCGGGCGTCGCTTTCACTTTGGAAATATCCCGGGCGGCAACACGGTAGACTGCCTGGGTATTTCCTGTATAACTGCCGATCCCGCGGATCTTCACGATGACTTCCGTGCCCGCCTGCAGTTTGGACTGCGCGTTCAATTCGTCATCTCCTGCAAAGTATCCCTCGATCTGATAATCCCGGTTCACTTTGAGTTTCTTCCCGTTTTCATCTGTCACCACAGGTGTGCTCAGGAAACTTTTTGCCCCTTCAAACTTATCCGGCGCCGTAACCGAAATATCTTCTTCCGACAAATCCTTCGCAACAATACAAAATGCTGCCTTCTTGGTAAAGCTGTAGTTCCCTTTTCCTTTCACCTTTACGGTGGGAGCCTTTTGAGCCTCTTCGTCCGCTATCGCTTTATTATTCTCATAGCTTACCGTATAATCCCTGCCGTTGACCAATTCCATATCGTCCACCGTGACGAGGACCTGAGGTTTCGACCCGCCGACACTGTAGGGTACGGCTTCCCCGGACAGAACTTCCACATTCACCCGGTCTTCTGCCTCCTCCGCTTTCAGAGTGAGCGGTTTGATAGTGAAGGTCTTCGTGAGAGTCCCGGTATAACGTCCGATCCCAGTGAATTTTAAAGTTGCCTTACCCGCATTGATATTGTTGATACAGGTGAGCGTATAATCCGTATCCTGTTCCAGCTCTACGGTTTCCCACTGATCCGCCGGATCATCATACTCGGGATCATAGGACTCATTCTTGATACGGGTGTAGAGAAGATACTCCGGTATGATCTCCTCACCGGTATAATACGCCGTATAAGAAGCCTTCACTCCCTCTTCATCGGTATCCTCATTATAGTATGGATAACCGAACTTCACCGTTTTCAGGCTGGTACCCGAGATGGAGAAGGTCTTCTCTGCGGTTCCATAGACATACACGCCGTCCGGATCCGTATTTTCCAAACCGATAAGGATCAAAGTCGCTTTCCCTACCCGGTCGTTATCCCGATAACTGAATTCATAATCCACACCCAGTTCCAGCGTCCTGTTTTTATATTTTACTGCGGGTTCCGGCATCACTTCCCCGTCGTCACTGTATTTCTGAGCAGGTATGGAGGCGATGCTCAGCTTGGAAGCAGGCACCTGCCCTTCTTCCAGGATGACCAGGCTGACATCAATACGTCCGCAGTAATTGCCCTGACCTACGATCGCCACCGGATAAGTGCCGGGATCCCGGAAGTCTCCTTCCGTTTCCTCCGCGCCTTCTTCACCCCAGATCACGGTATAAGAATTTTTATTCAATTTCTTGCCGTTTACGGTTACCGAAGGAGCGGTGTTCTTCTTTTTGCCGTCATAGGTATATACCATGGAAGATATCTTTGTGTTGGCAGGCGAAGGGGCATATTCCCCCTCTTCCTCATCATATCCGCCGTCATCCTCCTCTTCACTGCCGATCAGTTTCAACTCCATCGGCTGAATGGTAAAGGTCTGCGAGATACTCCCGTTATAGCTTCCTTTTCCTTTGATAGTGACCGTGGGGGCTTTCTGGGCATCCGCCGATGCCGCATTCGTATTGTTTTTATAGCTGACCGTATAATCCTGACCCTTTACCAGGCTTACATCTCCGTAGGATACCGTCACTTCCGGTTTAAGCGCCTTGCCTGTGTAGGTCTGGTCCGGGATCTGCCCTATCTCAAAGGAAAGCTTCTTCTGCTCCAAAGCCAGTGCCACAGACTCTCCTTTTTCCTTTGGCAGACATGTATATTCGGTTCCGTCCGCGTCATACAGCGCTGTCGGCAGAGCGACCTCCTGGTGAAGCCCGATAGGAGTTTTGATCATAGTCAGGGAGACGCATCCGGTAAATACCTCCTCCGCATCCTCCAGCTCCTGAAGCTCAAAACCACTCAGATCCAGGCTGCCCAGCGCACTGCAGCCCGCAAACATACTGTTCATATTTTTCAGGGCAGCATTCCCGCTTCCAAAGATCACGGTCGTCAAACTGCTGCAGCCCTCAAACATCCGGGACATATCTGTGACCTGACGGATCTCCTGTATCTCTGCCTTCGTCAGACTGCTGCAGCCCGCAAACCATCCTTTCATATCCGTCACTTCCACGGCGGACACCTTCGCCTCAGTGATGAAGTCCGCGTCGGAAAGCCATCCGGGCTCCTGCGCGGGTGCGCCGCTCCAGGTACCGCTGACCGTCAGTGTCCCCGCCTCATCGATCTGCCAGGTCATCCCCCCAAATGTTCCCGCCATCTGAGCCGATAAAGTTACGGACTCCTGAAGATTCTCAGGGAGCGCCTCATACCGTACCTCCTCCTGGTACAGGGGACGGACAAGGGGCACCTCCAGGGTAAGACCCACAGGCGCCTGGATCAATGTGAGCCGCCCGCAGCCCGCAAGCATCCCTTCCGCCTTTGTCAGACTGTCAAGACGGCATCCGCTCATATCCAGACTTGCCAGAGCCGTACATCCGGAAAACATATTGCTCATATCCGTTACCTGACTGGTGTCAAACCCGCTCAGATCCGCCGTTTTGAGCGCCGTGGCATCTTGAAACCAATTGGCGGTACTATTCACATTCTCTGCGGTCACTTTGACGGACGTATATTGAATCTTATTCCAGGGAGGAAGATCCTGCCCGGCGTTGCCGTCATCCACATATTCCCCGCTGATCGTCAAAAGTTTAGTGGTCAGATCCACCGACCATGTCATCCCGCAGTACACTGCCGGCACAGGCTCCTTGCTCAGATGGATGGATTCCGCCTGCCTCGTCGGGATCTGTTCATATACCACGCCGTCCTCATCATACATGGGATAAGGCAGCGCGACCCCCTTTGCCGTAAAATTTTTGGGCGTAAAGAAGTGTTCCAGTGAGTCACACCCCTGCAGCATCGTGGAGTTCGCACTCACAACTCCAAATTCCAGCCACCCCATATCCAGCACCTTCAGGCTGCTGCAGCCGCTAAACATACCGGACATGGTGGCTTTATATATATAGGAGATGCCGAACCGTACTTCCTCGAGGGAGCTGCAGCCCGCAAACATTCGGTCCATTCTTATGCCGGCACTGCTGTCGTTGAAATCGGCTCCCATCAGATCCGCGCTTTTTAGGGTTTCCATCCCATTAAACCAATCTCTGGCATCCTCTATACCGTCAGCCGTCACCAGCACGGAAGTCACCTTCAGCTTATTTGCCATTGTCCGCCAGTCCTGATCGCCTTTGGCCTTTTGTCCGATGTATGTGCCGTCAATCTCCAAAAGAAGATTTTCATGGATACTCCACTGCATTCCATAATAAGTCCCACTATAGATCACAGGGGCCCATGTTTCCGGTGATGTGGCAGTTAAATGCACGGAATATCCCAGCTCCCAGGGAAGAAACGTATATCGATTTCCGTATTCATCTTCCATGGGATGGGGCAGCGCTATCTCAGCCCCCAGATAGAGCGGAGTATCCACCTCCTGCAGCGCGGCACATCCCTCAAAAAATCCTTCTCCATTTTTTACGGAACTCAGGTCGCATTCTCCCAGATCCACCCCGGTGAGATTTTCACAGCCGGCAAACATATACCCGATATCTGTGACATCATATCCCCAAAAGGTCTGCCCACTGTCCGGAGCATAAAAGTTTACTTCTTTCAGGCTTGTGCATCCCGCAAAAAGATGATTCACATCCGATGTGGATCTCCCGGTCTTTGACAGATCCACACTTTCCAGCCGGGTAAGGCTGTTGAACCAATTTTCAAAGCTTTCCACCTGGGTTGCCGTCACGACGGCGCTCCGGATCTCCTCCGCATATTCCGTCCAGCCAGGCGCCGCCGCATTGGGATTCGACTCGCCTTCCCCGGGATCCGCCTCATAATAAGAATATATCCCCGAGACGGTCAGTTCTCCTTCCTTATCCAAAAACCAATTCATGCCCCGATATGTCCCGACATGTTCATATGCCTTCAGACGGATCGTTCCGCCCACGATATCGGTCAGGCTGTCGTAAGCATTTCCCCTTTCATCATACAGCGTCCGGGGCAGCAGGATCCCGGATTCCGCGTCCATACTATCAATATTCTGCGGCGTATCCATCCATTCCAGAACATCGCAGCCGTCGAACATTCCTTCCGCATCACGGAGATACCGGACATCAAAACCACTCAGATCCACACCGGTCAGGCTGCCGCATCCGGCAAACATTTCTGTCATGTATTCCGGCTGCGCCCATCCCGTGTTATCCGAATGGATAAACTTTATCTCGGTAAGCGCGGTACAATCCCGGAACATACCCGTTGCGTCTTTCAGCTCGCGGAAATTTGTATTGGAAAAATCCAGCGAGATCAGGCTGCTGCAGCCCCGGAACATATTGCTCATATCTTCTACAGCATTCAGATCGATGCCTGTCAGGACCACTTCCGTGAGACTGCCGCAATCCCGGAACATATCGGCAGTAGAACTGATCCAATAAAGATTGCAGTCCTCCGTAAACTGCACGGAAGTCAGGCTGCTGCAGCCCGCAAACCAGCCCTTCAGGGAACAGCTCGCGTTGGCGTCCACATAGGGAATCGAAATCTGTGCCGTGCGGATCTTTTCCCGATAAGCCAGCCATGCGGGATATACTCTGTCCCCTTCCTGCGGTGCGCCTTCTATGAACAGATTGCCGTCCTGGTCGATCTGCCATGTCAATCCCCCTGTCTTGCCGTATTCCCCATTTTCCTCACTGGAATGGAGGAACAACTCCAGGGATTGTTCGCTATGCGGAAGGAAATCATATATCTCTCCCGCGGCATCCTCCATACTCCAGGGAAGAGGCACCTGCATTTCTTCCGAAAGATTCCGGGGAGTCTTAAGCGTACGGAACGGATTGCATCCTTCAAACATCTCTACATCAATTTCGGACGGTTCATAAACATTTGTCATGTCAAAACTGCTCAGATCCAGATCGGACAGTTTGGCACATCCTGCAAACATTCCTTCTGCATAGCTGACTTCTGCCGTATCAAAATTCCCCACGTTCAGACTTTCCAGACTGCTGCAGCTGCCGAACATAAAGCTCATATTTGTCACGCTGGCAGTGTCAAACTTCCCCAGATCCAGCGTTTTCAGACTGCTGCATCCGCAGAACATCTGGGACATGTCCGTGACATTGGCTGTGGTAAAAGAGTCCCCGAAGCTAACGGTCTCAAGCGCGTCACAATTCAGGAACAAGCCGCACATACTGGTGACGGCGGACGCGTCAAATTCGCTGAGATCAACACTCTCCAGGCGGTGGCATTCCTCAAACCAGTTATCCATGCTTTGTACGCCCGTTGCGGTCACTTTCACCGTGACAATATTGTCCGCGCACTCACTCCAGCATCGGGAACTCTCTCCCGCTTCATCATAGCTCCCGGAGACGATCAGCGCGCCGTTTTGATCCAGGGTCCAGTTCATTCCGTAATAGGTCTCGGAAACCGTGGTTTCGTCCCGGGCAGCATCATCGCCGGACACTCCGGGCAGATCTGTTCCTTCCTCTGCATTGTCCCCGGACACTCCGGGCAGATCTGTTTCTTCCCCCGCATTGTCCCCGGACACTCCGGGCAGGGCTGTTTCTTCCCCCGCACTGTCCCCGGACACATCGGGCAATCCCTGGCTGACGGTATCATAAACACTGCCCGTATCTGCAGGAAGCGCCGAATCCGCCAATGTTTCCAATCCGGTGGATTGCAGGATCAGGGCAATGCTCATCAAAAATCCCAGAATCCGCCCGGCATTTTTCCGTTTCTTTTTCATCGCTTTCCCTCCTTGAAATGTGGTCATCCTACTGTCTTTTGTGACAAGATCATCACTTTTTCTTTACAGTATATCATCTTTAAGCAAACTATTCAATGCTTAAAGCATAGTTTTTTTGACCCAAAGGCAATGACATGTCTCTATACTGTAGTATGGAGGTTTATAATATGATACAAGGCTTAGGGGAGCGCCTGCAGGCGTCAAGAATGAACTTAAAACTTTCACAGAAGGAAGCTGCCGCTGCCATAGGGGTTTCCCCCAGCATCATCTCCAACTACGAGAATTGCGGCAGAACGCCCAGCGTGGAAAATCTGATGGCTCTGGCAAATCTGTACCATTGCTCCACCGATTATCTTCTTGGGCTGGGCAGGACAGATCACGAAGCATTTCTTAATGTCTCCAACCTCAGCCAGGAACAGACAAGACTGCTGGGAGCATTTTTGTCTTCTCTGGAACGTGGATAAAACGGATAAAGGAAAAGGATGCCGGCAGACTGCCGGCATCGCTGCGGAATCATCAGGAATGGATCGATGTCAGATCATAGGGCGTCACCTGGTATACGTAATAATTAAGCCAGTTGCTGTAGAGGTTGTTGCTGTGGCTCCTCCATTGCAGCAGCGGACGCTGTTCGGGATCGTCATTCGGGAAATAATTGTAGGGGATCTGAATGGGCAGCCCTTTGTCCCTGTCACGGAAATATTCATTGCGCAAAGTGTACCGGTCATACTCGGGATGCCCGTTGACAAAGATTTTTTTCCCGTTCTCGGCGATGGCAAGGAACACTCCTGCCGTCTCGGATTCCGCAAGCACCGTGAGCGCATCACAGGCATGGATCGCCTCCGACGGCGTCTCCGTGTGCCTGCTGTGGGGAGCCAGAAACACATCGTCAAACCCCCTCACCAGCGGGATCTTGCGGTTGGCTACCAAATGTTCATAGACCCCGAACAATTTATGGGGAAGCCGGCGTTTATTGATCCCATAATAATGGTAAAATCCCGCCTGCGCCGCCCAGCAGATATGCAGGGTGGATGTCACATGCTCCTGGGCCCAGTCCAGGATCTCGCAGGTCTCCTCCCAGTAGTCCACCTCTTCAAAGGAAATGTCCTCCACCGGCGCTCCGGTGACGATCATACCGTCGAATTTCCGGTCCCTGACCTCGTCCAGCGTGACATAAAATTTGTTCAGATGGCTGGCGGAAGTGTTCTGGGACACATGGCTTTTCACATTCATGAAAGTCACGTCCACCTGAAGGGGCGTGTTGGACAGGGAGCGCAAAAGCTGCAGCTCCGTATCCTGTTTGATGGGCATATTGTTCAGGATCAACACCTGCAGGGGACGGATGTCCTGGTGCAGCGCACGGTTTTCGTCCATCACAAATATATTTTCGTTCTCCAGGATCTCCTTTGCGGGGAGTTCGCTCTGTGTCTTGATCGGCATTTTTCTATCATCCTCTCACTTTCTTGATCTTCTTACCGGTATTTCGATTTTCCCGTTCCGGTTTCCCGGGCCGGCTGTAAAAGCCACATCCTATTGTAAATACCCGGAGATAAAATCTTCCTCCGACAATATGGGGATCCCCAGCTCCTTCGCTTTCTTGTTTTTGGAAGAATTGGAATGAATGTCATTGTTGATCAGGCATGTGGTATTTTTGGAAACACTGCCCGTCACCTTCCCGCCCCTCTGTTCTATGATATCCTTCAATTCATTGCGGTTTTCATAATGCTCCAGGCTGCCGGTGATGACAAAGTTCATCCCGACCATGGGCTGACCCGACGTATCCGCCTGCGGGATCACTAAAGTCAGCTTCTGCAGGAGCGTCTCCAGTCTGCGCCGGTTGTCCCCGTCCGCCATGTATTCCGCAAAGGCGTCCGCCAGCACTTCCCCGATGCCCTCGATCTCGCTTAAGGTTTCCTTATCCGCCGCTCTCATGCGTTCCAGATCATAGTCAAAATACCGGCAGATCAATTTGGCATTTGCCGCACCGATGCCGGCGATCCCCAGCCCGTAGAGAAGTCGGGGAAGCGTTGTCGTCCTCGCCTTTTCGATGCTATCCATAAGATTTTGAAAGGATCTTACACCAAATCCTTCCATCTGTACAATATCCTCCCGATACCGTTCCAGCTCAAACAGATCGGCAAATTCATGGATAAACCCGCAGTCGATCAGCTTTTCCAGTGTTGCCTCGGACAATCCGTCGATATTGAGGGCGTCCCTGCTGACAAAAAGCGTGAAAGATTTGATCTGCTTTGCCGGGCATTTCTCATTGGCGCAATAGAGCACCTTAGCCTCATTTACCTGCCGGATCTGTGCAGGCTGCCCACAGACGGGACATTTCTCCGGGAGTTGCAGGTTTCCGCTTTTTGTGAGGTTTTCCGCTATCTGCGGAATGATCATATTCGCCTTAAAGACCGTGATCTTATCACCGATCCCCAGCTGCAGCCCTCTCACGATGCTCACATTGTGAACCGAGGCGCGGCTTACGGTAGTTCCCTCCAGTTCCACCGGCTCGAAGATCGCCACGGGATTGATCAGCCCTGTGCGGCTTGCACTCCACTCTATCTGCAGAAGGGTGGTCTCCCGAATCTCATCCGCCCATTTGAAGGCAATGGAATCCCGGGGAAACTTGGCTGTTCTTCCCAGGGATCTGCCGTAGGCTATATCCTCAAAGGTGAGCACCAGCCCGTCCGAAGGGATATCATAATGAGCAATCTTCTCCTGAAAAAAGGCGATCCGCTCCAGTATGTCCTCAGGGCGTACCAGATAATGCTCCACCACCTCAAAGCCCTGGCGTTCCAGAAAGGCAAACTGCTCCATCCTGGAATTGTGGAATTCCTCACCCTGGGCCCTCACCAGACCAAAGGCATAAAACCGCACATTTCTCTTCGCCGTGATCTCATTGTTCAGCTGTCTCACGGAACCGCTGCAGAGATTTCTGGGATTTTTGTACCTGTCGGCTTCCTCCGGTATCTCCTCGTTGATCTTCTCAAAATCGGAATAACTGATGACCGCCTCCCCCCTCAGGACCAGCTCCCCCGGAAAGGAGATCCGCATGGGAAGGTTTTGAAAGGTCCTGGCATTGTTGGTGATCACTTCCCCGATCTCACCGTTGCCCCGGGTGACCGCTTTTGCAAGTTTTCCTTCACGATAGGTCAAAACAATGGTCAATCCATCCAGTTTCCAGCTCAAAACTGCCGGATTCCCCTGCATCCAGCTCTTCAGGCTCTCCCGTTCCTTTGTCTTATCCAGAGAAAGCATGGGAGACTCATGGCGTTCCTTGGGCAGCTCATCCACCGCCTCATAACCCACATTCACCGTGGGGCTGTTGGAGAGCACGATTCCCGTCTCCTCCTCCAGCGCCGTCAGTTCATCATAGAGCGCATCATATTCATGATTGCTCATGATCTCCCTGTCCTCGGCGTAGTATGCCTTTGCCGCACGATCCAGGGTATCCACCAGAGCCTTCATCCTCTGAATCTGTTCCTTTTGGGTCTTGTTTTGCCGCATTTACAATCCTGCCTTCTCATATAATTTTGCACATTCCCGGGCGCTCAGCTCCCGGTATCCGCCGGGGCGCAGATCCCCCAGAGAGATATTCAGCACCCGGACGCGCCGGATGCTTTGCACCCGGGCTCCCAGTTCTCTGCACATGCGCCGGATCTGGCGGTTCAACCCCTGCGTCAGGATGATCCGGAAGGTATGTTTCCCGATCCGGTCCACCTTGCAGGGTCGTGTGGTCACGTCCAATTCCCGGAGATATACCCCCCGGGACATATTTATTAAAAAAACATCTGTTATTTCTTTATCTATTTCTACGATATACTCTTTTTCGTGTCCGTTTGCCCCGCGCATCATGGCGTTGATCAGCTCTCCGTCATTGGTCAAGAGCAATAATCCCTCGGAATCCTTGTCCAGCCGCCCCGCGTACGTCACCCGGACGGGATAGGAAACCAGATCCCGGATGATGCGTCCGGCATGGGCATCCCGCTGGGTACAAGTCACCCCCACGGGCTTATAGAAGGCGAGCACGACCTTCCTCTGCTCTCCCGTCAGCACCTGTCCGTCCACCCGGACTTTATCCCCGGGCTCCACGCTCTGTCCCATCTGTGCCGGGGCACCGTTGACCGACACCTTTCCCGAGGCGATCAGGCGGTCCGCATCCCTTCGGGAGCATACGCCGCACCGGGCGAGATATTTATTCAGACGAATTTTTTCTTCCATACAGCTCCAACTCCTCAAGGCGCATCACTTTGGGAACGCCCTCCCCCTCTCTCAGCCCGCGTTTTGCGGTGCGGTCGGCAAGTTCATTGTATGCCTCATTGGCATGCGCCTCCACCTTGGTAAAGATGATCCGGATATCCTTCCCCCACTCCCGCATGGAACGGGCATACTTCTGGGTCAGTTCCGTTCTGCTGCGCCAGGCTCCGGTAACCCACTTTTCGATTCCTTCATAATCATAGCATAACTCCACCGTCTCATAACCATTCATCATCGCTGTCCTCACGGCGTACATGGCGCCCAGCATCTCCCCGGTCACATTGCGATGCTGCAGGGACTGGGGGTTATCGCCGTTTCCAAGAGCAAAGCGGATTTCTCCTCCCTCCAATAGGAACACACAGCCAAAGGCATACTTAGGGATACTGTCGTCATAACTGCCATCCACATAGACCAGCAGTCTCCCGGGAACCGTCTCATAGGGCGGCAGCTTCGTCTCCTGTTTACGGTCTTCGTCTTCCTCCGGGCAATACACTGTTCCATCGAGATAGCCCTGCGCCTCTTCCCGGGTCGCAAACCCTTTGAACTGAGCCCCGGGAAAACCGCTTACCGACGCCTGGCACTCTTCCCAGCTCATAAAAATACCAGGTGTTATTCCTTTTTTTACGGCGTAAAACTTTTTTGACGCCATCTATCGTCTCCCTCCGTCTGGGCAGATAAAGCTCCTGCAGATTCTCTCACCCACAGGAGCTTTGCCATACGCATAAAAATAAATGTAAGTTAAATATATGTTAATTTTAAATTTAACTTATTCCATTGCAACACCGTCCGCGCTGTACTGCATCATCACATCATAGGAGATAATACCCTCCCTGCACAGTCTGTTGAGACTGTCATTAAAGGTACACATACCCTGGCGGGCTGAGGTCTGCATCACGGAATTCATCTGGGCAACTTTGTTGGAGCGGATCATATTCTTCACGGCATCGGTTCCGATCAAAATCTCCATGGCTGCGATACGTCCTCCGCGCTCATCACATCTGGGAACCAGGGTCTGTGCAATGACACCCTGCAAAAGATTGGCAAGCTGCATGCGCACCTGATCTCTCACATCCACGGGGCATTCGTCAATGATCCGGTCTATGGTCTGTGCCGCGCTGGCTGTGTGCAGCGTCGCCAGCACCAGGTGCCCCGTCTCCGCTGCGGTAAGAGCCAGAGAGATCGTTTCATAATCACGCATTTCACCTATCAGGATCACATCCGGATCCTCACGCAACACACTGCGCAGTGCGGTACGGAAATCCGGCACATCCCTGCCCAGCTCTCTCTGGTGGATGATCGCCTTTCCGGGGTCATAGCGGTATTCAATAGGATCCTCAATGGTAATGATATGACATGCCCGCTTTTTGTTGATCTCATCGATCATCGCCGCTAAAGTAGTAGTCTTTCCGCTTCCGGTGGAACCGGTGACCAGGATCATACCCTTTCTTTTGCCCGCAAGTTCGTTCAGGACAGGGGGCATCTCCAGCTCTGCCAGAGAAGGCACCTTTGTATTCAAAAGACGGATCGCCGCTGCCGCGCGCCCATTCTGGCGGTATACATTGACACGCTGCATGGAACCGTCGCTTAACTCAAAACTGAAATCCAGATCCTTGCCGTCCGTGCTGAACTGCTTCTCCTGCTCGGCGGTCAGAAGAGAGTGGATCAGTCGGTTTACACCGATGTCATCCCGCTCCTTAAAAGGCACCAGTTCCCCATTGATACGCGCCAATGTGGCATAGCCAACGGTCAGATGAATATCCGACGCCATCCGTTGTCTCGCTTCCATTACCAATTCTTCAATATCCATCAGTCAAGCCTCCATATTTATATTAAATCATTTGATCTTAAACTGAATCCCGCTTGCGGAAAGGTACACATCGCTGGATTCGTTGGCAATACGCTGGTTGACCATACCCAGTATCTTGCGCCTTGCCATGAGCTTCGCATCTTCGGGTTCAAGGGAAAATCCGGTCTCCAAAGTGATCACCACAATGTCTCCCTCGATCAGTCTGATCTCATCGTACATGCCCAGCACATCCTCAACAATACGCTTCTCGATCTCCTTCTCCTTCTCCGCAGTCAACCGGGAGATATCCGGGCACATCTCTTCTATCACTTTCATTGTATAATCGTTTAAACTGTCAAACACCGCAAATTTATGTTTCCTGAACAGATTCCTGGGATTGGATGTCACATGCTCCTGAAGATCCCACTCCACATAATTTTTATGATTGCTGAAGCTGATCCTGTTGCGTGTATCCTCATCCAGCGTATCCGGACATATGTAAAGCACATTGTCACATGCCGCAAACTGAGAGATCGCCCATCTGGACTTACCGCTGGCCCCTCCGCCGGTTACAAGAATTGTTCGTGCCATTCCACCTTCTCCTTTCCGTTCCCCATATATTATAATTTACCATTGTTTCGCGGCATTGTAAACAAAAACTTGTCATATCCCGTTTTTCCACTCCGTACTCTCATTAAAAATATACAGGGCAGCCAGAGACAAGTCCCGGGCGGATGCACAGATCCGGCATCCGCCCGGGAACAATCTCTTAGGACTATATTTTAGAACTGTATTTTTATCATTCTATTGACAGGTCATCCAAATCCACACACCTGTTATTTCATCGGTTTCTGCACGATTTTGAATGTGACGGTCTTCGTGCCGCCGCACTCTTTTGTGCAGCCCCGTATGGTAAGTTTTGCCACGCCTTTTTTCACATTGTTGACATAACTGCCCTCAACAATCTCATACTCGTCCGGGGCAAGCTGTCTTCCGCCCAGCATCACCTTGATGTCCTTCTCGTCCAGTTCGATGGCAGATCCGGTGAACATCTGATCGGGAATCGTCACCTTTGCCCTTGCCACGCTGCTCTTCACCAGACAGAATTCTGCCGACACACTGCCGAAATAATTCGGATTCTTTGCCTGGGAAGCAAGTACATACAATCTGGTGTTGACCGGAATGCGGTCCGTCTTCTTCACTTCATCGTCCTTCGCGCGCACGGTCACTCCGTCCAGCAGGGTCGTTTCCTCCGCATAATAGTAACTTACCTTGTAATCGGTACCCGCCTTCAGTTTTGTGCCGTCCTCCTCTGTGAGAGTGAAAGCGGTGGTATGGGAATTGGTCCTGCCGGTCCATACCTTATCCTGTGCCGACGCATGATCAGAGAGGCTCATGAGGGGCTTTGCGGCGATAGTAAACTTCACCGGCGCCATAGTTTTGGCAAAGCAGCCTTTCCCCTTTATGATGACTGCGGGGGATTTTTTGTCCGTTTCCCCTCCGACCGCGCGATTATTGGCATAGGACAGAGTATAGTCCCTGCCTGCGGTCAGCGTCTCACCGTCGAAAGTCACTTTCACTTTAGGTCTTGCGCCATCCTTAGAATACACCACACTCTTCTCCACGGTCACCTGAACCTTATTTTCCTCGTCCGAAGCAAGATCGTATGCCCGGATGGTGAAGGTCTTCTTGAGACTGGAGCCCTTATATCCATTGATACCGGTAAAGATAACGGAAGCTTTGCCGGGCTTTATATTGTTCGCATAGGAGACGGTGTAGTCCACATCCTGCCGCAATATCTTCTGATCCGCCCCTTTGCCCACAGTGAGGACGATCCCGCTCTCATCCTGTCTGAGTTCCTCGCCGCAGTATACCAGATCCGTGCGGACACCCGTCACGGAAGCTTTGTTCAGTTTACTGCCCACGATCCTGAAGGTTACCCTCTTTATCCCGGCATAACTGCCCATTCCGGTGATCACCGCCGCAGCGGTTCCCACTTCCTGATTGTTTTCATAGGTGACATCATAATCCACACCCTTCACAAGTGTGCTCTTTCCATCCCGGACAGTGACCTGGGGAGTGATCTCCTGCCCGGTCCAGCTCTGATCGGAGATCCTCTCCACCGTCAGCTTGTTGACAGGCTTGTTCCCGGTGACAGTAAAGCCCACAACCAGACTTCCGGAGAAATTTCCCTTCCCATGAACGGCAATCTGATATTCTCCCACATCTTTATACGCATTCTCACCGGAAGAAGGATAACTTACGGTGAAGTCTGCCCCGTTCTTCAGTTTTCTGCCGTTCCAGGTCAAAGCGGGCACAGGGTGTTGTACCTTTTTATTTGCAGCGGCCGCCAGCGCGTCAGCCACAATGTCACCGTCCCCTAAGTCTTTGGGCAAAATGGAGAACTCTGCGCTCATAGAGTTCTTGTAATTTCCTTTTCCGGTCACGATAACCTTAGCGGTTCCCACCTTGGTGTTGTTCTTATATTTTACCGTATAATCCGTCCCCTGGACCAGGCGGCGGGTTCCGTTAAACACATGAATCTGCGGCGTGACCGCCTTTCCGGTATAGGTATAGTCTCCGATCGGAACGATCCAAAGATCCTCCGACAGCTGATAATCCGGCTGCAGCGCATTGCAGACAACACAGATTCCCTGCTCATACTGGTGATTTTCCCTCACAATATATCCGCACTGGTCATATTCGCACACTTTCCAGTGATGCGTGTTGTCCGACTGCCACTCCCCCAGCTTATGGGTTCTGTAACTGCTGTGCATCCCGCACCGGCACTGTGTCCAATGATGCGTATCATCAAAATAAACTATGCCGTCAAAGACATGTTCATGATCTTCCGACAGACGGGCAAGCACTTCCCCTTCCGCAACCCGCTTTTCACAGCCCAGACAATAGGTATCGCCGCTGTAGCCTTCCGACTCCGTCGTGGGAGGCACATAACCGCGGACTTCCAGACTGCCCTCATGAACCATTTCGTCCGTACTGCCATATGCAGCGCCACAGAACATACAGATCGCCTGCTTCCTGCAGGTTGCCGTTCCGCCGCTGTGGGCATGTTCTGCATCCACACCGTCACAGCCCTCGTTCTGGCATTTCTGCCAGTGCCCGGTCTCATCGTGATAATATACCCCGCCGAAATTGTGGGATTCCTCTGCGGCGGTGATCACCCGGTTGCAGACAGAGCAGACAATGGGAGTGGTACACAGTCTGTCATCTTCCACGGGGATGTGGTCCTCGCGTTCAAGTTGCTGACACCCTGTGTTCAGACATCTGTGGAAATGCCCCTTCTCATCCGACTGCCATACGGTGCTCCAATTGTGTTCCTTCTGCCCCTCCACAAGGGTATGACCACAGTCAATACATTTCACCGCACTGGTACAGTCGTGATTGTCGTCGGTCCTATGATCTGTTTTCACACTGATCTGGCTGCAGCCCGGATTGGTGCACACATGCCAGTGCCCGGTTTCATCGAACACCAGCGTTTCGTCAAAATTGTGCCCCTCCTTCGCCTCTTCGATCACATAGCCGCAGTCCCCGCAGGTCAGCCTGGTAGTACAGTCTGTGTCGATCTCACTTTCCCTGGAGACATGGGGAACTTTTGTAGTCGCATACTTACATACCCGGCACTGCTGCCAATGCCCGCCCTCATCGCTGTGCTGTTCCAGCGTGTGCTTTATCTCGTTTCGCGTCGCGCCGCAGTGTCTCGCACACTCTTCCCAACACTTTTCATCGTCGTATTTCTTCACCCACTCGTGTTCACAGCTCACTTCCAGCTTAGGGATGGTCTCGCCCTTTTTGATAACGGTGCCGCAGGCAGTGCAGACTTCGTCTCCGGTGTAGCCCTCCTGCTCCGTGGTCGCCGGTCTTTCATCCTGAAAGACACTGCCCACATGGTGCGTGGTGTCTTTCTCTCCATAGGGCTGGTGACAGATTTCGCATTCCGCAGGGCTCTGACAGGTCGCCGTTCCGCCGCTGTGCCCCTCCGTCAGACGTTTCACCACCTCGCAGTTGCCGTTCTGACAGATCTGATAATGCCCCTCTTCGTCTCCCAGAACGGGGGCGCCGGCATACCTGTGTGTAATCTCTCCATGAATCGCCACATAGCTGCAGGTCTGACAGCGCAGCGACTCTGTGCAGTCCCTGCGGTCCCAATTTATCTGATGCTCCTCGCGTTCGTTTCGCTGCCGGCATCCCTCATTGGTGCAGACACGCCAATGGTAAGAGATCGTGTCGTTGTATTTCTCGGACCAATTATGCTCTTTTGCCGCCTCAAGCTCCCTGCCGCAGACAGAACAGGACTTGGCGGTAGTGCAGTCATAATCGTCCTTGACGACATGAGCTTCCTTCCGGGTAGAATAATCGCAGTTTACACACTCCTGCCAATGATATGTTCCGTCAGACTGCCATTCACCCAAAGTATGGCTGCTGTTTCCCTTGACGGTGTATCCGCACTCGGAACATATCCAGTTATAGGTGCAGTCACGGGGACCGGAATTGTGACTGTAGCTGTGAGGCAGCACTTCACCCTCCTGCCGGGTGTCATATCTGCATCCCGGATTCTGGCATTTCTGATAATGCCCCGCTTCGCTTGCCACATACTTATCCAGTTTATGCTGTTGCTGCTCCACCAGTTCTATCCCGCAGAACTTACAGACGGAAGCCGTGGTGCAGTCGCCGTCGTCCTCATAGGAATGTTGTGTCTGCTGCAGAGTGTTCCGGCTGCCCTCTTTCTCCATATGGCATTCGGAACATACCAGCGCAGTGTAACCCGTCTTCTGGCAGGTGGGAGCCTCCACTTCCGTGCGCACCCATAAATGCCCGGCAGGGATCACCACCGTATTGACCGCATTACATCCCTCGCGGGTACAGACGGCCTCCTTTTTCCCCGGTGTCTCACAGGTAGCCTTTTCCACCACCCTATAGCTGCCGTATACATGGCAGAGCTGCCGGAGGATCTTCACGTTTTTCACATCATGGCATTTGGAACATTCCTCCCAGGTAAAACCGCTCCTGGTACAGTCGGCAGCCCTGGTGTGCGTCTCCCACTGGTGGTCCGTACCTTCCACATAATCTTCGCTCTTTACCGTCTCCACATAACCGCAGACTTCACAGGTTTTCCTGGTCAGGGTTCCCGCGCCGCCGCAGCCGTTCTCCGTCACGGTCTCCTCCCGGAATTCATGCTCCGGCTGCAGGCTGTCACTGACATAATAGTTTGCCTGATAGAAATCTATGCCGCAGCCGCCGCAGATATAGACATGTACGCTCTTTTCCTTCTCCGCGCAGGTAGCCGGAAACTTATAGCGCAGGATAGCCTTGACGGTATGCCCCGCATAGAAGCTTTTCGAATAGGTATTGCCGGCTTCATCCGTCGCCACGATATCAAGCCTGCGCACAAAAGAAATATCTTCGATATAATCGGATATGCGTATCTCTTTACTGCCCTGTTCTTCCTTCCCGACCGCTATCGTGTACTCCTTCGACCCGGAGCCATCCCGCAGGATGATCTGTGCAAGGTTATTTCCCTCATCGGTCACCGTCACCGCGGGCGCTTCACAGTAGCTTCCGTTCTTCAGCTCTCCCTCTACCCGGATCACCGGGGTCGTCAGATCCGTCGGTTCGCTCCGGGGCTCCTCCACGCCGGGCGGATCCCCTGCGGTCACATCGCCCACAGTCACGTCGCCGCCAGTCACATCGCCGTCTCCCTGCCCGGCACCGGATTCATCCCCATTGAACGCTTCTTCCCCATGGGTATCCCCGTCGTTATGTACATGCCCCTCCCGGATCTCCTCCGTCTCAGCAGCTGTCGGCTCTTCTGCATGGGCGGCTGCTGCCGACACATCGGAAAACAGCATAAGACCACACAAAAGCAAAGCAATCCATCTCTTTCTCAGTTTTTTCATTCTGCCCCCTCATTCCGCCGCTCAAACGGCATTTCCAAATTTTCTTTATGATCTATTTTATATCATTTATTCTACAGAACCGCCTTAGAAAAAGCAACCGCTATCTTTCCTTTTTGGGATTTTTGGAAACATTTACACATATTCGGATTGCAAACTGAAAATTCCTTTGCTACAATAGGAATAGGTTCTTTACGATAAAAATTGAGAAACAGAGAGGTAATGGTATGTCTAATTTACGCAACATCATTGTCGGGCAGTCCGGCGGCCCCACATCCGTGATCAATTCCAGTCTCGCCGGCGTCTACAAAACCGCCAAGGAGCGCGGCTTCCACAAGGTATACGGAATGCTCCACGGCGTTCAGGGCTTTTTGGACGAAAAGTATGTGGATCTGTCCACACAGATTCATACGGATATGGACATTGAGCTTTTAAAGCGCACTCCTTCCGCCTTCCTGGGCTCCTGCCGTTACAAACTGCCGGAGATCCACGAGGATCCGGATATCTATGAGAAAATATTCCATATTCTTGACAAACTGGAAATTGAAGCGTTCATCTACATCGGTGGAAACGATTCCATGGACACCATCAAGAAGCTTTCCGACTATGCCATCATCAAGGGACATCCCCAGAAATTCCTGGGCGTTCCCAAGACCATCGACAACGATCTGGCTCTCACGGATCACACTCCCGGCTTCGGAAGCGCAGCCAAGTACATTGCCGCTTCCACCAAGGAAGTCATCCGCGACGCCCTGGGCTTAAGCTACAATAAGGAAAACATCACCATTCTGGAGATCATGGGGCGCAATGCGGGATGGCTGACCGGCGCTACCGCCCTGGCAAAGACAGAGGAATGTTCCGGTCCCGATCTGATCTATCTCCCTGAGCTTACCTTTGACATGGACAAATTCCTCAAAAAAGTACAGAAGCTCATCAAGCAGAAACCGAATCTTGTGATCGCTGTCTCCGAAGGCATCCGCCTTGCCGACAACCGCTATGTATGCGAGCTTTCGGGCGGTCCCGATTATGTGGACGCATTCGGGCACAAGCAGCTTCAGGGCACCGCTGCTTACCTTGCAACCTTCCTCGGCGCGGAAATCGGCTGCAAGACCCGCTCCATTGAGTTCTCCACCCTGCAGCGCAGCGCATCCCACATGGCTTCCCGTACCGACATCGACGAGGCGTTCATGGTGGGCGGTGCCGCTGTAAAGGCTGCCGACGAGGGAGACACGGGCAAGATGGTGGTTATCGACCGTGTATCCGACGATCCTTATATGAGCACAGCCGGCATCTACGATGTACACCGTATCGCCAACAATGAGAAACTGGTTCCCAGAGAGTGGGTGAACAAGGAAGGGGACTTTGTGACTGAGGATTTCATCGACTATGTGAAACCCCTGATCCAGGGCGACTACGCTCCGTTCATGGTAAACGGTCTTCCCCAGCACCTGGTACTGGATCTGGACAAGAAATAAAGATCCACAGACGGCTGTATGCTCTGTGGCGTAATAAAGGATACAGACGACAACCGGTCCCGCAGATCTGTCGGAAAGACAGATCTGCGGGACCGGTTTCTATGTGAGGATCCATGGTTATACGATAGGTTTCCGGATATCGATGGCTGTGCTTTCTGCCCGGTTATTATACGATACCCTGAGCGGTCATAGCCTCGGCAACCTTCAAAAATCCTGCGATGTTCGCGCCGGCAACATAGTTGCCCTCCATACCGTACTGCTTGGCGGCATTGTCAAGGTTGTGGAAGATATTTACCATAATGTTTTTCAGCTTGGCATCCACTTCCTCAAAGGTCCAGGAAAGTCTCTCGCTGTTCTGGCTCATCTCCAGAGCGGAGGTAGCCACACCGCCTGCGTTGGAAGCCTTGCCGGGGCAGAACAGGACGCCGTTCTTCTGCAGATACTCGGTAGCGTCCATGGTGGTGGGCATATTGGCGCCCTCTGCCACCGCAAAGCAGCCGTTTGCAACCAAAGCCTTTGCATCCTCGATGTCCAGCTCGTTCTGGGTAGCGCAGGGAAGCGCAATATCACACTTCACATTCCATACGCCGTGCTCGCCGTTCTTCTTCTCATGATACTCTGCGGAGGATCTTGCTGCGGCATACTCGGTCAGTCTCGCGCGCTTAACCTCCTTCACTTCCTTCAGAAGGGCTACGTCAATGCCTTCGGGATCGTATACCCATCCGGTGGAATCGGACACGGTCACAACCTTTGCTCCCAGCTGCTGCGCCTTCTGTGCGGCATAAATAGCCACATTGCCGGAGCCGGAGATGGTCACGGTCTTGCCGGCGATATCCCTGCCGTTGCACTTGAGCATCTCTTCCACCAGATACAAAAGACCATAGCCCGTCGCCTCGGTTCTTGCAAGGGAGCCGCCATAGGAGAGCCCCTTTCCGGTGAGAACGCCCTCATAGAGCCCTGTCAGTCTCTTGTACTGACCATACATATAACCGATCTCTCTTGCGCCCGTGCCGATGTCGCCTGCGGGAACATCGGTGTCGGCGCCGATGTACTTGTGGAGCTCGGTGATGAAGCTCTGGCAGAATGCCATAACCTCTCTGTCAGACTTCCCCTTGGGATCAAAGTCGGAACCGCCCTTGCCGCCGCCGATGGGCAGCCCGGTGAGGGAGTTTTTGAAGATCTGCTCAAAACCAAGGAACTTGATGATACCAAGATTTACGGAAGGATGAAGCCTCAAACCTCCCTTGTAGGGTCCGATGGCGGAGTTAAACTGCACACGGAAACCGTTGTTGACCTGAACCTGTCCCTTGTCATCCACCCAGGGAACACGGAAAAGGAGCTGTCTCTCGGGAGTTACCAGTCTCTCCAGCAGAGCGTCCTTGCGGTACTTCTCCTCGTTTGCCTCAATGACAACTCTCAGAGACTCCAGTACCTCCTTGACTGCCTGATGAAACTCAGGCTGAGCGGGATTCTTTGCTACGACTAAATCAAAGACCTCATCAACGTATGACATGTTTCATGTCCTCCTTTAAAATAATGTATTGTATAGGATTCTGGGTATGATTTTCTCCTTCCACAAGAAGCGACTATCAACCACATTCCGGGTGTATACACGATTTAAGGACAGAGTTGTCCCTTGGTATAGACACCTTTGTCCTTTGAGAAATATTATATACTGTTTGAGCGGATTACACAACTCACTTTATTTCATTAAACCGTAAAAGTTTTGGCATTTTTTTCATGCAAAATGCACAATTTCGCTCCTGCCATCCGTAAAAGAGAGTTCCTGCAGGACGATCAAAGATAGCTCTTCAGCGTGGTGATACTGTGTCTGTCTATATCCAGAAGCTCCTTCGCCAGGGTTCTGGGTTTCTCTCCCGCCTCCCCGTTGTGTCTGAGAACCTTTTCCATCTCCAGGACGCCATTGTTGCGTTCTTTGATCATCAGCTCCGCAATATGCCCCGTACTGGTATTTAAGAGCGTATTGTAATTCAAACCCGTCCGCTGTACGATATCCGCAAGCTGGTTTGCCTTGTAGGGCTCCGCCTTCGCATCCAGGAGCGCTTCCACCGCCCGGCTCCTGAGATTCGCATACTCCAGAGACTGCCTGGAGATCTGCAGGGCAAGCTCCTTGTCATATACCTTATCCGACAGCGTGTCCAATGCCTTGATCGCGGTCTCTGCATTTCGTTGAATTTCCCGGTAAACGGCAACTTCCTGGGTCTTCATAAAGCCCTCCTCCCACAAAAAGAGCCTCCTGCATCTCCACAGGAAGCTCTCATCGTCTCTCTGATCAATTTTCAATGATATTATGCACGTCTCGGCAAAAAATATTCCTTGTGATATTTTTACTGCTCTTCCACAAACTCTGCCTTCACATAAGCGATCTGCCCGTCGAATTTGATCTTGCACCAGTCTCCTTCCAGCGCGATCAGCTCGGCAGTGTCGCCGCCCACGAGCGTCCCCAGCTTGGTTCCCGTCTCGCTTGCCGACGCACGCACATTGACATTGGTGGTCGCTTTCACGGTGCCAATGGAAGCAACACCCGAAGCGCTCTCCTCCATCTGCAAAAACTCGGATTTGATGTAGCCGGCTGCGCCTTCGTATACTATCTGTGTCCAGCCGTTGATCTGCTGTTCTAACACCTCCACCCTGGTGCCGCCGCTCACCTTCCCCAGTTTATCCGCCTGCTCGCTGTCCGAGCTGCGCACATTGACCGTGGTCGTGGCCGTGGCAAATTTAGGGCCTTCCTCCTCAGGAGTCTGCTCCTGACTCTCCTCAGGGGTCTGCTCCGCGGCATTCCCCTCGGAAACGCTCTCCATCTGTGCCTGCATCTCAGACCACTTGATGCCGACATTGATGTTGACCTGATTCTTGACTTCGTCCGGATAATCTGCCAGATCCGGATGTTCCTCCTTGAAGAGGTCATACTCCGCTTTGACACGGTTGTTAAACTCTACCACATCATCCTGGGCGCACACCGCCCTGGTGTATTCGTTGAGTTCATCGCTGAAATTGTTGAATTTGATATAGAGGGATCCATCCTCCGCAGTACATACATAATGGGAAGTATAGCCGGGGAACGCCTCCTCATGGTTGACAAAGGTCAGCCAGTAATAGACATAGACGATCGTCTCTCCCTCATTCAATCCCTTTTTGGTGTAAATCTCCAGCTTGGGATAGTACTCATAGTAATTTGCCTTCTCCTGATAAGAAAGCCTCTCCACTTCCGACATCTCGTCTCTGAGAGTCTCCAGAACCTCCAGATTCCCGTTTGCCTGCGCATCATAATAAGTATAGATCAATTCGCTGATGGCGCTGTCCTCATTTTTCACCAGGGGAACCAGTTCCACCTGCTCGCTTTCCTCCTGACCCACCGCCTCTGATTCGGGGACAATCTCCTCCAGCTTCCTGCCTCCGGAAGCTCCCAGTGCCGTAGACACTGTGATCGCCGCCGCGACAACGATCGCTGCCGGAAACACTATCTTTTTATTCTGTGCCGCCAGCTCACACAAATTGTGAAATTTATCCTTTAACATAAATCATCCTTTCAAAAATCAGGGTGATGTAAAGTGCATCCGACAGGAATCGAACCTGCATCAAAGGCGTCGGAGGCCTCCGTTCTATCCATTAGACTACGGATGCAAATTGTTACAATTTTGTTACATCACCCTGATTATAATATCATAAAAGTTTTGTTCTGTCTACCTTGAAATTATGAAAAAAATATGAAATTATCCCAAGGCAACTTTCACACATTTGTGTTGGGAATCATAGAAGTACAGACTGTTAGAGAGAATATCCTCAGGCGCCACCTGGGTGGCATTGACTTCCCGGATCATATTATGAACAAATTCCACATCATTTACCGTTTTTTCCGGCAGCAGGATGATCTCATGGATGGAGCTGGGCAGGATATACAGATCTCCTCCCATCTCTTCCGCTATGGTCTCCATCACTCCCGGATAGATCATACAGGTCGCACCGTACTGTCTCTGCTGATTACCGAGCACATACATCGGCGGATCCTCCCTGCCGATTTCCCCGAAGCAGTCATCCGTCCCGCCTTCCAACAGTTCCCCTATGATCTCTTTCATCCTCTGGAGTCTGTAAGGGAAACGCCGCCTCGTATTTTCCTGCGCCAGCTTCATCAGAAGCTCCGTGGAACTTCCCCACATATCCGCATGATTGTTATGGATCAGAATGGAACCCGTCCCCAGACCGGGGGTCTGATAAGCATAGAAAAAACAGATACTCAAGTCCAGAAAATCCACATGGGGAATATGTTCGAGCAGCACCCGGTTGCGTTCCTTACTGATCATGCGGTAACATATCCCGTCGTTCACCCTGTCAAAATCCCGGAAAAAACTCATATCCACCCTTTCCTCAAAAACATGTTCCCGATACGTCCTGAGGACCTGTTGGACAATGTTCTCAAGCGCCATTCCATCCTCAAAGGCATCCAGATAATCGTTTAAATAGATCGTGGGCGTAAAATTCTGTTTTCCTTCCAGGATCACGATCCCCTGCAGGATCACACCGTTATTCTTTAAAACTTCCTGAAGCTTCACCTGGCATCTGCCGCCCAGTTTCCGGGAGACCTCCCGGCTGATCAGCTCTGCAAAATCCCTGATATCCATACATGTCTTCACATTTTTCATATACATTCCCTCTTTTCTTTTGATCGGCCCTGACCTTATGATCTAAGCATACATTAGAAAGCATACTCTGCCGGCTTTCCGCTGCCGGAAATAAAAAAAAGACAATGGAGCCTTCCGCATGTACGGAAAGCATGTCCATTGTCTTACATGACATCTTCCTGATGAAAAGTCTGATACAGATTATACGCGGGACAGATACTCGCCTGTCCTGGTATCGATCTTGATCTTGTCGCCCTGATCTACAAACAGGGGAACATAGACCACAGCGCCGGTCTCGACCGTAGCGGGCTTGGTGGCGCCGGTAGCAGTATCGCCCTTGAAGCCGGGCTCGGTATCCGTGATGTCAAGCTCCACAAACAGGGGAGGCTCAACAGAGAATACGCTGCCGTTGTGGGAACAGATCTTACACATCTCATTCTCCTTCACGAACTTCAAAGCGTCGCCGACGGTTTCGGCGTTGAGCGCAATCTGCTCATAATTCTCGGTATCCATGAAATAATAAAGATCGCCGTCAGCATACAAATACTGCATATCTTTTCTATCAATACGCGCCTGAGGGCATTTCTCAGTAGGGCGGAACGTCTTCTCCACAACGCCGCCGCTCTTGATGTTCTTCAGCTTTGTACGGACGAAAGCTGCGCCCTTTCCGGGTTTTACATGCTGGAATTCAATGATCTGGTACACATTGTTGTCATACTCAATCGTGATACCATTTCTGAAATCGCCTGCAGAAATCATACTATATTCCTCCTAAAATTTTCACGATATAATTCTCTAACATTTTAATATAAAATATTGGCTATTTCAACTGTTTTTTTGCATAAGATAAAAATAATCCCGCGCCCGCCCTTCAGCGCCCCTGCAAAAGCCCCAAAATATGGTCAATGGCCTGAAGGTATCCGTCCAGCCCCTGACCGTATATCTGATGGTCGCAGGCTTCCTTCGTCACGGAATTTTTGCGGAACTCCTCTCGTTTTGTGATGTCGGAAATATGGATTTCCACCTTGGGCACCGTGATGCTCGCCAGCGCGTCCCGTATGGCATAGCTGTAATGGGTGTATGCGCCCGGATTGATGACAATGCCCTCAGTGCCGTCAAAATAGGCTTCCTGGATCCGGTCGATGATGGCTCCCTCATGGTTTGACTGAAACACGGTAATGTCATTTCCCGTGGTCTTTGCCTTCTCCTCTATCATATCCAACAGATATTGATAATCCTGCGTCCCGTAGACGCTCTTTTCCCGTATCCCAAGAAAGTTGATATTGGGACCGTTGATCACAAGAATCTTCATAGGTTTCCTCTCCCCGTCTTTTCTCTGCCGCAGTGCACGCTCAATCTGTTCCAGGACTTCCTCCACCGTCAGCCCGTCCACATCCACCGTCACCTTTGCGCACTCCCGGTAGGCTCCGTCCCGCTCCTTTATAAGCTTATGTATACGCTCTTTGGGGTTCTCGCACTGTAAAAGCGGCCGGGTGGCATCTCCCTTCAGACGCTCATAGACGGTCTCTGCCGTCGCCCGCAGATAGATGACCGTTCCGCATTTTTTCAGAAGCCTTCTGTTCTCCTCCCTCACAGGCGTGCCGCCGCCCACGGACAGAATGCGCCCATAAGGTTTTTCGGAGAGTTCCCTGAGGAGCTCTGTCTCCATCCTGCGGAACGCCTCCTCGCCCTGCGTGGCAAAGATCTCTCCGATCGTAACTCCCTGTCTCTTTTCAATGAGCTTATCCGTATCCTCCACCGGCAGCCGCAGCCTGTAGGAAAGCTTCAGCCCCACGGTACTCTTACCGCTTCCCATAAAGCCGATGAGAACGATATTTTTTCCTTTTTCTTCCACTCTTAAGCCTCCTCCATGGCGGCAAACACCTGATCCGCCATTTCTTCCGATATGGAGAGACCGCTCCACAGCTCATAGGCGATGATCCCCTGATAGAGGAGCATCTTCGCACCGTTGAAGGCTCTGCCTCCGCTCTGTTCCACAAGTTCCATAAACCGCGTCTTCTTCGGATTAAAGATCAGATCGTATCCGGTATGTATCCGTCTGTAAAACGCCTCCTCGGCAATCACCACATCCCCACAGTCCGGGTACATTCCCACACTGGTCGCCTGGATCGCCAGACAGCGGTCCTGTTTGGGAAGGAGTTCATAGTCCTCATATCCCATGGCGCGGGCGATCGCCGTTTTCGTCATGGTATTGATCTCATCGGCAATACGCTGCGCCTTTTCGGGCGTGCGGTTCATCAGGATGATCTCCTCTGCCCCATACCTTGCCAAGAGCACTGCCACGGCGCGCGCCACGCCGCCTGCCCCCAGCACCAGCACCTTCTCCCCTTCCACACGGACACCGTCCGAGCGCATGGCGCGGTAGAGCCCCGGCATATCCGTGTTGTAACCCTTGTAGCCTCCCTCCGTGCGCACAAGGGTATTCACTGCGCCGATCTCCTCCGCCAGCGGATCGATCTCCTTCAGGAAAGGAATCACATCACTCTTATAGGGCACCGTCACATTCGCCCCCAGCAAATTCAGCGCATAGGCGCCCTTCACCGCCTCTTCCAGCCTTTCTGCCTCCACCTTGAGCGGCACATAACAGAGCTTTTGGTCCGTCAGCCCGGCAAGGGTATTGTGGATCACCGGGGAAAGTGTGTGTTCCACCGGATTCCCTATCAGACCGCATGTGCGGGTATAACCGTCAATCTCTTTCATCCTCATAAACCTCTTTGCCCCGGCAGGCATCCCTTCCTCTCTTTTTTTTATGGTAAAAATACAAGATCAGCCTCTCCGGACAGCGTTTGAGCACTATCTGAATCTCCTCCTTAGGATGTATGGGTCTGGTGAGGATCGTCCGGATTCCCGTTCTCTTCGCCCCCCAGACATCCGTAAAAAGCTGATCCCCCACAAAGACCGTGTTCTCCGGGGTGGTCTTCATCCGTTCCATGGCCCGCATATAGCCCGCCTTTCCCGGCTTGCCCGCCTTGAAAATATAATCGCTTTTTACCGCGTCCGCAAAGCTTTTCACCCTCGGCTCCTTATTGTTGGACAGGAGCATGGTGGAAAATCCAAGCTCCCTGAGTTTCGCAAAGAGCGCTTCCGCCTCCTTGGTCGCCGGCGCTCCGTGAGGCACCAGGGTATTGTCAATGTCAAAGATCACACCTTGAAAGCCGCACTTCAAAAGCGCGGCGTAATCTATGCTGTAGGCGTCGTCCGCCTCACTGTCAGGATAAAATCTCTGAAACATTCTTCCTGCCTTTCCTTCCGCGACCTGCAGATTCCTCCTGACACAAGCCGGGAGACGGATACCTGCTCACAGCAGCCCGCATTCTGCCGCCGCCCTGTAATAGGTTGCAAGCGGTATCATGCTCTGGGCAAAATTCTTGCTGCTTGCCTTGCCCACGGTCACCGCATCCTCCACGATCTTCTTTTCCCCCACCGCTCCGGGCACATCCGCCTCCACCGTCTTTTTGAACGTAAGCAGCCCCGGCTCCAGGTACTTTTTGTCTCCGGACAGCTCATAGGCGATCGCCAGCGCCTCGAGAAGCAATGTATTGTTGCCAAGGCGGTTCAAACTCGGCAGCTCCTTATAGTAAAAACAGCCCAGCTTCTCCATATAGCAGTTTTCGATCAGATCGTCCACGGCACGCAGCATCATCGCCTTGAGCTCCGGATCGGGGAACTCTCTGTAATAGCGCATAAGACTTCCGATCGCGATGGAGATCATAAATCCCACGCGGATGACCGTATTGTCCGTATAAGGCGCCAGCCAATTGCCGTACTGCTCCTCCCACACCTTGAAATCCCTTAAGATTCCGGGGCATTTCCCGATCCACTTCTCATCCCCGGTCTCCACATAGAGCGCCGTCAGGGTGCGCAGCGCCCAGCCCGTCTCTCTCGCGTTTGCCTCGCCCACTTTGGCATACATGGGCGTATCCAACAGCCGCAGCACATTTTCTCCGATGCCAAGAGCCGTCTCTTTCCCTCTCTCGTCACCCGTAAAATGGTAGTAGTCGAGCAGCCCTTCCACCCACTCATGGGAGCAGACCATGACACCGCCCATGCAGTGCCCGCCCGAGTGTTCCCACTGCCCTCCCACATAGAGGGGATCCGGATGATAATGGCAGACGTCCACATCCATCCAGTGGCTGCAGGACGCGATATTGTAATCCAGAAATCTGCGGATCCCGGTGCGCACATACAAAAGCGCACAGGCATGGGGATAATCATACTCATTGTTGCACCAGACCAGTCTGCCGCCTCCGCGCCCCTGCGCCGTGTAAGCGGCATCATAGGAGTCGCCAAAGTTCAGCATGCCGTACGCCCTGCCATGCCCGTCTGCACGTCCCACCAGGCATCTCTCCACGTCAATGTCCTGCTTATCGCTGAACACGTTCAGCCACACCCCGGAATCCCTGTGCGTCTCAGGCGCCAGATAGGGTCTGTCCGGCATCTGATAGATCAGACTCCGGTTGTCTATTTCCGCAAGATCCTCCTCAGCGCTGTGGAAATGCAGCAAAAACTTCTGCTCTCTCGACATTCCCGTCTGCATCACTACCTTTTCCACATTTTCCGGCACCAGCATCACAGACAGCCCGGCTCCCTCCGCCTGAACCGCCTTGGGAAAATTCTGCTGCGCCTGGAATATCGTGGCACACACGCCTCCCCTATCGTCTGTGACATCCGCAAAAAAAGTGCCGTAAAGGACCTCCGCAAAATGCTCGTTCGCCTCCTGCATCAGCAGAGCGGCATCCGCCACATGGCTCACCGCCGCACCGTCCCTCCCCAGATAAAAGTCCGTCTTGTAGTTAGAGCGTCCCACACAGGTCCGCACCCGCTCCACCGCAGTATGCGCTGCCGCCTCCGCGAGTTCTCCCAGCCCTCTGGCATGGAATACGGGGCCCTCCCCGAACTCGGCAGCATCCACATGATCCCCGCATCCCGTGGAATCTGTCGTGCCGGAAGCCTCCATGCGCACCAGCTCTCCTCCAGCGCTCTCCCCGGGAACCCTCAGCAGCCTAAAAACCAGGGAAGCCACATGCAGCGGCGCATCCGTGGTATTGATGATGCGGTAGGACACCTCCACCCAGGGTTTGCCCGCCCAGGCGGTGAGCTTACACTCAAAATCAACGTGGGGGGCACCGCTGCCCTTTCCGCCGTCTGCCGGAGCGTTTTCAGGGACATTGCTGCCCTTTGCCTTCAGTATCGTGCAGACCGCGCCCTGCTCTGCCACCTGCCATTCGCCGAACCTCACCTGATAATGCTGCCCTTCACCGTCCTTTAAGAACGGGCCCAGAAACTGCTCTTTCTCATAGCGCCGTCCGCAGGCATCCAGATATTCAAACAGATTCTGCCCCTGATGCCGTACCCTGAATGACATTTCCTGTCCCCCGCCGCAGAGCGTGGACACGGTGATCCCCTGTCCGTCCTCCTCCACATGCAGCGCGCATCCGCTCTCTTCGGCCGCCCGATTTGACACTGCCCCGTCAAAGCGCTCCGCCCTGGGCGCCCCTTGGGCAGAATGCAGGTCACATTGCAGCACCGTACCCTTGTTTGCCGGCAGGTCCGCAAGGAAACGCAGGAACAGGAAACGGACGGAACCGTCCTTATGCCGCGAAGTCACCTTCGTCTGCAGGGGCACTTCCCTGCCTTCCTGATACACACGGACCGCTGCGTGATCCCAAAGCTGTCCCTTCTTCACCGGGATACCGATATAACACGGCTCGGCAGCCCGCTCACTGCGATACAGCTTGTCAAAGAAAATGTCCACCATAAGAGCTCCTCCTGTTTTCCTTTTTTAAGATCCTATACACATCACATTTGAAAGATCACTCCCGCCAGCGCGCCTATCAGAAACCAGAGCGCGGGATGGAAACGGTTCAACTGTTTTATCTGAAGTACGCCAAACATGACCACAGCCACGATCATGGAACCTACGGCCGGCGACAGCACACCCTCTGCCTCCGCGAACAGGGATACCCGGCACAGCCGAAGTACCGCCGCTGCGATAAGCGCCGTCACAGCGGGGCGGATCCCCTTAAACGCTGCCTTCACATACGGATTTTCATTAAAATTTTCCAGAAATTTGGCGATCAGTACGATAATGATCACACTGGGAAGCACCAGCCCCAGCGAAGACACCAGCCCTCCCCGGATCCCCAGTGCCTGATACCCGGCATAGGTGGACATATTTAACCCCAGAGGTCCCGGGGTGGACTCGCTGATGGCAATCATATCGGTCAGCTGCCCCATGGTATACCACGGTTTTTTCTGCGCCAGATCCATGAGAAACGGCAGCGTCGCCGGGCCGCCTCCCACGGCAAAAAGCCCGATCTTAAAAAATTCCCAGAAAAGCTCCCAGACGATCTCCATCAGGTTTTCCCTCCCTTCCCCCGCTTTTTCAGGCGCTCAAAAAGGATCCCCAAAAGCGCGGATACCACCACGATCAGGATGGTGGGAAGATCCGTCAGAAGACAGATTGCCAAAACCGCCGCGCAGATCACACAGGTAAACACATCCACCAGGCTCTTTCCCGCCAGATTGATAACGGTGTTGATCATCAGCGCACAGACAATTCCCCGCACCCCCATCAGCGCATGCTGCAGCCAGGGATTACTCATAAAGTTCTCCAGACAGGCGGCGATCAGCGTGATGATGATCAGCGAGGGAGTCACCATGCCCAGGGTGGACACAATGCCGCCCGCCACGCCCTTCTTCTTATATCCCACAAAGGTGGCAGTATTGACGGCGATGATCCCGGGGGTACATTGCCCGATGGCATAACAGTCCAAAAGCTCCTCCTCCGTCAGCCACTGTTTCTTTTCCACCAATTCATATTTCAACATGGGAAGCATGCTTAAGCCCCCGCCAAAGGTAAGCCCTCCGATGCGCAGAAACGCCCAATAAAGCTGCCCATAAATCTTCCAGTCACTCATTTCACTGTCCCTCGAAGCCCGGATAGTCCCCGGCTCATCCAAAAAGAAATATTTAAAATATTTTACCACATATTTTTAAGCTTGAACAGTCTTTGCCGGTTTCTGCTCCTGCCTCATCCACCGCCCTGTAAATGCCGCATTTGTGCCACGACCTCCACCCCGCCTGTCCAGGGGAACTGATCCACGGCGACGGCGCGCTCCACCACATAGCCGCCCGCGAGAAAAGTCTCCAGATCCCTCACCAGACTGGTGGGCTTACAGGAAATATAGACGATACTGTCCACACCGTAAGAAAGGATTTTGGGCAGAGCCTTAGGGTGAATGCCGTCCCGGGGAGGATCAAGGATGATGACATCCGGCTTCTCCTCCACTTCATCGAGCACCTTCAACACATCTCCCGCGATGAACTCACAGTTGAAGATCCCATTCTCATACGCACTTCTGCGGGCGGCCTCCACCGCCTCCTCCACGATCTCCACGCCGATGACCTTTTTTGCCGCCGGCGCCATCAGCTGGGCAATGGTACCCGTCCCGCTGTAAAGGTCGAACACGACCCTCTCTTTCCCGCCTAAGGTTCCCACATAGCTCCGCGCTGTCTCATAGAGCACTTCCGCGCTGTGGGAATTGGTCTGGAAAAAGGAAAAGGCAGAAATTTTAAAGCGCAGCCCGAGAAGCTCCTCATAAAAATAATCCTTCCCGTACAGAATGTCCGTCCGGTCGCTCTGCACCACATCCGCCAGAGAATCGTTGACAATGTGCAAAATCCCCGCAAATCTTCCGCTCAGCCGTTTTCCGCGCTCCAGTTCCAGCAGATGCCGCAGAAAATCTTCCAAAAGCTCCCGTTCCCTGCCGCCTTCCCGCGGCTCCTGGGAGCTGGTCACCAGCGCTACAAGAATCTCCCCCGTCCGGGAAGCTTTTCTCACCAACAGATGCCTCAGATAACCCTCATGGGTCAGCCTGTGGAAAAAAGAAACTCCTCTGTCCGCAAAAAAATCCCGCACGGTCTTTAAGATCAGACGGTAATCGCCGTCCACGATGCGGCAGCCCTCCACCGTCACCAGATCGTAAAAGCTGCCCCTTTTGTGCATTCCCAGCGCGAGAGGGCCGCCCTTATACTCATCCCCAAAGGAAAATTCCATCTTGTTGCGGTACTCATACGCCACAGGGCTTTTTTTGATGCCCTCATAGAGCCACTCCCCCTGTCTGCCCGCAAGGGCGCCGTCCAGAAGTCTTTTCACCTGGGCTTCCTTGATTTTCAGCTGCTCCTCATAGGAAAGGGACAAATATGTACATCCTCCGCACAACCCAAAATGGGAACACGGAGTCTGGGTCTCCAGAGGCGATGTCTCCACCACCTCAAGAAGCCTTCCTTCCGCCTTCCCTTTGCGCACTTTATTGACAGAAAAACGAATCTTCTGACCGGGCAGGCACAGCTTGACAACTGCGGTCTCCTCCCCCACACGCACAATGCCCTTTCCGGGGAAATCCACCCTCTCGACGATGCCCTCATATACCTGTCCTTTTTTCATAGATTTAATTTACTCCTTCGTCCTCGAAGAAGTCTTCATCATCCTCAAAATCGTCCTCGAAATCGTCGTCAAAATCCTCCAGATAATCCGGATGGAAATAACGATACACCACAAAAGCGATTGCAGCGGCTGCAGCCATCGCGCCGATCACTGCCAGAACAATGAGGAGTATATTGCATTTTTTCTGTTTCGCTTCCTCCTCTTTCTTCTTGCCGATCAGGTCATTGAGCCTGAACTCATTTGCCATCTCCAAAGCTTTCTCCAGTCTATCCATTGCGATACCTTCCTTTCTTCTTAGGTGGTCTTTCTATAGAATACCACATTTTTGCTGAAATTACTACAATCTTTTTAATTTTGCAAAAGAAGCGTACATGATCTTCTGCCCGGCGCCGTCAAACTCCACCGTCACTTTATAGTCTCTGGGTTCCTTTACGATTTTTTTGACGGTTCCCTCACCGTATTTGACATGGCGCACTCTGTCGTCCACGCTGTAATCGGGCGCATCCGCCGTGCCTGACACTCCCTTTTGAATTCCCGCAATCTGATTTAAGGATCCGATCCCTCTGGCGATAAAGGGCTTATCCGTTTTGGGTGTGGTGCGCGGACGCACGATGGCACGTTCTCTCTTCCCGCCGAAGCTTCCCTGTCTTCCCGCTCCCATCGCTTCCAGCTCCGGGCGGGCGAGGACATCCGAGGCTCTCCCGGTCCCGGGTATGGTTTGATCCATAAGCCCGGCAGGTATCTCCCGCACAAAGCGGCTGATGGGGTTGTACTGGGTCTCCCCCCGCACCATGCGCATCCGTGCATAGGTCAGCGTGAGGTCATCCTTCGCCCTGGTGATCCCTACATAGGCAAGCCTCCGCTCCTCCTCCATATCTTCGGGCGAGTCCGTCTTGATGCTCATGTATCCGGGAAACAGCCCGTCCTCCATACCGGACAGATACACGGAAGAAAACTCCAGCCCTTTGGCGGAATGCAGGGTCATCAACAGCACACGGTCATCCCCTTCCTGCACATTGTCGATGTCCGCCACCAGTGCGATCTCCTCCAGGAATTCAGAAAGCAGGATCTCGTCGTGGGATTCCTCATAGGTCACTGCCTTGGTGATCAGTTCGTCCAGATTGGCAAGTCTGTCCTCCGCCGACTCATCGTCCTGGCTGCGCAGATACTCCTCATAGCCCGTGTGCTCTATGATGGCCTGAATCAGCCCCGAGATCTTGTAGCTTTCCCTGCCGCTGCGAAGCACCTGTATCATATTGACAAACCCATTGATCTTAGCCGCCGCTTTGCCCAGCCCCGGCACATCCGACGCCATACACATCGCATCGTACAGCCCGATGCCCCGCATTCCTGCATAATCGGCAAGCTTCTCGACGGATGCCGCGCCGATGCTCCTCTTGGGCACATTGATGATCCGGCGCAGCGCCACCTCATCCTGACCGTTGTCAATGGTTTTCAGATAGGCGAGAATGTCCTTGATCTCCGAGCGGGCATAGAAATTCACGCCGCCCACCACGCTGTAAGGGATTCCCTCCACCACCATGCGTTCCTCCAGAAGTCTCGCCTGGGCGTTGGTGCGGTAGAGCACGGCACAGTCACGATACTCTGCATTCCCCTCTCTCACTTTATGCCGGATATCGTCAGCAATATACTCCGCCTCCTCGTAAGCGTTGTCAAACTGCCTCAGATGGATCCTGCTGCCCTCTCCCCGGTCCGTCCAAAGAGCCTTATCCTTGCGCCCGACATTATTCCGGATCACCGCGTTCGCCGCGTCGAGTATATTCTGGGTGGAGCGGTAATTCTGCTCCAGCTTTATGACCCTTGCCTTTGGATAATGCAGCTCAAAGTCCAGGATATTCCGGATGTCTGCCCCCCGGAATTTATAGATGGACTGGTCGTCGTCCCCCACCACGCACAGATTCCTGTATTTGTCCGCAAGCAGCCGGATCAGTTCAAACTGCGCGAAATTGGTATCCTGATATTCGTCCACCATGATATAGCGGAACCGCTCCTGATAATAGTCCAGCACCTCCGGGCAGCTTTTGAACAGTTCTACAGTCTTTACAATGATATCATCAAAATCCAGGGCATTGCTCTTTTTCAAGGTCTCCTGATACTCTCTGTAGGCTCTTGCGGTCATCTCCCGGTGATGATCTCCCGCCGCCCTGACTTCATACTCCCGCACATCCACCAGATCATCCTTGGCAGAAGATATGGCGGTGAGAAAACTTCTCTCCTTATAGACCTTGGTGTCGATATTGAGCCGCTTGCAGACCCCCTTCATCACTGTTTTCTGATCGTCCGTATCATAAATGGTAAAGGAATTGTCATATCCCAGCCTGTCAATGTATCTGCGCAGAATACGCACACAGGCGGAGTGAAAGGTGCTGACCCAGATCTGGTCCGCCCCGAAACCCACCAGTCTGTCCACTCTCTCCCGCATCTCCTGCGCTGCCTTATTGGTGAATGTGATCGCCAGAATGTTCCAGGGATTGATCCCCATCTCATCCATGAGATAGGCGATCCTGTGGGTCAGGGTCCTGGTCTTGCCGCTCCCTGCCCCCGCCAATATAAGAAGCGGACCATCCGTGTGGCACACGGCTTCTTTCTGCTGTAGATTCAAAGTGTCATAAATACTCATACTCTCTCCGGTTTTTTGGAATTATATTCTTTCAGAAAAATTTTAAAATCCTCGATGCTCATGGGCTTTGCGTAATAGAATCCCTGTATCAGGTCGCAGCCGGCTGTCCGCATCCACTTTAGCTGCTCCTCCGTCTCAACACCCTCGGCGAGCACCGTAAAGCCCAGACTTTTCAGCATCCCGGTAAGATATCGGATCACCGTCTGCCCCCGTTCGTCCCTGCCCGCAGCATCCAAAAACAGCCGATCCAGCTTGATCGTGTCGGCAGAAACCTTCGCCAGCAGATTCAGCGAGGAATATCCGCTCCCAAAATCATCCACGGACACGTCCACTCCCTCCGTGCGAAGCCTCTTCATATTGTCATCCACAATGCCCAGATCCGCCATAAACACCGACTCCGTCACTTCCGCCTCCAGAAGATGACGGGGAATATGGTTTTCCTCCAACCGCTTCAGGATGTTGGGGACAAAATCCTCAAATTCATTGTTCCTTCTGGAGAAATTAACGGACACAGGCACCACTTCCTCTCCTGTCTCCACCGCCTCCCGCAGATACGCGATGACCTGATCCAGTATCTGGAAATCAATTCTGGTGATATAGCCGTTTTTCTCCGCGATCTCTATAAAATCCCTGGGCATCACCCGGCTGCCGTCGGGGCGGATCCATCTTGCCAGAGCCTCCGCCCCCACGATCCTTCCGCTTTTTAAGCTCACCTTCGGCTGCAGATAAGCGATGAATTCTTCGTTCTTCAGCCCCTTTAAGATATTGGAATTGATCGCCCTGATATTTTCCAGCTCCTGTCTGAGTTCATCGGTGTAAAGTCTCACCACGGTCTCCACCTGGTGCTCCTTGCAGGTCTTTCGCGCCTCGTTGGCATTGTCCACAATGGCGCCCACATTGGAATCCTCTCCGCGGATCTGATAGAGCCCGGAGGCAAGCGCCAGATTGGTCAGCGGGAAGTCCCGGTTGCACTCCGCCGCAAAATTTATTGTAAAATCCCGATACTCCTCCGCCGCGTCCCCGCCGTTTTCCCTGCGGACGATCCCCACAAAATGATCGGAGCTGATCCTGGAAAAAATGCCGTTTCCTTCGTATCTTTCCAGCAGCGCCTCCGCAAAGCGGCGCAGGATTCCGTCCCCCATCTCATAACCGTAAATTTCATTAAAATATCGGAAACCGGAAAAGTCCGTATAAATACAGTACAGCTCTCCTCCCCTGTTGTCTTCCAGATATTCCGCAGCATCGAGGATAAAACGGTTATACGCCGAAAGCCCCGTCAGCCCGTCATAATTGAGTTTCAGATCCAGGGCATGGCGCCTCTCGCTCTCCTGCTTCAGGGCACGCATCCTGTAAAATATCTTGCTGGAAATCTGCATGAGCGTCGTCTTCATCCGGACCCAGTCCCTTTCCCGGCTTCGGTCAGCAAAGACAACACTGCCATGATAATCCCGCACGGAGGTGGAGAGCACTAAAAGCGCCGACTGCGCTTTCTGCATATTTCTGCCGGGCATCTGTTTTGCCCGGCAGATGACGCAGCCTGCCGGATCCGTGAGATGGCGCAGATGCTCCCATCCATATACTTCCGGATCTTCCATGGATTGCGCAAACTCCGTCTTTTCCACGTCGCTCCACTGGTACAGCGCATGGTTTGCACCTTCCTGATGCTCCACGCACACCATATCGTCCAGATTGTAGAAGCGGCAGGTCCTCTCACTGATCATTTTCAAAGCCGCCGTGACATTTTCCACATTTTCCAGAATCTCCTGGCAGAAAGTCACCAGTTCTTCCTCCGTATGGATCATTTCCCCCTCTATGTCTTCAAAGGGTTCCTTCTGCCGGTCCAGATACCCGGTCTTGGGCAGACTCATGTCCTTTGGCACCTCCAGGATGACATAACTTCCCTTATGCCCGTTCTTTACCCGGTACAGAGCGTTGTCCGCCCACTGGAATACCACCTGATAGTCGCTCTGTCCGGCGGTCACCACCGCCACCCCGACACTGCTGGAGATCACCTGACCCATCTTGTCGTCACCATAGCGGTCCGACATAAAGTGATTGATCTCGCCGAGCCGCCGCTCCAGTTCCCCCCTGCCCATATCCTCCACATAGGCGAGGAACTCATCGCCGCCGATACGTCCCTTTACGGCGTCCGGAAGCTGACGGTCCAGCTGCTCCGCAAAGGAACAGATCACACCGTCCCCAAAAAAATGCCCGTTGGTGTCATTGATCTGCTTAAAATTATCCACATCACATATGATCAGATATGCTGTCTGACCGGGAGCAAGCCTTTCAAGCCCCTCCTCCACCCGCTTCTGCGCGGCAGCATGGTTTAAAAGCCCTGTCATGGAATCCTTGCGGGAGTTCTCCCAAAGCTCCTCTTCCTTCCTGCGCCGGCTCGTGATGTCAAACAGTAACACCATCGCCCCCTCGATCAGCCCTTCCCCGTTCCGGTAGGGGCTGATGCGCAGCAGAATGACCGTCTCATCCTGTACGATCTCACGCTCCAGCTCCGCATCCTGCAGCATGCAGCTCTCCACATCCGCCTGCAGCCCATTGTATTCTTCCATAAAGCAGATTTCGGAAAGCTTCCTGCCCACATCCTCCGCCGCAAGTTGTGTATGTCTGTACATTAACGGCGTGATCTTGCGGATAACCAGAGCTTTATCCAGATAGAGCACGCCGATCTCTGCACTGACCAGCAGATTATCCAAGTCCAAATTACTCTGCATTTTCTTCCTCCTAAACTTCCTTCACGGAACTGAAATTCCACACGCGGATGTTAAATTCCACCACCGGGGTATCACAGTACAGGCATTTCTTTGCTCCCAGAGACGGCAAAGGCGCCCCGCAGTTGGGACAGTTCAGCCCCAGCCCGGTATCCTCCGAACGCTCCACCAGATCCCTGTCCTGTATGTAATCCACTTCCACATTATAGCGGGACTGCGTCTTCAGGTCCCTGCGCCCTTCCGTGACACTCCCGCCCTTTTCCACATAATGGATATATTCCACGGAAGACTGCAGGATCACGCTGCAGCGTCCCTTTTGTTTCCGATATTGGTTGATCTCCGTCCTGTGGATGCGAATCCTCTGAAAATGCTCCCGCACATCCCGGCTGCGCAGCCCCTCGATCCGCATGCGCAGCATATCTCTGAGTTCCTCCGTCCCTTCCTCAAGAAGGGAGGGATTGTTCTCGTCAATACTGCGCAGAAAGGAAATCAATACATTTTCTGCCCTGCTCTTCATCTCATCATAGTGAAATTCCGGAAAATCCTTCATGATCTGAGGCAGATAGATATTTGTCGCCGATGACACGGACTTCGGGGTGTCTGCGACCTCCAGCTCCCGTTTCTTTATGCCCTCCACAGGGTCTTCCGTGCCGAAGATCATACGGGAGTATCCGCTCACCTTTCGCTTAATATTCCGGTACACCAGATAGAGCGTCACTCCCAGCCCCACGAAGAAAGCGATGACCAGAATGACTATGATCAATATTAGGATGATATTCGCACTCAATTCTCTCTACTCCCCAATCAGATGACTTTCTATCGCAAATGCCAAAAAAACGCCGCTGTATTCCGTAAACAGGCAGGCAGGGTTTCCCCTGCCTGCCGCCCCTGACATTGTCCAAACATCCTTCCTATACTCTGTCGCTGTCGTCAAAAACATCTCCGCACTCAGGGCAGAATTTGGGAGGATGCGCCGGATCTTCCGGCTCCCATCCGCATTTATCACATTTATACAGAGGAGCTCCCTCCGGTCTCTTCTGACCGCAGTTCTGACAGAATTTTCCCTGGTTGACCGTCCCGCAGCTGCAGGTCCATCCCGCCTCCGCGGGCTTGGGTTTCCCGCAGTTTTCACAGAACTTTCCACGGTTGTCCGCCTTGCCGCAGCTGCAGGTCCACCCTGCCACGGGAGCCTGCATCTGTACATTTGAGGCAGAGCCGGGATTTTGGGGCTGACCGGCTGCCTGTTGGTTTGCCTGCGCCATCTGGAAGAGACCGCCCGCGTTGATTCCGCCCGTCATATTCGCCATATTCATGCCGGCAAAAGCCATCATGGGACCGGCTGACTCGTTGGCTGCAGCCAGCTTCATAGCCTCTGCCTGCGCGGAAGCAAGCGTCGCCGCCGCCATGGAAGGATCGGTGAGCGCCTTAGTCTTCTGCAGCTCGTTGAGTGTCTTTCTGTCCTCCTCGGGAATGGAAGGGGGATTCATGGTCATGCTGAAGACCGTGATACCGCGCATCTGGGTCCACTTTTCGGAAAGTTCCTGATTCATGAATTCCGTCAGCTCGTTTATATGGGCAGGAATCTCATTGGGGCGCACGCCCATCTCACTGATCTTGGCAAGCGCCGGCTGCAGAGCGCTGATCAGCTCTGCCTTCATGATGCCGGACAACTCTGATTTTCTGAATTCATCCTTGGTGTTGCCCGCCACATTTTTATAGAACAACAGAGGATCGATCAGGCGGAAGGAATATTCACCGTTACAGCGCAGGATCGTATCCATGTCGAAGTTGAGCTTCTTGTCATACACGCGGAAAGGGATCGCCGTCGCGGTGCCGTAAAGGTTTCCGCGGATCTCCTTTGTGTTAAAAAAGTATACCCGCTGATCCTTCAGGGTCTCACCGCCCCCGGTGAAACGTCTCGCCATAGTCTTGAAGGAATTGACCACACTCTGTCCCAGATCCCCGGCAAAGATACTCGGCTCAGAGGAAGTGTCATAGACAAACTCCCCGGCATCCGCACAAAATTCCGCAATACCGCCCTGATCCACGATGATCATACACTGTCCCTCGTTGACCGCGATAATGGAGCCGTTGGAGATGATATTGTCCATCCCTTTGTTATTATTGTTGGTATTGCGCTTCTGCCCTTTCACCATCAGCACATCGTCCGAAAGAGCGTCACAGTAAAAATACTCCCGCCACTGATCAGCCAACAGACCGCTCAAGGCATCTTTTGCTGCTTTAATCAATCCCATTCGTACATCCTCCGATCAAATTATTTGAAAACCATATTTGATACTATTCTAGCAAATTTTTGCAATTCCCTCAACTGTTTTCAAAAGATTCTTTATAAGAATCTTTTGAAAACAGTCCCGCAACATTAAAATGAGGCGTCTCCCGTCCCAAAAAGGAAGGAAACGCCTCTCCCGTCCATTATATTGTCTTATTTTTCCGCCTTATCTCTCTGGCTTATTTTTCTGCCGCCTTCGCAGCAAAATCCGTGTTCACAAGATCCTCATAGGGCACTTTTTCTTCCAGGACATCGAACTCGATCAGAATATTCTGCAAAAGATCGAAACTCTCCGGCTGGAAGATGAGATCGGATTTCCATGTATCCTGGGATTGATACCTCTCCACGATCTTTGTGATCGTGGCAAGATCCGTCTCCTCAAACTGGGGAGCGATGACTTTGGCGATCTCCTCGGGAGTGTGGCTGTTCACATAGTCCATACCCTTTTGAAGGGCATCCGTAAACTTCTGGATGATCCCGGGGTTTTTCTCAATATAACTCTTTTTGGCCGAGAAGGAAGTGTAGGGCACATAGCCGGAATCCTCCCCCAGAGACGCCACTACATAACCGTCCCCCTTCTGCTCCAAAAGTGTGGCATGCGGCTCAAACTCCACGGTAAATTCACCCTGTCCGCCGGAAAATGCCGCCGCTGTGGAGCCGAAGTCAATACTCTGGTCGATCTGCAGATCCACCGCCGGGTCAATATTATTCTTGAGCAGGATATATTCAAACACCATCTCGGGCATGCCTCCGGCTCTGCCTCCCAGCACATCCTTACCCTTCAGCATATCCCAGCTGAAATCATCAATGGGCTCCCTTGCCACAAGAAAATTTCCCGCGCGCTGGGTGAGCTGCGCGAAGTTCACCACATAATCCTCCGTGCCTCCCACATAGGTGTACACACTGCTCTCGCAGCCCATGAAACCGATATCCGCCGCGTCGGTCAGCACCGCTGTCATGGTCTTGTCGGCGCCGAATCCCGTCACCAGCTCCAGATCGATTCCGTTCTCCTCAAAATACCCCTCTTCGATGGCAACATACATGGGCGCATAGAAGATGGAATGCGCCACCTCATTGAGCACCACTTTCGTATTTTGGGCTTCCTCTTTCTTATCCCCGCATCCCGCCAGGGAACACGCGGACAAAAGCAGACAGAGGGAAAGCGCCATTATTTTCCGCAGCCCTCTCATAACACAAATACCTCCACTGGATTTCATCTCTATGGATTTATGTTATGTGCGCAGAAAAATAAGGTGCCTGTATCGCTACAGACACGCTTTGATCTTTTCGATCATTTCCTCATATTCCCCATCGCTTAAATAAACTTTTCCGGGATTCATCTCAAATGTGCCGCCCCATTCCTCTCCATCCCTGTACTTCGGGCAGAGGTGCATGTGAAGATGGCATCCCGTATCCCCATACGCGCCATAGTTGAGTTTATCGGGGTGAAACGCCGCATGGATCGCTTTGGCGGCACGGTTCACATCGGCAAAAAACCGGCTGCGCTCCTCGTCGCTGATGTCCACGATCTCACTCACATGATCCTTATATGCCACGATACATCTGCCCGGGTGAGACTGCTCTTTGAACAAGATCAGGCTTGACACATCCAGTTCACAGATAAAAATGCCAAATTTCTCCAACAGCCCGCCCCTCATGCAATAACCGCAGTTTTCGTCCTTCATCCTTTTCTCCTATCCGTCCGCAGGACGGATCGACCGTCCCGGCCGTCTTCTGCGGACTGTTTTATTCATGGCAGCGCCCACGGCAGGATATCTTTTGCCGCCGGATAAGCCGCTGCCTTACGGCTCTTAACACCTTCATTGTATGCCCTTTAAAATGTTTTTGCAAGGACGATTTTACGGATGTTCTCCAAATCGGCATTCAACACCAGTTCCTCCGGAAACTCCATCTCGTCAAGCAGCTTCAGGGACTCTTCAAATTTCCCCACCGTATAACAGATGTGGCTGTCTGTCCCCATCACGATCGGCACACCGTACTTCTGACAGTTTCTGAGAAGCGTCCGGATATTTTCTCTTCCATTCTGCCTTACGTTTTGAGGATTTAAAGACGAATTGTTGAGCTCCAGGGCAACGCCTTCGCGCCCTGCCGCCTTTACCAGCTCCTCATAGTCTAAAGGGAATCTGGAGTCGTCCGGATGCCCCAGGATACGCACACAGGGATTTTCCATTGCCCGGATGGACGCCCGGGTGTTCTCCCGGCAGGTCCCCGGCTTTACACAGGAAATGTGCATGCTGGCGATCACATAATCCATCCGTTCCAAAAGATCCTGCTCCATGTCCAGTTTCCCGTCGTAATCCATAATATTAGCCTCCACACCACACAACAGGCGCAGGCTGCCATACTCTCTGGGAATACACTTATAATTCCTGAAAAATACAGGGCGGGGCGATCCCGGCGCCGCCGGGCCGTGCTCGCTCAGCCCCAGACAGGCAAGCCCCGCCTCCTTTGCAGCGTCTATATTCTCCTTGAGGGTGCTGTACCCATGGTCACACGCCGCTGTGTGCGTATGCAGATCCATATAGATCTTCATTGATTTTCACCTGTCCCGTGTTCCCGCAGCTCATCCACCATCGTCTCTATGATCATTTTTTTCACATAGACGTCAAAACTCAACAGACAGATAAAAGAGAATTTGCGCAGAAACTCCCGGCTTTCCTCCGGCGCCTCCCCAAAGGTGGTCTCCGCCAGCCTGTACTTTTCAATGACATCCTCTTTCATCGCCTCGATCTCGCCCTTCTCCATGCCAAAGACTTCCTCGTAGACGCTCTCCAGATTAAATTCCTGCCCGTTCTGGAAAAACTGCTTTGTGATGGGCTCTAACAGGGTCTGAATATCATTGATGGACATGATCCCTTTGTAATAATAGATAAAAATGAGTAAAAGGACATGTTCCCTGGAATACTTCTTCTTAACGGGAGGCGGCAGCAGATCATTTTTGGCATAATTGTTGATCATGGTCTTGGTGAGGATCTTATCGTCTCCGGGATTGCGCACACCTGAGCGGAGCCTGCTGTCCATAAAGGTTGTCACCTGATCCATATAAAGATCGATATTGGGAATGTCGGAAGGACGGATATACTCCAGCCGTTCCAGCCGCTCCAAAATGCTGTTCAGTAACTCTTCCGTATTTGTTGCCACGTTGTTCCTCCTCCGGCGGTCAGATACCTCTTCGCCCGATGAATATTATCCATACAAATACAGTATATAGTATTCAAAACTACATATCAACTGTTTTTTTGAAAAAAATACACTTGTGTGACCACCATACGCTTCTTTTCTATTTACTTTGATATTTGAGTGTGATAAAATATGTATATAGATTGATTTTGTAAAGTATTAAAATTTTACAGTGAAAAAGTGGCTGGCCATTCCGGCAAGATGACCCGAATGCCCGTGCAGGCATGGCACCCGGTTCATTGCCCGCGAAATAAATTCACAGAAATGAGGTTATGAAATGAATAAAAAAATAAGGACGGAAGCTGTGGACTCCCTGTTTGATGCGGTATTAAGCCTTGAAAGCCGTGAGGAATGCTATAATTTCTTTGAAGATCTGTGTACGGTCAACGAGCTGCTCTCGCTCTCCCAGCGCTTTGAAGTCGCCTCCATGCTGAGAGAACGCAAGACCTATCTGGAGATCGCAGAAAAGACCGGCGCCTCCACTGCCACCATCAGCCGCGTAAACCGCTCCCTGAATTATGGAAATGACGGTTACGATCTGGTATTTGAACGAATGGACAAATGATCACTCCGTGATATCCCGGGGCATTTCCTGCCCTTCCTGTACTTGCTGTACTTCCTGTACTTTCTCTCCTTCCTGTACTTCCTGCTCCCTTCTTAATTCTCTGTCTTCTTCCTCCTGCACCTCTCTGAGCGCTGCAGCAAGCGCCGCCTTGGCGGACCGTTTTCCGGTCTTCACTGCTTTCGCCTCCCTGCTTTTCGTCTTCTTGTCGGGCACAGGCTGGTTCATATTGCATTTTCCCTGGAAAACCGCATGTTCGTCAATCACGATGACGGAGGTGGTGATATCGCCCAGCACTTTAGCGGTAGCCGTGAGTTCTGCCTTCCGGGGCGCCGTCACATCTCCCAGCACTTCCCCGCCGATCAGCACTGCCTGCGCGGTGACGCTGCCGCTGACAGAACCGGCGGCTCCCACGATCAACAGCTCTTCCACCGTCACATTTCCGTCCACACAGCCGTCGATCCTCACCGAACCGGGAGCGGCAAAATCTCCGTCCAGTCTGGCGCCGCTTCCCACCAGGGTGCTGATCCTGATCTCCGTATCTTTCTTCTTAAGCATATTCCGTATTTCCTCCTTAACCGCTGATGGACAACATCTCCATAGGATCAATGTATGTTCCGTCCTTCATCATCTGGTAGCCCAGTTTCTCTTTTCCTTCCTCAATGACAAACAAAGGGGTGCCGCCCACCACGGTATCTCCCGCTTCTACCTGAGGCTCCCCGGCGTTCCGGTAGATCGTCACATAACCGTTTCCATGATCGACCCAGATATTGTGGCCGTACTCCACATCATCGTTTACCCCGGTCACTGTCCCGTTGGCCGTTGCAACCACCATCGTGCCCGGGGATGCCGTGAAGATACAGGCGGGATTCCCCTCTGCAGACTCCTCCATGGATGCGGAGCCGTTGAGCGGGAACTCCGTCGGCATACTCTGGCTTTCCATCTGCGCGAGAAGTTCCTCCTCCCTCTTTGTCTTTTCACTGACGGTCTCACTGAGGATCTCCACAGTCTCATTTAACCCGCTGATCTGCGTCTCCAGGGAGAGCTTGTCTTCCTTAAGCCGCTCATTCTCCTCTGTGAGACTCTGGATCTGCGCCTGCAGCTCATCGCTGCGGTTTCCCACCATCTGCCAGATCCTTTCCTCATAAATCATATATCCTATCATGGCGCCGACCACGATACAGAGCGCCACCAGAACTAACCATAGACTCTGTGACCTGATGCGGAACTGCTTCACGTCACCGTCGGTTGCATCGGATGTAACAAGTATGACATGGCTTACTTTGCGTTTGTGTTTGTCACGCTGCATAAAAAGTCACCTCCGGTTTAACCACATCATTGTACCACAGGTGACTTTTCACAGCAATATTTTCTTAATATTTTTGTAATATTTTCCCAAAATCCTGCTCGGAATCTGACGGTTACGACGGTCATATTCCCCTTCTTTTAGGAGTTTTGCACAAATCACATCGCAATCCCATTAAACTTCCAGTCTCATATCTCCCGGCTGTATCCATCCTTTTTTGCGCATCAGCTCGGATACGGCAAAACTGATCAGCGCCGGAAGGACAAAGTGCATCAGCAGGATCAGCCCCAGCGCTGCCGCCGTACCCATCCCGTCCGCCCTCATGGAACCGTAAGCGGCGATCTGACCCACAAACCCCGCGGAGCCCATACCGGAACCCACCGGAGTACTGGTCATATGCAATACGGCGGAGGATATCGGACCCAGAACCGCGCTGGAGAGAATCGCCGGCAGCCAGATAAGCGGTTTTTTCACGATATTGGGGACCTGCAGCATGGATGTCCCCACTCCCTGCGCGACCAGCCCGCCCATCTTGTTCTCCCGGAAGCTTGCCACCGCAAAGCCCACCATATTACAACAACAGCCCACCGTCGCCGCACCTGCGGCAAGACCGCTCAGGCTCATGGAGACGCCGATGGCTGCCGAACTGATGGGAAGCGTCAGGATCATGCCCATCAAAACAGACACCACGATGCCTCCGGCGACCGGATGCTGCTCCACATTCACATTCACCAGCGTTCCCAGCCATCCCATGAACGCCGAGATGGGCGGCCCCGCCACAAAGCCGGCAACGGCTCCGGACAAGATTGCGACAAACGGTGTGACCAAAATATCGATCTTGGTTTTTCCCGCCGCCAGATGCCCCAGCCGGATCGCCACAATGGCGGCGATAAAAGCTCCCAGGGGCTCTCCCGGCTTTCCCAAATCGTAAGCCTGCACCGCCGTGGGGAAAGCCCCGATCATCCCGGCAACCGCCGCGGACACTGTCACCAGCGGTCCCTCCTTAAATTTACAAGCAACGCCCACGCCGATGCCCGCTCCGGTAATGGTCTTCGCCACATTGCTCACAGCGGTCAGATAACTTCCGGGGATCCCTCCGATCAGGCTCCCCAGCTGGGCGATAATGGTTCCTATGATCAGCGTTGAAAACAGCCCCAGCGCCATGCCGCTCAGCCCGTCTATAAATATTTCATGCAGCCACTTTTTCAATGTTTCTTTCACTTTTGTTCTCCTTTTTTGATCCGTTTATCCCGAAAAGTTTTCGTCAGTTTCCGCAGCAGACATCCAGCACATCCCGCCAGCTTAAACTGCCTCCGAACAAATCCAGCGCGCTTCCGATCGTCACATTGAGACGATTGCCTCCCAGCCGTTTCAGTTCCCTGATATCTTCCATATTATGTATGCCTCCGGCGTATGTCACAGGCAGCCCGTCCCAGCTGCCCAGCAGCCCGGCGAGCTCCCTCTCGATCCCCCTGCTTTGCCCCTCCACATCCACCGCATGAACGAGGAATTCTCCACAGTAGGCGGAAAGTTCGTCCATAAACTCTGCCGTCACCTTCTCCCGGGTCATCTTCTGCCATCTGTCCGTCATGATCCGATAGCCGTCCTGCGTCTTTTTACAGCTCAAGTCCAGGACCAGCCGTTCTCTTCCCACAGTGTCAGCCAGCTTCTCAAGCCTGTCATAACGGACACACCCGCTGCAAAACACATAGGAGGTCACGATCACATGGCTGGCTCCCGCCCTCAGATACTCCTGCGCGTTCTCAGGCGTAATACCGCCGCCGATCTGCAGACCGCCGGGATATGCCTTAAGAGCGGCAAAAGCCTGTCTGCGGCTCTCATCATAATACTCGCTTTGAGGGCTGTTTAAAAGGATGATGTGTCCTCCCTTAAGCCCCGCCTCCCGATATAGCCTTGCAAAAAAAGCCGCATCCTGCTGCGCAACATAGTTTTCCTGCGCCTGATCGCCCGCATCCCGGAGACTGCCTCCGACGATCTGCTTGACTTTCCCATTATGAATATCAATACAGGGTCGAAATTCCATGCCCTTCCTCCACGCTGCGATGTTTTCCCGGATTTGATACCGGAATATGATCTGCCGTTTTCCTTATCTTTATAAAAATTACCACAAATTACCGATTTTAACAATCTTCTTTATCTTACAACAAAAACTTCCGTGTGACCAGTCCCAAACGGATGTATATAAGATTTTTTTTGGCAGATACTATATGCAAGCCTCAGGATTTTATTTTTGGAGGCGAGAAGGAGGGTATTATGAAGAAAAAGTATTTAGCTCTTGGGCTTGTAGTTGCCTTCCTCTGCATGGCAACAGCATGTTCCAACAACCAGGGCAACGGTTCCGGCAGCATGGCCGGAAACAATGCCTCGACAGAATCTTCCGCACAGGGCAACAGCGGAAATAACAATACCGGCACGGGCGGGAACGGATCCGTAACCGACACAGGCGGCGCAAATCCCAACGACAATTCCTCCCTGATCGACGATGCCGGACAAGTCGTGGATGATGTGATCGATGGCGCAACGGATGTGGTAGACGACCTGATGGGCGGCGACAATAACGGTACGGGTACCGGCAATAGCACCACGGGTACCGGAAACGGCACCACAGGCACCGGCAATGGCACCACAGGCACCGGCAGCGGCACCACAGGCACCGGCAGCGGCACCACCGCCACTACACGGTAACTGCCGGCAGCTGCAGCCGAAAAATTTTATGGGCGACAAAAGACTGCACCGGGAATCAACTCCTGTGCAGTCTTTATCTATGCCCTGATGCCTTTGCAATCATCCGGCTCCGCTCTCTGTATGTTTTTTAATTTTTCATATGCCAGCTCAAGATTTTTCTGGCTTCTGAGCCAGAATTTATAAGTATAATTGTTCTTGTCCGTCACCATCAGGATATGATAAAAGTAGGAAGTGCCCTTCCGGAATTTGACCATGACGCCCATATCAACCTTTACGATGTCCTCTCTCTTACAGGCGTTGGCCCGCAGGAGATTCACGCCGTCTGTCCCCACAAGCCAGTGTCTGGTGATAAAAAAGGCATTGTATCTGCGCCTGCCTGACACATCCGCGTACACCGGGGCGCCCATCTCCGCCTCGATCTCATCAAGCTGCGCCTCCAGCGCCTCATTCTCCAGACCGTAATATTTCTTCAAATGCCTTCCCAGCCTGGCCCTGGCCAGGGTCACCACATTCCGGTAGAAATGAAGGATCACAAGCGCCACACAGACCATATACGCCAGATACACGATGTCCGCTCCCCAGCCGAGCCCGGATACCGGGATCAGCCATCCAAGGATCGCTCCGCTGATCAAAAGATGCAGCGCCAACAAAAGGATCAGATAGCCCTTTGGCGTTTTATTGAAATATTGATTGATGTTGGGATATTTTTTCATAACCGTTCATTTCTTTCCAATATATGAAAGCCAAACTGACCGACAAAGGCAAGAATGTCCTGTATTTCGTTTTCCGGGAAGTTGCAGCACTGTATTGTGATCTGTTTCTTGCCCTCCGCCTCCATACTGATCCACTGATACCTCCCGTATTCCATGGAGTCATTATGCTCAAACTCGATCTCAAAATCCCCTTCCGCTATCTCATCCTCCTCCGGGCTTTCCTCCACATCCCAATCGGAGTAACGGGAACAGAGCCACTCATAGATCCGCTCACAGGGCAGATCTTCAAAACAGTTCACAAAATCCTCGTCATCCTGATTCGACAATGCTCTCCCCAGATGCCACCAGGTATGAATATCATCCTCCTCCATTTTCGTTTCGGTTTTCCATAAACAGATCTCCTTTACGAAATTATCCGGATAATTTCCGCCGTGAAGCAGGGCATATACCGTCTCCTCCAGAGTGCTGCGGCTCCAGTATTCCGCGCAGAATTCTATGTATTCACCCTCCGTCCAGTCATTCTTTGTTATCTCATTCAACTCGTTCAGAATATCCTCCGGCACGGACGTATAACATCCCGAGATCCGCTCCACCAGTTCCTCTACTTTCGCAATGATTTCCTTATCCATCTTCTCTTGCCCTCCACCCATATCAATCTAATCGGCTTCCTCTGCAATAAACTGAAAATCCTCCGTCTTCGCGATCTTATCAAGCAGACGATTCTCGATCCGCTCCCGGAACATCTCCACCGCCTGTTCAAACAGCGTATCCTGAAAATCGCAGTCGGCACACATCAGCATAACGCCCAGTGTTTCACTGTCGGCCATGATCAGGTTGTCCATGGGATAATTGCCGCCGTTGTCAGCGGCATCGGGGTCATCGTCATACGCATCGACGACGGCCTGCATTTCCTCCGCCGTAGCGGTCCTGACGGCCATCTCCACCGCTTCCCCGTCATAAAAAGTTTCCAAAAACAGCCGGGCAAGTTTCTGTTTTCTGTCCAGGATCCCGGCAAAGATCTGATCCGCCTGCTTTTCAACGAATTCCCGAACGGCTTCCCCGGCGGTCTCGTCATCCGGATATCCGATATAGATCAGCCTGGGACGATCCTCCTCCATCAGTTCCACCCTGTCCAGCCGCCCGCTTTCGCCGTACACGGCGGTAAGCCCGTCCGGCATCCGGTCCTCCGAAACCATATAGATCCGCGCTTCATTTCCGTACACCGGAACGTCGTATGTCAACAGCTCGTTCCCGGAATCATAGCAAAGCTCCAGGCTCCCGCCCTCCTTTTCCGTATTCAGTTCGCCGAATCGGAATCTGCCGGTTTCCTGCCTCATGGGAATCGGATACATCTTCATCTGCATAGCCCTCCTTTTTGTTTGTTATTCCAGATATTCCTCTATATCTTCATACTTGTCCCCGGAAAGCTTTAACAGAAACTTCATAAACGAATTTTCCACTTTCCTGAGACACCTGGCGATATTCGGGTAATTTAAAAGCAAAGTCTCATCATCGCGGAGCCGCTCTGCCACCTTCTCCGGGATCACACCGATCTCCATGCGATCCAGGATCTCGTTGTGGAAAACAAAATCCGCATCGGCGATATAAACGCCCGCATCTCCCCTTGCGGCGGTATTCGTGTCGATGCACAGGGCATGTCCTCCGGCCGTCAGGGCAAAAACGAAAACTCCGTACTCCGCAAGGTATTTTCCCGGCGTTCCTTCCGTGTTTTCCAAAAGGATATTGTCGATGCCCAGAAGCTGCACATAGGATTCCGTCACAGGCATCTCCCACGGCTGATATTCACTGTAAAAGTCGATGATCTTTCCGACTTGATCTCCAAACAGATCCTCCAGCCGCTTCTTCTGTTCCGGCGTTGCCGGAAGAAACAGATCCTCTTTATCAAATAATTTTTTAAAATTCTGAACGATCTTATTCGTATTCATCATATGATTCCCTTCTCCGGCTCCTTTTGCAATGACTGTCTTTTAATGATAATCGAACCATCCGACCACATCGATTTCCGTCATCGGCTTGGAATCGTCATGGAAGACGACATCCCTTACCTTTGCCGTGACATGCAAAAACAGCCTGTCTTCCTCTACCTCCAGCACCTCCACTCTATTATCCACCGTCGGCTGCCAGTCGTCATAATCGAAGTAAGCGCTTTCTTCCTCCTCCACATTGGGAAACTCCATGACAAACCCGGGCTGCATGTCCGTTTTCTCCAGTTTTGGTGCCTCAAAGGATATTTTCCAGGAAACAAACTGCGGCTTCGATTCCTGTGTATCCTCCTGTTTCCCGAAACCTGTTTCAAATTTCATCCTCAGATTCAGGGAAGGACGAATGGTTCCGTCAGCGTTTCCCCCCCACATAAAGCTCCTGGCAGACTCGATCGGATATTTCTCAATCCCGCAAAATCTTGTCAGGGTTAAAAGCTCTCCCGCTCCCCTTTCCTCCGCCCGCATGGATTCCGGCAGAGGAGCGTAATTATCATCGGCATGTTTATAATCCCCATACCAGATATCCTCAAACCGCCATACTCCCACATAAACCACCTCGTCACCTATGAGGACCCACTGTATGCCGTTATCTTCGTCCCAGTCGCAGCCTCCCTCCAGATTCAGACCGATCTTCGACAGGTTTTTGGGCTGATTGACCGTCAGCGAGCAGATCTCCATATGCTCCTTGATACCGGCGATGTCGTCTACGCCGTCCATGTCAATATCCTCAATGATGTCCGGCCAGCCTTCTATGGTATCTTTGTAATACGCCAGGGAATATCCAAACAGCTCGTCCAGCTTCTTTTTGTCCAGGCTGTTTAAGTGTCTGGCCGTCTTTTCCACATAATCCATGGGCGTTTCTTTGTCAAAGTGCAGGGAAATATACCTGTCCATGCCGCCGAACCACACCTCTCCCTCCATTTTGCCGAATTTGTTTTCCACGATGTTTCTGATGAGTTCCATGTTTTGCCTCCCTATCACTATATTTTATTTTTACAATATCTTTCAATCAGTATATTGAATCCCTCATCATCGAATGCTCTGATCCGCTCCAGCAAAATTCCATCCCCCTCCATCCGTTCTAAATCCAATCCATGCCGCAGCATCATCTCAAGGATCGTGTCATTCTTTTCATTTATACTGCCTAATGCGCTCAATATAGGAGAAATGCCGCGATGATCCGTAATATTAGGATCCGCGCCCAAATCCAGCAGAACGGAAATCGCCTCAACCGAATGCGCCTGACACGCCATATGAAGATAAGATGTCCCCTATTCTTTTATTTAACGCGCTTTAAGAATACTGCCGAGCCCAAAATAACGATCAACGCGCCGGCTGTTCCTATACAAAACAATGTCAAGCCTAACATCGTCCTGCCTTCAACGGCTGCTTCCATATCCTTATTGAGGAATAACCACCTTCTGGAAGCATCCAATATGTTGACCTCATTCAGTTGGCGATTGTATTTTAAATGATATTTTACAATCAGATTCCGAACATCAGCCCCCTCAGCGTCAATATCCAGCCACCCCCACGCCGCATAGGGTAATTGAATGACCCCTTTTTCGGGAATGTCCAGCATGGTGTCGTTTAACAGTACCAAGATCCTGCTTCCGTCGTCCAGTTTCAGGGCGTAATATTGTCCGTAAATTCCCCTGTGCCGGTTCAATACTGTTTTTACATAACTATTCAGATATTTCTTTGCTCCTACGGTTCCGCTATATGAGCTTGACTTCCTGCGGATCCCTACACCTCCATCTCCTCCGGTGATCATTTTAGATTCATATACCAGTTCGTATAATCCCGTGGGCTCCAAATCCGCCGCATCCACTTCCAGACAGAAGAACTGCTCATACATTCTTTCTTCAAACTGTTCATAGGAGGCTAACTCGGTATGGATTCCTTCGGTGGGATAACCGGTAAAGCTCCTCCATGCTTTCCCGTGTCAACGGCTCCTGTTGCAATGACTGTCTTTTAATCATAATCGAACCATCCGACCACATCCAGTTCCGTCATCGGCTTGGAATCGTCATGAAAGACGACATCCCTTACCTTTGCCGTGACATGCAAAAACAGCCTGTCTTCCTCTACCTCCAGCACCTCCACTCTATTATCCACCGTCGGCTGCCAGTCGTCATAATCGAAGTAAGCGCTTTCTTCCTCCTCCACATTGGGAAACTCCATGACAAACCCGGGCTGCATGTCCGTTTTCTCCAGTTTTGGTGCCTCAAAGGATATTTTCCAGGAAACAAACTGCGGCTTCGATTCCTGTGTATCCTCCTGTTTCCCGAAACCTGTTTCAAATTTCATCCTCAGATTCAGGGAAGGACGAATGGTTCCGTCAGCGTTTCCCCCCCACATAAAGCTCCTGGCAGACTCGATCGGATATTTCTCAATCCCGCAAAATCTTGTCAGGGTTAAAAGCTCTCCCGCTCCCCTTTCCTCCGCCCGCATGGATTCCGGCAGAGGAGCGTAATTATCATCGGCATGTTTATAATCCCCATACCAGATATCCTCAAACCGCCATACTCCCACATAAACCACCTCGTCACCTATGAGGACCCACTGTATGCCGTTATCTTCGTCCCAGTCGCAGCCTCCCTCCAGATTCAGACCGATCTTCGACAGGTTTTTGGGCTGATTGACCGTCAGCGAGCAGATCTCCATATGCTCCTTGATACCGGCGATGTCGTCTACGCCGTCCATGTCAATATCCTCAATGATGTCCGGCCAGCCTTCTATGGTATCTTTGTAATACGCCAGGGAATATCCAAACAGCTCGTCCAGCTTCTTTTTGTCCAGGCTGTTTAAGTGTCTGGCCGTCTTTTCCACATAATCCATGGGCGTTTCTTTGTCAAAGTGCAGGGAAATATACCTGTCCATGCCGCCGAACCACACCTCTCCCTCCATTTTGCCGAATTTGTTTTCCACGATGTTTCTGATAAGTTCCATGTTTTGCCTCCCTGCTGCTATTTACTTCATTTTTTCCGCTATACTGTACATTTGATCCGCTTTCTTCGCAAATCCAAAACCGTCATATGCGTCGCCCAGCTCCTCATAGCTGACCCTGATCTCGTCTTTAAGATCCGGTCTGGTCTCTGCCAGTTTTCTGCAGACTGCAAGCCTCTTTTTCAATACATGGATCCCCTGCGGAAAGTTCCTCGTCCCATCAAAACAAATATCAGCGAAATACGAATATTTCTCCATAAGCGTTCCCGCATATTTATCAAAATCCATCCTGGAAAGACGCTCATATACTTTGATATATTTTCTGAAAATCTTCGCGGCGGCTTTCACATTTCGGTTCCCCGACATCCCCTGATTCATTTGTCTGAAACATTCGTCCGACTGTCTGAAATATTCGTCCGCAAGCTGTAGGAGTTCTTCCTCCGACAATGCCTTCAGGCTTTTTCTTAACATGATAAGTCCCATCCTGTGTTCCTCCCTGCGCCATATTGCCGTCAATATCAGTTCCGTTCATACGTCTTTTGTCAGCATCCTGGATCGGTCTTCGCTTTTAACCAGTCTATGGTATGGATTCCCTCCTTATTGGCATAAAAATCCCGGGCATCTTCGTCCGCTCCGCCCTCCATCACCAATTCGCTCTGATATTGGGTCAGCAGCCCCAAAAATGCCTTCAGAGAATCCGCGAACACGGTCTTGTCGTCTTCATCCCTGCCAAAATTGATGATCTGCCCTTCCACGCCGTTTTCCCCGGGATCCAGATCCACGCCGATATAGTTGCTCGCGTAGTCATGCGCCAACGGGATCCATCCGGGATCCGTATATCTGCGCTTTACCGCGCCGGACGGCTGAGAGCTGAACAGTTTTTCATCGTTTAAGGAGGCGTTATCATCAAACTCTCTCCAGCTTTCCCACTCCTCGAACATCCCGTCTATGTCATAGACTTCCAGCCCTGCCAGGAAACCGTTTATGCCATATTCGGCTTTGCCGATCAGCTGAAACCACAGCCGTAATTCCTCAGGAAACCGCAGCCCCATTTTTTTCTCAATTTCTTCCATATGGATCGGATCCGTCTTTTCCTGTTCCGCTCTGAGATCAGGGTAATGGTTCACTTCACATATACCCAGATCATGTCATAATCTTCGCCTTTACATATTCTTACAACAACCTGTTCTCCCTCTCCGTCCAGGATATCTTTTACCAGAGACGCCATCTGATGATAATATTCATCGCCTTTCTGATACATTCACTTTTCCTCCTTCTGTTCATTGTCCAGTCTGGGCCGGATGATCTTCTTATATGCCTTTTTCCCGAGATCGCCCCCTCTGTTCTTAAAAGTCGTCATCACTTCCAGATACTTTTCCCAATCCGTTTCGATCCAGCGCCGGATATGATCTTCATAGAGCTGTGTCTCCAGTTTGGTCCTCCACGGCAGCACAGATCCCGCGGAATACATCTCCATGATATCCGCCTCATCCACCTGATATCTCTCTGTCATATCCTCCAGGAACCGCTTTGTGTAATCCAGCCCCCACAGCTCCAGCATACATTTGAGCGGTTCTCTGAAAAAGCTCGTGTATCCCGTGTGAATGGCATACACAAGACTGCGCGCCATGTATTCATTGTATTTTGACATGCGGCACACGATATAAGCCTGTGCCCGGTTAAAGTAATCCGGCAGGATGCGCATTGTCGGCCATTCCGTCGGCAGTTCGTCCGTTTTGCAGGCGAGCCAGTTTTTGACCATCCGCCCTACCCTGGGCATACATCTGTCAAACTGCCCTGCCATCCTGGAGGCGAGACGCTGCGCCTCAAACAGCGCGACCTCCTCCCCATCGTCCTGATCGAACAGTAAATTGATCATATCCAACCGGTTATGGCTGGAGTCATAGCCGGGTCCGGGCTCCAGCAGAACCTCCTTGGCGATGTCCGGATGTTCTGCCGCGAGCCTCATAAGTTCCCGATGATTATGATCGGACGCGCTGTCCGCAAATCGGGCCAATTGTTCCCTGATCCCGCTATCTGTCATTCTCTCGTCCTCCCCTGTAAGAATCTCTCTGCGTCAAAATTGGCATAATGGCTGCGCGCATAGCTCTCCGCCTCATGATAACCGCTGCAATACCTGTTGACGACCAGCTCTCTGTCCGCCGTATGAAGGCGGAACGACCTTTTCCGATAAACCGGAACGATACTCACATACTCAATCCGGTCATGAGCGGTCACATAGGTCCTGCGGAAGATATTTTGATAAAATACCCCCTGGGGGAAAAAGATGATCATATAATTTTTCATGTACATGACCAGCGCTCCGCCCATCGCAAAAAAGCACAGCCCGATCCCTGCCAGGGCCAGGGCGTTTCCCCAGGTGACTTCAGATCCGCTGCGCGCTGTCAGACTGTGGTATGCTCCGTACACAAAAATGACTCCTGCCGCGGCGCACAACAGACTGATCCCGCTGTAGGCCAGCCCGCTGTATCTGCACACAATGAGCTGTTCCCGCTTCCATGGTCCGCCCGGGAGTGCGGGGAGCGGCAAATGATTCATCACAAGCGCCAGCCCGCAGGCTGCGGCCAGATACCCGTTCGCCCAGACAGCGAGCCACGCGGACAGGCTGGTCTCCTGCGCCGCAAAAGCCTGGGTCAGCGGACAGCCGTTTAAAAAACAGGTCAGCCACACAAATCCCACAGAGATGGACAGGCTGATCGCCAGAATACGAAGATATGATCTTATGCGGCCCTGCATTGCGCCGATCCTCCCCCCTTACACCTAACCGGCCCTTACATTGTTCCCTCGTCGGTCTCGCTGTTTAAAGCGCATTTGATCACTTCGATCATATGGGAGACCGCATTCAGTTTATCAATGATCATGAGCATCCGCGCGCGTTCATCGGCATCAATGATACCGTCCCGCATGATGTCCACCAGTTCCCCGGAGATCTTCTCCATGTCCTGGGCAGAACCGAGGAATTTAAGCACCAGACGGTCCAGGCTGGTGTGCTGTTTCGTCGTCTCATTATCCCTTACCAGATAGTCGATCGACACATGAAACAAGTCGCTGATGGCGATCAGCTTGGCAATCTCAGGATAGGTGACCCCGGTTTCCCATTTTGATACCGTCTGCCTGCTCACCTGCAGCAGCTCCGCCAGCTCATTCTGTGACATATTCATCTGATTTCTCAGGAAATAGATCTTTTCGGCAATGTTCATTGAGAATATCCCCCTTTTGAATCCGATGTATCCCCGGATCATCAAAATGTAAATTCATTATATCATCTATTTCTGAACGCAACAACCAACCCTGAAACGCACTTTTTATCATTTTGTCAACCGTCGGTTGCCGAAACATGTGCATCCTCCATACAGCTTCCGGATTCTGCCAAAGCCGCCGCTCCAAAAATGCCGCGCCGGACCAGTTACTCTTTAATTGTATAAAAAAAGCGCAGATGCAAAACACCTCTCGGTATCTTACACCTGCGCTTTTTATAATGCCGGCAGCCGACTGCCCCTTCCCATTCCGCGATCCGGGTGCCGCCCGGTCTGCGGTCAGTGCCTGTACTCCTCCACGATCAGCCCTTCCCGGTACGCTTCCAAAAGCTCCTCGAGATAGGCGATATTTTCCCTGAGATCCACGCCGATATCCGTATCCGCCACGCGTTTTCTCCGCCGGAAGGTCTCCACGTCGATCGTGTCAGAGATAATATCGGTCTCATTGACGATGGCGCTCTCCGCAGACTCAAAGGGTTCATGTGCCACCAGCCTCAGACCCCAGGAGTTACACACCAGTGTATAGCCCGCGATCCCGGTTTTTTGCTGATAAGCTTTGGAAAAACCGCCATCGATGACCAGCAGCTTTCCATTGCACTTGATGGGGGATTCCCCGTGGATCTGCTCCACAGGCACATGCCCGTTGACAATGTGGGCGCCCTCCGCATTTAATCCAAATTCTTCCAGGATGCGGTTGACGACCTCCTCCTGCTCGTAAAGTCTGTAGTAGCTGTTTTTATTTTCCCGGTGGGTCTCTTTCTCCTCGACAAAATACCGCTCAAAGGTCGCCATCTTCTCCTTGCCGAACACCGGAGAGCCTGCTCCCGTCCAGATATACCAGATGATGTCCTGCCCCGCCATGCGCTCTGCCGTATCCTCAGCGTAATATCCCCTTCGGGCATAATATTCCAGCACATCATAGAGCGCCTTGCCGCTGTATTCCCTGTCAAAAATCTGCACCTTCATAAAACTGCCGTCCGCATTCATGGGCACGCAGCCATGGTACAAAAGATTTCCATTGTAGATCTTGTACATTCCGCCTTTGGAATAGAGAAACCGCACATGTCTCTGGAGCTTTTCACAGCGCATAAACGCCCTCTGCAGGCGGACCATCAGCTTTGCCTCCTCCCCGGTGAGCTCATAGGGATGATCCGGGTCTATGGTGGGAAAATCCACATCCTTCATGGCATACTTTTTCCCACCGATCAGAACAGTCTTCTCCTTATAGTCAATCTTATCTAAAAGCAGCCTGTCCTCCATATGAAACTCCGGGTGGCGCATGATAAACTGCCCCTCCAGCTTAAACTGCAGGATCGTCATCGCCTTGTGCATTGCCGTGTCCAGTCTCAGATCCTTGGTGTTGTAATCCGTATTGTATTTTATCGCAAAGGCATCACAGTCGGTATCTCCATAGACATCCAGCACAAAGGTGGCCAGCGGCACCAGATTGATGCCATACCCCTCCTCCAGCACCGAGAGATTGCCGTATCTCGCCGCCAGGCGGATGACATTGGCTATGCAGAGCATACTGCCCGCGGCAGCGCCCATCCACACAATATCGTGATTTCCCCACTGTACATCCACAGAGTGATAATCACAGAGCGTATCCATGATGATGTGAGGACCCGGTCCCCTGTCATAAATATCCCCCACAATATGGAGATGGTCAATGACAAGGCGCTGGATCAGGTGGCTCAGCGCCGCGATAAACTGCGGAGCCCTTCCGATCCGGATGATGGTGTGGATGATCTCGTTGTAATACGCTTCCTTGTCCTGAATCTCTTCCTTCTCGGTGATGAGTTCCTCGATCACATACGCAAAATCCTGAGGCAGTGCCTTGCGGACTTTGGAGCGGGTATATTTGGAGGACACCCTCTTGATGATACGCACCAGACGGTAGAGTGATATCCTGTACCAGTCCTCCAGATTCTCCGTATCCTTCTCCACAATCTCCAGCTTTGCCTCAGGATAATAGATCAGAGTCGCCAGGCTTTTCTTGTCCCGGCTGCTGATCGAATTTCCAAATTCCTCGTCTATCTTGCGGCGCACGGAACCCGAGCCGTTCTTCAGCACATGGTTGAACTGCTCATATTCCCCGTGTATATCCGTCAGGAAATGCTCCGTCCCCTTGGGCAGGTTCAGGATCGACTGAAGATTGATGATCTCCGTGGACGCCTCCGCCACATTCCGGTATTGGTGTGCCAACGTCTTCAAGAACTTGAAATCCTGCCTCTCCATTCCGACTCCCTTCCTCAGCCCACGACCTGCGACATATCGTACATGCCGGCAGGTCTGCCTGCCAGAAACTTCGCCGCCTGCACTGCCCCCTTGCCGAACACTGCCTTGGAATATGCCGTGTGGGAGAAGGTGACCACCTCGTCGGGACCCGCAAAGATCACGTCATGATCGCCCACAATGGTGCCGCCCCGGACCGCACTGATCCCGATCTCCTTTCTGGGGCGCTGCATCCTCCTGCCGCTTCTGTCGTACACATACTCATATTCATTGTCCAGCACACTGTTGACGGAATCCGCCAGCGCCAGCGCCGTACCGCTGGGTGCATCCAGCTTCAGATTGTGATGCTTCTCCACGATCTCAATATCAAATCCCGCGGGAGCAAGCACCGCCGTCGCCTCCTTGAGCATCTTCAGCAGCAGATTGATGCCCAAAGACATGTTTGCGGACTTAAGGATCGCCACCTTTTCTGATGCCTCCTTCACCCGCGCAAGCTGCGCCTCGCTCAGCCCCGTTGTGCAGAGGACACAGGGAAGCTTCTTTGCCACACAATAGTCCAGCAGCTTATCCACCGCCGCCGCCGCGGAAAAGTCGATCAGACAGTCCGCTTCCACATCACATTTATCAATATCGGTGAACACAGGGTAAGGGTTGTGCCCGTCATCCTTCATATCGATCCCTGCCACCAGTTCCGCCTCTGCATCCGACGCGATCAGATTACTGATGGTCTGCCCCATCTTGCCGTTGCAGCCGTGCATGATCACTCTAATCATTTTCTGTACCTTCTTTATATTATTCTCCATCAGATTTTTTTCATACCGTGCAGTCTTTACAGAATGCCATAGCTCTTCATCGCCTTCTCAAGACGAGCCGCATTTCCCTCTTCCATCTCCGTCAGCGGCATGCGCAGCGTGCCCGCTTCCATGCCCATGAGATTCAGCGCCTTCTTCACGGGAATGGGGTTGACCTCGCAAAACAGGGCGCTGCACAGATCCATTGCCTCCAGCTGCATCTTCCGGCTGCCCTCCACATCACCGTCCAGAAACTTCTGGCAGATCTCGTGTGTCTGTCTGGGTGCCACATTGGAGAGTACGGAAATGACTCCCACGCCGCCCAGGGCCATGATGGGTACGATCTGATCGTCGTTTCCCGAATAAATGTCCACACATCCGTGGGAGATGGCTGCAAGATGGGCGATCTGGCTGATGTTGCCGCTGGCTTCCTTCACCCCCAGAATATTGTCCACATCCTTGCAGAGACGCACCACCGTCTCCGGCAGGATATTGCATCCGGTGCGGCTGGGAACATTGTAGAGGATGACGGGAATCTTTACAGACTCGGCGATCGTCTTAAAATGCGCATACAACCCGTTCTGCGTCGCCTTATTGTAATAAGGGCTGACCAGCAGCAGCCCGTCCGCGCCGTACTTCTCCGCCTCCGTGGACAGATAGACTGCCGTCTCGGTGCAGTTGGAGCCCGTTCCTGCGACCACGGGAATCCTGCCGTCCACCTTCTCCACACAATAACGGATGACCTCCAGATGCTCCTCGTGAGTGAGGGTGGATGCCTCGCCTGTGGTCCCGCACACGATGATCGCGTCGGTGCCGTTTGCGATCTGGAACTCGATCAGCTCCCCGAATTTCTCATAATTTACTTCTCCGTCTGCCTTCATGGGCGTCACGATGGCAACGCCTGCACCTGTAAAAATCGCCATAACACTTCCTCCTCTTAAAAGTAAATGCCGACACATGACGATGCGCCGGCAAATTTGACATTTATCCCTGATAGCGCACCATCCATCCGGATGACAGTCACGCGGCTGTTAACCGTGTGCCCAAGACTCGACTGACAGGTCATCTCCTCTTTCGGCGTGTTCCCCTTTCCTTTTTCCTCCCCTGCGCCTGCCGCATCAGAAAAATTACTCATGAAAAACGCAACCTCTATCGTCATATGATTGATTGAACTCATCATAGCATCTCAAACCGCTTCTGTCAACGGGTTTATTCCCAAACCTTGAACTTTACCGTCTCGATCCGGGAGACTTCGTCAGCGAGAATACAGATTTCGTCGCTAAGATTGATACCGGTGAGGATCACATCCGTGTTCCCGCGGCATTCCAGCAGATTCTTCAGATCATCCGCATTCAGGATTCCCTTTTCAACCAGCCCCAGCACCTCGTCCAGGATCAACAGTTCACACTCTCCCGTACTGAGCACCTTCTTGGCAAAATTGATGCCGTTTCGTATATTTCCGACCTCCTCCTGTTTGCGCTCCTCCGAAAGCTCCTCATAGTTTTCATCGGACTTCTCAAAGCGGAACAGCTTGATCTCCGGCTCCAGCCTGCGCAGAAATTCGGAATCCTGAAGCCCCCTTCCTTTTAAAAACTGGATCAGGACCACTCTTTTGCCTTCCACTGCGGTCTGTACCGCCCTGCCCAGAGCTGCGGGAGACTTACCGCGCCCGTCACCGGAAAAAATCGTCACATTTCCTTTTCCCATTTCCCACCTCCGTACCACGCCCGTTAACCAGCAGTATAACACAGACGCAGAAAATTGGCAACTTTTGGAAAATATTCTTCCGGGCGGTCACGCTTCCCCGGGACAGAAGGAAGCTCCCGTAACATACGGATCATCCGTCTTCTCCTCCGCTCCCATCAGTTCCAGCTTGCTCACGGAAACCTCAAATGCCACACGCTTTTCCACATGTTCCTCATCCAGTTTCTTCATATATTCCCTGCTCTGGATACGTCCCCAGATCGCACAGCGCTCCCCTACTTTGAAATTATTGGCATAGCGGGCGTTTCTTCCCCAGCAGATGCAGGGGATATAATCGGATTTGCCATAAGGACGGTTTACCGCCAGCAATAAATCCGCGATCTCCCTCCCCAGCGGCGTCTTTCTGTAGATAGGTTCTTTGCAGATATAACCGTCCAGATAGATCTGATTGGTCTTAGAGCTCTCCTCCACCTCGTCCACAAATTCCACTTCCCGCGCAAAAACCGACAACACCAGCCTGTTCTTTCTCTCCTCGTGACGATTGTAGGAGCGGAACTGCCCGTTCACACAGATGAGCATCCCTCTGTAATCTCCGGTCACATCCAGCAGTCTCTCGGATACCATCACCGGGATAACGTCATAACTCTCGCTGAGTCTTTTGACCTTCACATCAACCATGTAAAATCCTTCCCCAAAGATCTCATGGCTGTAGGAAAATGCGCTCACCACCTCTCCCATCACTGTCACCTGATTGTTTTCAATTACCTTATCTGTCATATTTGTTCTCCCTTCTTACACCTTTGTAACGTATTTACTATGACATTATATTTATACTATGGCTGCGCCCAAAAAAATACAAAATTCCATCGCGCAAATCGTCAAAAATCGCATCCGCCCTATACAATATCTTGTGGTGGCATCCGCAAAAGTGCCTCAAAATACGCTTTTTTCTTGCATGTGACAGGAAATAGTGCTATACTGTAACAGTTTGATTATTGACGGAAACTTTTCATCGCGCTATTCGACAATCCGGCAAAAAATGAGTAAACGGGAAGAAACAGGGAAATAAAAAGAAAGAAGAAAGAAAAGAGAAAGAGGACAAAGAAATGAGACAAAAACGGGAAGACATCCGAAACCTTGCGATCATCGCCCATGTAGATCACGGCAAGACTACGCTGGTGGACGAGCTGTTAAAACAAAGCGGTGTATTCCGGGAGAATCAGGAGGTGGCAGAGCGCGTCATGGACTCCAATGACATTGAGCGTGAGCGCGGAATCACCATTCTCTCCAAGAATACTGCCGTCATGTATAAGAATACAAAGATCAACATTATCGATACCCCGGGGCACGCAGACTTCGGCGGCGAAGTGGAGCGTGTGCTGAAGATGGTAAACGGCGTGATACTGGTGGTGGACGCCTTTGAGGGCGCCATGCCCCAGACCAAATTCGTGCTGCGCAAGGCTTTGGAACTGAAACTCCCGGTCATCGTCTGCATCAACAAGATCGACCGCCCGGAGGCGAGACCCGACGAGGTGGTGGATGAAGTGCTGGAGTTGTTTCTGGAACTGGATGCCGACGATTCCCAGCTCGACTGCCCCTTCGTGTTCGCCTCTGCCAAGACAGGCGTCGCCTCCCTGGATGCCGGCGAGACCGGTACCAGCATGGAGCCTCTGTTCGAGACCATACTGGATTACATCCCCGCGCCCGAGGGAGATCCGGACGCAGGCACGCAGGTACTCATCAGCACCATCGACTATAATGAGTATGTGGGACGTATCGGCGTAGGCAAAGTAGACAACGGAACCATCCGGGTCAACCAGGATGTGATCATCTGCAACCATCACGAGCCCGACAAGCAGACCAAAGTCAAGGTCAGCAAACTCTACGAATTTGACGGGCTGAACAAAGTGGAGGTAAAGGAGGCATCCATCGGTTCCATTGTGGCGATCTCCGGCATCTCCGACATCCATATCGGAGATACCCTCTGCTCTCCCGATTGCGTGGCGCCCATCCCCTTCCAGAAGATCAGCGAACCTACCATCGCCATGCAGTTTATGGTGAACGACTCCCCGCTTGCCGGTCAGGAGGGAAAATTTGTCACCAGCCGCCACTTGAGGGACAGACTGTTTCGTGAGCTCAACACCGACGTCTCCCTCCGGGTGGAGGAGACGGATACCCCGGACAGCTTCAAAGTGTCGGGACGCGGCGAACTGCATCTGTCCGTGCTGATCGAAAATATGCGGCGCGAGGGATTTGAATTCGCGGTGAGCAAGGCGGAAGTGTTATATAAGACGGATGAGAACGGGCATAAACTGGAGCCCATGGAACTTGCCTATATCGATGTGCCCAACGAGTACGCCGGAGCCGTCATCGACAAACTGGGACAGCGTAAAGGCGAACTGCGCAACATGGGAAGCATCTCCGGCGGCACCTACACCCGCCTGGAGTTCTCCATCCCTGCCCGGGGACTCATCGGCTACCGGGGAGAATTTATGACGGACACCAAGGGAAACGGCATCCTAAACACCGTGTTCGACGGCTATGGTCCCTACAAGGGCGACATCCAGTACCGAAAGCTTGGTTCCCTGATCGCCTTTGAGGCCGGCGAAGCGATCACCTATGGGCTCTACAACGCCCAGGAGAGGGGCACGCTCTTTATCTCCCCCGGTGAAAAGGTTTACTCCGGTATGGTCGTCGGTCAGACCGGGCGCAGCGAGGATATTGAAATCAATGTCTGTAAGAAAAAACAACTGACCAACACCCGCTCCTCCTCGGCAGACGAAGCGCTGAGACTGACTCCGCCCAAAATTTTATCCCTGGAACAGGCGCTCGACTTCATAGACACGGATGAATTGCTGGAGGTCACGCCAGAGAATCTGCGCATACGGAAAAAGATTCTGGATCCCACCCTGAGAAAGCGGGCAGGATTTAAGAGATAACACCAAAAAAGAACACGCAGCCGATCCCGTCTCTTCTCCTATAGTTAACAATATTTATGAGATTTATCGGGATCGGGGACTCTCGGGAAGCTGTGACAGAATTACCGCTGCAAACATCAGCACACAACCTGTTATCTCCCTTCCCGAGAGATGCTGCCCCAAAAACACCATTCCTCCCAGCACGGACACCACGGACTCTAGACTCAGTATCATGGACGCGATCGTGGGATTCATGTTTTTCTGACCCACGATCTGTAATGTATAGGCTACGCCACAGGACATGACACCCGCATAAAGAATGGGAACCGCCGCTCCTTTGAGACCGGACCAGCCCACATGCTCAAAGAAGAACATGGGGATGGCAGACAGAATCCCGCAGACAAAAAACTGGATGCAGCTCATTGCCACACAGTCCACCATCGGCGCAAAATAATCCACCGTCAGAATATGTACCGCAAAAACCGCCGCACAAAAAAGTACGAGCAGATCACCTCTTCCCACTCTGAGCTGCTCGTCGATACACAAAAAATACAGACCGGCTACCGCAAACAACACGCCGGTCCAGACCAGTCTTCCTACCTTTTTATGTACCAAAAGCCCCAGCAGGGGTACCAATACAATATAAAGCGCCGTGATAAATCCGGCCTTTCCCACAGTGGTGTACCTGATGCCGTGCTGCTGCAGATTCGAGGCGATACACAGCAGAATCCCACAGGCGATCCCGCCCTGGAACAGCTTCTTTCCATCCTGCCCTTTTTCTGCCGTCCTCCGCTTCCGCATCAGAAAGATGACGGGGATCAGCACCACCGCTCCTATCAGACTTCTCACACAGTTGAAGGTAAACCCCCCACATATTCCATGCCTGCGCTCTGGGCGGAGAAAGCAAACCCCCAGATGACTGCCGTCAAAAACAACAACAGAGAATTTCTAATATGACTCATCTCGCATTATCCTTTATTTGCCTGTCCTACAAAACACACAAACTCCTCTCTGGAAAGGGGTTTGGAGAAATAGTACCCCTGAATATACTCGCATTTTAGATCACTGAAATATCTCACCAGATTCTCCGTTTCAATTCCCTCTACAACTATTTTCATGTCCATATCCTTAACCATGCGGACCGTGTTCCTCACCACAATATCCAGCTTGGGATTGGTCTCTAAATCGGTGAAGGTCTTATCCAGTTTTACAATATTCAGAGGCAGCGTTGCCACTCTGCGGATATTGGAATACCCCGTTCCAAAATCATCCAGCGAAAAGGACAGCCCCTCCTCCTTCAATAACCGGATGTTCTCCGACATGATGTTCTGGGAATCAGCTATCGCCGTTTCCGTGATCTCCAGGTTGATCTGATCCGGTCTCACCTGATATTTGTGCAGGATCGCGATGATCTCACTTGCGAGATTATTACGCATACACTGCGCCACGGACAGATTTACCTCAATGTACTCCATTCCCAGCTCCTGAAACTCCCTGCTGGCAATAAACTTACAGACCTCCTCCAGCACATAGATGCCGATCTGGTGGATGACCCCGTTTTTCTCCGCCACAGGGATGAACAGCTCCGGAGAGATATGGCCATACTCCTCATCATTGAGACGGATCAGGGCTTCCGCCGAGACATATTTCCCCTTCTCCACGGAATATATGGGCTGGTAATACACCGTCAATCCCTGATTGTGAACCGCATTGTCAATGATGCCCTCCAGATCCTTGATGATATAACGTCCATCCTTCAATATTTCCTCGGCATACAAGACCTTTCCGGTTTTCTCATACTCTTCAAATTCATTGCTGAACGCATAAATACTCTGAAAATCGCACAGATCCTCGGGGCAGTGTAAAATGCACAGATTTACCTGAAGATTGATATCCATATCCTGCAGATAGATCACATCCTTCAGCATTCCGTTCAGAGCCCGGGCCGCGCCGTCTGTCCTGTGGAAATTCTCCTTCCCCGTTACCAGACAAAATCTTCCCCCTTCCAGATAATAGGGATCGGCTTTCGGCAGCTGCTCCCTGCAAAGCTTCATGATCTTCTCGGAAACGATTCCCAGAAGACTCTGCATGCTCTGATAACCCAGAATATCCCGCAGCGCCTTATAGTTTAAGATGTTTATCAAAATAATATGTACCGGCTTTTCGTTGCCCAGAGCCTGCCCGATATCCGTCACATAGGCTCCCTGTTTTCCAAACCCCGTCACGGGATCCGTCCGCTCCTCCGGTTTCTGTACCATGAGGAGGAGGAACAAAAGCCCCAGCGCCCAGACAAACATCTCTACCCGGATCATGGGATACGTTACCTGCACCCAGAGCGCCGCCGCAACTACCGGCAGGATCGCCAGAACAACAAACATCTGCCCCTTCGCGAACAGTCTGCGCTGGCGCAGTACATGAATCACAGCCAGGGCAATGTAAAATGCCGCTGCCGCATAGAGAAGAAAATAACAGGGACCTTTGGTATATCGGTTCAAAGAATCGAAATAAAAAATGATATGGTAGACCGGGCTTAGCACGATACAGATCATCAGCCCTGCAAAGGGCGCTGCCAAAACCAGCTGCACTGCCAGATTATCCCGCAGCCTGTACAGACTGTCGGTAAGACATGCAAGATAGAGTACATAGACAGGCACGGAAAGACTGTGCATGATCAGATAACAACAGTGCACTATGTATTTCTGGGTCACACTTGCCTCATAGGTATTGTCCAGAATAACCACCAGTATTTCAAAAAGGGCGCTGCAGGTCACCACAAGCAAAAGATTCCAGAAATACCGGTTCCGCCTGCCTCGCAGCATGCGTCGTACCATGGCTGTTATAACCAGAACAAGCATAATGCCCATTGCACAGAAATTAAAATAATTCAGATTTATCATACTATACCCCTTGAGGCAAAAAAACGCCTTTTTTGTATTATAACATATTTTAGTGTAAAAACAATTGTTTTATTGCAGATGAGATCCCCCGGCGAGTCCCAGATAGGCATCTATGCCGTTGGCGATCCCTGCCGCCAGCTTGTCCTGATATTCCTCCGTCGCCATCAAAAGGTCTTCCGTCTCATTGGTCATGTATCCCATCTCCACTATGGTCACGGGCACCTGACACCAGTTGATACCGCTCATGGTATCCGTCTCCCACACTTTATTCTTCTTGCAGCCTGTCTCTGCCGTCAGCCCGTCCAGCACACAGGATGCAAGCTCTTTGCTTGACTCGTATAATTCCCCGTTGTAGGGATTGGATGCCGTCTGACAGATGGTCATGGCGCCGTTTACGGAAGCATTTTCGGATCCGTTCGCATGGATGCGGATGAAAGCATCGGCGCCGGCCTCGTTTGCTGCCCGGGCGCGCTCGCTGTTGCTTATATCCACATCGTGGGAGGTCCGCACCATGATGACCTCATAGCCTCTCGCCTCCAGTTCTCCGCAGAGTTTTTCTGCCACCATGAGATTCAGCTCATACTCCGCCAGCCCGCTTGCAACGCCTCTCGTACCTCCGGAAACCTTGGCCTTCATCTCGGAAGCTCCCGGTCCCACCGGCTCCTTCTCACTGTTTCCTTTTTTCTGATGCCCGGCGTCGATCACCACCAAAAAGCCGTTTCCGCTTATGCTTTCTGCCATCAGATACCTGCTGGCAATATAGCAGGTGCTGCCGTCCACAAGCACCTGACTCCATTCCCCGTCATCCGAAATACGCGAAACCTCCGTCCTTCCGGCAGGCAAATCCCGCTCTATATGCTCCGGCTCCGGATCCTCAGCCGCATCCGTTTCCGTAATCTCTTTCTCCGGGCTGTCGGTCACAAAAGAAGACGCCCTTCCGCAGCCGGCGGCAAGCAATATGGCAAGCAGAAAACCTGCCGATATTTTACGATATTTCTTCATGCCTCCTCCTTTTCGTCCACAACCCCTGCCCTCTGTGCCATCCATTCCCGATCCCTTTCCTTTGTCCACCCTGCTCCGTATCTTCCATCGCCGCCCCCAAAAGAGGCTTTTTTATCATATCATAATATGGCACATAAATCCAGTTTTTGAGAAAGACCCTGTTTTCGGACAAAAAAACACACCGGAGCTGTCATACCCCAGTGTGTTTTTTCCCTTTTTACCGGTCAGGATTCCGGTAAACCTGCCAAAGTGTTATCCCTCAATGGCAATATAATGCTTTTTTTCCTCAATGGTCTTCTGCTCCTCTTTGGGCAGGCAGAAACTTAAGATTCCATTCTCATATCTGGGATGAATGTCCTCCTCCGTCACATTCTCGCCCACATAGAAGCTGCGGCTGACGCTTCCGGAATAACGCTCACGTCTCACATATCTTCCCTTGTCATCCTTTTGGTCGTCACCATACTCCTTTGCCGCGCTCACGGTCAGATAACCCTTCTCCAGCTCCATCCGGATATCCTCCTTCTTGAAACCGGGCATGTCGATGTCCACCTCATATCCGGAGTCCGTCTCCTTCACATCCGTGCGCATCAGATTGTTTGCATGTCTTCCGTAAATGGTCCTGTCAATCTCCGGAAATGCAAAATCCCCAAAAAAGTCATCAAATAAATTCTTTCCAAATACACTCGGCATCATCATAAGTCATATCTCCTTTCAAAAATAAATTTTATATTTGTTATATATTATATATAACATCTATTATTAGCACTGTCAAGAGGTGAGTGCTGATCTTTTTATAAAAAAACTATAAACTGTCAGTGTTCCAACATATTTTCAATAAAGATCCCGTACCCTCTGGTGCTGTCCTGAACCAGCACATGGGTGACCGCTCCAATAAATTTCCCGTCCTGGATGATGGGGGCTCCGCTCATGCCCTGGACAATTCCGCCCGTCCGCTCAAGGAGTTCCTTATCCGTCACCGTCAGCTCGATCCCGCGATTGATATTGTCGTGGTCGAGATGGACCGCCGTGATCATCACATCATAGTATCTGGGTTCCCCGTCCACCGTACAGAGGATCTGGGCATCCCCCTTCCTGATCTCCTGCTTGAATCCTATCGGGAGCGGCTCATTGGCGGTCATGGATAAAGCCTTTTCATTACAGCTGCCAAAGATACCTTCTTTGCCATTATAGGAGATATCTCCCAATATATTTTCATCGGAGTACACGATCATCCCTGTCATTTCACCGGGGTCTCCCGCACTGCCCTTCCGGATAGATACGATCTCTGTCCGGTAGAGCGTACCGTCATACATCTCCATCAGATCGCTGGTGTCCACATCATTGATACCGTGCCCCAGCGCTCCGAAATTACCCTCGCTGTCAATATAGGTCATGGTGCCTACTCCCTGCGCGCTGTCCCTGACCCACACTCCAATCTTATAAACCCCGTTTGCATCCGCGACAGGCTGCACCTTCAAATCGATCAGTTCACCCCTGCGCTCCACCGTGACGATCTCGGGCTTTCCTCCGCTCTCCTCGATTCCCCGGATGAAGCTTTCCTTATCCTCCATCTCTTCACCGTTCAGCTTACGCACATAATCTCCCGACTGAAGGATGTTTTTGGCAGGCGACTTTTTCTGCCCGTCCTGCCCCTGAAACTCCCCGGTTCCCACCACCAGGATCCCGTCGGCTTCCATGTAGATACCCACAGGAACTCCCACGGGTATGAGTTCCTGGTCCTCCACCACCTCGATCCCCACCTGTTTAAAGGGCAGGAAACCGAACAGTCTGACTTCCATGAAATAATTCTGCAGCCCCGCGGTCTTGAGTGTCACAGGCTCACTCAGGTCGATACTGACCGCATTTTGCGGGATATTGCTCTCCCCCTGCATACCCACACTGACAATCTCACCCCTGGCAGGCACTCCCAGGCGGAGGGACTGTTCCTCTCCTGCCCGCATATGGATCACGGAGGGAATATTGCTGTCCATCAGAAAATAACCGTATCCCGCCAGAAAAGCACAACATAAGGACAGAGCCACACACAGTGCGATGCGGTAGATGCGCAGCCTGCGCACCCTTTTCCGCCAGTTCTGCAGAAAGATCACTGCATCGCTGCCCGCCTGTTCCTTGACTCTGTCCCTGTCCTTTTCCATCCATCTCATATATGCACATCTCGCTTTCCAGTCACATTCTCTGCTCCTAGTATGCGAAATAAATGAGATTTCATTCTTAAATTTTGTGTTCCGCTGCCTGCTGTATGAGTTCTCTCGCATTGGAGAGAGCTGCCCTGCTCAGCGTATCGCTCCCAAGAAGCCTTGCCAGCTCCGCCAATTTCTCCTCCTCATCCATCCGTCTGATATTCGTGACCGTGCGGCAGTCTGTGCTGTTTTTTTCAATGACATAATGGGCATCCGCCATGGCGGCGATCTGAGGCAGATGGGTGATGCAGATCACCTGATGCGCTCTGCTCACCTTATTTAACTGCTCAGCCACCTTCCATGCGGTCCTGCCGCTGATTCCTGCATCAATCTCATCAAAGATGAGAGTGTCGATCTCGTCCTTTTCCGCCAGCACGGTCTTGATGGCAAGCATCACTCTGGACAATTCCCCCCCGCTCGCCACCTGGTTCAAAGGTTTTAACGCCTCCCCGGGATTCGTGGAGATCAGAAACTCCACCTCATCATACCCTTTCGCCGTGATCGTCTCCCCAAAGCTTACCCGGATTTCAAACTGCACCGACAAAAAGTTAAGCTGTACCAGCGCCTCCGTAAGCTGTTTCTCCAGCTGCAGTGCATTTTTTCTTCTCACCTTTGAGAGTTCTTCGCAGGCATCCTTAAGAGCTTCCCTCTTTCTTGCAAGCTCACTCTCAATCCCCTGTATATAGGTATCATAGTCGGAAAATTTATTCAGGAGCTCCCGTCTTGCATCCGCATATTTGAGAATTTCCTCCACGGAGCCGCCGTATTTTCCTTTCAGCCGGTTGATGGTGTTGAGTCTCTCCTCCACTCTGGAGAATTCTTCTCCGTCAAATTCACAGTCAGCCATATATTCCGCCATATCGCGGTTATAATCTGCCAGCAGGCTGTCCACCTCCGAAAGCTGCCGTTCCAGCTCCTCCAGGTGGGGATCATAATCGGTCACCGCGCGCAGAGCACGAAGGGCACGGCTCAGCGAGGGAGCCGCTCCTCCCTCGCCCTCCGAACCGGAATAACGATAGCTCTCGGACAGGCTTTCATTGATTTTGCGGCTGTTGCTCATGCGCCGAAAGAGCTGCTCCAACTCTTCATCCTCGCCGCAGACAAGCTTTGCCTCCTCAATCTCCTGAAGCTCAAACTCCGCAAGACTCTGCTCCCTCTCCTTTGCGGCATCCTCCATGGACTCCTCCGCAAGTTTCTTTTCCAGCGCCCTGCATTGTTCATAGCACCTGGCGACTCTCTGCGCCGGCTCCGTGCATGCCGCGCCACAGTAGGCGTCCAAAATTTCAAGATGCTTCTGACGGTGCAAAAGCGACTGGTGTTCATGCTGCCCATGAATATCCAGAAGCACCTCCGCCAGCTCTTTGAGCTGTCTGGCCGTCACCGTCTCCCCGTTGATCTTACATACGCTCTTTCCCGGCTGCAGCCTGCGGCTGATGATGATCACATCATCAGCCGGCTCCAGCTCCATCTTTGCCAGTTTTTCTGAAACCGCATCTCCTTTGCCGTCAAAGACAAGTTCCACGAGGGCGCTCTCCGCATCCCTGCGCAGCATGTCCCTCTCGAATTTGGCTCCCAGCGCCAGATTGATGGAACCGATAAGCAGTGACTTTCCCGCTCCCGTCTCACCCGTGAGAATATTTAATCCGGGGGAAAACTCTACCTCCGTCTCCTCCATCAGCGCCAGATTTTTCACATGTATACTTTGTAACATACGCTCTCCTTATGCACCTTCTCAGAAGGGCATCCCGCCAATACCTACGGGAAAATGCCCTTTTCATAGATCTTCTTTCCCGGACCTGCTCCCCGTCTGCGCCCTTCGACCCGTGCGGTTATCTTTTCTGCCGGGGTGTTCAACCGTACTGCGTCCGGTTCCTGAAAACCTGCAATATAAAGCGGTCCTGTATGTCATTTTGTGATCTGCCCTGTCATAAATAATCCCTCCGCATCCGATAAGGCTGACCGTTTTTCAATTATGTTAATTATACTGTCTGCCCTGCCATTTTTCAAGCTGTTTCGGGCGTTTTTCAAAATGCCACGTGTAAACTTTCAGCAAAATCCTGTAACCATCCGGTGACATTTTTCTGATCTTTTTATTCTTAAAATGATGGAGCAGAGGTATGGCATCTTCCTTTCCTGGGCGCAGCGTCCCAGAAACTGCCCGGATAATCCGGTATCATGTCCCTCTGCTTCAACTTGAAAAAACTACCTGTTATATAATTTTTTGATGCCTACTTTGTATGCCTTGAAAGGCGCGGTAAAATTGCCTTTTTCGTCCAGATATGTGTACAGCAGGATTTCCAGATCCGATTCCCCTCCGAAACCATCTCCGTCTTCCCAGTAACGGCCATCCGGCTGTATCTCCCACACCATCAGGATGGTATTGTCTTCCATCCTCTCAAAGTCCGTACGGAAACGGATCTGAGGTTCCAATTCGCATTTTGATTCCCATGCGTACAGCCATTCCTCCGGATTCTTGAGTCCCGGATAATTCAGGATATACCCATTGTCGTCCACAATCAATTTCCTGATACCGTATTCTTCATTTACAAATTCCACTGCCGCCACTTCGCCTCTGCGCCGGTATAAATGATTGCCAAATGTAGTCCACTGGCTAAGCTGCGGTCCATTGCTTTTCGTTTTCCCGGTTTCGGTTGTATTACCTTTTGTGGTAATATACTTTTTCTTCAGGTTCTCTAAGATATACATATTGTTACCTCCTGTACCCGCTGCAGGAAACAGTCAAAGTTGTTTCCGTCTGCCTTTTACCTCTTTTGTCCGACGGTAATTTTCATACACCAAAAGAATTGGCAGCCAAAGCTCCGCGACATCCCTTCCGGTAAACGGAAACTCCATATACGGTGAAACAACCATATTTGCCTGCAAAACAACTGCCATAGATGTTTTCAGTATATAACCGATTGCAAGATACCGCGCACACTGATTCAGAAAGCTGTCCTTCTGCCGCCAATTCCATAAAAAGATGATGAACAAAACCACAAGAAACGCCATAACCAGCAATGGCAGCATTCCAAACTTGAACCGAATGGCAGCCAAACCATGACCATCCAGCACATACTGATAATGTTCTTTCCTATATACAGTATCCAGCGTTGATAAGTTCCCTGAAAGAAATGCGCTGAAAGCGGCTTTCCGATAGCCAATCCATTCCGCCTGCAAAGCCGTCTGTCCTTTACTCCCAAAAAGGCCTCCGACATAGGAAAGGACTTCCCGCAGACGTTTATTATTTATCAAAAGAAATGCAGACACTCCGGCATTGAGAGCCGCCATAAATGCCGACATCTTTACACGCCTTTCCGTCTGCTCCGATTTCCGATACGCCTCATTCCAAAAGACAATATCCGCCAGAGCTAAACAATAAAACACCCTGCCAATGTCATATGGAAACGCCCCTACACCATAATTAAGTCCAACATTTGTGATAAAATAAATCAACGTCAGCACAATCAAAAAATAGAGCAGACTTTGTTTCCATACGGAATATCTGCCTGTTATTTTTATAACAAACAATAAAAGCACCGGCCAGCAAAGAAAAATCACCCGATTCCAATAATCTCCGCGCACAACCCGCCATATATCAGGCGCAGGCAGATAAGAAATATGGACAAACGTAAAACAGCCGAATATCAATAAGCTGACCAGCCATGCCGTCATCAAATATCGTTTCCCCTGCTTTTCCTGCTTGGCGCGGTTCAGGGCAAACGTCCACAAAAGGCTCTCTGCAATCCATATTGCAGGCACGCATAAATCGCTCCCTGCATTCCCCCCTGCACACACATGCAGCAGTGCCGCCCAAAAAAGAACCGGGAGGATATTGGGCAGCCTGCGTCCATATCGGCTGCACAGGCATGTAATCCATATCGGCCACGACAGCCAGACAAATTCATACAGCCTCTCCGCCCCACTCCAAAAAACCTCACCATTTATGTCCCCAAAAAACGGCAGCATTACAGCAATGGCAGACAATACTATGCTCACAAACACGGAAACATTCTCTTTCCGATACATTCTGCATGAGAAATAGATGAATAAAATCATCAAGCTATGTATGAATGCCGAATAAACATCCCTCATTTACAGGACTCCTTTATATTCTATCATACAGGCATAAAAATTGCTAAGGAAATCATAATCTCAATCAATACAGGATTCCGGCAGTGTATTTCTTTGCTTCATCATAATCACCATTCTAATTTTTCAAAGCCGCATCACTTTCTGAAACGCCATTTCCCAGCAGCATCTTCAAATACCCTGCAGCAGCATCCAGCAGTTCCCCTTCCAGCTCCTCGGAAAGTTCAAATTTCCGTTCTTTTGCATCCTCAACAACAGCCCTGCCCTGTATCTCGGAGGGCATCTCCTGTTCAAAGACAAAATTTTTCCTCTTTATTCATAACAGAGAGAACTTTTTTCTCAGCCATATTGGGTGCTGCTCCTACGGCAAACTTCGCCACCGGACCCGCTGTGTCTTCTGCTTCACGGTGTCATTTTTCATAAGACTGCCGTAATCTACCTGTATATTTCTGCCAGTAAGCGACAGCCGCCCCGTCTTGAGCAAAAAATTTACTCCCCCTTCAATTTCCATATACCACATTTTTTCTTCATCTTCAAGGAAAATTTAAGTTTTTGCACTTAAAACTTCAAGTTACTGTGCCGGATAACGCATGAAAATTTTGTTGATATCACCAGCATTTTATTGTATAATCATATTGTATTTTAATCCGTCAAAAGGTACACTTTTTGACAGCCGCAATTTTGTTATCAGCCTGCTTTGCACTTGTTCCGGAGCAGCCTGTATTCCCTCCGTCTGCCGCTTTTTGAGGTTCTCTCGTTCGCTCAGCGCCACAAATGACAGCATCTGCAGCACAAGGTCTGCGATAAAAGTCCCCCCATCAGGTCTTTGCCGTTCCGGGTATCCGGCAGAGGCATATCCAGCTCAGAGAACAGCATTTTCCATCATTCTGCTTACGGCTGCTGTTATAGGTGCCGCAGTTAAAATATGCAGGCGTTTTTCTGACTGTCCCATCGGGCAGTCAGACCGGAATATCAGAGGTATTCGGGAAAGCGCACTAAAAAAGATACACAAACTCTATGGCGGCATACTTACATACAGGAAAGAAAACAATCTGTCGATGACGCATGATGAAAATTTTTTGAAAAAAGGGGGAAGGGAAAAAGGAAAACAGACAGCTCGACCGTTAATTAGTCACTGCTTATTATGTATGAAATATTACATCAGTTGATGTGACAGGATTGATGGATTGGAGCAGATTTCTTAGGAAGGATTCGATAATGGGAAAAAATATCTGTATGATATTTTAGCAGTAAAAAAAGAAACGAGCAGCCCGCTTGAGTGAAAACACTGTACGGTAAAAACCCATTTCTTTCTTACTGTTAAGTATAAGCTATTTTGTCGTCATGTCACAATTTTGTTTTTTCATAATCCCGCCATTGGCATTTTGATTTCGTTATTCTAAATCGTGAATTCCATGATATTCTCCCTTCTGTTGGCTTATTTGTAATTTTATTTTTACCCGCCCCGCCTGACCGCGGAAGTTTCGATTCATTCATCAGTTCTTACCACAGGTTAGAACATACGCCGCCGGCGCGCTCAATCGCCCAGCTTGCCGAGCAGCTCATAGAGGATTCCGTAAAGGATCTGCGCTTTTTCCGGTTCCAGATTCACACAAGCGGCGAGGCGCGGGGGCACAGAGAGAGCCTTTTCGCGCAGGGCAGTCCCTGCGTCGGTTATGGAAACGATAAGGTCGCGTTCATCTTCGGTCGAGCGTCGTCGCGTCACATATCCCTTTTCCTCCAGCCGTTTGAGCAAAGGCGTCAGCGTGCTGGAGTCGAGATACAGGTATTTGCCGACCTCCTTCACCCGCAGTTTTTTATGTTCCCACATCACCATCATAGTGATATACTGCGTGTAGGTCAGGTCAAGTTCATCGAGGTACGGTTTGTACGCTTTTACGATTTCCTTCGCACAGGCATAGAGTGGAAAACATATTTGGTTTTCAAGTTTTAATGGGTCAAATGGAACCGCCATTGTTCATGCTCCTCCTTCTTTCTCGAAAGCTTCCGCGATCTTCTCTGCCGCATCTGCGGTCATGCCGCCGGCACTGAAACAGGCTGCTGATACTTTACTCATTTTTTCAGTCGCTGACATCGCTGTCCAAAACCGCAACAAATTCATAATCCACGAACCGATCTTTCATGCGGCGGATGACCTCACTTTCCAGCTGTTCCTTATTCTCCGTCTTGAAATCAATGATCAGATCAAAATACACCGTCATTTGATCCGCATCTGCGTAAAAGCCGTGCATTTGCAAGATCTCGGGATATTCTTTGATCAAATCGGACAGCGTCCGTTTCATTTCCGCAAAGATTTCTCCTTTGGTATTGGAAGCATATATCCCGACTGTCAGGATAATTCCGAAGGCTGCAAAAACATCATTGGTGATCTGACGTGTAAGCCCGTGAATTTCTCTTGCGGTCATATCGTCGGGCAGCTCAATATGCACAGAGCCGATAAAACGATCCGGTCCGTATTGATGCAGCGAAAGATCGTATGCGCCCAAAACCCTGGGATCTCTGCAAATGAACTCCTTCAGTTCCGCCGACAGCCTGCCGTCCACCCTTGCGCCGATCATGTTACCGAGACTTTCCATCAGGATCTCAATTCCCGTCTTAAAAATGAATACGGAAATCACAACGCCAAGGATGCCTTCAACGCTGACGGAGAACAACATACTCACGCCCGCAGCGACAAGCGTTGAAAAGGATATGACAGCGTCCATGACCGCATCCGTTCCGGAGGCGGTCAGCGAGTCCGAATGATAGACTTTTCCCGCTGCTTTCACATACCGTCCGAGAAAAAACTTTACCGCCACAGCAACCGCGATAATAACAAGCGATACTGCGGAATAATCAGCCCTGGCCGGGTGAAGCACCTTGTCGAAGGATTCCCGAAATGCCGTCAGTCCCGCAAGTAAAATGATAACCGCCACGGTTACGGAACTTACATATTCAATCTTTCCGTACCCGTAAGGGTGCTTTTTGTCCGGCGCTTTGTTCGCAAATTTTGTGCCGATGATGGTAACGACCGAAGAAAACGCATCTGTCAGGTTATTCACTCCGTCCATAAGGATCGCTATGGAATCGCTCAAAAATCCCACCGCCATTTTGAACATCACCAGCACCACATTGACGATAATCCCAAGAACGCTTATTTTTACAATTTCTTTTTCCCTGTTCATATCATGGTCTCTGATGCCTCCTGCTCAGCATGATAGGCGGCGCGTACCGCTTTTGCAAGCTGGTCTGCGCACGAAGTCGGGCGACGGCCGCAGAGAACACCGGATAACTTATCCGCGATCTGTTCCACCGTCCAGCCCTCGATCAGCAGGGGAATGGCTTTCAGATTTCCGTTGCAGCCGCCGAGAAAACGGACATTATGCACCACATCTCCGTCCAAATCCAGACTGATCAGCTGAGAACAGGTATTTTCGGTCTTATAATCATAGTGAAACATTACAGAACCTCCTCCACCTTTGCCTTTACCTTGTCAAGCGATTCGGTCGGCTCAAAACGTGCGGCGATTTCGCCGTTACGGTCAATCAGAAATTTCGTGAAGTTCCATTTGATTTTGCCGTTATTCTTATAGTCGCTGTCCATCTTCTTCACCACAGGCTTAAGGATCAGCCCCATCGGACCGGAAAACCCGGCAAATGTGGTATTCTCTGTCAGATATTTGTAGAGCGGGATCGCATTTTCACCGTTTACATCGATCTTGGCGAACTGTGGAAAGGTTATGCCGTACCGCCCGGTGCAGAAGCTATGGATTTCCTCATCGCTGCCCGGAGCCTGCTCCCCGAACTGATTGCAGGGGAAATCAAGGATCTCCAGCCCGTCCTTCTGATGAAGCTCGTACAAGTCCTGAAGTTCGTCATACTGCGGTGTAAATCCGCACCCGGTCGCCGTGTTCACAATGAGAAGCACTTTCCCTTTGTAATCAGAAAGCGGCACATCGCTCCCATCCTGTGTTTTGATCTTGAAATCGTAGATGTTCATTTTCCTGCCTCCGTTTGTTTTCGCAAGATTTAATCTTGCGCTATTGATATGGCTATTATAACTGCTCTGTTTTAAGATGTCAAGACTACAAGAAAAATTTTCATGCGCCACCGGCGCACACAACAAAAAAACGAGGCTTCCAAAGAAGTCTCGTTTCGTTTATCCGTTATAACCAGAGGTTGCAGCTCAGGCGGGTTTTCTATTGCCTGAGAGAATCCAGCGCCTTTTCCGGCGCGGAAAGGAAACGGCTGCCAGCCTTCACCGGTCTTTGTCAGCATGATCCTGCCATGATTCTTCCGCCCGGCAGGAGTTTGCTGACATCGAGCACGATGCAATGAATTGTCCTGTTTTGATTTGATCCATATCGGGCACCTCCTTTCATGGCTCCAGCATTTCCTGTATTTTTCGGATTAACTGCCCTGCCTCCTCCACCGTGCGGCAGGCGACCATGATAGTGTCGTCCCCGGCGATACAGCCCAGCACCTCGGAAAATTTCATGGCATCCAGCGCCGCTGCAACTGCCATTGCCATTCCGGACACCGTGCGGATGACCACAAGATTCTGTGCCATGTCCATAAAGTTAAACCCTTCCTTCAACACGCGGACATAGCGCGCCCCGACACTGCCTTCCTCGCTGCCCATCACTGCATACTTCTGCCGCCCTGTGCCGTCGGACACTTTGGAAAGCTTTAACTCACGGATATCCCGGGACACCGTCGCCTGGGTGGCATCAAAACCGGCTTCCCTGAGATATTCTGCCAGCTCCTCCTGGGTTCCCACCGCCCGGCTCTCTATGATCTCAATAATCTTTTCCTGCCTTCTCTTTTTCATAAGCTTTCCACCGTTACCCGCGAAAAAACCTACTCGCTGAACTTTTTGTGCAGCACCTCCATGAAGCTCACCTGGTTGAGCCGCATAAATTCCGTGATCTTTTCCGATTGGACAATGCGGATGCGGTCACCGGTACACATGGAAATCTTATGACTGCCGTCAAAGTTCGCTTCCACCGTCTGCTTTTTGCCCTCCCTGCCCGCAGGGATCTCAATCTCGATGACATCCTCGGGGGAGAGCACGATGCTTCTGTGGTTCAGGGAATGGGGACAGATAGCCGTCAGCATGATCAGCTTTGCACTGGGCTCCACCAGCGGTCCGCCGGCCGACAGGCTGTAGCTTGAAGACCCTGTAGGCGTTGCAACGATCATGCCGTCCGCCTTGTAGCGGTGCAAAAACTGCCCGTTTACATAAATGTCCAGATAGAGCATCTGCATGGATCCTCTGCGGGAGATCACAATGTCATTCAACGCCCAGCCCTCCTCAAAAGGCTTGCCGCAGTGAAAAGTCACCTTGCCGTTTAACATCATACGCGCTTCTTTGGTAAATTCATGGCGGATCAGCTTTTCCAACGCTTCCTCCAGATTTGCCGGCTCAATCTCCGTCATGTATCCCAGTGTTCCCAGATTCACACCGATGATGGGAATGAAGAGTTTCTTGGTCTCCCTTGCCGCCTGCAGCACCGTTCCGTCGCCTCCCAGCACGATCATGCCGTCCACATCCTTCGGAATGTTTTTGGCTTCCTCGGACTCCTCGGAAGTATCCGCTACCCAGTCCGCGTCCTTGACCTTTAACGTGACCTTCTGCCCGTGGCATTCCAGATAGCTCTTGATCTCGTTGGTGACGCGCAGATCCCTGTCCTTGTTCTTGTTCGTGTAGATCAGAAAATGGCTCATATGTAATACCTCCTTACAGCTTGTGCGACTGTTCTACGATCTCTTCAATCCTCTTTCGCCAGACCTCCTGACAGGATAACCCCGTCCGGTCCCCGATAATTTTTTTAAGCTGTTCCTCCGCATCTTTTTCGGTGAGCCCCCTGATCTTTTCAGAAAGCTCCCCCGCCTTCCTGATGTGCAGCAGATATTCTATGTTTCCCTCGGGTCCCCTGATGGGAGAATGGTCCAGATGCAGCACCTCAAATCCCACGCTGTCCGCATAGTCTATTATCTTATGCAGAACCTCACTGTGGGTATCCGGATCCCGCACCACCCCGTTTTTGCCGACTTTCTCCCGCCCTGCCTCAAACTGGGGTTTGATGAGACAGACCATCTCCCCCGCGGGTCTTAAAAGCTCCCTTGCAGGTATCAGGATTTTGGTCAGGGAGATAAAAGAGACATCCACACTGGCAAAATCAATCTCATCCGCCACATCCTGTCTGGTGAGATAGCGGAAATTGGTCTGCTCCATACACACCACCCGCTCATCGTTTCTCAGCTTCCAGGCCAGCTGACCGTGCCCTACGTCCACCGCATAGACCTTTTGGGCGCCGTTTTGCAGCATACAGTCCGTAAACCCGCCGGTGGAAGATCCTATATCCATACATATGCAGCCGTCCAGATGAAATTGCCACTGCTCCATCGCCTTCTCGAGCTTGAAGCCTCCCCGGCTCACATACTTCATGGCGCTCTCCCGCACCTGAAGCGTGATCTTGCCCACATCAAAGAAAGTGCCCGCCTTGTCCTCCTTCTGCCCGTTCACATAGACATTGCCGGACATGATGATCGCCTTTGCCTTTTCCCGGGAAGGAGCAAAGCCCCGTTCTACCAAAATGACGTCCAAACGCTCTTTCATACCCACGCCTCTGTAATCCGTTTCACGATACTCTCTGCGTCCACCCCGATTTCCTTTTTCAGAAGTTCCACATTTCCGTGTTCTATGTACGCATCCGGCAGGGTAACCGTCATGCAGGCGCAATCCCGAACCTGATGTTCATCCAGACAGCGCAGGACCTTCTCCCCATATCCTCCGGACGCCACATTTTCCTCCAGGGTGACGATCAGACGGTGGCTTCCTGCCGCCTCAAGCACCGCTTCCTCGTCAATGGGTTTTACAAAACGCCCATTGACAAGACTCACCGCATGCCCCATTTCCTTTAAACTGTCGCGCACTGCCTCCGCGGTCTTAACCATGCTTCCCACGGCAAACAACGCGATCTCCGATTCCCGGTAGATCCATTCTGCCCTGCCGTACTCTATGGGTGCGCGGAATTCTTTCAGCCCCACATACGCCGTACCCCTGGGATAACGCAGAGCAATGGGTCCGTCGAATCCCACCGCAAATTTCAGCATATCGGAGAGCTCCCATTTGTTCTTGGGCGCCATCACACTCATATTGGGGATGCCGGAGAGATAGGTAAGATCAAAAATACCCTGGTGTGTCTCTCCGTCGCTCCCCACCAGCCCTGCCCGGTCAATGGCGAACACCACCGGCAGATTCTGGATGCACACATCGTGTAAGATCTGGTCATAAGCCCTCTGAAGGAACGAGGAATACACCGCCACAATGGGTTTTAATCCGCCCGCCGCCAGCCCGGCGGCAAAAGTCACCGCATGTTCCTCCGCGATGCCCACATCAAAAAATCTGTCCGGATACATGTTGTGAAAACGCTTCAGCCCCGTGCCGTCGGGCATCGCCGCGGTGATCGCCACAATGCGCTCGTCCCTCTGCCCCAGCTTACACATGACTGTGGAAAAAATATCCGTGTAATTGGCTGTGGTTCTGGGATGGGAAGGCACTCCCGTCTCGATGTCGAAGGGCTCCGCACCGTGGAATCTGGCGGGATGTCTCTCCGCCGGTCCATACCCTCTGCCTTTCTGCGTCAGCGCGTGGATCATCACCGCTCCCTTGACGCGCTTCGCCTCCCTGATCACCTTCATCATTCCTTCTATATCATGCCCGTCCACCGGTCCCAGATAGGTAATGCCCATATCCTCAAACAGCATACCCGGGATGACCAGCTGCTTGAAGCTGGACTTTGCACGGCGGAGTTTCTTCACCATGTTGTCGCCGCCCTTTGTGCCGCTCAGGGCGTTGTAGATTCCCTCCTTGAGATCCAGATAACCCGTTGCCGTCCGGATATTGTTCAGGTATTTGGATACGCCTCCCACATTTTCCGAGATGGACATATTGTTGTCATTGAGAATGATAATAAAATTTGTCTCCAGCTTTGCGGCATTGTTTAACGCCTCGTACGCCATACCTCCCGTGAGGGATCCGTCTCCGATGACGGACACAATGGTGCGGCTCTCCCCCTTAAGATCCCTCGCCTTCACCAGTCCCAGCCCGGCGGAGATGGAAGTGGAGCTGTGCCCCGTGTCGAAAGCGTCATAATCGCTCTCTCTGCGCTTGGGGAAACCGCTCATGCCGTGAAACTGCCGCAGCCCGTCAAAACCGTCCTTCCTGCCGCTTAAAAGCTTGTGAGTATAGGACTGATGCCCCACATCCCAGATAATCTTGTCCTCCGGGAGATTCAGAGAAAGGTGCAGAGCCATCGTCAGTTCCACCGCTCCCAGATTCGATCCCAGATGCCCGCCGGTGACGCTGATCTTTTCTATCAGGAACTGCCGTATCTCCTGCGCGAGCACCTTGTAGTCGCTCCGGTTTATCTTTTTAATATCATTCGCATTTTCGATCATCTCAAGAAACATAATGTTCTCCCGCTGCTTTAGCTGCGTCTTTCAATCAAGTATTGTACAAGCATTTCCAAAAAGCTGTGGTCTCCCGGAAAACTTTGAATAATTTCCAGCGCCTCCCCGGACAGCCTGTTCACCTCGGCAACGGACTTCTCCATGCCGTTGATGGTCACATAGGTCTGCTTGCCATTTGCCTCATCGCTGCCCACCGGCTTTCCCATCTCTGCGCTGTCTCCCACCACATCCAGAATATCGTCCTGGATCTGGAATGCGGTGCCGATATCCATGGCGCACTTTGCAATATCCGCCCGGTAGCTGTCCGGAGCCCCCGCAAGGATCGCACCGATCAGCATGGACGCCTTGATGAGCGCCCCCGTCTTGTGGGTATGGACGTAAAGGATCTGCTCATTGCCCAGCGCTTCTTGCGAGTTCTCCGCCTCCATATCCGCAACCTGTCCGCCGATCATCCCGTAAATTCCCGCATTAAAAGACAGCACGCTCAGGGCTGAGCGCACCCTCTGAAAATCTTCCACCGTCCCGCAGTTGTAGAGAACCTGCAGCGCGGTCTCAAAGGCATAGTTGAGCAGCGCATCCCCCGCGAGTACGCCCATGGCATTCCCGTACACCGCCCAGGTGGTCCTGCGCCCTCTGCGGTACTCATCGTTGTCCATGGCGGGCAGATCGTCATGAACCAGAGAATAGGTGTGGATCATCTCCATCGCCGCCATAAAACGCTCTACTCCCACACCGTCCCCGCCAAACAGCTTATACATTTCCTGCATCAGCATGGGACGCAGCCTCTTGCCGCCCGACAGCAGACTGTAGTTCATCGCCTCCACTATGGAGGTTGGCACATCCTCCTCTCCGGGAAGGTATTTTTTGATGATCTCCTCAATCTCTGCCCCCCGTAAACTCAGTTGTTCCTTAAAATCCTTCTCTTCCTTAATCATGGTTGTCCAATTCCTCCAATCCACCGTCCTGCGAAAGCTTCAGCACCTTTTTCTCCACCCTGTCGATCTGCTCATTACAGGCTTTCAAAAGAGCCATGCCCTCGCTGTACGCCGTAAAGGCGTCCTCCAGAGAAAGATCCTCATCTTCCAGACGTCCCAAAGTCTCTTCCAGCCGTTCAAAATTTTCTTCCAGCGTAAGCGGCGCCTGTTTCTGCGTATCTTTTTTCTGTGCCATTTTCCCCTCCTTGCCCTACACATCCGGATCCTGCGGAACCACTCCGGTGACTTCTGCCAGAATCTTCCCGTCCCGGACACGGACTGTCATCTGCTGCCCGGGAAGAATCCCCCTCACGGAACGGATGTTTCTCCCCTCACCATCTTCCACATAGGAAAAACCGCTCTTTAATCTGTCCAGCGGCGACAGCCCTTTGATCCTCTCTATATAAAGCTCCATCTCATGGCGCTTTCTGTCCAGAATAGTTCTCATATTTTCCTGCAGCCGCTCCTCCAGTCTGAGCGCCGACTGCCTCTGTGTCCTGATGCGCGCCATGGGGCTGAAATATTTCAGCTGCAGCGCGTAACGGGAAACTCTCTCCAATTCCCCGTCCACCTTCCGCTTCATCAGCCTGTCCAGCTGCAGCGCCCATCCTTCCAGTTCCCCCAGGATATCCCGCACATCCCGCACGGCGAGCTCTGCCGCCGCAGAGGGCGTGGGAGCGCGCAGATCCGCCACAAAATCAATGATCGTGGTATCCGTCTCATGTCCCACAGCGGAAATGACCGGAACGGAACAGTCAAACACCGCCTGCGCAACGATCCTCTCGTTGAACGCCCACAGATCCTCGATGGAGCCTCCGCCCCTCCCCACGATCATTACGTCCACATGCTGTCTCTCCAGAGCGCGGATTCCCTCCACGATACTCTCCGCAGCCGCCTCCCCCTGAACGATTGCCGGATAGAGGATGATCTGCACATAGGGATTCCGCCGGGTGGCAATCTGAATGATGTCCCGCACCGCCGCCCCGGTATCCGCAGTTACCACACCCAGGGTTTTGATAAATTTGGGAATGGGCTGCTTGTACTCCCGGGCAAACATGCCGCACTCTTCCAGTTCCGCTTTCAGACGCTCGTACCTCTCGTAGAGCTGTCCCGCACCGTCTAAAGTGATCTGTTTCGCATAGAGCTGGTATTTGCCATCCCTCTCGTATACATCCACCGTGCCGGAGACGATCACCTGCTGCCCTTCCGCAAGGCGGAAACCCAGCCCGCTGCGGTACCCCGCAAACATGACGCATGCAATAGTGCCTTTTCCATCCTTTAACGTAAAATAAATATGTCCAGAGGAATGATACTTGCAGTTGCTGACCTCGCCTTTGACAAGAACCGCCTGCAACAGATAGTCCTGCGTGAACATATTTTTGATATAAGCATTTAATTGTCCAACCGTATAAACATTACGAATCGCTCTCACCCAACTTCAAAATTTTTGCCAGAATTGCGTTCACAAAGCCGCCTGAGGTCTCCTGACCGTACTTCTTGGCAATCTCCACCGCCTCGTTGATGGCCACGGAGCCCGGTATGTCATCGTCATACAAAATTTCATAGGCGGCGAGGCGCAGCACGGTCAGCTCCACCTTTCCCATACGGGTGGTATCCCATCCATCCGTATTGTCGTCGATGATCTTATCTATCTGGGCAAGTTTCTCCTGGACGCTCCCGGATCTTGCCGTGATGTATGCCATATCCTTCTCATTCACGGCACTTCCGGTGTCTCCCACAGGTAAGTCCTCCCGGAAGAGAACCTTCTGTTCCTCCATCTCCTCCGCGGAATGAAATTCCACACGGAACAAAAGCCGGAACACCTGCTCTCTCAGTTCGTGTCGTCCCATCATCTCATTTGTCCTTCTATTTATCTTTCTTCATGCTCACGCCGGCGATCCTGATATTCACGTTGCTGCAGGTCAGCCCTGTCATGTTTTCGATGGCGGATTTTACCTTGTTCTGCACCTGCTGGCAGGTAGCCGGAATGTTGTAGCCGTAATCCATGGTCACCGCAAGGTCAACGCTCACACTGCCGCCCTCCAGATCCACCCGGACGCCCTTGGTCAGCTTCTTCACTCCCACCTTTGCCATCAGCTCGTTGGTGATATTGCCCGCCATGGAATTCACACCGTTTACCTCTGTGGCTGCCAGCGATGCGATCATTGCGACCACATCATCCGCGATCTGCACCGCACCGACATTCTCATCGTTCTTGAGCACCACGGTATTTTCTACGGTATTTCCTACTGCCTTTTCCATTTCATTCCCTCCGTTTTTCCTAGCATGACAAGCGGCTGCGCATAAAAAGAAAATGCCGCTTCCGGCGCCGCCTCTCTTCCCCTGCGCCTATTATATCATAATCATCCTTCACTTGTCATCAAAAAAAATGTGACCGTCTGCTGAATCTCATCCGCAGTATATGCAAAGGAATGTATCCCCGTATCCTCCAGGTAATCAAAAATCTCCTGCCCGGTCAGAAGGGCTTCCGACATGGTATCATAACACTCCCGGGTGCGGCACCGTATGGCGATCAGATCTTCTCCCCGGTCCAGCTTCCGCTTCACCAGCGCCGCCATCTTCTCACGGTCATAGTTCTCAAACAGTGCATCCTCCCGGACAAAATAATTGTCCGCCACCGCCGTGCAGCACGGCATCTGCATATCCTCATTCAGGGTGTGGGTGCGCTCCATCTGCTCCGTGGTGATGCACAGATAATCATAGCTTATGCGGGGAAGCGTCTCTTCACTCTTGTAGGAAATGTCCCCCCAGGTTGTGTCCACATAATAGTATTCCCCGTTGGACCTGACCAGATTCCACGCATGCCCCTCGCCGGTCCCGATCACTTTTCCCTGCACCAGCGTGCATTCCACCCCCAGCCGGTTCATCAGGTATTGAAATGCCTTGGCATAGCCCTGGCACACGGAAGCCTTCCCCACGAATACGGAATAAATATTCTGGTTTTCCTCGGAGCCCACATCATAGTCAGTGTCCCGGATCAGCCTTTCATATACATATTTTATCTTCTCGTAATCGTCCTGCGTATCCGGCGCCTGTGCCAGATAATCCGCCACGGCCTGCTCTATCCTGTCCCGGCGTTTTTGCGCCGTATCCGGTTTTTGGCTGTAGGTACCCATAAATTCTATGGCAACGGTCTGTCCGTCCCGGGTGTATGTGGTATAACTGTATCCCTCCACAAAAAACAGCTCCGGATGGTCGTTCATGACGCTCTGAAATATCTTGTCCACAAAACGCTCATCCAGTCCCTCCCGGATGCCCTCCTCCGAGAGTTTGATCTTATCCGCCATGACGCCGAGCGCCTCCGCGATCTCCCGGTACCAGATTTTCTCGCTCTCCGTCAACAGCCCGCAGGCATACTCACTGCCTCCCTCATAGAGGAAACTGTCCTTCTCCTCATCTCCGTCCGACACCGCACCGCTTGGCGCGGCATTGTCCGGGGCAGTGTCTCCCAAGGCAGCGCCCGTACCCTCCTTAGGGCTTGAGGATTCCGGGGATGCCCGGCGCTCCAGCTCCTCCATGGAAAGGATGCGTCCGCCTTCCACGGTGTAAACGCTCTCCTCTGCCGGTAACAAAGCACATCCGGCAGTGCCGGTCAGCAGGACGAACGCCGTTACAATCCCTATGATTTTGTAGATTTCATTCCGGTCTTTGTCTGTCACCATTTTAATTTCTGCTAAACTCTGAGAGTATCAATCCCTTGTTCCTCTCCAGGGTCATGCCCACACTCCAGGCATTGACAAAAAGAAGCAGCGGATTGCCTTTCATATCCTTGACTTTTTTCATATCCGAGGTTCCCGTCAGCTTCGCCAGATCGACCTCGTCCTTATTTTCAATCCAGCGGATGTGCTCATAGGGGAGGTTCTCCAGCCGGATCTCCACATTATACTCGTTTTCCAGCCTGTATTTGAGGACATCAAACTGCAGCACACCCACCACGCCCACGATGATCTCTTCCATTCCGGTGTTATACTCCTGGAAGATCTGGATGGCGCCCTCCTGGGCGATCTGTTCGATTCCTTTCACAAACTGCTTTCTCTTCATGGTATCCATCTGGCGCACCCGCGCGAAATGTTCCGGTGCAAAAGTGGGAATGCCCTCGTAGCAAAAATTCTCCCTGGGCATGCACAGGGTATCCCCGATGGAGAAGATCCCCGGGTCAAACACACCGATGATGTCGCCCGCATATGCCTCGCTCAAAATCTTTCTCTCATCCGCCATGATCTGCTGAGGCTGCGAGAGCCGCATCACCTTATTGCCCTGCACATGACGGACTTCCATATTCGCGTCAAATCTGCCGGAACAGATGCGCATAAACGCAACCCTGTCCCGGTGCGCCTTGTTCATATTTGCCTGGATCTTGAAGACAAACGCGGAAAATTCCCGCTCTATGGGGTCGATGAGCCCGATATCAGCCTTTCTGGGCAGCGGCGGTGTGGTCATATTCAGGAAATGCTTCAGGAAAATCTCCACGCCGAAGTTGGTCAGGGCAGAGCCGAAACACACCGGGGTGAGCTGTCCCGCACGCACTTCCTCCAGATCAAACTCCGCGCTGGCCCCGTCCAAAAGCTCTATCTCATCCATAAGCTTGTCCGCCGCCTCATCTCCCAGCATCTTCCTGAGCTGCTCTTCGTTCTCCACAGGGATCTCCGTGGCGGTTCCCTCTTTTGTCCCCTTCTCCGTGTCGGAGTAGGCGATCACACATTTCTTTTCCCGGTCATACACGCCCTGAAACGCCTTGCCCGAACCGATGGGCCAGTTGACGGGGCAGGTGGCGATCCCCAGCTCCTTTTCAATATCGTCGAGGAGTTCAAATGTGTCGTTGGCATCCCTGTCCATCTTATTGATAAAGGTGAATATGGGAATCCCCCGCATCCCGCAGACCTTGAACAGCTTCCGGGTCTGTGCCTCCACGCCCTTGGAGGCATCAATGACCATCACTGCGGAGTCCGCCGCCATCAGCGTCCGGTAGGTATCCTCCGAGAAATCCTGGTGCCCGGGCGTGTCCAATATGTTGATGCAGTACCCGTCATACTCAAACTGCAGCACGGAGGAGGTGACGGAGATTCCTCTTTCCTTCTCGATCTCCATCCAGTCAGAGACGGCGTGGCGCGCCGTCGCCTTTCCCTTGACACTCCCCGCCAGATTGATCGCGCCTCCATAGAGCAGGAATTTCTCCGTGAGGGTAGTCTTGCCCGCATCGGGGTGGGAAATAATGGCAAACGTGCGGCGTCTGTTGATTTCTTCTGTATAATTGTTCAAAACGAAATCCTCCTGATTGTTTTTACGCTGTTCTTCTACAGCATACTCTCGCCGGCAAACTCCGGCGCAATACCAAAATATTGTAGCACAGTAGCACCGATGTCGGCAAATGTTTTTCTCGTGCCCAGATTCCGGGGCGTGACAGGTGCCCCATACATGAGAAAAGGCACATATTCCCTGGTGTGGTCCGTGGTGGCTTTGTAGCCCGGGTCACAGCCGTGATCCGCCGTGATCATCAGCACATCCTCCGGCTTCATCCTGTCGAGGATCTCCGGCAGCCTCCCGTCAAAATAAGCCAGTGCCTTCGCATAACCATCCACGTCCCTGCGGTGCCCGTAGAGCATGTCATAATCCACCAGATTGATAAAGCACAGCCCTTCAAAATCTCTGCCCATATATTCCAGCGTCCGCTCGATCCCCTCCTGGTTCCCCGAGGTATAAACCGCTTCCGTAATACCCTTTCCCGCAAATATATCCTTAATTTTCCCCACGGCGATCACATCCTTTCCCGCCGCCTTCAGCTGATCGAGCATGGTGACAGCGGGAGGCTCCAGAGAAAAATCATGCCGGTTGGAAGTGCGGGTAAAATTTCCCGGCTCTCCCACAAACGGGCGGGCAATCACGCGTCCCACACCATGCTTTCCCACTAAGAGCTTTCGCGCGGCCCGGCAGTACCCATAAAGGATATCGGGCGGTATGAGTTCCTCGTGGGCGGCGATCTGAAACACACTGTCCGCAGAGGTATAGACGATCAGCGCCCCCGTGCGCAGATGCTCCTCCCCGTAATCCGCTATGACCTGCGTCCCCGAATAGGGCCGGTTGCACAGCACGTCCCGCCCGGTCTCCCTTCGGAAAGGCTCCAGAATCTCCTCCGGAAATCCCTCCGGATAGGTCGGCAGAGGATTATCCGAGCGCACACCGGCAATCTCCCAGTGCCCTATGGTCGTATCCTTCCCCCTTGACGCCTCTCTCATACGGGCAACGGCAGCTTCCGGGGACAGCCTGCCGCACCGGTCTGTGCCGTCCGCCCCCTTTGCCACCTGTATGCCCTCTATCTGGAAAAGCCCCAGTTTCCGCATATTAGGCATATGGAAATAAGGGCTTTCTGACACGCTTCTGATGGTGTTCACACCCCGGTCACCATAGGAGGGTGCATCCTCCATCCCACCGATTCCAAAACTGTCCAAAACGATCAAAAACACTCTCTTCAAAGTATCTCATTCCTTTCGTAATTCATTCACTGCCCGCTGCAGGCACCATCGGTCGTAGACATCCGCCATTTCTATACAGCATATCACAAAATCCTACTCTACAACAGTGCTGATCACAATATTTTCCGCCGAGATCCCTGTTTTCCGCTTTACGATGTCCTCTATCTGTGCCCTCTGTACATCCGACAGCGAAGCCGCATTGACCACTACATCCACCGCGTCATCGGCAATACTCACGACCACGTCCGTAAATCCTTTTGCCTCCAGCAGAATTTCCGCTGCGGACTCCTTCTCGGCGATGACGGTCATCTCCACCATGCTGTCCACGGCATCCTGCTTCTGTTCATCGGTCAGCCCTTCGCTTCCGATGATCTGCATCAATGTCTCCTTGTTCTTGGCCCTGGTCTGTTCCTTTAAGAGCTTTGCATCCGCCAGGACCGCCATGCCGGCTGACGACGTAAACACCGCTTCCCCGGGGACTTCCCCCTGCTCGGGTGTCACCTTTGCCACCTGCATATCCTGATCCAGATAATCTTCCGCCATGACGTCCATATCCGTGTCGAGACTCTCAATCTCCGTAAGCCCGGGGGTCAACAGATCCTCCTCCGACAGATCCAGCAGCCCATCCACATCCGCCGTGTTCTCCAGACTGTCCGCTGTGTAATTCTCCGTGATCACACCGGAAGAATCCACCGCATCGAACAGTTCTCCGTCTTCCACCGTCAGATATTCCTCCTCCAGATTGGTCCCCGCGAACTGCAGATACCCCGCTATGGCGATCATGACAGCAAGTGCGGTAATCATAAGCTGATTTTTCTTAACTAAGTTTTTCACAGTGCTCTCCCTCTTTATTTTATTTTGGAAGGTCCTTTTCCATTTCATTGTATGAGCTCTGAACACAATATATGAACAACTCACGGCGATTTCATGGACACCACTTTCACCCTGTGCGCCTCCACCCCGAACAGCGCCTGGGCGATCTCGGTGATATTGCTGTTTACCGTGCCGTCCCCGGCGCCCTCCGCCACCACCAGGATCCCCTCCACCCGGGGATTCAGTGTTTTTACCACATAGGGCTTACTCTCTCCGGAGCTGCTCCGGTATACGGTGCTGTCTCCCTGTTCATAGCTGGTCACGGTGCGAGTGCCGCCTTCACTGTCCTTTTCCACCGTGTTCGAGCGCATCACAGGGGCATCCTTTTCCACCACCAGCTCCTCCGAGGAGACAAAGGTCAGCATCACCCTCACTTCCCCCACCCCTGCCATGGAGGATAAAAGGCTTTCCAGCTTCTTTTCCTGAGCGGCAGCATACTCCTCTAAAGACATCTGACTGCTGATCCCATTCCCCGCAGTGTTCTCCGCCTCCTGCAATTCCTTGACTTCCTCACTTCCGGCTGTCCCGTCCGCGTCACTTCCCGGCATGCTCTGTCCGTGCAGCGCCTCTCCCCTCCCCGAGACATTTGTCTTTTCGCTCTCTTTGGTGGGCAGTGCGATGATGAACAGAAGGATTCCCGCGAGAACCATGATCACCAGATTATCGCGCCTAAACCATTTTTTCACAAGCCCTCTCCAATCGTTTTTTCCTTCTCCGGTCTTCTCAGTTTGGGTCTTCTCAGTTTGGGTCTTCTCAGTCCGGTTCTTCTCCTCCAATCTTCACACCTCCCTCCCCGGTTCCCCCGATCTTTATCCGCTCAACCGGCGCTATCTTTTCCGGGATCGCATCCTGAACGGCCGCGCTGCCCGACGTTTGACCGGCATCCGGCGCCGACACATCCTGCTCTGCCGACTGCTCCGCTCTTCTTAGCACCTCTTTAAGCGTCATATCCTCCAGGATCTTCTCCCCCTCACTGTAGCGCTGCATGGCCTGTTCAAGGCTGACGCGCATCTGTTCTTCAAACCATTCTGCCCTCGCCGTCAGATCCTCCTGCTCCTCCCCTGCGATAAGACTGCTCACGGGCAGGAACAACTGCAGCAGAATGACAACGCTCACCAGCATTTTCATATATTTTTCATAGGATACATTGGGTCTGAAATGCACCAGCGCCTGCGCACAGATGACAAAGATCCCCGTCCTGCACACCGTTTCCATAAAACGAAAACTCATACTAAAACCCCCTGTTGGCAGTGATCGACACCACGGCTATACTGATCAAAAAGAGAAGCATGGCGGTCCCCGCAGTCTTAAACAGCAGCAGCCCCGCATCCCCCGTGCGGTTGGCACAGGCCGTGATCCGTTTGTCGCTGACAATTCCCATGAAAGCGGCGGCAGCCTTTAGAAGCAGCGCCGTGAGAAAGATTTTGGCCAGCGGTGCAGCACACAGCAGAAGAAGCAGCAAGAGCAGCACCAGCCCCACACTGTTTTTGATGACCACTGCCGAACCCGCCACAAGTTCCACTACCCCGTCCGCCATGCCGCCCACCCCCGGTATGGACGAGAGTGTCTTTTGCAGGACGCTGTTTTTTACGGAGTCCACCACCGGCGTCAGCATGGATTGAAATACGCTGATGCCGGTTACCAGCCCCAGCGCCGCCTTCAGGATCCATCCCACCAGTTTTTCTATGAATTCGATGATGAGTGTGAGCTTTTCCTCCACCCATATGCCATTGATCACAGCCAGAAGACAATAGCTGTATATGATGGGAACCACCACTCCCAAAAGAATCCGCTCCACCCCATAGATCAGCAGCAACAGCAGCTCATAATACGCCCCTGCGGTGACACTCCCCGTTGCGATCCCCACTGCCAGAAGATAGGAGGGCATCAACAGCCGCACAAACAGCACCACATTGTCCAGGGCGTCTGTCGCGGTCTGCGCCGCCTGTGCGAAACACTTTAACAGAATGACACTCATCAGCAGATACATTACATAAAAGCTCAGATCCGCCACCTGATGTCTGTCGAACACTTCCACAAAATGACTCATCAGCGCCGACACCACTCCCAGAACCAACAGCCACACAAAAACATTTTTCATCCCCTGTGCGGCGCCTGCCATCTCTGTGATCCCCTGTCCCAAAAAATCCGAAAGGGCTCCGATGATATCCCCCCGCATAAGCCTCTGCATCAGATCGGCAAGAGAGATCTCATACCGGGGAAACAACTTGTCCAGCCCCGCCTGCAGCTCGTCCAGACCATAATCCGTCCAGATATCACCCAAATCCATAAAGCTACCTCCCCGTCCTGCAAATAACATGAGTCACGCAAGCCCCTGAATCTGTTCGATCACCGCAAAGAGCACCGGCAGCCCTGCGAAGATCACCGACAGTTTCCCCAGAATCTCTATTTGGTCGGACACTGCCCCGAAACCTGCATCCTTACAGATCCCGGCGCTGAACTCACAGATATAGGTGATACCGATGACTTTCACCAGAATGAACAGATACTCTTCAGCGCCTCCCAGATAAGACTGTATTCTCTCAAACTGCACAAGCACCGCCTCCATCTGCCGGAGAGAAAAACAGAAGATCAAAATGCTGATCCCAAACCCGATAAAAATCCCGTATTCCGGTTTCTGCGCCTTAAATTGTACCGCCAAAAGCACCCCGACAATCCCCAGCGCCCCTACTTTGATGATCTCTGTCATACAGACTCCCCTTTCCCTCTGCCTGCCTTACAGGGCAAACAATGCCTGAATGGTCTCAAACAACTCATAGATATAGGGGACGATCCAACTCATCACCAGCACCAGTCCCGCCAGGCTGACCAGAAAGGAATGCTCCTCCCTGCCACTGTGTTTTAAAATCTGACTCAGGATAGTGACCAGAATTCCCACCGCCGCAATTTTAAATATCAGACTTACTCCCATAGCTCCTCACATTCTCCGCCCACTATAGCAAAATAATCAACAACAGCAGACCGCTCATGGCTCCCAGTCCCACTGCCATATGGCATTTCTCCCGCTGTTCCCCCTCCTGCGATCTGATGCTGTCCTCAATCTGTAAAAGCCCCTGCTCCAGAGCGGTCAGCTGCATGGAACCGTCCTGATACCCCTGCCCCCGGAAGGGCTGTAAAAATATCTGTGTATCCTCCTTGTTCAGCGGAAGCTGCTCCAGGCATTCCTCCATCTTAAGACAGAACACTTCCGAAAACCTCCCGCTCCCCTCCTCCGACAGTTCCCTGTGGATCTCCCTCAGACATGCCCTGTAAGGCTCTTCCATGCGTTCCGCCAGCCTGCCGCAGCTTTCCGGAAGCGTCGCCTTGCCATAGCTGATCTCGCTCATAAGCATCTCCAGAAGTCTTGCCAGTCTGCGCATCTCCCGCAGCCTGCCGATGAAGCTCTCCCGATACCACAGTCCAAGCCCCAGACATCCCCCCAGTATCATCACCGCTCCCAGCAATCGCACTTTCTTCCCCCTCTCTCCTGTAAATCTTTCTCACCACGGGCTGTCCATCCCGTCTTCCCAATACCACCGCACAGGTGAATAACGCCCGGATGCCTGCCGCGGTAAAACGCCTCTCCACATCCTCCAGATCTTCCCCATGGACAGTGGCAAGGATTCTGCTCCCACAGGCTGACGCCTCCAGAAGGGCCTTCATATCCCCGTCATTTCCCAGTTCATCCACAGCGATCACCTGTGGGGACATAGAGCGCAGAAGCATCATCATGCCCACTGCCTTAGGGCAGGCATCCATCACGTCCGCGCGGCTTCCCAGATCATTTCTCGCGATTCCCTGATAGGAACCCGCGATCTCCGAACGCTCGTCCACCACCCCCACCTGCAGCCCTTCCCCATAGGCATTTCCCTCCGATACAAGGCGGATCAGTTCCCGCAGAAGCGTTGTCTTCCCACATCCGGGGGGAGAGACGATCAGACAATTCAGCGGTCTTCCCATACGGTAAAGGTAGGGCAGCACCGGATCCGCCACGCCAAAGATCTGACGGGAAAGACGAATATTCATGTAACAGATATGTTTCAGGGTCCGTACCGTTCCGTCCTCCTCCAGTACCACCTGACCTGCCACGCCCACGCGATGCCCCCCGGGAACCGTGATAAATCCTCTCTTAAGCTCATCCTCAAAGGCATACGGGGAATCGTGACAGATGTGCATCAATATCTCTTCCAATTCCTGCCGCTCCATCCGGTACGCCCTCACCGGATTCCGGACCGGGCTGCCCAGCTCGTCCAGATAACAGTCGCCGTCCTGTCTTCTCACAAGTACCGGTCTATTGACCCTGAGCCTGATCTCCTGAATGCCGTCCCCGTTCGTCAGCGCACGACTCCAGAAGCACTGCCTGTCCCGGGGAAAGAGCCAAAGCACGCTCTCCTCCATACCCGTTTCCTCCATTCTCTTTTTCCATATATATGAATTTTACCGGCGGATATGCCTTTCTTTTGTATAAAAAAAAGAACAAAAAAATGATAAAAACAGTAGACAAAATTTTTTAAATGTGGTACTCTATATACAAGAAAACAGTAATCATTATTATTATCAAATAATAAACGGAGGGCAAAATTATGACAAACACTGCACAAGTTGACAATTTGGTAAATCTTTTGGACGGATACGCTACCAAAGGCGGACATCATCTGAACGTAAATGTTCTCAACAGAGACACTCTTTTGGACGCTCAGAAGCATCCCGAGAACTATCCCCAGCTTACGATCCGTGTGAGCGGCTATGCCGTAAATTTCATCAAGCTGACTCCCGAGCAGCAGGCAGACGTTATCAGCCGTACCTTCCATGAGGCGATCTGACACGACTCTTCATCTGAGGGAATTGCTTCCAAAATGGCACAAAAAAAGGCAGCCCTGTGCGGGCTGCTTTTTCGTGTCATTCATTCTGTTTATAAGTGCTTTCTATTGTGTTGTCCCATGCTGTGTGCAGTGCCCTCCGCAATGGCTGCAATCCATGCCGCACTGGAGAGATTTACCGCTCTTTTTGTTTCTTATCATGCTCTTGATCACCAATGCCACCACAACACACAGGATGAGCAGCACCACCGCTGTCCCAGTATTCATGAAAACGCCTCCTTTACCCAACAGTTAGTATAAACTAACCGCTCCGGAAAGTCAATCCTTTTTGAATCATTTGCCAGTATAAAAATTTCGTGATATAATGAGCGAAAATGAAAAAAATACGTTATGCTCTCAGACATTGATAACTCTACAGGACAAGGGGATAGTCATGAAGTCAAACGAATCCGCAGAAAACTATTTGGAAACCATTCTGATCCTCGGCAGAAAAAATCCCGTGGTACGTTCCGTGGACATCGCCGCCGAGCTGGGCTTTAAGAAATCCAGCGTCAGCGTGGCAATGAAAAATCTACGCGAAAACGGGCATATTACCGTGACACGGGAGGGCTTTATCTATCTGACAGATTCCGGCCGTGAAATCGCGGAAATGATCTACGAACGGCACGAGCTGCTCTCCTCCTGGCTGGTCCAGCTTGGCGTAGACGAGCATACCGCTGCCGAAGATGCCTGCCGCATCGAACATGTCATCAGCAGGGAAAGCTTCGAGGCGCTCAAAAAACACATCGGAGTCTGACTCCGCCTTCGGCATGCGTTACCAGGTATAGATATTGTGATACAGGCGGTAGTAATTGCCGCCCAATTCTTTCACCTGAATCTGGATGGCAAAGTGTTCCATCCCCAGCTTTTCTAAGCCCTCGTTCACATAGCCCTTCTCATAATCTCCCGTCCCGTACGCTTTTTCCGCCTCATTCAGGACATATTTGGGAACTACATTACTGAACGCCTGCTGTCCGCTCCCCCGGTCCACCATCTGTTTCAGACAGTTTTCATAATATTTTTGGAGAGAATTCTGTACCATGTCAGAAGTCAGCCCTGCCACGCGCAGATCATAGGTATCTCCCCCCGACACAAAGACTTCCTGTCCGTCTTTCTTATCGTCATCCGGCTCCCATGTCAGCGGCTGCTGGGGATTGGGGTTTAACGTGATCCCCGCCACCGTATTTCCGCCCTCCAGATAACTGCCGCTCTCCCCGTCGCCCCCAAAACCGCACACGGGCAGATAGACGCTGAGCCCTGTCCTCACATGGGTACCCACAAATTCCGCATCCGTCCTGTTAAAATAATCATAGGTGGGAGGATCCGTGTCATCCCATGTGGTGTCCACATTGTAATACATCCCGTCAATCCCCACGATGTTCCAGGCATGATCCTCGCCGGAATAGCCGGTGCAGTAATAACAGGGAATTCCCATCTGCTGCATCAGATACTGAAATGCCCTGGAATAACCCGCGCACACGGTATCTCCGTTTACCAGCGCACTGTAAGCGCTCTGATTCATGGCGGAGGAACGCGCATACTCCGCTTTTTTCAAGAGGGCATCATGAACAGATTGCTCCCTGTCCCTGTCGCTGCTCTCCTCTGCCGCGCCGTCCAGAATGGTCTTGGCCGCCGCCTCAAAATCAGACTTAGCCTGGGCAAGATTCTGCGCCGTGCGGTTGTACGACAGCGTCACTTCCACACACTGCCCGCCCGGGCGGTACTTGCAGGAATACTCCGTCTCCAGCCAGAAAAGCTCCGGATGGTCGTTATACACCGCCTCAAACACATTCTTAAGCTGGGAGGTATTTACCTCTTCCACCGGGGCAAAGGCGGCGTTGCAGACCAAAGCATTGGCATAGATCTGCCGGTAAATATGCTGCATCTTTTCATTCAGCATATGATAATAGGGGTAAACCGTCTCGTCAAAGGACAGACCATCCCCCGTGGCTCCGCTTTCCGTGTTCAGGGCATCCGCACGCTCGTCGTCCAGTTCCTCCCCCAGACCGTTCACCGGCTGATATCCGTTTTTACCGCTCACCTGCTCCGGCAGATCGATGGACCCGCGCACCGGCGCCACATAACCGGCAATCCCGTCGTCAGCCAGAACTCCCGCAGCGATCCCCGCAGCATTCTCCGTGGGTACAGAAAGTTCCGTTACGGGCACATCCTCCTCTGCGTTCCCGGATCCCTCCCGGTCCATATATGCCTCCGGTCCTTCCTCGCCATAAAGCATGGCGGAGAGCTTCTGCGTCTGCTCAGGGGAAAACGCCAGGATCAACACTCCCGCGCAGCAAAGCAATATGAAAATCATGATTCCGTAAAAAAGTTTCTTCAGTAATTTCATAGCACCATTATACATCACTTTCTGCGATTACGCCAGTCAAAAAACTTCTGCCGGCCGGACCGGCTGCCCTAACCCATTTGTAACTATCCCGTTCCTGTCGGGAATCCATATGGACCACCCCTGTTTTGCTTCCATGACCCGGTCTTTCACATTGTTTCTCCGGGTAAACTATAACACAATCTCCTCTTTTCTTTCAACAAAGACTTTCTGATCTTTACAATGCCTGTTGTTATGGTTTCCCCTCATTGCCATTTTTTCCAGTTCATGATATGATATTTTTACTACCTTTCAGAACGCAACAGGAAATGTGATAACGGAGGAATCTCATGGCACAGGGAAATAAAAAACAAAACAAAACGAGGGTAAATCCTCAGATGCAGAAAACCACAGAACCGGATTCCGCAAAGCCGAAAGACGAAAAAACGGCATCTGAAAAATCAGGTCCTGACAACGAAAGCGGAACCCCTGCCCCCTTCTTTCCCCAAACCCAAAAAAAGCTTTTCATCGGGCTTGCCTGCGGGGCGGGCGCCTGCCTGCTGATCGCGCTGATCGTCCTGATCGCCGCCGTCTCTGAAAATAACCGTCTGCTCAAGGCTGCTCTTTCGGCAAACGGAAACGCTGACGGTCAGGAACCCAAAGAACTGTACCTTCAGGATCCTTCCGGGGACAACGCTTCTGCCGATTCTTCCCGGGAAAGTTCTTCCGGGCCGGAATCTTTCACCCCCGGAGAGGACGGCGCCTATACCCTGACCTACTCCGCAGACGGCGGCTGGACAGACGGCGACACGCAGATGTGCGGGCTAAAACTGTCCGTGGCCAACCATTCCTCCGATCCCGTGGAGGGCTGGAATCTGGTGATAAAGGTGGAGGACCTGGTCACTGCCCAGGGCTGGGACGGCACCTGGTCCGTCCATGAAAACTACATCACCATATCCAACGCCGAGTACAACAAGACCATCGCCCCGGGGGCATCCGTCGTCCTGGGATGCAATATCGGAACGGGCTCTGATCTGACCATCACCTCCGCCTCCTTAAACGGCGCCGACTGTGTGGTGGAACAGGGAACCGTAGATCAAAACGCCCCAGGCAGCCAGGCAGATCAGAACGCTCCAAACGGGCAGGGCAGGGCCGCGGACACGGCCGCGCTGCTCACCCGCCCCGAAGACGCCGTACAGGGGGACGACTGGCTCAGCACCGACGGAAACCGGATCGTGGACAAGGACGGCAGACAGGTCTGGCTCACGGGGGTCAACTGGTTCGGCTACAACACCGGGACCAACACCTTTGACGGGCTGTGGAACAGCCGTCTCGAACCCACGGTAAAAGGGATCGCGGATCACGGCTTCAATCTCATCCGTGTGCCCATCTCCGCCCAGCTCATCAATCAGTGGGCGGCGGGGGATCACCCAAAAGCCAACTACAACAACGCCTACAACGAGGAGCTTAATTCCATGAACTCCCTGGAGATCTTCGATTATTTTCTGACCCTGGCGGAGACAAACGGGCTGAAGGTCATGCCGGACATCCACAGCGCCGAGACGGACGCCTCCGGGCACAATGTGAACCTGTGGTGTACCGACAAGGTATCCGTGGAGGATTATTACGCCGCGCTGGAGTGGATGGCAGAACGCTACAAAGACAACGACACCATCATCGCCTATGACCTGAAAAACGAACCCCACGGCAAACCCGCCGAGGGCAAAAAAGCCGCCATATGGAACGACTCCCGGGACGCCAACAACTGGAAATATGTGGCGGAGACCGCCGCCGCGAAGGTACTGGCGAAAAACCCCAATGTGCTGATCCTGGTGGAGGGCACGGAGATTTATCCCGTCAAAAAAGGAGGAGACTACTCCTCCGCCGATTCCGATGATTATTATTTTAACTGGTGGGGCGGAAACCTCCGCGGCGTGGCAGAGTACCCCATCGACCTGGGGAAGTATCAGAACAAGCTGGTCTACTCTCCCCATGACTACGGTCCCACAGTGTACGAACAGCCATGGTTCCAGGGTGATTATACCTATGACAGTCTGATGAAGGACTGCTGGCATGACAACTGGTTCTACATCCATGAGGAGGGCACCGCTCCTCTGCTGATCGGGGAATGGGGCGGCTTCATGCGCGAGCCCAACCTGACCTGGATGACCTATATGCGCCGCCTGATCTCCGAGTATCACTTAAACCACACCTTCTGGTGTCTCAACGCCAACTCCGGCGACACGGGCGGGCTGCTTCTGGACGATTTCACCACCTGGGACACGGAAAAGTACAATTTCGTCAAAGAGGTGCTGTGGCAGGAAAACGGCAGCTTCGTGGGGCTGGACCACGAGATTCCCCTGGGAGAGAACGGCATCCGTCTCCAGGACGCCAGGGGCTTAAAGTGATCTTCAGTCCTCCCTCACTACCAGCTTAAAGACGGCGGTGCTGGCATAGGTCAGCGGATCATTGTGGGCAAAGAATACGATCCCGTCCACCGGGGCCCGCAGTTCCTCCAGCACCTCCCCCTCATAGGGGTCCGTGACCAGCGCCAGGATCTGCCCTGCCTCCACTTCCTCTCCCACCTGTACCAGGCTTTCAAACAGCCCTGCGGTCCTGGTTCTGACCGCCGCCATTTCGGTATCTTCCACCACCTGGGAGATATAGCCGTCATGTCCCCGGTAATCCACGATCCCCTCTTTGGACAGAAATGTCAATATGCTGCGGATCGCCATTCCCGCGCTCTCCCTGTCGATCTCCGAGGTGGAGGTGGTATAGATGCTGAACGCCTTGGTCTCCCAGATCTGCCAGTTGTAATTTAAGGTGGTGGTGTCATAGGGTCTGGTATTGCGCAGCACTACATAGGGCATCCCGAATTTCTTCGCCATCTCCACATCTTCATATCCCGCCTTCATCATCCGCACATGGGGCGTAAACTTTCCCGGCATATAAAAAGAGGCAAACTGCAGCCCGTAACGGTAATCCTTGATGACATCGAACACTCCCGCCGCGATCCTTTGGGTGGTCTCCCCCAGATCATATCCCGGGAACATCCGGTTGATGTCCGTATTGTCCGTGGGCCAGAACCTCTTTTTGATGTTCATGGAATAGGGATTTACGGAGGGCACCACGAGAATCCTATGTCCCTTTCGGATCTTCCCGTCCTCCTCCATCTGTCTGAGCCGCTTCACAAGCCGGGAACAGGTATAGAGCTGCTGGATCTCGTTTCCCCGGATGCTTCCCACGACGCAGACGGATTTCTCCCCGCTTCCGAACTCATATCCCGTCACCCGGAAGGCGTCCCGATAGAGAGCTTTGCACTCATAGATGATATTCTTTTTCATAGGTCTGAACCCTTCCTCGCTTCTTCTTTGTGCCTCTCATACGTTTCCCTGCGCAACAGCCTTCCCACCAGCGAACCCGCGTCCACCACGGGGTATTCCCGGATGGTAAAGAGGATCCCGTTTACCGGGGAGAGAATTTCATCCAGCACCTCGCCCCGAAGCGGGTCGATGATCCATCCGATCAGGGCGCCCTTTTCCAGTTCCTCCCAGTGTTTCACATGGGGGACAAAAATCCCCGAGGTGGCGGCGTTTAAATAACTCACATCCTCCGGATCCTGGGAGAGGATGGGCGTCCTCGGTTCCTTCGTCTCCCCCTGCCAGATCCCCAGCTGCGCCATGAGATGAAAGATCCCGTCCACAAGCTGATCGCAGTAGGATCTGGTGATGCGCATTCCCACTCCCATCTCCACCACCAGCGTAGGCACCCCGCTGCTGTTTAAGCTGTGGGCAAGGGTGGATTCCAGCACCGTGCTGGCTCCGTGTACCCAGATAAAGTCCACATTGGCAAGCTTCGCCAGGGGGATCAGCTTCTCTTTGTGCAGCTCGTTGATCCGTATCTGGGGGATCTCTGTGAGAAAGATATTGCTGGCATGAATATCAAAGCAGACATCGGAACCTTTGATGTCCTCTATGATCTTCGCCGCCATATATTCCGTCATATCCCCCTCCCGGTTTCCCGGGAAAAGACGGTTCATATCCAGGTCAAACGCCGGGATCCCCCGGGTGATGGAGTCGATCCCCAGAGGGTTCATGGCCGGATAGATATCCACGATCCCGGTGAGAAGCTCCTTGTGTTCCCGGATCCTCTTTGCCACCTCGAAGCAGACATACTGCCCCTCCAGCTCATCCCCGTGGATCCCGGTCACGATGCTGACGCGCTTTTTTTTGCCCGCGGCAGCCCCTTTCTCCGGCTGCAGCCTGTTTTTTCTGACGGTAAGCGTCTCGTCCACGGGCAGCCTCACCGATGCAACTGTCTTGATCATATTTCCTCTCATTCCGCCCCAAACGGCATACTAACTTTTTCCTTCACAGGTCTCGGACACATGTACGCGGACGGTCTGCGTCTGTCTGCCTCCGCCCATCACCAGTCCCCGGTTGATGGCACAGTCCGCCGCGTCCCTTCCCACGCCTATTTTGATATGGGAATCCTCCACCAAAAGATCATTGGCGGGATCCAGCCCGAACCATTGATCCTCCGAGAGGATCTCCACCCAGGCATGGCTCCTGCCCTCCCCGATCAGCATTCCCGTCACATATCTGGCGGGAATCCCCGCCATGCGGCAGAGGGCGATCAGGATGTGGGCATAGTCCTGGCAGACACCCCTCCCCAGCCGGAAAGCCTCCTCCGCCGTGGTGGAGATGTCCGTGACATTCTGCTCATAGGCAAAATCCTGACGCAGCCTGTGCATCAGAAAGATCCCCTGCTCCAGCGGTGTCCCCCGCAGTTTTGTCCGCAGAGTTTCCCAGTAGGAACAGATCCCCTCCGCGGGCCGGGTCAGTCCATGGGGATGCCGATAGAGCATGGCATCGGTGCCCCTGCGGACCGGCTCTGCCCCCGAAAGCCCCGCCGTAACCTGTCCCGTTACGCAGACGGAAAAAAAATCGTGAACCTCATCCACGCCGCCAAAGAGCAGCCTGTTCCCAAAGGAATCCTCCCCTTCCGCGTAATCCGCCTTCGGCTGAATGCGTATGTCCAGCTTTTCCAGTCTCTGCCTGTCCGTCCCGGCCGGAATGCACTTCATGGTGTAACGGCAGCTCTGCGCTGCCTCGGAATAGCTGATCCGCATATCATATTCAAAATACAGTTTTTTCACGCCCTGCTCCTTTATAAGATCGATTCTACTTCGGATACAATCTTATAATAATCGATTTTGGGCTGCTCCACAAGCTGTTTCAGACGGGTTATTTTTTCTCTGTCATATTTCATTCCGCTTCGCTCGATGCGGGTGTCCAGGCGGTTGATCTCCCTCTCCAGCTCTCCCCGGGAGATGCCCAGCCGCGCGTAGAGGTCGATCCGCTCAATGCGCTTTCCGGTCTTGATGATATTGCGCACCTGGCGGGAGTCGATGCTGTCGTCCACGATACCCCAGAACGCCAGGATATTGTCGATAACGCGCTGCATCTCGATCAGAGGCGCCCGGCTGACCTTCGCCTTGTTCATGTCATAGATGGCAAGCTGTATGTAGGAGAGCGTCTCCGAACCGATCTCCTCCCGGAGTACGATGGCGTTGTCATAGGCTCGGGTGAGGTTGCTTACGATGGAATCGGGATTCTCCTCGTCGAAGGGATATTTATCCCGGAAAACCTCCTTGGAGCCGTAGACGTCCGGAATGTCTATCATTTCACAGAAATCCCGGTAACTGTCGGCAATTTCATCGATCATGGCGTCAAAGCTGTTGGAATACAGGCGCAGCGTAGTGTAGACCCGCTCCGAATATCTGCCCAGCCAGTACAATCTGTCTGTCTGTTCTAGTGAGATAATACCCATGTGTCTTTAAATCCTCCTCCCTGTGAAGAATTGACGATAAAGGAATCCGGGTTCCTGGAAAATCTGGTGAGCCCGCTTTTCCAGACAAGGGGTTCCTCCGCCATCAGCACAAATGCCCTCAGATCCGCCTTGCGGGGCACCGTCTCGCTCCCCTCCAGGATATCGATGTCCAGAAAATCAATGACCTCCTGAGCGATAAACCTTCTGGGCTCCTTCTTCAGAAGCGCGAGGAAATCCTCCTTCTGCTGCGCGCTCATGCTGCTGCCGAACACCACGCCGTAACCTCCTGCCTCCGCCACATCCTTCAGCACCAGCGTGTCAAAATGCTCCAGGACATATTTCATGTCCTCCTCATAGAAGGGCAGATAGGTGGGCGCGTTGCTCAGCACAGGCTCCTCTCCCAGATAATACCGGATCATCTTCGGCACAAAATAATAGATGCCCTTATCGTCCGCGATCCCATTGCCCGGCGCATTGATCAGCGCCACATTGCCCTTGCGGTAGACGTCATAGATATGCGGGATGCCGATCACCGACTCGGGATTAAAATTCATGGGATCCAGATACTCGTCGGAAATCCTCCGGTAGACCGCGCCCACTCTCTCCAGCTTTCCGTCAAAATTCACATAATAGAGCCTGTCGTCCACCACCTTAAGCTCCGAGCCGTTCACCAGATGGGCTCCCGTCTTCTCTGCCAGATAGGAATGCTCAAAATAGGCGGCGTTGTAGCGCCCCGGCGTGAGGATCACCGTGTGGCCGCCCACGTTCACATTGTCCATGGTGCGGCGCAGAAGCTCCGCGTAGTTGCGGTTGTCCTCCAGTCTGGTGTCCCGGAAAGTCTGAGGGCTGCTCCTGCGGCACAGCTCCCGGGCGATCATGGGATAGGAGGCGCCGGAGGGCACCCGCAGATTGTCCTCCAGGATATACCATTTCTTATCCTTCCCCTGCACCAGATCGATGCCCGATATATGGGAGTAGATATCCTTCACCGGGCGGACGCCCTCGCACTCCGCCATATAACCGCTGGAGGCAAAGATAAAATCCTCGGGGATCACTTTGTCCTTTACGATCTTTTTGTCGCTGTAGATATCCTTCAAAAACAGATTCAGCGCCACGACCCGCTGTTTCAGCCCCCGCTCCAGATAGTCAAACTCCTCCGGCTCAATGACCCTCGGGATCGCGTCAAAGGGAAAAAGCTGCTCCCGGAAAGTATTGTTTTTGTAAATTCCGAACTTTACGCCATAGCGGGCCAGAAGCTCGTTGACCGTGTCCGTATGCTCCAACAGATCCAAATCATACATATCCCTTCCTCCCATCTTTTTCCGGCATTCTGCCATAAAAAGAGGGCGTCCCATCCGAAGATAGAACACCCTTGTTCACTGCCTGGTTCTTTATCGTTTTATTGTATACAATAATACAGCGTATGTTTTCTCTTGTCAATGCAATTTTCAAAATTTCCAATCCAAATTTCATGTTCCAATTTCCCGTCCAAATTTTCTGTCCCAAATTTCCGCGGGCGTTCCCACTATTCAGGAACCGGAAAGCTTCGTCTCCCTCACCTTTTTCCGCAGGGGCAGGATACTCCCCGGAGAGACCGACAGCTCATCGATCCCCATCTTAAGAAACGCTTCCGTCAGCTCCGTGTCCGCCGCCAGTTCCCCGCAGATTCCCACCCAGGTATTCTCCAGATGGGCATTGGCGGCAGTCATTGCGATCATGCGAAGCACTGCGGGGTGACGGGGATCATAGAAGGCATCCAGCCGGGGATTCTGTCTGTCGATGGCCAGGGTATACTGGGTCAGGTCATTGGTGCCGATGCTGAAGAAATCCACTTCCTTTGCCAGCTCCCTGCTCATCATCACCGCCGCGGGAGTCTCGATCATGATTCCCTGTTCGGGCATGCCAAAGGGTGTCCCCTCTGCGGCAAGCTCCCTCCGGGCTTCCTCCGCCAGCTCCTTGATCCTGCGCACTTCCTCCACACTGATGATCATGGGGTACATGACGGCGATCTTTCCGAAGGCGCTCGCCCGAAACAATGCCCGAAGCTGCGTCTTAAACACCTCCGTCCGGGTCAGGCAGATCCGGATACCCCTAAGACCCAGGGCAGGATTCTCCTCCGGTTCCAGTCCGAAATAGTCACATTTTTTGTCCGCTCCGATGTCCAGCGTCCGGATGATGACACGCTTCCCCGCCATCGTCTCCGCGGCGGTCTTATACACCAGAAACTGCTCCTCCTCCGTGGGAAAGTCTTCGCTCTCCAAATAGAGAAATTCACTGCGGAACAACCCGATCCCCTCCGCGTCATTCTCCATCGCCGCGGAGAGATCCCTGAGACTGCCGATGTTGGCGTACAGAAGCACCTTCTTTCCGTCAACGGTCACGCTCTCCTTTCCTTTCAAAGTTTGAAGCATCTCTTTTCTGTCCAGCTCCTCCCGCTGCTTCTCCCTCATTTTGTCCAGGAAATCCTCATCGGGCTCCACATACACACAGCCGCCCGCACCGTCCACCACGGCAGGCTTCCCGTCCATTTGTCTCTCCAGAGGGATATCAGTGCCGATCAGCGCAGGGATCCCCATGGTCCGTGCCAGGATCGCCGTGTGGGAATTGGGGGAACCGTGCACCGTCACGAAGGCGAGCACCTTGTCCTTGTCAAGCTGTACAGTCTCGGAAGGCGCCAGATCATCTGCCACGATGATGACCGGTTCGTCGGACACCGTGACCGGCGAACCGGTTCCGCTCAGCACGGCGATCAGTCTCTCGGAGATATCCCTCACATCCGCCGCCCGGGCTTTCATATAATCATCCTCCATCTCGGCAAACATTCCCGCGAAATTGTCCGCCGTGGAGGCCACCGCGTACTCCGCGTTCACCCTCTGGGTGCGCACGATATTTTCCACGGATTCGTTGTAATCGCCGTCCTCGAGCATCATCTGATGGATCTCGAAGATTGCCGCATTCACCTCGCCCACTTCCCGCAGCGCCTTGTCATACAGATCTTTGAGCTGAGCGGCAGCCTCCTTCTTCGCCCGCTCAAACCGCTCCATCTCCTCATCCGGATCTTCGATCCTGACACGCCTGATCCGGCTCTCCTTCTTCTGCCATACGCAGAGCTTACCGATAGCAATGCCGCCAAATACACTTTTACCACTGTAGGTTGTCATCCCGATACCCCCTGCCCGCTTAAGCGGTCCCCAATTTCTCTACAGATTCTCCCTCATAAATTTCTCTAATTCCTCACAGGCTTCTGTCTCATCCTCCCCGGTGATCACAAAGGAAAGTTCACTTCCCTTCTTCGCCCCCAGCCCCATCAGGGCAAAAATCTTTTTACAGTCCGCCTCCCTGCCATCTTTTACCACCTTCACATCCGAGGCAAACGTCTTGGCAAGTTTCACAAGCTCTCCTGCAGGACGGGCGTGAATCCCCTCATTGTCCGTGACGATATATTGAAACTCTCTCATGTTCTGCTCCCTCTTCTACATTCTGTTGACTGCTCATGTTCCCGTCTTCTTTTTTCCTTATCCGGATCTCTTCATTCCGTTCTTTGATCGGGTTTATTTTTCCCCGGAATTATCCTGCCTGTATCTATCCTGCATTCCACGGTTATGCCACTCTCCTTTTGAACACGCCTAAAAGCAGTGTGGAAATGGCTGTCCCCGCCAAAAGCGCCACCAGGTACATCAGCGCATTGCCGACCACCGGGAACACAAAAATCCCTCCGTGGGGCGCCATCAGGGTGCAGCGGAACGCCATGGACAAAGCCCCCGCTGCCGCCGATCCCAGAATACATGCCGGCAGCACCCTCACGGGATCGGAAGCCGCATAAGGGATTGCCCCTTCCGTAATGAACGCCAGCCCCATGACAAAGTTGGTGGGTCCCGCCTCTCGTTCTTCCTTTGTGAATCTGTTCTTAAATAGCAGAGTTGCCAAAGCGATCGCACAGGGAGGCGTCATTCCTCCGATCATCACCGCCGCCATAATGTCATAGTTTCCGGAAGCGATGGCAGCGGTGCCGAACACATAAGCCGCTTTGTTGAACGGTCCGCCCATATCGATAGCCATCATACCGCCCAGAACCAATCCTAACAATACTTTACTGGTACCGCTCATACTTGTCAAACCATTGTTCAGTGCGGTGTTGATCCCACCCATTACGGGCTCGGTGACAAACGTCATAAACAGCCCCAGAATCAGGATCCCGGCCACCGGGTAGATCAACACCGGGGCGATCTTTTCCAGAGCTTCCGGCAGAACGTCACATATTTTTTTAAGCCCCACGATCACATAACCCGCGAGGAATCCCGCAGCCAGTGCCCCTAAAAATCCTGACTTCCCGTTCGCCGCGATCATGCCGCCCACAAAACCGAGGGCTAACGCCGGCCGGTCACCGATCGCCATAGCGATATATCCGGCAAGCACCGGGAGCATGAATCCAAACGCCACTCCTCCGATGCCCTTCAACAGGGCTGCCACAGGAGTGATCGTGCCAAAGTCGCCTCTTTGGTCCGGCGGCAGGGAGTGGATGTCCACGCTCAGCCCATCGATCAGAAAGGCGATCGCTATCAGAATACCGCCTCCCACCACAAAAGGAAGCATATGGGACACGCCGTTCATCAGCTGCGTGTAGATCTGGTGCGCCACGCCGGGCTGTCTGCCCCCGGCGCTTCCCGCACCGGCCGTTCTGTCCGCTCCCAGGCTCTCCCCCGCAATGCCGCCGTGGTAGACGGGTACCTTCCCTGCCATGGCCTCTGCCACCAGTTCGTCCGCTCTGCCAATACCGTCGGACACCGGAACCTGCAGCAGCCTCTTTCCCGCAAAGCGCTCCAGGGGAACCTGGGTGTCAGCGGCTATGATAATACAGTCCGCTCCCTCGATCTCCCGGGGGCTTAAGACATTCTTGGCACCGCCGGAGCCCCTGGTCTCTATTTTGATGGAGCATCCTGCCTTTTGGGCTGCCCTCTCCAATCCTTCCGCTGCCATATAGGTATGGGCGATCCCGGTGGGACAACCTGTCACGGCGAGCAGCCTGTATCCCGATCCCGCCCCTGCACTTAAATCCGTCAGACGCGCGTCTACATCCGCTCTTTCCTCGTCCGCCCTGTCAATGATCCCTAAGAATTCCTCCACGGAATCCGCCTGGCGCAAAGCGGCGGTAAACTCTTCATCCATCAGCATCATGGACAGTTTGCTGAGCACGTCCAGATGCACATTGTCCTCCGTATCGGGAGCCGCGATCAGGAAGATAAGATTGACAGGCTCCCCATCCAGCGCGTCAAAATCCACGCCGTCCTTTACCACCATAGCCGCCAGCCCGGGAGAGTTCACCGCGCTGCATTTCCCGTGGGGAATGGCGATCCCCTCACCGATGCCTGTGGTGCTCTCCTCCTCCCTGGCATAGACTTGTTTTCGATAAGACTCCGCATCACTGAGTCTGCCGCTTTTGTTCATAAGCTCTATAACTTCATCGAGAGCTTCCTGTTTACTCTTTGGTGCGCCGTTCAGCGAGATGCTTCTTTTGTCCAACAAGTCCGTGATTCTCATCTTTGATCCCAGCCTCCCTTGTTTTCCTTATTCTCCTGAAATTTTGGCATAAAGTGACTCCACTTCCTCCCTGGTGCACAAATATTCCGAAAAGGCGCTGGCGCTTCCCGCAGCCAGCCCCATGTAAAAAGCGTGACCGTACTGTCCTTTTTCCAGCCATCCTGCCATAAACCCGGCTGCCATGGAATCTCCCGCCCCCACGCCGTTTACCAGTCTGCCCTCCGGCGCCGGCTCCTTCCACACACTTCCGTCCTCGGCTGCCAGCACCGCGCCCTCTCCTGCCATGGAGATGAGCACATTCCTGGCTCCGAGTTCCTGCATTCTCTTCCCGTAGGGCACCGCCTCTTCCCGGGTCCTCAGTTCCACGCCGAAGATCTCACCCAGCTCGTGATGGTTGGGTTTGATCAGAAACGGATGATACTCCAGCACGTTCATGAGCAGATCTTTCGTGGCGTCCACTATGACGGATACTCCCCGTCCGTCCAGACGCCCCAGGATACTCCGGTAAATATCATCCGGCACAGAGCCCGGTATACTCCCCGCCAAAAAGAGGATATCCCCCTGTTCCAGCTTATCCAGACGCCCCATCAGCATCTCTACTTTATCCCTGCCGATCACGGGACCCGCGCCGTTGATCTCTGTGCCCTCGATGGAACGCAGCTTCACATTGATCCGAGAATTGCCGTTTTCCACGGGAATAAAATCTGTCCGGATGCCCTGTTCTTCCAGTCTCCTCTCAATCTCCGCGCCCACAAATCCGCCGATAAATCCCAAAGCCGTACTACGGATACCGAGATTTTGTAACACAATGGAGACATTGATTCCCTTCCCTCCCGGGAGCAGCAGCTCCGAGACGGTACGATTGGTGGCGCCCGTCTTAAAATTGTCCACAGACACGATATAATCCAGCGAAGGATTGAAAGTAACCGTGTAGATCATACGCGTTCCTCCTGAAAACTTTATAATCCACTGTATACACATATTTTCTGCAGAATATCATATGCGATTTTTATTTTCTCATTCAAAAACGGATAACAATAGAAAAAGACTGTGCATCCGCTCAGACAGATGCACAGCCCTGCAACACCTTTTGCTCCATCGGACCTATATGCTGAAATCAATCTTTCCTCCGATGCCTTCCTCTTGTCTCCCAGGGATGCTCTCCCAGTCGTTCCTGTCAAGCTTTTGAAGCAGTTCCTCCATGGAATCCGCCCAGACGACTGTCTTTTGAGTGGAACGCGGCTCCCTGCGCTCAGCCGCTTTCTCCTCTCTCCCCTGTTCAATGCGCTCCCGCTGCTTCTGCGTGGTCTTCTCAAGTTCGGCGAAATACCGTACCGTGCCGTCCTTGTTAAAGGCGATGCCGACTTTGGAAATCTGTCCCTGTTCCCCGTTCGCTGACCGAAAACCGTACTGCTCGTTGATCTGGCGGGACATGCGCACCGCGCTCTCCATCTTATGAAGGCATTCTTTCTCATACGTTTCGTCAGATGCCATCTTCTCCAGTTCCTCCGCGGAAAACAACACGGAAAATTCCCTGGTCCCTTTGGAGAGGATGTCCCGGGCATCACTGTCGCTGTCATAATCCGCCACCATGAAATCCATGTTTCCATAGGTTTTCTTCAGCTTTTCCAACAATGCCTCTGCCCCCTCGGAAAGTTTCACCTCCGAAGTCTTTTTCTCCTGTCTGTGCCCGGACTTTTGAATCTCTTTTTTACTCTGTACGGTGCTTTTATAATAATGATCCTGATATGCGCCGTAACCTGTAACACCGTTCATTTTCTGCCCTCCTTTGCCCTTCTGGCGGCAAATCCTTTTGCCGCAGTATTCCCCGGTTGATTCTTCCACCGGTTATCATAGATATCGGCTCCACAAAGCCATTTGTTTACAGAGAACCTGAATTTTGTCTCCCGTATTCTTCCGCCATTTCCACAAACCGCTGCGCAAATACCGGGTTGGAGGGATAATACAGATGGGGAAATCCCATCCAGCAGTTCTCACTCTGCAGTACGCAGGGATACTCCTTCCCCGTAACAGGCTTGCGGGCGATACAGTCATCCCCATTGTCCTCACAGTCATAATAATGGAACTCATGTCCCCGGATCTTCTCTCCCGCCGGCAGAAATCTGCTCTGTCTCTCCCGCAGCTCCACATAACCGAAACGGACCGCTTTCCCCCGGCTGACACAGTTCCCGGGCAGCACTCCCGCCATACCGCATACGTTTCCCTTCCGGTCTGTCAGCTCCTCATGCAGATACAGAAAACCTCCGCACTCCGCCACGATGGGCATTCCCCGTTTTGCCGCGGCTCTCACTGCGAGACGCATATCGACATTCGCGCCAAGCTGCTGCGCATACAGCTCAGGATAACCTCCCCCCAACAGGATTCCACAACACTCCCGGGGCAGCCCTCTGTCTCGCATCGGAGAGAAAAAACACAATCTGGCTCCGTATTCGCGCAAGAGCCGGAGATTCTCCTGATAGTAAAAGCAAAACGCCTCGTCCCTGGCTACAGCGATGCGGGGAGACAGGCGGCGCCTTCCCCACGTCACAGCTTCCCTCTGAGCTGCCGGTATGTCCCCATGGGGCTCTGCCTCTCCATATTCTTCCAGCTCCCCGGCTTCCTGTGCCAGGGCAAGGATTCCCCCAACGGAAACATTTTCACAAAAGCACTCTGCGGTCAGCAGCAGTCTCCGCCGAAGTTCTTCTGTCTCCTCAGGCAATACCAGCCCCAGATGTCTGCTCTCCAGATAAAATTCCTCCCTCTCCGGCAGAAATCCCAGGACCTTTAACTTCAATTCTTCCTCGATCAGAGGTTTCAGCGTCTCATATGTCGGACGAGAGACCCGGTTGAGGATGACGCCCCGGATCAGTTTTTCCGTATCGTATGCCACAAATCCTGCCAGCAGCGCCGCCACAGAACGCCCCATCCCCTTTGCGTCCACCACCAGCACAACCGGCGTCCGGGTCACTTTTGCCAGATGATAGGAAGACCCCTCCTCCCGGATACCGCCCAGCCCGTCAAAGAGCCCCATAACCCCTTCTAAAACAGCGATATTCTCCGGTGCTGCGTCCCGCATCAACAACCTCCGCGTGGTACCCGCATCCGTAAAAAAAGTATCCAGATTGGCGGATGGGATTCCCAGGACATTCTCGTGGAACAGCGGATCTATATAATCCGGCCCACATTTAAATGCGATCACTTTCTCTCCCCGAAGCCGCAGCGCGTGCAACAGGGCGCAGGTCATGACTGTCTTGCCGCTGCCGCTCTTGGGGGCGGCGAGCATCACCCTTCTCATCTTCATCCTTATCCCCCTGCATATCAATCATCCGTTTGAACGATTGTTTTCAAACTTTCTCTCCTTTGGTTTCGCCCGGCACGAAATGAAAAGCCATGATCCAGACCGGATTCTGGGCCTGCATCAGATGATGCTGCCCCGCCGCCCGCATACGGCTGACCTGAATCTGTACAAGCTCCTCCCCCTCCACCGGAAATCGCTTTGACACCTTCCGCATTTCACAGACGGTCTCCATTGAGACCGCGTTGATCACCACACGCATCCGGGGATTGCATTCATATAAGGCAGCCAGGATCTCCCAAAGCCTTCCTCCGCTCCCGCCAATAAATGCGTGAGTGGGCGCAGGCAGTCCCCGAAATCCCTCGGGAGCCTCCTCCTGCACGATTTGCAGATTATCCAGCATAAACTTACGGCGGTTCGCTTCCGCAAGCGCCGCAGCCTGCGTTGAGCGTTCCAGGGCAAACACTTTGATATGGGGCGAAAGCATCGCCGCCTCCACCGCCACGGAACCGGTTCCGCTTCCCACATCGTACAATACGCAGCCTTCCTCCAGCCGCAGTTTGCTCAGACTCACCTCTCGGATCTCTTCCTTTGTCATGGGAACCCGGTCCCGCAGAAAGACATCGTCAGCCATGCCGTGGGTCAGTCTTTTGGGCATGGGGACAGGGTTTTTTACAAAACAAATACAGAGCCCCTCTTCCCTCACTGCAAGACATTCCTTCGGCGTAAGCTTAAGCAGTCTCTGCCCGGGATAGGACAGGCGAAATCCCGCAGTCACCTCGCAGCCCTCCATCCCCGCCTCCACCAGACAGTTCCCCAGCTTCACCACATCCTCCGCGCCGGACATCAAAAGAAATGTTTTCTGCCGCTCCCCGATCCTCCGGGCAAGACTGGACGGATGCTTCCCGTGCAGGCTGCATATCCAGGCATCCTCATAACTCTCCCCTATCTCGGCAGCCAGATAAGAGACGGCAGAAATTCCGGGGCAGACCCGCAGATCCGCTCTGAGGCTCCCCTCTGCCACAGCGTCTTTAAGTGCTTTTAGCAGGATACGGCATCCGCTGTAAAAACCGCTGTCCCCGGAAAACAAAATGACCACTTTCCTCACCTGCGGTCCGTTTTCCTGCTCCTGAAGACGCTGCAGGCAGGGCAGCACCTGCTGCGCCGTATAATAAGGGCGGCTCTCTCTCCCCCTGCCCCACTCCCGGATCAGCCTCTCTGACCCCATCAGCAGATCTGCGCCGGCTATGGCTTCCTCCACCTCTCTTGTGATCCCCTGTGGATTTCCCATCCCCACACCTGCCAGAACGATCTCCAGCCGACTCTTCCAAAGGATGTTTTTTCCACAGACCGCCATCAGTTCCTCACACAGTTTTGGCAGGGAATATCCTTCTTCCTCCGCTCTCCCGATCACAAAGAGGGGGATCCGGGTACGGGCGGCTGCCTCAACTTTTGAGGTATACCCGCCTGCGGTCCCGCTTTCTTTGGTCACCATGCCGCAAATGCGGTACTGCTGAATGAGCGCCTCGTTGAGTGCGGTGCAAAAAGGTCCCTGCATGGCGATGATGTGGTCCTTCGTGATCCCCCGCGCCTCACACGCCGCAATGCCTTCGCCGTCGGGAAGGATCCTGACATACAGTCTCTTTTGCAGGGCAGGTGTGCAGTATTTCCCCAGTTTGCTGCTTCCCACGGTCAGCAAGATATTTCCCTCCCATTTTTCCAATTCCCGGGCACATTCCTCATGGGTGTCAAAGTAATAAATCCCCTCTTCTGCCCTTTTAGGATCCTCCTCCCGCTTCAGCCTCAGATAAGGGATCTTTATCCCTTCCATGGCGGAACGGATATTTTCCGTAACCGCGCGGGCATAGGGATGGGTTGCGTCCACCACGGCACAATAATCGCCCTTCAGAAGAAACGCACGGATCTGCTCCCTGTCCATCCTCCCCTGACAAACGCTCCTAAAAGATTCCCGAAGGGCTTTCGTATCCTGCCGGCTATCTTTTGTCAACATTTCCTCCCCGTATGCGGTTGCCACACAGACCGTGTGGGCGATCCCCGAGTCAGCCAGGATGTCCGACAGCCGCCTCCCCTCAGTTGTCCCCGCAAACAGCAATATTTCCCTCAACTTTATATCCTCTCCTTGTCACCATCTTCCCGTTTATCAACACGGAATCGCTGCTCCCCACAAACACCGTGGTGAACATATTGACCGGGATATTTCTCAGTTCTCTAAGGGTGCACAGCGTCACCTTTGTGCCTTCCCTGCCGATCTTTTCCGCACAGCCGCAGATTCTGGTCTCTTCCATGTATTGCAGGAGGATATCACACGCCTTCTTCAAATGATCTTTCCTCTTATGGCTTCCCGGATTGTATAAGACCAGTGCGAAATCTCCCTGTGCCGCTGCCTCCAGCCTTCTCCCGATCTTTTCCCAGGGGATCAACAGATCGCTCAGGCTCACCACACAGAAATCCTGTCCGAGCGGCGCCCCAAGAAGAGCCGCGCCGCTGCACGCAGCCGTAATGCCCGGGATCACCTTAAGCCTGATCTGCGGATATTTCTGCCCCACATCATACATTAGGGATGCCATTCCGTATATTCCCGCATCCCCGCTGCACAACAGAGCCACTCTCTTGCCCTTCTGTGCCTCCCCAAAGCAGATCTCGCACCGCTCCGTCTCCTGTCTCATGGGCGTTGAGAGAAGCTCCTTGTCCCGAAAGCGTCCGTCCAGAAGCTGCAGATAGACCGTATAACCCACGATCACATCCGCCTCCTCCAACGCCCGGACAGCCTGGAGAGTCATCATATCTTCCCTGCCCGGACCCATACCAACAATACTGATTTCATTTTTCATCAAAATCCACTCTCCATTCCCGCTTTGCCACCGCCAGTGTCATACCGTCCTCAGAACATTTCTCACGGATGAGAATACCGCCCGCCCCGCAGCATAAGAGCGCCGCCCGCTCGCACACATTATCCACTCCTGTCTGTTTTCTGACAAAATCAGAACCGTGGAAATTCCCTTCCATCCGCTCCAGTTCCTCCGCAGTAAAGGTCACAAAAGGGATCCCCGTCTCCCTGCTCCACCGCACAAAACCCGGCTCCTCACGCTTCCTGTCCAAAGAGGCGAGGGCATACACCTGGTTCCTGTCGATCCCCAGCCTGTTCAGCTCCCGTCGGATAAATGCCTCTATCCCTGCAAATTCTTTCCCTTTTTTACATCCCATGCCGATCACATATTCCCTGGGTCTTAACCAGAGCAGCGTCTCCCCGGCGCATTCTTTCGCGGATACCAGAATATCTGCCCTGCCCGACGGGGGATATCCTGTCAGACGCAGACCCCGGGGCAGCCCGCTTTCCGTCCCCGTCAAAAGATGCCCCGGTTCCAGCGACAGCGCAAGCTCTTTTCCCGCCAGCGCCTTCGCAGATACCCTGGCGATCCCCTCTCTGTTTACTATGGACAACGCATTCCTTTTGGCAAACAGATCCACCGCAAAGACTCCCTCGAGGTCTGTTGCCGTGGTGATCACCGGGATGGCGCCGGTCCTCTCTCCGATCACGCGCGCCAGCTCATTGGCACCTCCCACATGCCCTGCCAAAAGAGGGATCACATACTTTCCCTGTTCGTCCATGACCAGCACAGGGCTGTCCTGAAGTTTATCGTTTATCCACGGAGCCACCGCCCTGACCGCGATACCGCCGGCTCCCACAAACACAAGCGCCCTTTCTGCCCTCATCCGCTCTCCCGCCCAGTCACTCACACTGCCGGCCACCTCATGGAATTCCTCCGTCACTTTTTCTCTCATGGCAAGACATTTGTAAAACAATTCCACCTGCAGCCCCCTGAGGGCTCCGGCGAGCTGCCTCTCCGTCTCGATGCCTTTGGGGGTAAAAGCGATCATACTCAGCTTTCTATCCCACATTTCGCTCTCCTCTCTCCTCACTCCGTATGGCGCCCCGCTTTCGCCTCTCTGTATCCCGTGGAAAAATCTGCCGCATACAGTCTGGATTTTTTGCCCCCGCGGTGAGCGATCGCCTCGCCCACCAGGACCAAAGCTGTCCTCGTGATCCCATGCTCCCTTCCCACAGCCGCAAGCTCGCCCACCGTACAGACGTACGCCTCCTCCTCCGGCCAGGTTGCCTTATACACCAGCGCCGCCGGGGTATCCTTTCCGTAACCTCCCGCCGCCAGCCGTTCGCCCAGCTCCCCGAGCATCCCCGCACTCAGATAGATTGCCATGGATGCCCCATGGGCGGCAAAACTCTCGATGCTCTCCCTCTCAGGAACCGCCGTTCTTCCCGCCATCCGCGTGATGACCAAAGACTGGGAGATCCCCGGCAGCGTATACTCCAGATTCAGGGAAGCCGCCGCCCCAAAGCATGCACTGACCCCCGGACAGCTCTCATATGCGATTCCCAGCCTGTCCAGCTCATCCATCTGTTCCCGCACCGTGCCATAGATGCTCGGGTCCCCGGTATGGAGTCTTACAACACATTTTCCCTCTCCGCACGCCTCACAAATAAGTGCGATCACTTCTTCCAGGGTGAGCCTCGCACTGTCGTGCATAACACACTGTTTTCCCGCATACCCCAAAAGCTCTGTGTTGATCAAAGAACCCGCATAGATGACGACATCCGCTCTCTGTAAAAGCCTCATCCCCCTCACGGTGATCAAGTCTGCCGCGCCTGTTCCTGCCCCAACAAAGTAAACCATTGCTCCACCTCCCTGCTTCTTGCCAACTCCCCAAACGCATTGGCATAGACGATGCAATCCGTCCGCATCTGTCCTTTCACGCGCCGCTGCAGATAATAACAGATCCGTTCCATAGCGCGGTCCATCACCGGCTGCAGCTTTCCTGCGTCCCTGATCAGTTCCAGGGCCTCCTCCGTGACGGCACAGCCCAGAACGCGGTTTAGCAGCTCATTTTCCAGCCCTTCCCTGGCGGCGAATGCCGCCAACAGTTCCATTCTGCAGTCCGCCTCCCTGGAGTGGGTGTTCATGATCCCCCCTGCCACTTTGATCAGCTTCCCCACATGCCCTGCCAGCAGCAGTCTGCTAAATCCGAGTTCCAGCGCCATATCCAGCGTTTCCCCGATGTAATTACTACATTTGATACTCTTGTCCAGATCATACCCATAGGTCTCCCTGACAAATTCCAGCCCGTAATTGCCCGGGGAGACGACCACATGATCAAAGCCTTCCTCCCTCCGCTGCCTAAGCTCCACAAAGATCGTGTCGATGACTGCCCTGCTGCTCATGGGCTCCACGATCCCGCTGGTTCCCAGGATGGAGATTCCCCCCACAATCCCCAGCCTGGGATTAAAAGTTTTCTCTGCCAGCCGCACGCCCTCGGGCACACAAATCTCCACCCTCAGACTCCCCGGATAATCGGTCATCTCACAAATCTGCCGTACTTCTCTCGCGATCATTTCCCGGGGCATACGATTGATGGCAGCGCTGCCCACAGGCTGGTCCAGCCCCGGTCTGGTGACCCTTCCCACGCCGATACCACCGTCGATCACAATGGTCCCTTCCCCATCTTCCAAAAGAGAGACCTCCGCATAGATGTGTGCCCCGGTGGTGATGTCGGGATCATCACCCCCATCCTTTTCCACCGCACAGCTCACCCTTTTCTCCCCTCTCCTGATATCCAGCAGCCGGGCGGTATAGCTTGGACCTTTCGGTGTCTCTATGGTAATCTCTGTTTTCGTCCTGCCTGTCAGCAGCATGTACGCAGCCGCCTTGGCCGCTGCCGCTGCACAGCTCCCCGTTGTGAAACCGAAACGCACTCTACCCTTCCCCTCTCAACTCGTATAAAAGCGCATTGCAGATTGCCGCAGCCACACTGCTTCCGCCCTTTCTGCCCAGATTGACGATGCTGGGGATCCCCGCTCCCACAATCAGATTTTTTGCCGCCTCCACATTGACAAATCCCACAGGCACCCCGATCACAAAGGCAGGGCTGAAATAAGCTTCCTCCATCATCTGATACAGTCTGATCAACGCCGTGGGAGCGTTCCCCACAGCAAAGATCACGGGTTTCGGTATCCGGGCTGCCTTTTCCATGCTCACCGCCGCCCGGGTCACGCCCCTTTGCCCCGCCAGCTCCACCACCTCAGCGTCTGCCATAAAACAATGCGCCTCTCCTCCAAACTGCGCCAGGACCCGCTTATTGATCCCCGCCAGCGCCATATTGGTGTCCGTCACAATGTCCGCTCCTTCTGCCAGCAGACGTTTGGCGATCTTAACCGCTCCCGGGGAAAAGGTCAGGGTTACGGCATAATCAAAATCCGCGGTGGTGTGTATGACCCTCTTTGTGATATTCGCCACCTCCGGTTCCAGCACGATCCCTCTCTCTTCCAGCTCCTGTGAGATGATCTCAAAACTTCTCTTTTCAATCTCTGCCGGACAGACAATCTCTATTTCCTGCGATCCCTTCATAACAGTTCCCTCAATTCCGCGACCAATATCTCATTTTCCGCCCTGCTTTTCACCGCGATACGATAATATCCCTTTTCCAATCCCCTGAAATTGCTACAATCCCGTATCAGGATCTTCCGGCGCAGCAGCATCTCCCCCAGGGGCTGACTGCTGTGTACGAACAAGAAATTTGCCTCTCCGGAAAGCACCTTCACTCCCACTGCGTTCAACCGATCCGCCAGAAACTCCCTCTCACCCTTCACATAGTCCGCCGACCTTCGCACAAATTCAGACTGCCGGGCACAGACACTGCCCGCCTCCTGGGCAAAGACGGAAAGATTCCACTCGGGCAGATGACGTTGTATCTTCTGCCTGAGCGCCTCATTGGAACAAAGTGCATACCCCAGGCGTACTCCCGGGATGGAAAACAATTTTGTGAACGCCCGCACCACGATCAGCCTGTCATAATGCTCCAGCTCTCCCAGCAAAGACTGGTTTCCCTGGCAGAACTCGATAAAACACTCATCCAGCACCACCACGATCCCCCGGTCCCTGCAGCGGTCCAGCACACGGATCAGGTAATCCCTCTCAAACAGCCTGCCGGTGGGATTATTGGGATTTGCCAGAAAGACCAGCTCCACGTCCCCTCCCAGCAGAGTCAAAAAATCCTCCCCCGGCACAAATCCCTTCTCCGCCTTCGTCTCATAAAAAAGAATCTCTTTTCCTCCAAAAGGCGTTTCGCTCAGGATGGCATTGGCTGCATGCTCATAACCGTAGAAAGAGGGAACCGGCACCAAAATCTTTTTCGGGCACAGCCCATGGACCACTGCCATAAACAATTCCGAGGCACCGTTTCCAAAGATCAGCCAGCCCTGCGGCACCCCCAGCATGGCACCTGTCTTCTGCCTAAGGCGCTCCATCCGCTGATCCGGATACCTGTCACAATGAAAGACCGCGCGATGCAGTGCCCTGCGCACCTCCCCCGGCACTCCCAGGGGGTTGAGACTGACGGAAAAATCAAGCTCCACAGGATTGCGGTAAATATCTCCGCCATGCCGCCCACCCTCATACATTTTCTGTGCTCCGTTATCCATATCTCTCATTTTCTTTTTTGCCTCACCGTACAAAGCCCTGCCCCAAAAACACACAGACCACCATCGCCAGCAGACATCCCCCCTGGCACAGCCACGCGCTCAGATACATGAGCCGGTTGGCAAGCCGGATATCCTTTGCCTCTGCCCTGCGCAGTTTATCTCCGATATACGGTTTGTGGACCGGCTCCCCGAAATAGCGCGCGTCTCCGCCCAGCCGCAGCCCAAGGGCGCCCGCACACACCGACTCCGTCTGTGCCGCATTGGGGCTGGCATGTTTTTTGCGGTCACGCCGATAGATGCGGTATGCCCCGGGCGCCGAAAAATGCCGTCCGCCCAAAAATGCCGCCGCCAGCATCAGCCACGCGCTGATTCTGGCCGGGAGGAAATTCAGCGCATCGTCCAGCTTTGCCGCCGCTCTTCCAAAGTACAGATAGGTCTCATTTTGGTATCCCACCATGGAATCCATGGTGTTGACCGCCTTATAAAAAGCTCCCAGCACCGGTCCCCCCAGGGCGAGAAAAAGCATCGGCGCGACCACGCCGTCGGAAGTGTTTTCTGCCACCGTCTCCACGGCTGCCCGGACGATCCCCTCCTCATCCAATGTCTCCGTGTCCCGCCCTACGATCATGGAAAGCGCCGCCCTTGCCCCGCACAGATCTCCCCGTTCAAGAGCGGCACAGACTTTCATGCTCTCCGTCTTTAAACTTTTCACCGCCAGAAATTGATAAGTCATTATGCCCTCCACACAAACACCTGCCCACGGGTGCAGGAGATAGGCGCTGAGAAGGGCTGCTGCCGCCGCAATACAACTTGCTCCCGTCACAATGAGAACCAGCCCCACACCCCGGCGCAGCTCCCGGGCATTGCCGTTGCATTGCTCCTGCGTCTCTTCCGCGATACGAGAACCCGTCGTGCTCTCTCTCCGCCGTCCGTGCCGCAGGCATCTCTCCGTCCCGGCTATCATCCAGCCCATCCACCTGACGGGATGAGGAAGGGAAGGCGGATCCCCCAGAAATAGATCCAGCACAAAGCCCGCCGCAAACGCGATCATATGGTATATCATATCCCTCCTCCGATCGGTCTGCACAAAACTGCTGCAGGCTCTGTTTCCCACAGCCTCAACTCACACTCATAGCCTCCCGCGTTGGGCACCCGGTAGTCAAAATATTCTCCGCCGTACAGACTGCTAAGCAGCGCCATGATGGTGCCGCCATGCACGATGGCGCCTGCCCTGATCCGCATCGGTCCACCCCCGCCCCGTATCATCTTCTCCTTTAGAAAATCCCGCGCGGACAACAGCCCCTCTCTGCAGCGTTTCTTATATTCCTCCCGGCTCTCCCCGCCGGGAAATGCCTTTGTGCCGCCGCTGTCGATCCAGGCCTGATAACGCTCATCCCCCTGAAGCTGGGAATAGCATTTCCCCTCAAAATCACCAAACGCTATCTCCGTCCACTGGGGGATCAAAACGGGAGACATCCCGGGACAGAGCAGGCTTGCCGTCTCTAAGCACCGCTTCATGGGACTGCAGAACAAAAAGTCAAATTCCGGATATACCCCCGCCTCTTTCGCCGCAAGCAGCGCTTTCCTGCCCGCCGCGGACAAACCCATGTCTGTGATCCCCTGATACCGTCCCTCATCGTTCCACACAGTACTGCCGTGCCGGATGAAAACAAAAGTTACTTGATCTTCTGGGCAATTCCACATAGAATCCTCTCCACTCCTTCCGCCCGGGCGGCAAGATCCACCAATGCCCTGCCCAGTCTTTCCCGGTACTCCCTCTCACCTGCCTCCAGGGGAACAATGCCGTTTCCGATCTCATCGCTGATGATCAGACACTCCGGATACCTTGACAGGAATTCGTCCAGCTCCCGCTCCGGGCACCCTCCCTGTTCCATTCTCGCCCGGAACCAGTCATGAAAACGGTTTACAACAATGATCTCTCCATCCCCTTCGCCCCGCGGAAGTTCTTCCACGACCCGCAGCGGCCCGGTCTTATATTGTTCCAGCACATACTGCAGTTTCCCCTGCGCATATCCGCCCAGATATAATCTCATCGCACTCCACCTTCCCCTTTTTTATGGCAGCAGCTTCGCCGCCGCTGCCGCCGCCAGCATGGCTTCCTCGCAAAGAAGCACAAAATATCCCTCGGTGTCCCCGGTGATCCCTCCAAAAATTCTTTTACTGCGCAGATAATACACTCCCATGGAGAGTATCGCCGCCGGCACAGCCAGCGCAGCGGTTTTTGCAGACAGCCAGAACATCAGCCCTGCACAGAACAGCCCCTGTGCGCCGAGGGCTGCCAGCACTGTCTTTTTCCCCGCGCTCTCCGCCATATGGCGCAGGGTTCCCCCATATCTGGCATGAGGAAACAGGACTGCGGCGATGCCGCTCAGGCAGCGGGAAAAAGCAAATCCCACACAGACAACCCCCAGGGAATGCCGCTCTCCGAGCTCCGAGAGCGCCGCCAGATACACCAGCCCATAGACCGCGAATCGGATCACCGCGAAGGAACCGATATGCGGGTCTTTTAAAATGTTTAATTTTTCCTCTCTGGAGCAGCAGGAGAAAATGGCGTCCTCTGTGTCCAGAAAACCGTCCGCATGAAATCCCCCCGTAATACCGAGGGGGATTGCCGCCGTTACAAACACGCGGCAGAGGATACCGGCCCCCCAGCCGTCGCAGGACACATTCCACAGATACACACAGCCTCCCACCAAAGCCCCCACCCAGGGGAAAAAACAGAGCACATATCTCATATCTTCCTTTTTCCAGGCAAATTGCGGCATGGGAAGACAGGAATAGGTGGAAAAAGCGATGATGACAGACTTTACGATCCCCATTTTATCTCCTCCGTCCTCTCCGGTCCTTTGAGCGCCAGCGGGATTCCTGCCACCACCTCCACTACCCGGTCCGCCGCCTCTGCAAGCTCCCGGTTGAGTCTTCCCAGCAGCCGGAGATAAGCCATGGTGGAAGGATCATACCGCATGCCATCCTCAAAGACATTGTTGCTGACCACCACAAGGTGCGCCAGCCCCCTGCTTAACGTCACGATCCCCTGAAAGATCTGGTCCGCCGCCTCATCTTCCCCGATTTTTTCTCCCGAGAACATTTCGTTTGCGGCGAGATTGGACATACATTCCAACAGTGCGCATCTGGGAAGCTTTTCCTGTTCCCCGCCGGTCCGTCCGTCATCCGTACCGCCCTGCCTGCTGCCGGATGCCATGCCATTCAGCGCCTCCCAGATCCGCCGGGGCTGTTCCACGGTGACAAATCCCTTTCCCTCCCGAAGCTTTCTGTGCCGGATAATCCGCTTCCGGCTCTCCTCATCCCGCGCCTGCATGGTGGCAAGATAATATCTTGGCATTTTCCCCGAGAGTCTTATTGTCAAATCTTCCGCATAGGCGGACTTACCGCTCCCGCTCCCTCCGATGACCAATATCAGCATTTTTCATACCTCTCATAAGGCGCGATCTGCAGATCTGCAAAGTCAAGCCCCTCCCGGTACACGGGCATCACGGTATCCAGCAGGGCAAAGAGCATCACGGCTCCCGTCCCTTCCCCCAGCGCCATCTCCCCGTAAATGACCGGCTCCAGTCCCAGCGCGTCCAAAAGTCTGCCCGCCGCGGGCTCCTTCCCCCTGTGGGAGGGCAGCAGATATTCTGAGGTGCCCGGCGCGATGCGCTCCGCCAAAAGGGCAGCAGACAGGCTGATCACCCCGTCCAATACCACGGGCAGCCCGCAGAGGGCGCCGCCCAGACATACTCCCGCCATGCCAGCGATATCCAGTCCGCCCACAGTACACAGCACATCCAAAGGCTCTGCCTCCGTCAGGCGATATTTCTCCAGGGCATCCCGGATGATCCTCCTCTTGCGCAGCAGGGACTCATCGTCCAGCCCCGCACCGCGTCCCGTGACCTCCTCCACCGGGCAGCCCAGCAAAGCCGCCGTCACCGCGCTTGCGGTGGTCGTATTGCCGATTCCCATCTCTCCTACCGCCAGCAGTTTGTATCCTGCCGCCTTGCAGTCGTACGCCAGATCGATTCCCACCGAGACAGCCCCAACGGTCTCCTCCTCGGTCATCGCCGGCTCCCGGAGGAAATTGCGGGTGCCGCGCCTGATCTTTCTGTCTAACAGCCCTTCGATCCCCCCCTGTCCGTTGATTCCGATATCGACGGGCAGAGTGGTGACTCCGTTTTGCGAAGCCATTTTCCCCACGGCAGATTCTCCCCGACCCATTCGTCCTGCCACCGCCGCCGTGACCTTCTGGGAAGACTGGCTGACCCCCTCCTCCACAATGCCGTTGTCGGCGCAGAAGATGATCACCGCCTTTGGGGATATGTCAAACCGGTATGACCCTGAAATGGCGCCTATCCGCGCAGTCATTTTCTCAAAACGTCCCAGCCCGTCCAAAGGTTTCGCAATTCTGTCCCATTGCCTAAGCACCGCCTCGTAAACCGCCCGGTCCGGCGGATGCACCCGAAGAGCGCCCAGCTCCTTCCGGGTATATTTCTCAAATACAGGCTTCTTCCAGCCATCCATAAATCTCCTCCATATTTAGGTGTTCCCTCAGTGCAGCCGCCAGTCTGTCATACTGCGTTTCCTTAAAGCCGGCATAATCCGGTATGCCTGTATCCTCCCACTTTAACCCTTTCCGCAGGGCAAGTTCCCGCACCAGCCTGACAGCGATCTCCCCCCGATCGAAAATGCCATGCACATAAGTTCCCAGAACCCATCCTTCACATCCGTCCGCCACAGGCGCATCCCATACGCTCTCTGATCCCGCAGCGTAAGCCCTGCCCATATGAATCTCATAGCCCTGAAAGGGCATTCCCGAAAGCTTTGCAAAGATCCCCTGCAGGGGACCGATAACCCCCCTGGTCCGGGCGCGCGTCTTGTCTTTATGCAAAACCGTGCAGACCGGCAATAGCTCCATTCCCCGCATGGCGCCTCCCTCTTCCACCGCTTCCGGATCGGTGATCTTCTGCCCGAGCATCTGATACCCCCCGCAGATTCCCCAGATGGGGACTGCGCGGACAAGATGCCTCACCGCCGCCTCCAATCCGTTCTGCCGCATCCACTTTAAATCTCCCATAGTGTTTTTACTGCCCGGCAGAAAGATCATATCCGGATGCCCCAGCTCTCCCGCCGAAGCGACATAGCGGACAGACACACCGGGAATGGTCTCAAACACATGGAAATCCGTAAAATTGGAAATCCTGGGATAACGGATGACAGCCAGATCGATACCCGCACGCTCTTTTTTGTCAAACCGGCTGCTCAGGCTGTCCTCATCGTCCAGGGACAGATCCATGTAAGGCACCACCCCGGCGACCGGGATACCCGCACGCTTTTGGAGCATCTCTATGCCCGGATCCAGAATGCCCTTGTCCCCCCGGAATTTGTTGATGACAAGCCCTTTCACACGCTTTCTCTCCTCCTCGGAAAGCAGCATCAGCGTGCCCAAAAGCTGTGCAAATACACCGCCTCTGTCAATATCACCCACTAAGATGACCGGGGCATTCACCAGCTGCGCCATCCCCATGTTCACGATGTCATTGTCCCGCAGATTGATCTCTGCCGGGCTGCCGGCTCCTTCGATCACGATAATGTCCGTGCAGGGCGCCAGTTCCTCAAATGCCTCCCTGATCCGGGGAAGCAGCTGCTTTTTGTAGGCAAAATATTCCTGCGCGCTCATATTCCCCACGACCTCTCCGTTCACGATCACCTGAGAGCCCGTCTGGCTGGTAGGTTTCAGCAGAATCGGATTCATGCAGACTCTCGGACGGATGCCTGCCGCCTCCGCCTGCATGACCTGCGCCCTGCCCATCTCCAGCCCTTCCTCCGTGATAAAGGAATTCAGCGCCATATTCTGGGACTTAAAGGGCGCCGCACGATAGCCGTCCTGCATAAAGATCCTGCAAAGCCCTGCCGTCAGAATACTTTTTCCCACATTTGACATGGTCCCCTGAATCATGATGACCTTCGCCATTGTTCCTCTCCATCCGCCGGCTTTGCCCGATATTCCAACGGCAGTTTCTTTTCCTGCGCATAGGCGGCCAGCCCGGCATTTGCCCTGTCTAAACTTCCAAAATGCTCCCTGCAGCTGATGACCCGCTCACAGGTCTCCATCCGCCTCTCGGCATCCCTCAACAATTCCTCCGGAACAGGTTCATAGGGTTCTGTCGCCAGCACTTCCGCAGCAAGAGCCCTGGCGGCAGGATAATCCACATCATTCCGGGGTAAGATACCTGCCGCGAAGGGGATCCCCTCCCTCTGAAGATACCGATACACGGCGGACGCCCTGCCACCGCCGCCGATGACAAACACTTTGGGCTTGCCCCGGGGCGCCTCCAGCTCCATACCGCCGTTTTCCTCGTCAAAATTTCCCGTCTCTATCCCAAAGAGTTTCGCTATGTAACCGGGGCAGAAAATTTCCTCCGGCGTTCCATAACCATACACCCGCTCCCCCTTCAGGCATAACAGCCTGTCCGAAACCTTCGCCGCCAGCTCCAGCTCATGAAGCGACAGGATCACCGTCAGCCCCTTTTCCCGGCACAGTCTCTGCAATATGGACAAAAACTCCAGTTTGTATCGCACATCCAGATAAGAGGTAGGCTCGTCCAGGATCAAAAGTTCCGGCTCCTGACAGATCGCCCTTGCCAGCATCACGCGCTGTCTTTGTCCGTCACTGATCCGGCAAAAACTCTGATCCCTGATATCCAGGGCATGCACCAACTCCATCGCTTCCTCCACAATGCGGTAGTCCTGCTCCGAAAAAATGCCAAACCGTCCCGTATAGGGATAACGCCCTGTGGCTACCACATCCTCACAGGTCATCCATTCCCCTCTCAGGCGCTCCGTCAACACTACCGCCATGATCCTTGACAATCCGCTCTGAGACACTTCCGTCAGATCTTTCCCCTCCAGGAACACGGTTCCTCCCAGCGGCTCCAACTGCCTTACGATCGTCTTAAGCACGGTGGATTTTCCTGCGCCGTTGGGACCGATGAGTGTGAGGATCTTCCCCTTCTCCAGGGCAAATTCCATCTCCCGGATCAACGGACGGCCATGGTAGCCAACCGTCAGCCCCTGCGCCCTGAAAAAAAACGCTCTGCGCTCTCTCGTCTGGTCTTCTTTCATCCGGCTCTCTCCCTTCCGCGCCGCGCCATGATCCAGATCACCACCGGGGCGCCGAACACCGCTGTCATTGTACTGATGCTAAGCTCCGTGGGTGCAAGCAGCATGCGGGCAAGCAGATCACAAAACAGGCAGAACAGGCTTCCGCCCAAAAAGCAGGCCGGGATCAGAAGAATGGGTCTGGAGGTTCCAAACATTCCCCGCATCAGATGGGGAACCGCCACCCCCACAAAAGATATGGGACCGGCATACGCCACGATACAGGCGGACAGAATGCCGGACAATACCACCATCGCCGTCCGGAGGGATCGCAGATCCACCCCCAGATTGCTGGCGTAGGCGTCCCCCAGCTGATAGGCGGAAAGCGGCTTGACCATCCCGAATACTGCCCCGGAAGTTATCAGGACGATCCCGGACATCACTGCCACATCCTCCCATGTCATACCCGAGAAACTCCCTCTGGACCAATTGTGGAGGTTCACGATATCCGCATCATTCGCAAAGGTGACAATAAATTCCGTGACTGCCGAGCAGATATATCCGATCATTACGCCGCTCACCACCAGCATCGCCATACTGCGCACACGCCTTGAGAGGAGCAGCACAAATCCCATGGACAGCATCGCTCCCGCAAACGCGGCGAGGATCATAGTCAATGCGTTCACGCGCACTGCCCTGCCGAGCAAAAACACCATCACCACTGCCACCGCCATCTTGGCTCCCGATGAGATCCCCAGAATAAAGGGGCCGGCAATGGGATTGCGGAAAAATGTCTGCAGCAGATATCCTGCCAGCCCCAGCGCGCCGCCCAGGATCATGGCGGCAATGGCTCTGGGAAAACGGATCTCCCAGAGGATCATCCCTGCGGCAGCATCCGTTCCGCCTCCGGTCAGACCGCTCCATAGCTCAGAAGGCGCCAGTTTCACACTGCCCATACAGAGATTGCACACCAGCAGGCACAACACTCCCATTGTCAAAAAGATGAGTGATCCTATAGCCCTGACGGCTCTCCTCTGCCGCATGACAAACCTCCTATTCCAGCCGGAAGAGATATCGCATATCCTCCGGCTCCTCCTGCGAGAGCATCCTGTGTATATCCTCTATCATATAGCCCACGGACATGGACTGTTGATACATATCGTTGGCTGTGCACCATACATTTCCGTTTTGTACCGCCTTGAACTCTGCCAGCATCCCGCTCTTTTCCACAAGTTCCTCCACCGTTGCCACTCCGCCGTCTATTGTGCTGTTATAAATGAGATAATCCGCGTCCTTGGCTGTGCGATAGAACTCTTCCAACTGTATGTTCACAGTGGAGCGCCCCATGCCCTCCTTCAAATCCGAAAAAATATAGTTTCCGCCTGCCAGTTCGATCATTTTGGGCACATAGTCGTCCGACGCCCGGATCTGTACATATCCGTTGGAAGTGATATAGAAAAAGGCGACTGTCTGATCCGTTCTCTCCTCAGCGCCCACCTCTGTGAGAATCTCCTCCTGCGCATCGAACAGCTCCTTTGCCAGCTCCTCTTTTCCAAGCAGCGCCCCATAAAACTTGATCCATTCCATCCGCCCCATAGGGTGCGTCTCATAGCTGGAATAATCTATCATCACCGGGATCCCGAAATCCTCCAGCTTCTCCACCACTTCCGGGGAATGAGTGATCATCCTGTTTTCGATCGCCAGCTGACATCCCGTGGACAGGATGAGCTCATAGTCCGGCTTATTATATTTACCCGCATACAAAAGGCGACCCTGTTCCATTGCCTGCCTCGCCTTTTCAATATACCAGCCGTCCGCTTTCTGCCCGGACAGACTCACGGCATCCAGCGCATCCAGCTCACAAAACATATCCATGGCTGCGCTTGCCACCAGATACAGATTTTCCACGGGGCGCCTTAAGACAACCACATCCTCTCCAAACCCCGGCGGCATTTCGCTTTCCTCGTCCATCACCAGAAATTGCGTGCCGTCTTTCAGGGAGAGAAGCGTATAACCGCCCTCATAATATTCCACGGAAAAATTCTTTGCATATTGCAGGGAGAGGCTCCCGACACAGCCCGGCTTTCCCCCGCCTGCCTCCTCTGATAGCCCGCTGCCCTTTGCGCAGCCGGACATCTGCGCCAAGCCCATGACCATGACAATCCATACAATAACCGCTGTCCTTCTGACTCTGCCCATAGATACTTCCTCTTATTTTGCCGGCTGTAATGTTTCTGACCGGAATGTAATGGTGTACTCTACTTCGTGGGGCTTGCTCATGGCGACGGTGTCCCCAATGACAGTGACTGCCTCGTCCAGCGCCTCCACAGGCACCTCAAAGGCGGAATCCCCTTCCGTATTCACGGGAAGGTACTTCTCCCCTCCCACCACCATATAATCATAATTGGGGCTGTTCCACTGAAGCAGGGCAGTCATCCGCCCCTCTTCCACGACAAGAGAGACCGGCGATAAAATCTCTGCCCTGCCGCTGCCGCCCTCAAAAAGGATCTCTATAGTGTAGGCACCGTCTTCCGGGGCGTTAAGTGTTTCCTTCGCTCCCTCTGCGGACATGTCCGATGCCTGAAGCGAACCCGAGAGAAACGTGAGCTTCCGCTCATACCACTCCTGTTTTTTGGTGCTGAATGCCGCTAAGGTCAGGGACCGGTCCAGCGCCTCCACGGGTATCGTATAAGTATACGCGCCGTCCGCATCCTCCTCAAAAAAGATAAAATCTTCCTCCGGCGCATTTGCCGCCTCTTCGGGAGTGCCCATATACAATTTTTCATAACCGGTTCCACTCAGAGTGAGGACGGCGCTCATTTGCTCCCCCGATACAACAAGCCGGGCAGAAACCACTTTGAACATGGAGGAATCCGACTCTGCCTCAACAGAGTAGACCCCATCCTCCACCTCCCCGTTCCCGGTATTTCCACTGTCTGCAGTATCCACACCGGCAAAGCTTTCGTCCAGAGAAACAGCGGTCTTTACATGTTCGACATATCTGTCTCTGACAGCCGGGATCTGCCCCAGCCCTTCCATCACACACTCCACCTCATAACCTTTTTGGGTCAGGATCGTCTTCCAGGAGCCCTCCTCATCCCCCGCCATGTCATTGTTTGCGTGATCTCCCGCTACCACCATCAGAGGTTCCAGCACCACTCTCCGGTAACCCTTTCCTTCCATGGAAGCCAGGACATCGTCCAGGGAGGGCTGCGCCTCTACCGTACCGATATAATAGTTCTCATAACCGTTATCCCAAAGCTTCCGCGCCAGCTTTTCATATACGCCGTTAGAATCCGCCTCCGTTCCGTGCCCCATGAAACAGATGGCGGTTTCCCCGTCGTCATAAGATGCGGTTTTTTCCGTGATCGCGCTCATAATGGCATCAAAATCAGCCTCGTCCGAAAGAAGCGGTTTAGACAGGATGATCTTGTCAAACCGATCCACATAATCCGTAAGCGCCTTCGCTAAATCTGTATACTCATAGCCATCCATCAGATGGGTGGGCTGTACGATCAATTCTTTTACACCGTCCGATACGGCTCTGTCCAATGCCTCCTCCACATTGTCAATCTCCAGCCCGTCGCGCTCCTTTAACTTATCAATGATAATCTGACTGGTGAACGCCCGGCGCGTCTCATACTCCGGAAAAGCCTCTGCGATCGCCGTCTCGATGGCTCCGATCGTGACGTCCCGGCTGTCGTTATAACTGGTGCCGAAGCTCACTACCAATATCACCGTGTCGCTCTGTGTCTGCTCTTGTGCCTCCATCAGACCGCTTTCCCCTGCCGTTTCCCGCTTTTCATTTCCGCTGCAGCCTCCCAGACAGATAAATGTCATGAGAACCGCCAGCAATACTGCCAGTTTCCTTTTCATATTTTCCTCTTTTCCGCGGCCCTTGCCGCCTGTATTGATCGAACATGCAATCCTGCACAGGAACCTTCCGCTTCCAAAGAAGGGCACGAAAAAAAGAAAACCCTTTGCCTATACAGGTAAAGGGTTTGTACACAGAACAATCACGGAAAAGGCAGAAAACAGCCTCGTCCGGCAACGTACAACCAGTTACTCGTGGTCTGAAACAGAAGTTTCCGTACAACAGTCAGGCAGGTCTCCCGGCTTGGAAATCATTGCATCCGCCGTCTTCCCGGTTTCCCAGTGACATATCGGCTTCCGCTCCCTCCTTACGGTGACGAGTTCGCACAGGCCTTGAACCTGTTTCCCTTTTCACCGGAACCGGCGGTCTAAACCGCCGTTCCGACACCTGACCATTCCATATTCAATTGAGCTCATTATAGCACAGCCCAATCCGCTCTGCAATCCATAAATTTTGCAATGCCGGACGATGCTCTCCCAAAGACATCCCTTTCAAAAGCCCCGCGCCCAGACGGTACGCGTGATTTCTTTCATATTGTCCGGCTGCCCGGTATCAAATATTTTCATCAGGGCAGCTCTATCCAGAGCCGCCTTGCGGACCTCTGCCCGCCGCTTATCTTCCTCAGCTTACGGTAAACAACGTATGATTTCGGCATGGAACTAATGTAAATCATCTATTTTCATTTTCTCTAATTCAGTCTGCCTCTTAGTTTTTCCATTTTTTACTTCGGAATTATACTTTATAAGTCGTTTGATAAGCAGATATATTCCGACTACTGTTATGGTAACTAAAATTACCCCCAAAATTATCATAACTGTAGCAACTGTCATATTTTTTTCCCTCTCTTTCCAATTTGTTTTTTGTATTCCGCTATCAATCGCTTAGCTGTGTCAAAATCGATTTTTTCATCTACTGCAAATTTTTTAATCAATGCTATATACGGTTCATTATCCATTTCATCGCATACCTTGATCTTTTGTATAAGCCTGTCTAACCTTAACCTAACCGTTGGATATGTCACATCATATTCTTTTGCTATTTCTTTTAGAGAACCTGAAGCCAAAACAAAATTTTTAATAAACACCAGATCTTCATCTTCTAATTTTTCTATCCATTCCGGCATAACTTCTATCATATTGCGCATCCTTCCATATGTTGTTTTAACAATATTAAACATACCCTTTAACATTATTAAAGTCAAGCCTTTTTTATTTAGTAATACAGTTTCTTTATGATCTACTATTGTTACACGGAATAGCAGGGCAGTGGCTACTCTTTGCTATTTTGTTGTTTGCTGCTTTATGATACATGAGCATTCTTTCGGGTTTCTTTGCACACCCCGCATTGACAGCATATATCCTCCGATCATGCTCTCTGCCGCCGCAGGGATAACGCAGACCGCAAGACAGTATAATCCTGCCTCTGATCCTGTTAATTAAAAAAATCACAGGAATTTTATTGATTTTATCTGTTTATCATGTATAATAACATAGAGGAAGCCGGGTAACATTTCCGCTTACCCCCAACTATTAAAGAAAAGAGGTAAAAGCAAGATGGCACAAATCGATTTAAGCAAGTATGGCATTACCGGGACCAAAGAAATCGTTTACAATCCTTCTTATGATCTTTTATTTGAAGAAGAGACCAAGTCGGATCTGGAAGGCTATGAAAAAGGTCAGGTGAGTGAGCTCGGTGCAGTCAACGTGATGACCGGGATCTATACGGGTCGTTCCCCCAAAGATAAGTACATTGTAATGGATCAGAACTCCAAGGATACCGTTTGGTGGACCAGCGATGAGTACAAGAACGACAACCATCCCATGACCGAGGACACCTGGGCTGTTGTAAAGGATATCGCAAAGAAAGAACTTTCCAATAAGAGACTGTTCGTTGTGGACGCATTCTGCGGTGCCAACAAGGACACCCGCATGGCAGTGCGTTTCATCGTTGAGGTTGCATGGCAGGCACACTTCATCAAGAATATGTTCATCCAGCCCTCCGAGGAGGAGCTGAAGGGCTTCGAGCCTGACTTTGTCGTATACAACGCTTCCAAGGCAAAGGTTGCAAACTACAAGGAGCTGGGGCTCAACTCCGAGACCTGCGTGGCTTTCAATATCACCAGCCGCGAGCAGGTTATCATCAACACCTGGTACGGCGGAGAGATGAAGAAAGGTATGTTCTCCATGATGAACTACTATCTTCCTCTGAAGGGCATCGCTTCCATGCACTGCTCCGCAAACACCGACATGAACGGTGAGAACACCGCTATCTTCTTCGGTCTGTCAGGAACCGGCAAGACCACCCTATCCACCGATCCCAAGCGTCTGCTCATCGGCGATGACGAGCACGGCTGGGACGACAAGGGCGTGTTCAACTTCGAGGGCGGCTGCTACGCGAAGGTGATCAACCTGGACAAGGATTCCGAGCCCGACATTTACAATGCGATCAAGAGAAACGCACTGCTTGAGAATGTTACTTTGGACGCAGACGGCAAGATCGACTTCGACGACAAGAGCGTGACCGAGAATACCCGTGTGTCTTACCCTATTGACCACATCGAGAATATCGTGCGTCCCGTTTCCACCGCACCCGCAGCGAAGAATGTGATCTTTTTGTCCGCTGACGCGTTCGGTGTACTGCCTCCCGTATCCGTCCTTACTCCCGAGCAGACGCAGTATTACTTCCTGTCCGGTTTCACCGCGAAGCTCGCAGGTACCGAGCGCGGCATCACCGAGCCCACTCCCACCTTCTCCGCATGCTTCGGTCAGGCTTTCCTGGAGCTGCATCCCACAAAGTACGCCGAGGAGCTGGTCAAGAAGATGGAGTTAAACGGAGCGAAGGCATATCTGGTGAACACCGGCTGGAACGGCACCGGCAAGCGTATCTCCATCAAGGATACCCGCGGAATCATCGACGCGATCTTAAACGGTGATATCGAGAAAGCTGCCACCAAGACCATCCCTCACTTCAACTTTGAGGTTCCCACCGAGCTGCCCGGCGTTGACACCAACATTCTGGATCCCCGCAACACTTATGCGGATGCTTCCGAGTGGGAGACCAAGGCAAAGGATCTGGCAGAGAGATTCGTGAAGAACTTTGCCAAGTACGAGGGCAACGACGCAGGAAAGGCACTGGTTTCCGCAGGTCCCCAGTTATAAATCGGTTTTTGAGTTAAATCTGTCAACAAAAAGCCGGGTATGAAACTCTCATACCCGGCTTTTTATGTATCAGCCTCCAAAATGTCAGTCCCCGGAGCCCCTTCCTTCCATCGCCCGGACCATATCCAGGATCAACTCATGGGTGGGTACCGGCACCCCCAGTCTCCTGCCCGCTTCCACCACTGCCCCGTTGATTGCGGACACTTCGGTTATCCTGCCTGCCTTCAGATCCGCATAGACGCTCGTATACCCTCCGGGAGCATTTTCCAAATGTTTTTTGATTCTCTCCGTCTGCTCCTCCTCCGCAAAAGGGTACCCTTCCGCCGCAGCCACCGCACAGATTTCCCGAATCAGCTTCCGCGCCAGATTCCATGCCGCTTCGTTCTCCACCACATACCCCTGGGGCATCTGGAGAATGCCGGACAGCACACTGGAGGAGGCATTGATCATCAGTTTATTCCAGATCATCCCCCGCACCTGACCGCTCAGCGAACAGGGAAAACCGCACTCCCGAAATGTCTCCGCCACAGGGGCAAATGCCTCCCCTGACCCGGACACGGCTCCCAGCGTAGTGTCGCCCAGCCCGCTGTGGCACACGCTTGTCCCGTCAAGCTTATAGCTTCCCTGATTGGTGGTCCCGATGATAACCTGTTCCTTTGAAGCAAACTGCAGGAGCAGCTTCTCATGCCCTGCGCCGTTTTGCAGAGTCATCAGGAAGGTGCCGGGACCCAAAAGGTGCCTGACTGACTCCAGCGCAGCCTTTGAATCTTTGGCTTTCACAAAGAGCAGCACCAGCTCCGCTCCTTTCAGTTCCCCCGGGTCTGCCGTAGCGTGGGGATGAAAGATTTCCTCTCTGCCGTCTGCCTCACGGATGCGTACTCCCTCCCGCTCAATGCGGTTCATCCTGTCTGCATCTCTCCCCACCAGCGTCACATCATTTTTCCGGGACAGATATCCCCCAAATAAAAGCCCCATTGCCCCGGGTCCCACCAACACGATTTTCATTTTGACCACCAGCCTTTCCCGCCGCCACCGGCTATTATTGACTCCCAATAGATTCATTATATCATTGCTGCAGCGGCATTTCAAATCTTCCTCTCGGGAAGATTTCCCGCACTTGCAGGCAGGGGCATTTCCCCCGCCCTTGAAATCCCGCGTCCTCTGTGCTATAATGCAGTTATTTCGACGGCATCTGACAGCCGTTACATGATGCAGCGTTACATGTTGCAGCAGTTGATTTTGTAAGGAAAGTTTCTAAGACAAAGGAATGAGAAACCCTATGAGATATCGAATAGTGAACATGCTCTGCATGGTGGCGCTGGTGAGCGCTTTAGTCTGCATTGCAGCAGCTCCCGCCGCTACTTTGGCAGGGCAAAACATACCGGCGGATTCCGTCCGGCCGGATCAGAGCATACCGGACATTTCCGCCCGGTCAGACACTCCGTCTGCTTCCCAGGCGCAAGATACTCCGTCTGTTCCCCTGGCACAAGAGGCTCCGTCTGTTCCCCTGACGCAAGATGCTCCGTCTGTTCCCCTGGCACAAGATGCTCCGTCTGTTCCCCTGGGTCGAAACGCTGCTGAAAATACATCCGCATCCCAAACCCAAAACCTTCAGGATACAGATTCCCATCCCGAGAGCGAATATGCGGATCTTGCAATCGCGGACGTGACCAATTATGTGAACGTACGCAGGGAACCCAGCACGGACAGTGAGATCGTGGGAAAGATCTATGACGGCGCGGTCGCCCAGATCCTGGCTGTCGCCGGCGAGGAACAGGACTGGTTTCAGATTGTGTCCGGCAGCGTGGAGGGCTATATCAAATCAGAATTTTTTCTCTACGGCGATGCCGCTTTGGAAGTGATCGACGAATATGTTACACGCTACGCAACCGTGCAGGCGGACCGGCTGAATGTGCGGAAAGAACCCGACATTTCCTCTTCCCGCATAGGTTACATTGACCATGGCGAAAAAGTAAAGATCCTGAAAAAGGAAGGGGAATGGCTGCAGGTACAGTACACGCAGCAAAATTCGGGGTATGTGGCTTCGGAATATGTCACTGTCTCAGAGGAATTCGTCTATGCCAAAACTCTGGAGGAAGAAGCCGAGGAACGAAAAGCCCAGCAGGCTCTGACTGAGCGTCAGCATACACCGGAGGAACAGGCGGCAGAAAACACTGCCATCACCGTGACACCTCCCGCTGCCGCCTACTCCACCAATGAAGAGCTGAGAAAAGAGATTGTGGATTATGCAATGCAGTTTCTTGGCAATAAATATGTCCATGGCGGTCAGTCCCTCACCGGCGGAACGGACTGCTCCGGCTTTACCTCCCTGATCTACAAAGAGTTCGGTTATTCCATCAGCAGGACACCCGCAGGGCAGCTTTCCGATGCGGGGAACGGAATTGATTACAGCGCCATCCAGCCGGGGGACATCATTTGCTACGGTTCCAGCGGAAAATGCACCCATGTGGCGCTCTATATCGGTGACGGACAGATCATACACGCCGCAAATTCCAAAAAGGGCGTGGTGATCAATAACGCCGATTACGACACGATCCTGGGAGTCAGAAACATCATTGACTGAATGCGCTTTCGTAAAGACGCTTGGATCATTTCAGGATATCCGATTTATCCAGCTGCATTCCTCCGAGGATCTCCCGGCTCTCCTGCTGCAGATCTTCCAGACGGAGGGCTATGCCTCCATAATTCCGGATGCCATGGTTTTGGGCCATCTCCTCCGTGTAATCCTCCAAAGGATACACCCCCACGAGCCGGACCGGACCGCTCTTGTAATGACAGACTAAGGGCAGCGCACCGCTTTGATCCGCATCGATATACATATCCGTCTCTGTCACATGGAACGTGACCCATGCCATCTCCTCTAACATGGAGTCGGCATTTTTCTGTGTGGAAACATAATTTCCCAGGGAATAATAGCAGAGAGTTTTATGACCGTCGCCTGCCTGCAGCCACACCACCGGCTGGGGGACATGGGGATGTGTCCCCACGATCAGATCTGCCCCTGCATCCGCCATCTCCTGCGCAAATTTCTCCTGATAACTGGAAGGAACCGTGCTGTACTCTGTCCCCCAGTGGGGAAAGACCAACACCATATCCGCTTTCCGGTCCGCCTCCCGGATATCCTCCAAAACCTGAGGATTCAGCGAAGTGTAATCAATTGCCCCGCTCTCCTCATTGTATGCGCAGAGCACATTGAGCCGGTCCTGGAGCTCTCTGTCCACCACACCCGAATTGGGTCCGTATGTATAATTTAAAATGGCAAAGGTCTTATCTTTTACCGTCATGTATGCAATTCTGTCGGAAACCCCGGCAGCACTCTCTTCCCCGGAAGTCTCCTCAGGGCTTCTGCTGCCCTCTCCCGGAGAAATCCCCGTCACCACCACTTCCGGATACTGCTCCCAGAAAGCACAGCAATTTTCGATGCCCTGTATTCCCTGATCCGCCGCGTGATTGGTGGCGTGAAGCACCACATTGAATCCCGCGGCAGCGATGGCATCTCCCACCTGCGTAGGGGAATTAAAATAGGGATACCCGGAAAATCCTCTTTCATTTCCCCCGAAGATCGTCTCCTGATTGATCACACGGATGTCAGCCGCCCCCAGAAAGTCTGACATATCCTTAAACAAACAGGAATAGTCATAGCTTCCGTCATCCTGTCTGCCCGTATAGACGATTCCCATATGCATAAGGTTGTCCCCCAGCGCCATCAGTGTGATGTCATACTCTTCAAAGACCTCCCCGCTCTCCGGCTCTGGCAGCGTCTCCTCCGGTACAATGGGCTCTATGGAAGGCGCAGCCGCCTGCGGCAAAGCCGAAACGGCTTTCTCCCCACCTTCTGGAGCCGTTCTCTCCATATACTCCGCCGCAGCCACAACGGTCAAAAATCCCAGCAGCGTCACCAATGACAAAAAACAGATCACCCGTGCCGCCGGGGACCATTTTTTCTTATGTTTTTTCATGTCTGTCTTCCCCAAATCCTTAGTATCGTCAGAAGATTTTATATCTTTATATTATATTCTTATGGCATTACGATTGCAATACAAGACTTCCTCTCACCATCTGCCTCCGATATTGCTGGGGAGTCATGCCGGTTCTTTTCTTAAATGCCGCCGTGAGATTGCCCGGATATTGATAACCGCTCTCCAACGCTATCTCCGTGACGGATTTATCCGTGCTCAAAAGCAGACGCTGGGCATTCTTCAGCCGGATACTGCCCAGGTATTCCGTATAGGGCTTGCCCAGCTGGACATGAAAAAGTCTGGAAAAATATGAGGCGGAATAATTTGCAACGCCCGCCACATCGTCTATGGTAATATTCTCGGCATAATGTTTTTCCATATAATACACCGCCTCAATGATAGGAGGAGTCAACGTCGTAGGATGCACGCTGGCATTTTCCTCCGGCAGCCGGTATTCGGCGATGGTCAATAAAAGTTCCGACAGCATACACTGCAATTTAAAGTCGCTGTAGACGGCAGAATGCCTGTATTCCTCCAGCATAAGGAAAAAAAGCTGCCGAACCTGTTCCCGGATCTCCACGGTAAAATGATTGGCGGGATAAGAATAGATATCATCCAGCAGCCTCTGCCCGAACCGCTCCGTCAGGGGACGGACAAACAGCGGAGAAAATTTGATCAGGATGCTTTCATAGGGTTCCCGGGATGCCGGAATGGTCCTGTGGTAGACAAAGGGCGCCATGGCGCTGACATATCCCGGATGGGATGTAAAGATCATATCCGGAGTGATGGTCGTCCGGTCTCCTCTGATATGATAGCCCAGCGCATAGTGGTCGAAAGCCGCCTCCAGGGAAGGCATCTCGTAGTCTGCCGGAAGAACTCTGTATTCTATATGGAAAAGCTGCCCCTCAGGTAATGGAAGCGCCATCTCTTCTCCCTCCTTCTGATTCTTTCGTTCGGTGACAAATGTCATATCTGCATAAATTTCAATGGTATTATCTCATAAAATGATAAGAAACGCAAAACTATCTTTATTAAACTATATCCTATAAAGAATATAGGAGATAACGATAACGTGTATGGAACAGACCATGAAAAAAAGCGGGAAAATAGATATGACCACCGGTCCGATCATGAAAAAGGTATTGCTGTTCGCACTTCCCATCATCTTAGGAAATGTCCTGCAGCAGATGTACACCACGGTTGACACGCTGGTCATCGGGAAATTCTGCGGGGATACTTCGCTGGCTGCAGTGGGCACCAGTGCGCAGCCGGTGGAAGTCCTGTTGTGCATCTTTCTCGGAATCGGCTCCGGTGTCTCCATACTGATCTCCCAGTTTGCCGGGGCAGGAAACAGGGAGAAAATGCAAAAAACATGTGAAACCGCGATCTCTTTCGTCTATATGTGCGGCATTCCGCTGGGCATCATCGGTTTATTTGTAACCCCTTTGATCCTTCGCTTTATGAGCGTCCCGGACGATGCCTGGAGCGCCGCTGTCTCCTATACCAGGATCATCTTTCTGGGCTCTCTGGGCAATATCGGCTACAATATGAATGCAGGAATCCTGCGGGGGCTGGGAGACAGCAGGGCATCCCTTTGGTTCCTTGTGGTTTCCTGCATTGTCAACATCGTCCTGGATCTGGTATTTGTCGCCGGCTTTGGCATGGACGTTACGGGCGCGGCGCTCTCCACCAGCATTGCCATGTATCTGTCATGGCTTGTGAGCCTTCTCTATATCCGGAAGCGTTTCCCCGACAGCTGCTTCACTTTTCTGCCAAAGCGGTTTTACAGGGAAGAACTGAAAAGCATCATAGGCATCGGATTACCCATCGGTCTGAATAATTCCCTTTATTCGCTGGGTCATGTGGCTCTGCAGACTCTTGTCAACTCTCAGGGCTCTGTCTTTATGGCAGGGCAGGCTGTCGCCGGCAGGATCACGGGGCTGTCCAATGTCGCCATCACCGCCCTGTCCTCCGCCGCCACCACCTTCTCCGGTCAGAACTACGGCGCCCAAAACTATGACAGACTGCGGGCAGGATATATTAAAATTCCCGTGATCTCAGGGCTCATTACGCTGGCTGCAGGGCTTGCGATGATCACCGTGCGGATGCCCATTCTGCGCTGCTTCTCCCAGGATGAAACCGTGCTGATGTACGCCAGCAGATATGTGGTGATCATGCTTTTGTCCCAGTGGTTCTATGCGATTTTCAACGGTATCATCTGCATTGTCAACGGCGTGGGGCTGATCCGGTACACCACGGTGGTAAATATCCTGATGCTCTGGGCAGTGAGAATCCCCAGTGCATATCTGATTGCCACACTGTTTGACGGAACCTTTGTCATGCTGTGTTTTCCCATCAGCTTCAGCTTCGGCATGATCATGATGATCGCATACTATGTCTTCTCTCCCAAGTGGAAAGAAATCATCCGCACCGGGCTGTGAGCCGTCCATTACACACGCCAATGCGGCTTCAGTGGGCCGGGTATATTTTCCCCGGCAAACGGCATACTGATACCGGAGGAAACAAAAATGACAGATAAAAAGAAACCCATCAATCCCATTCCCAATGGTGTATGGGAAAGCAGCCGCCCTTCCACAGGTGATAAAAAGGCGGGCGCGGCGACAGAATCTACCGACCTGCAGGGGAACGGTTATCCGGAAAAGAAAAACACGGAAAGATCAAAAAGATAAAAACAGTCAGAGCGGGTTTGAAAATTCTTTTCCATACCCGCTCTGGCTCTGTCTTACATCGATACACTGCTCTGCAATTTCTTTAATAACTCTTTGATATCAATGGGTTTTGCGATAAAATCATCCATTCCGCTCTGAAGCGCCTTATCACGATCCTCCTGAAAAGTATTGGCGGTGCTGGCAAAAATCCTGACCGTTTTGGCATCCGGACGATCCAGCCTGCGGATCGCCTTTGTCGCCTCAAAACCGTTCATCTCCGGCATCAACAGATCCATCAGTATGATGCCATATTCCCCGACAGCCGACGCTTCAAACACTTCCAGCGCCTTCCTGCCATTCTCTACATGCAGAACCTCGTAGCCCTCCTCTTTTAACAATTCCACCAAAATCTGTCCGTTCAGCTCATTGTCTTCCGCAACCAGAATATGCGGTCTGGCATGGGTAATTGGTATGCCCGCACCTTCCTGCGTTTCCGTCTTCCCGCTCTCCTCCCCGGGTTTAGTCTGTTCCGCCTCAAAGGTAAACGTAAAGCAGCTTCCGGTTCCCATTTCGCTGTCCACCACCAAAGACCCACCCATGCGCTCTGCCAGCAGGGAGCAGATAGACAGTCCCAGACCGGTTCCCTGATTTCCCTGGGAAACCGTTTTTCGCTCCTGGGTAAAAGGTTTGAATATTTTCTTTTGAAATTCTTCGCTCATACCGCACCCGGTATCCAGAACCCGGATCGTTGTCCGAATGACTCCCCCGCCGGTATCGGACTGCTCTGCCTTTATCGTCACACAGCCCCCCTTGTCCGTATATTTCCGCGCATTGTCCAACAGATTGAGAAGCACCTGCTGGATTCTCACCGGGTCCCCGAGGACTTCGGGATAGGGAAGCTCCACATCCATCCCAAACTCAATTCCTTTTTCCTCCATGCTGTCTCTTTCCACGGATTCCACTGTCTGCACCAGCAGATTAAGATCGATGGGTTTCTGCTCCAGTTCCATCTCCCCTTCCTGCAGCTTCGACATATCCAGAACATTATTTACCAGCGCCATCAGATACTGCGCCACGATGGAGGACTGGTGCAGATAACCGGATATTTTGTCCCGGTCATCCACATTCTGGGACATCAGATAGTTTAAGCTGATCAACCCGTTGAGAGGGGTACGGATCTCATGGCTCATGGCGGAGAGAAAATCGCTTTTGGCTTTGGCATCTGCCCGCGCATTGATGGAACGGATCCGGGAATGCAATGCCACATACACCAGTATACAGATCAGAATGCCAAAAAAGCCCAACAGAGCAATCATATACCGATACTGATACACGAAATCGGAAATGGTATACTCATACATATTGCTCAGTGTGGACTCGATCACAAAACCCGACACTTCGCTGTCCGATATCTGCGAAATGGATTTATTGATTATGGAGATCACCAGTTCCTTTTGGCTCCATACGATGTCATCCCGTTCTATGGGAACTACTGCCGAAAAACATAGCTGATCATCCATTTCCACAATGGGAATAACTGCCAGATTGTCATAGCTGGGCTTATAGAGCCAGTACTCCACCACATATTGATTCTGGATCAGCAGATCCGCCTCTCCCCTGCTCACGGCATCCAGACATGCCTCCATGGAAGGATAGTCCTGCAGCTTAAAATTAGGATACTGCCTGGCGATCACCTTTTTGATCGTCTGGGAACCCGTAGAGATCGCAACCTTGAAATCGGCATCTGCCTTAAATTTCAAGCCATCCTTTGCCACGATCACTTTTCTGCTCGACAAATAGGGATCGCTGATCAAAATCCCGCGGGCATTCTGATTTTCCTTATTGTATTCCACGCTGGTGACAAGGTCAAATTTTTCTCTCTCCAGATACTCATAGGTTATATCACCGTCAGGAAGCGCCACATAGTCAAAATGCAGCCCGCTGATTTGGGCGATCCGGTCAAATATCTGTCTGGAAATTCCTGCAAGCTCACCGTCTTCTCCCTGAAAAGATACCGGACGGCGATCTGTGACATAGCCTACCTTCAAGGTTTTCCCTTCTGCTATGTACGCCCTCTCCTCCTCCGTGAAAGAAATTTCCTGAGTTTCTTCGGCATATGTGGGAAATGAGAGGAAGCTGCCTGCAAGGATCACAGACAGCACTGCTGCCGCTATTTTTGAGAATCCTCTGTTCTTCACGGTTCTTGCCACCTTTCCATAATCTGTACTATATCAAATTTCCGGAATCCGTCTGCTCTCTTTTGGGGATCTGCACGATATGACCGTCCGGGATCCTTAACCTGCGCCAAAATCGTCTTTTGCAGGGAAATTATTCAAATTATTTTATCACAAAGGGGCAGAGAAATCAATCCGACAAATTTCTATAATCCTTTGCACCCCGCTGCTGCGAGATAGTCAAAAAAGCTTGACCATCCCGGTATTTCCTGTATAATTGATTTAGATAAAATAACAAGGAGCAGGAAGCCCATGAAGATAATGCCAAACCGCCTGGACAGAGGGTTTTTCCGGTACCAGAAGGAATTTGAGCAGAAAGCGCTGGAGGTACTGCGCTCCGGCTGGTATGTGCTGGGGCAGGAAGTAGAGACATTTGAGCGGGAATTCGCAGCATATACAGGAAGCGAACACTGTGTGGGGCTTGCCAGCGGTCTGGATGCGCTGTGGCTTGCCTTTCGGATCCTGGGCATCGGAGCCGGAGACGAAGTGCTTGTTCCGGCAAACACCTATATTGCGAGTGTCATGGGAATTACCATCAACGGCGCTACTCCTGTTTTTGTGGAGCCCGACGGATATTTTAACATCGACGCGGACCGGATAGAGGAAAAGATCACGGACAAGACCAGGGCTGTACTGGTGGTACACCTGTACGGTCAGGCCTGCAATATGGAGAAGATCGTTTCTTTGTGCCAAAAACACGATCTCCGTCTGGTGGAGGACTGTGCCCAGTCCCATGGGGCATGCTTTCAGGGAAAAATGACCGGGACCTTCGGGGACATCGGGTGCTTTTCCTTTTATCCCTCCAAGAATCTCGGGGGCTTTGGGGACGGCGGCGCCATTGTGACCAATGACGAGGCGATCGCCTCCGAAATGAGGATCTACCGCAACTACGGAAGCGAAAAACGATATTATAACAAGGTAGTCGGGGCAAACTCCCGCCTGGACGAGCTGCAGGCAGGGCTCCTGCGGGTCCGTCTCCGCCATATAAAAGAACTGACCGACGAGCGCAGGGCTCTTGCCGCGGGATACCGGGAGGGGATCCGAAATCCTGCCATCCGTCTCCCGCAGGTTCGCCCCCATGCCGACAGCGTCTGGCATCAGTATGTGATACAGTGCGAACAGAGACAGGAACTGATCGATCATCTCAATGCCAGGGAGATCGGCACAATCATCCACTACCCCATCCCCCCGCATCTTTCGGAAGCATATGGGTATCTGGGATATTCCCGGGGAAGTTTCCCTGTCACGGAACACTACGCGGATACGGTTTTATCCATTCCCATGTACAACGGAATGACGGAAGAAGAACAGGCATATGTCATTGAAGCGATCAATCATTTTTGACGAAAAGAGAGTTCGGGATAAGAGATATGAAGTTAGAGGAACAATATAAGTTAATTTACTTTAAAGATCTGGGGGACGAGCGGGGAAATCTTGTGGTGATCGAAGGCGAGGGATGGGACATTCCCTTTGACATCAAGCGGGTATTCTATATTTACGGCTCCGACGCCACAGTGATCCGCGGTCAGCATGCAAACCGGGAGACCGAATTTCTGCTTGTCAATGTGGGCGGAAGCAGTAAAGTGAAGGTGGACAACGGCTCGGAAACTGCCGTGATCGAACTGAACCAGCCGGGCATGGGGCTGTATCTGTCCCCGATGGTCTGGAAAGACATGTATGATTTTTCTGCGGATTCTATTTTGCTGGTGCTCTGCAGCCGCCATTATGACGGGAAGGAATATATACGGGATTATCAGGAATATCTGCGGGAGATAAAAGGAAAGGTTTAAGTTATGAGTAAAATATCCATAGTCATTCCTGTGTATTATAATGAAGATACCTTGATGGATCTGTACCGGGATATGAAGGACAAGATCCTGGGCGGGGCGATCGGCGAATACGAGCTGGTCTTCGTGGACGACGGCTCCGGAGACAATTCCTGGAAGATCATGAATGAGATAAAAGCGCTGGACGAGAATGTTCATTTGGTAAAGCTGTCCCGCAATTTCGGCGAACACGCTGCTCTCCTGGCGGGTCTGAGCGTCTGCACAGGGGACTGTGCCGTGACCAAACAGGCGGACCTGCAGGAGGACTCCACACTGATCATGGAAATGTACGAGCGATGGAAACAGGGCTATAAAGTGGTCCTGGCCGTGCGCCGTTCCCGGGACGAAAACGCGGTAAAGGTCTTTTTTGCCAATCTGTATTATGCGATGGTGAGGAAATTTGTCAATAAAAATATGCCGGTCGGAGGATGCGACTGCTATCTGATCGACAGAAAAGTCATTGAGGTGCTGGAACGTCTGGACGAGAAAAACTCCAGCCTGACCCTGCAGGTCCTCTGGGCGGGCTTTTGCACGGACAAAGTCTACTTTGACAGGAAAGACCGGGAAAAAGGGAAATCCCGCTGGACCTTTGCCAAGAAGTTTAAACTGGTGCTGGATTCCATGATGAGCTTTTCCTATGTGCCCATCCGTATGATGAGCTATGTGGGCGCACTCTTCGACCTGTTTGCTCTGATCCTCCTGATCAGTGTGCTGGTGGAATATTTTACCAAGGGAGTTCCCATCATCGGCTGGTCTTCCCTGATGTGTGTGGTTCTTTTGTCGGCAGGGCTCATCCTGTCCATGCTGGGGATTTTGGGGGAATATCTCTGGCGCACGCTGGATGCTTCCCGCTCGAGACCTCCTTTTATCATTGACGAAGAAATCGTATCAGAGTATCACACCCCTGCCGGAGAAGAAACGTGTCACAAAAAACCTATCGAAGATTAAACATCCTGCTTATACTGGGCAGCGTATTGGCTGCCGTTAAAATTATTTTTGTAGACTATACCATGGACGAGGAATATCAGCTTGTCATGGCTTACCGCTGTCTGTCAGGGGATACCCTCTTCGGAACGATGTGGGAACCTCACCAGACTTCTGCCTTTGCGTGCATCTGGCTGATGCAGTTGTTCCGGGCCGTCACAGGGGGGCTCACCGGTGTGGTGCTCTTTATGCGTTTTGTCACATTGGGAATCCAGCTGGGTCTGACCGTATGGCTGACAAAAGTTCTGCAAAAATTCCTGAAACGGGACTACGCATTCCTGTTGGGCTGCTGTTATTTTAACTTTGTGCCCAAACTGATCCAGATACCCGAATTTTCCAATCTGCAGCTATGGTTCTTTACCATAACGGTACTTTCCCTGTTTCAGTATTATCTGCCTGATTCCGGGCAGGAAAACAAAAACCCCTTACGGAAAGCCTGGCTGCTCCCCGCCGGGGTGAGCATGGCTTTGGAAGTCCTCTCCTATCCGTCCGGCATCCTGCTGTTTCCCTTTTTCCTGGCTGTCATAGCCTTCCGTTCCGGCAAAAGAAACGCCTCCGACGAAAAGTGGTCTGTCCGCCCGGCTCTGAAGGACGGAATCCTGTTTTCGGGAATATGCGCATTATGTGCCGTCATATGGTTTTTTGTCATCCTGTCAAAGGTCTCACCGGAAGAGTTTTTGCGAAACCTGAATTATATACTGAATTTTGACCTGACCCACGATCTCTCCCCGGGAGCACAGACCCGGGCATCCGTGCTGCTGCGGGACGGGAAACTCATGCTCCTCCACTTTGGTATCTGTGCCGGCATAGGCGGAGCAATCTGGGGATTGGCAGACTGTATCCTGCGGCGCAGCAGGACAAAGCAGCCCCCCGGCTTCTCCGTCCCGGTCTTTGCCGTATTTCTTGTGTTGGGAGCCGAACTCGTCCAGTTCTATTACTGGACTATCCGCCGGTCGGGATACGATGAGCCCCAGGTTCATCTTCTGATGCTGTATCTCGCGGCGGCGCTGGCATGGCATTATGCCGGCCGGCGCAGAACTCTGTTGTTCCCCGGAATCGTGGGCGGGGTGCTGACCATTCTGGCGACCATATACATGAGCGATCTGGGAGTTTATTACTCCATCTCCCACGGCGTTTTGGGCGCCGTCTTGTCCCTGGCGCTCCTGGTCTGTGCCCTGGAACACAAAACCGGTAAAAAAAACGCGGCGCTGATTTATCTGCTGTTATTCAGCATGTCCTTTTTTGCGGTTTTTGGCAAAGGATATACCCTGCGGGCCGGCCGCATCAGCACCGTTGCACAAGTGCGGGGGATCATTAAAGAGGGACCGGCGGCAGGAATCTTTACCAACTACATTCAGGCATATATTACCAACTGTACTTATGAAGATTTCCGGCAGAACATCCGCGAAGGTGAAAATTGTCTGATCGTCACCAATATGCCGGGGACGGCAGGCACCACCCCCTATCTCTTCCAAAATCTCTCCGTGAGCCACTTCTCCATCGTGGATCCCACAAGCTATGACGAACGGCTGCTGACCTATTGGGAATGTTACCCGGAGAAAAAACCGGATGTGATCGTGGTGGACTGCTGGTACGGCGACCTGAAGGAGCATCCCGACAGCTGGATCATGCAGTATATTGAGAATGAGTTTGGATACAGCACGGTGACAGACGGCATCTATGTCCGTTTTTATCGGAAATAACGAGAAAGCGGTGTGAAACATGAAAAAGAATAATATGATACAATTCATAAAATTTGCATTGGTGGGCGTGTCCAACACTGTGGTCAGCGAGGCAGTCTATGCCATCCTTGTGTATGGGAAGATGCACTATCTCGCCGCCAGCTTCATCGGATTTTTGCTGAGTGTACTGAACGCCTATTTCTGGAGCAGCAGATATGTCTTCACCGAACAGCCTGACGAAGAGAAACGGGTCTGGTGGAAGGTACTCATAAAAACCTATGCAGCATATCTGTGGGGGTATCTGGCAAGCGCGGCGCTTTTGGTGTTTTGGATCGATCTCATCAAGATCAGCCGTTTCATGGAGCCCCTGGGAACCCGTCTGGTCAATGCCGGTTATGAGCGGCTGGACGCTGTCTTTTTGGGGAATCTGCTGGCGGCGGCACTAAATCTTGTCATCACGGTTCCCATGAATTTCGTAACAAACAAATATTGGGCATACCGGCAAAAAAGTAACCCGAAACGCCCATCTGACCGTTTTCGCAGAGGATAACGATACCGTCTCCCACACTCCAGCCTGCAAGGGCTCCGAACACCGGAACAGACCATAATCGCCCCGGGTGTAGAAAAGCAGCTTTTTATCATAGCCCGCGCGCTGGAACTGATGGTCAACATAGCGGTTCCAGTATATATGGCGGCTCCGCCAGACCCAATATTCCCCGCGGTTTTCAAAAGGGAAGAAACCGCCGGATGTTATCGGAGTATGTCCCAATGGAACTCCCCCGTGGAGATACAGCAGAACGCCACGCTTTCGACCTTATTTTCCTTTGCCAGCGCGAGACAGGAACGGTAACAGGAGGCTAACAGCTCCCGGTCCCGTGCCGTCACTTCTCCGTGAATGATCGGTCCCACCGTGTGCAGGACATAACTGCAGGGCAGGTTATAAGCGGCTGTGATCTTTGCCTGTCCCACAGGTTCCTCACTCCCCTGTCTATTCATCAGTTCGCTGCAGGCGAGGCGGAGCTGTACCCCGGCATAAGTGTGGATCACATTGTCAATACATCCGTGACAGGGGACATAACAGCCGGTCAGCAGGGAGTTTGCGGCGTTCACGATGGCTCCGCAGCGCAGCGTGGTGATGTCGCCCTGCCAAAGATAGATACCGTCCTCCACAGGTGTCAGCTCCGAAAGATCCGTAATGCCGCGTAAGGCAAGCTCCTCCCCAAGATATTCGTCCTGCACCGCCAGAAAATCCTCTCCAACAGGGTGAGGCGGGCGGACATTCAGAAGGGAACGGAGCAGCCTTTTCTGCCCGGTCGTATCATCAGGAATGTTCAGATTCCGGTACTGCGGTGCTTCACTCATCAATTTTTGAATCAAAAATAACCGTCGCTCCAATTGTTTCATTGTATCCCTCTTTTCCCGACAGCCCGTGCAGGGTCAATCTCGCAACAGCTGCCACAGTGCAGTCCGCATCAGGATTCTCGTGAAAATGGAATTTTTGCATATTATAAATCTTCCGAGTTATAATGTCAACGGTTACATCAAATGCGCGGCAGGCAAAAACAGCGTCAGACAAATACTTTATGTTCTTTTTCCGACAGCTGCCGGTAGGTCAAAGCGATCACAGCCGCGGACACGACCGCCGTGAGCGCATCCGATACCGGCATGGAGTAAAGGACACCGTCAAGCCCGAAAAAGACCGGCAGAAGCAGGGCAAACCCTACGCCAAACATGATTTCCCTCACCATGGAAAGTATGGTGGACGCCGCGGCTTTTCCCATTGCCTGTAATAAGATAAACGCCGCTTTATTGACACAGGCGAATACCATCATACATAGATAAATCCGAAACGCTTTTATGGCAAATCCCGTGTAATATACGCTCTCATTTGCCGCTCCAAAAATGCGGATCAGCGCGCCCGGAAATCCCTCTGCTATCAGCAGCGCCGCCAAACCGACAAGCGCCTCGGCGGTCAGCAGCCGGGTAAACAGCCCTTTGACACGGTCCCTGCGCCCTGCGCCCATATTAAATCCGACAATGGGGATACACCCTGCCGCCATGCCGACAACAATAGAGATCACGATCTGAAAGAATTTCATCACGATTCCCACCACCGCCATCGGAATCTGGGCATACTGCTCCTGCCCGAAAATGACATCCTCCGCGCCATATTTGCGGATCATATTATTGATGGCAGCCATTGCCGCGACAAGGGAGACCTGCGATAAGAAGCTGCATATCCCAAGCATCAATGTTTTGCGGAGGATTTTTCCGTTCAGCCTGAAATCCTCTTTTGTCAGTCTTATTGCCTTTGTGTGAAAAAGATACCCTATTGTAAGCGCAGCGGTTGCGATCTGTCCGATCACGGTGGCTGTTGCAGCTCCCATCATGCCCCATTTGAAAATAAAAATGAAGACCGGGTCGAGAATGATATTGATGACCGCCCCCGCAAGAGTTGACGCCATAGCAAATTTCGGGCTGCCGTCCGCCCGGATCACCGGATTCATAGCCTGCCCAAACATATAGAACGGAATGCCGAGGGCGATCCAAAAGAAATACTCCTGCGAGCAGCGGAAGGTCTCCTCGTTGACCGTTCCGCCGAACATGGCAATGATCGGATCACGAAAGATCAGATAGACCGCCGTCAGAACAACACTCGCGATAACGGTCAGCAGGATAGCGTTTCCCATGCTGCGGGAAGCTTCGGCAGATCTGTTTTTTCCAAAGCTGAGACTGACAAACGCGCAGCATCCGTCGCCGATCATCACGGCAATGGCAAGAGCAATGACCGTCAGCGGAAAAACGACTGTATTGGCGGCATTTCCGAAGGAACCGAGATAATCCGCATTGGCTATGAAAATCTGATCGACGATATTATATAATGCGCCGACCAAAAGTGAGATGATACAGGGCACGGCATATTTGCCCATGAGTCTGCCGATTTTTTCATCGGCGAGATACGCTTGATTCTGTTCCATTTACTTACCTCCTGATAAACGCAAAAAAGGTGCAAGTCCGTCAGCTGGACTTACACCTTTTCGGCTACACACTATGTTTATCATATCAGATTTTCCCCAAAAAGCAAAGGCAATTTTGCACAAAAATGCACCGTAAAAAATGCACCGTTAGGATACACTTTTCAAATCACAATATCCCGCTATACTTTTCCTGCTGGAACGAGTATAATGTTTTCTATGACAAATCATAATTATGTGGGAGGGTACATAGAGATGTGGTTTTGGTTCGCACTCGGTTCGGCAGTCTTTGCCGCTTTAACATCAATACTTGCAAAGGCAGGAATCGAAGGTATCGGTTCTAACCTTGCTACTGCGATCCGCACGATGGTTGTTGTTGTCATGGCATGGGGGATGGTGTTTGCTACGCATCAGCAGGGCGGCATCAGGTCGATCAGCCAGAAGAGTTGGACTTTCCTGATCCTGTCCGGTCTTGCCACGGGAGCATCATGGCTATGTTATTATAAAGCTTTACAGATGGGAGATGCCTCAAAGGTCGTCCCGATCGATAAGCTGTCTGTAGTCATCACGTTGGTGCTGGCATTTGTTTTTCTGCATGAAGAATTTACCATAAGATCAGCGATTGGATGCGTTCTGATCGGAGCAGGGACCTTAATGATGGTTTTGTAAGACTTCGTGTTTGTCTGCTTATATCTCCAACTTTCATCGTGCTAAAAAACAGCGATAAGGTGCCCCGGCTTGACTGATATGATGAAAAATGATATATTGCTACTGTCTTTTGACAAAAACGAGGAGGGATTGATGATGAAGAAGACGATCAAACTCATGGCGCTGATGCTGACGCTGATTGTTCTGCTGGCAGCCTGCGGAGGCAGGAATGGTGCCGGCGTAAATACCGACGCCGTGGCCGGCGGCGATAGGGAAACCGGCAGCACGCAGCAGGAGGACGCGGGCTCGGAGTACCCCGCCCTGGAGCTGCCTGACGTCACCGGTCTTGCCACGGCGGAGGCGACAGGCAACGGCGCAAAGTACAGCTACCCCGCCGACAAATGGAGCCTTGACGAGGATAACGGGCGGCTATTCTACAATGACACGCTGTAAACCGGCGCAGAGGTAAACGCCACGGTGAGATTTGAGACCGCTGACACGGAACTCACCGAGGACAACCTGGCGAACATGGAGGCGGGCTTCGCAGGCGGCGACATGAGCTTCATAGAAGCAAAGCACGCGGAGTTTGTGTCCGTGGGCGGATCCAGGGTGGCGTATCTGGATATGGTCGTCACAGACTTTGAGACCTATGCGGACATGATAATTGAGCAGGCGGATTTTTCGGATGAGGACCTGGAGATCTTCGGCGGCCGGGACGGGTTTTTGGAGATAATCCCGCCCACGAATCATCTTATGTTCTACTTCAACGCGGACGGCGACCTCTACTCCCTGAGCGGCGTGTACTTCAACGACATCCAAAGGGATGCCCTGATGGAACTCTTTGCCACGGCGCTGCCGACGGTGGTGAAAGATTAAAAAATTCTGAAAGCGGAGCCCGGTTTTCCTGGCTCCGTTTTTGGTATGTACGCTATTATGCGTACCTGTTTTCCTTTCCCCATCCATGAGACAATAACTCCAAAAACTTTGCTTCAGTTG
>CANPWA010000002.1 GCA_947581865.1 uncultured Acetatifactor sp. | reverse complement strand
AGTGATGAGCCAGACGCCGCCAGCGATTAAGCTGACGGCGCTAATGTTATGACTGGCTACTGTGTGAAAAGTAACCAAAATTCCCCGAATCCATCCCGGGTTCCCGGCACCCTATCGTATCCAGCCCCAGCCGATCGCCAGAAATTCTCCCAATCCATACATCCCCCGCAGCCAGATAAAGATGCCGATGAGCGCCATGGAAATCCTGCATCCTTTGGTATCCCTCGTCCGCAAAATGGCAGCCGCCTGGGAAACCACCACACAAAGGAGCAGGCACATCGTGCCGAAGGAGGCCCGGTCCGGATAATGGGGAGACAGGATCATGGCTCCCCAGGACAGAACCGCTCCCGTCAGCAGCCACAGCTCTTTGCGGTTCATACGGTTTCCCAGCACACAAAGGTTCACAAACAATACAGCCGCCGTCAGCAGGGCCGCCGGGAAGAGATATTCCCACGCCCCCCTGCACACCCCATACACTCTCAGGAAAATCTGCCAGAGCAGCCCATAGGAGTTGCTTGCCACCTGGGCTACACGCACGGAATTGCCCGGGGCAGCGATCATCAGGATACTGCCTGCCAGACAGCTTATGCTGCCCGTCACCATCCACGGTCTGACCGTTCTTCCTCTTCTATGGAGATCGGTCATTTCCAACACCGTCAGCAGCCACAGTGCCGGCCCCATGTTCTCGTTGGTCCAGCCGGCCAACAGCCCGAGCACAGACGCCCAGAGAACAGCGCCCGGAATGTCCTTTCTCTCCTCATCCGCGGTCCGCAGATACAGCCAGAGATAGGCTAACAGGATGATCATGGTGTAGAGATAATTGCAGGCTCCTGTCTGCCAGTACATACTCATTTTCCAGTTGGCATTCAGCCCATGAAGGAATCCCACTGTCAGCGTCAGAAAAGCCAGCCTTCTCCCGCCGCTCCATCCTGTCACCGCATTTACCAGCCATGCCAGCAGCACGATCAGCCCCATATTCAGCACATCCGCCACAGGCTCACTCAGATACAAAAAGACAAGCTGCGCCATGGTGTGGGCCACTGTCCGGCCTCCCCAGTTGTTATAATGCCAGATCTGCGCCTGAAAAATATCTTTGAGAGAGGTCAGGGGAGTCTCCTCCCAAAGCACCGTGGAATACCACTCGTCATCCATCATGACAGGCACGGCCCGCTGCGCCATCCAGATACACACCATGCCTGCCACAAACAGAACTCCCCAAAATACTGCTCCGCACCGTAATGGGGATGAGCTTGCCTCTCTCCTGCCACTCGGCATTTTTTTCTGCTTCTGAAAATTATGCAAATCCATACCTGCCATTTCCTATTATGATCACGCTTTACAGCTTAAAGGCATTTACTGCCTCTGTCAGCACACCTGCCTTCTCCTCCAGCTCCACCATGGAGTCGTGAAGGTTGTCAACAATGCTCATCTGTTTTTTCAGCGAATCGTTCAGGGCAGACACGGAAGCCGCGTTCTCCTCAGACACCGCCGAAATGCTTTCAATGGCCATGAGAGTATCATTTCTGTGCCTCTCCATACTCTCAATGGCTTTGCTGAGAGCGGAGATCTCTTTCAGAATGTTCTCCACATCCTGATTGATGCCTTTAAATACATGTATGGTGTCCGTAACGGTATTGGTCTGTTTGGAAACAATGGTTCCGGCCATTATGGAAGCATTTACCGTCTCGTCCGCATTCTTCTTGATCTGCTCCATAGCGTCGTGGATCAAGTTGGCCGCCTGAATCGTACTGCCTGCCAGATTGCTTACCGACTGGGCAACCACGGCAAACCCTCTGCCGGACTCTCCGGCTCTCGCCGCTTCGATGGACGCATTGAGGGACAAAAGACTGGTTTCCTCTGCGATACTGTTGATCGTCTCCACAAATTGTTCAATATCATTCAGGCTCTCACCCAGCTTTTTGATATTGGTGGTAACCAGGTGGGTGATATCGGAAGTATCCGAGGACTTATTGGCAAGGTCATCCATGGTGGACATACCGTTTTCGATGTTCTCCTTGGTGCTCACCATGATGGAATTCATCTTTTTCACCGAATCCACCGCACGCGTGATCCGTTCAGACAGTTCATCCATCAGATCAAGACAGTTCTGGGAATTCTCCGACTGCTGACAGAGCCCCCTATCCATTTCTTCAACCGAAACCGCGATCTGATTGTTGGAGCTGTTGAGCACTTCCGTCGCCTCCGCCAGCTTTCCTGTGGAATCGGATACATCCTTGGAAGTCTTCAGCACCTGTACGATCAGATTCCTGGAGTTGACGATCATGTTTGCGATACTCCTCACCAGAACCTTAAATTCATCCCCCCGGTTGGTGTTAATGTTTACCGTGAGATCTCCTCCGGACACCACCTCCAGTTTTTCGCTGAGCTGTCTAATGGTAGCCCCGATCCCCATGATGATGAACACGCACGCTAACAGGACGATCGCCCATGATACGACCACCATCAGCACCGTCATGTTTTTGATGGAGTCAGCCTCCGCGCTCACCATGCTCATCGGAACCATCGCGCAGATGGCGGAGCCGTTGTTTACGCTCTTGCTGAGCATGAACAGGTACTCTTTATTTTTGTATGTAACATAGTCGATCACGATGGCGGCATCGTTTGACATGGCCTCCTTGTAATAGCTCTGGGAAACAAAGCTAAACTCATCTGACTGGGTGATCTCCCCGCCCCGCAGAAGGGTTTCACGCCCGTCAGAAGTGATAAAGGCGGAGAGGCTGTCCGCGCCCAGATCCAGATTCTTTAAGATATCCGCGATCGCATTGCTGTCATAGTCAATGACGATACATGCGCGCCGGGTTGCCATCGGTCTGATGTAGGAACAGGCATAACTGTCTGCGGAATACTCCGGGATCTCCTGGGAAAGCATGCTGTCAATATAAGTGTGGCTTCCGATCCAGCCGCCCTGCAGCGTCTCAAGGCACCCGGCTTCCCCCGACTCCAGAAGGTCCGCATAAAATCCCTGCAGCCCTGCTGCGTTTTCATAGGTGGACACCACCGGCATTCCCTCCTGCGGAATGATGTACATATTCGCCACAAAATGATTTCCGTCCCGTTTTACCTTCAGATCCATCTGAACTTCTTCCTGCACGGTCTGCTTCGTCCAATCGTTGTAGATGGCTCCCGTTGCCCAGCGCATCAGATCCGTATTGTAATAGAGCTGTTCGGACTCTGAAACTGCCGACTCAAATCCGAAATCAAGATACTCCATCGCCATCGCCATTGCCTTTGACATGGATTCCTCATAATTGTACGTCATGCCGGACGCGGCCAGAGAATAAGCCACAATTCCTATGATGATGGTACAGATGAGCGGGATTGCAAAACCGATGATCAATTTCACCTTTATCCCCATCCGAAACTGTTTTTTTTCGCTTCTGCCATCTTGTTTAACTGTGTTTTCCATTCTGCCCCTCCAATCCATTATCTTGCCGACCGGATCATATTAAGGTATGATTCCAGTCCGTTTTCCTGCGCATATTGATCCTGAATTGCAATGGCCGATTCCCGAAAACTCGCAATATCCATGTCGTCATAATCCGTAACGACCGCGCCCTCTGCGATGCACTGCGCCTTTGAACTGTCCATCATGTCATAGGTGACAGCCCGCTCCTCCAAAGTAGCCGCCAGAGCAGCCGTATCCACCCAGTTTTTCTGCTCGGCAGTCAGACTGTCATAAAAACCTCCGTTGATGATAAACAGGCGGGTGGTATAATCGTGATGCGTCTCACAGATATATTTTCCGTTTGTTGTGGTGTGATGCTGCTTCAGCATGAGATTCGTGTAGTCATTTTCCGCGGAATCCACCTCTCCGGCCATCAGGGAATCATAGAGCACTCCCCAGCCGATGTCCACGGGCCGGGCTCCCAGCCCCGTCCAATACTGGGAAACCACTCCGGAAATCTGGGTGCGGATGGAAAGCCCCTGCACATCCGCCGCCGTCTTAATGGGGATCCTGCCGTAATAATCTCTCACGCCCGCGGACCAGTAGCCCATAATGCGGTAGCGGTTGTCGGTGCGGTCCAGAATGATATCCGTCATCGTCGAACCGAACTCACCGTCCATGGCGGTCTCCCAGTGTTCAAACCCGTCAAAGAGGTACAAGAGAGAGAGCAGATTTATCTCCGAGACACCCTCAGACGCCATATTGCCGGGCGAGCATACCACCATCTGTACCTCCCCCGCATCCAGCATCTCCAATAGTTCCGGCTCATCCTCCGACAGGGTGCCGTCGCTGCACTCTACCTGAATGGTTCCCCCCGACAGTTCCTCGACAACTTCCTTGAATGTCTGTAACCCATAATGATATGGATTATCCGCCGAAGTCTGATTGGAGGTGATCACCATTTGGATGACCTCCCCGCTCTGCTGTTTCCCGCTCTCTGTATCACTGACAGCAATCGAACCGATGGTTCTTCCCTTATGGGCAGCCCCGCAGCCGCCAAGGAAGGTGACAGTCACGATACAAGCCATGGCGGCTATGCCAAATCTCACACGTCTCATAATCACATATCTCCTTTTCTAACCCTTCACAGTCTATCAAACCAATCTCTTATTATTTTATTCTATTTGTCCTGTAAGCACAAGCTTTTCTTTCCGCAAACAGGAAAGAAAGTAAAAAACAGGCGGACATCATCCGCCTGTTTTCTACATGATCTGCATAAATATCTCTATAAGATCTTTTATCCCAACAGATGTCTTTATCTCTGTACGCGTCCGGAAGCGTCGCCGCCAGCCAGCGTCTCAACCTCTTTTCTGGATACCAGATTGAAGTCGCCGGGGATGGTGTGCTTCAAAGCGGAAGCAGCCACACCGTATTCCAGAGCTGCCTTGAAGTCCTTGCCGTCCAAAAGACCACAGATCACGCCGCCAGCGAAAGAGTCGCCGCCGCCCACGCGGTCAACGATAGGATGGATGCTGTACTCCTTGGAGTGATAGAACTCCTTGGTGTCCCTGGAGTAGATACATGCAGACCAGCCGTTGTCGGAAGCGGAATGACTCACACGCAGGGAGGAGATGCAGTACTCAAAATTGTAGTCTGCCACCATCTGCTCGAAGATGGACTTGTAGCCTGCCAGCTCCAGATCGCCGCTGGTAACGTCGGTATTGCCGGGCTTGTAACCCAGCACCAGCTCAGCGTCCTCCTCGTTTCCGATGCAGACATCCACATACTTCATCAGGTTCTTCATAACCTTCTGTGCCTTCTCGGAAGACCACAGCTTCTTGCGGAAGTTTAAGTCTACGGAAACCTTTACGTTGTGCTTCTTGGCTGCGATCAGAGCCTTCTCGGTCAGCTCCGCTGCGCTGTCGGAAACAGCGGGAGTGATGCCGGTGAAATGGAACCAGTCAGCGCCCTCAAAAATCTTGTCGAAGTCAAAGTCAGCCTCGGTTGCGGTGGAAATGGAGGAATGCGCTCTGTCGTAAACAACCTTGGAAGGTCTCATGGAAGAACCGCTCTCCAGATAGTAGATACCAAGTCTCTCACCGCATCTAGCGATATTCTTTGTCTCAACGCCATATTTTCTCAATGCGGCAACTGCACACTCACCAATCTCGTTGTCAGGCACAGCGGTGACGAACTCTGCATCATGACCATAGTTTGCCAGAGACACAGCTACGTTTGCCTCGCCGCCGCCGTAGCATACATCAAACTCGTCTGCCTGGATAAATTTCTCGTTGTTGGGGGTGGACAGTCTCAACATGATCTCACCCATGGTAATTACTTTCGCCATAGTTGTAAAATTCCTTTCTTATTTGTTTTGGTTGTTTATTTCCGGTAACTGCCCCGGTCAGTCTCCCTGACCCTGCAATTACTTCTGAACAAGATGTACCGCAAATCCGCCGATCTCTTCCTTCAGATAGATCGCCTTCAGACCGCCCTTGGCATCCTTCTTGGCAGTGCTCTCATCGAACTCGACGCCCAGAACGGTGCTTAAGTAGTTCACTGCCCTCTCGATGTAATTGGTGCGGATCGCAATGTGACCGTTCTTGCCAAGGTAAGGGCTCTTCATCACTTCCAGAGCGGTTCCCGCAAATACGGAGCTATTGCCAACCTTTGCAGGCATGCCGAAGATAAATGCAAAGCGGTTTGCCGCCTTCTCGGCTTCCTCAGCATTCTCAGCGTTCACACCGATATGAGCCAGCTCAAAGCCCAGCATGGTCTGAACGGCCTCGCGGGTCAGCTGTTCGATCTTATCCCACTCGCCGGCATTGATCAGATCGCCGGGAACCATCCATGAACCGCCGCAGGCAATGATCTTGGGGAAGTCCAGATAGGAGGTCAGGTTCTTTGCATTCACACCGCCGGTGGGCATGAACTTCATGTTGACATAGGGAGCCGCCATCGCCTTGATCTTTGCAAGACCGCCGGACTGCTCTGCAGGGAAGAATTTCACCACATCAAGCCCCAGCTCAATAGCCTGCTCGATGTCGGAGGGGCTGGAAGTACCGGGAGTGATGGGAATGTTTTTATCCATACAATACTTTACGGTCTTGGGATTCAAGCCGGGGCTGACGATAAATTTCGCGCCTGCTGCCACAGCGGCATCCACCTGCTCCGCATTCAGGACCGTGCCTGCGCCCACGCACATATTGGGGAAATTATCCGTCATGATCTTGATTGCCTCTGCTGCCGCATCCGTACGGAAAGTAACTTCCGCACAGGGCAGACCGCCCGCACACAGTGCTTTTGCCAGAGGAAGCGCATCCTCCGCCCTGTCGATCTTTACAACGGGCACAATACCAATCTTGCTGATTTGCTCTAATACTGCGATCATATCAATCCTCTTTCTGCCGCTTTCCCGCGGCTGTTGTTAGTCATAACCACTGGTCATAGCCGCCCTCGGACCGCTATGCCAAAACCTCCTTCACTGCCGCTTTGATCTTATCGCACTTGCAGTTGTCGTAGAAATACTCCGCAAACTTTGCGCCGGAGAGCGCGCCTTTTACCAGATCCCTGTCAAGATTCTGAAGGATGTTCACCATATCGGTGTGGGTCACCTCTTTCACCTTGTCAAGAATCTTTTTGTTGCGCTGCTCGGGCTCCACTCTCTCAGGAGGATAGCCGCCACCGCCGGGTGCGCAGAACAGCTTCTCAAAAATGTATTGGAGATTCAGTTCTCCGCCCCACCCAAAGTTTTCCGCAAAGGGAAGCGCCACACAGTTTCCGTCGTTCACCTGGGAAAACAGATAGGCGTCCAGCGGGGACTCTATGTGTCCGCAGAGCACCTTGGGGAAGGAGTTGCAGGCGAGCATCGCGCCCTCGCCGGTTCCGCAGCCGGTGATCACATAATCCGCCGCGCCGGAGTTGAGCAGCACTGCCGCCAAAATGCCATTCTGCACATAGGTGAGGGAGTTGGCATCCTCGGCGCCGCACATGCCGTAGTTGAATACTTCATGTCCCATAGGCTCCACCACTTTTTTCAGGGTGGAGACGATCATCTCGTTTTTTGCAGCCTGGCTGTTCTCGTTGATCAATGCGATTTTCATTTCCATATCCTTCTCTCTGAAATTCTTTTTGTCCTTAGCTGGGCTGCTTGCCGATGTATGCAAGGATACCGCCGTCCACATAGAGAATATGCCCGTTCACTGCGTCGGACGCACTGGATGCCAAAAATACTGCGGGACCGGTGAGTTCCTCCGCCTCGAGCCATCTTCCGGCAGGAGTTCTCGCACAGATGAACTCGTCGAAGGGATGTCTGCTTCCGTCCGCCTGCTTCTCGCGCAGAGGAGCGGTCTGGGGCGTTGCGATATAGCCGGGTCCGATGCCGTTACACTGGATGTTGTACTGAGCATACTCCGCACAGATATTTCTGGTGAGCATCTTCAGACCGCCCTTGCCTGCGGCATATGCGGATACGGTCTCACGGCCGAGCTCGGACATCATGGAGCAGATGTTGATGATCTTTCCGCCGCCCTTCTTGATCATGGACGGGATCACCGCCTTGGATACGATGAAGGGAGCGTTTAAGTCAACGTCAACCACCTGCCGGAACTCCGCCGCGGTCATCTCGGTCATGGGGATACGCTTGATGATGCCCGCATTGTTTACCAGGATGTCGATCACGCCGACTTCCTTCTCGATCTGTGCTACCATATTGCTGACAGCGTCCTCATCGGTAACGTCACACACATAGCCATGGGCCTTAATGCCCTTCTCCTCATAAGCCTTCAGACCCTTATCTACATTCTCCTGGGAACGGTCATTAAAGCATACCGTCGCGCCTGCCTCTGCGTACGCGCAGGCAATGGCAAAACCGATGCCGTGAACGGCTCCGGTCACCAGCGCAACTTTGCCTTCCAGACTGAAATTTGTAAAATTACTCATGTTGTTTCTCCTTTTCCTTTTATTTTTGATTCTTACATCAAATCTTTGTTATCCACGCCGTCCATGTCGTCGAAGTCCTGATTCTCGCCCACCATACCCCAGATAAAGGTGTATGCCCTGGAGCCGCATCCGGAATGGATGGACCAGCTGGGGGAGATGACTGCCTCCTCGTTTCTCATGACAATGTGGCGCGTTTCCTGAGGCTCGCCCATGTAGTGCATCACAAAGGCATCCTCGGGCATCTCGAAGTACAGATAAACCTCCATGCGTCTGTCATGGGTATGACAGGGCATGGTGTTCCACACGCTGCCGGGTTCCAGCTTCGTCATGCCCATCTCGAGCTGACAGCTCTCCACCTGACCGGGAAGAATGTACTTACAGATGACTCTGTGGTTGGCGTCCTCCAGGGAGCCAAGCTCCACTTTATTCTCATCCTTCACGATGACCACGCCCTCCTCGGGTGTTCCCTCGGGTCTGATCAGCACCGTGGGGCATGTCCTGTGTGCAGGAGCAGAATTCAGATAAAATTTTGCGGGATTCTTCGCATCATCGCTCTCAAACACGATGTCCTTCGATCCCATTCCGATATACATACCTTCCTTGAAGGCGACATGATATACCTTTCCGTCTACGGTAATTTTGCCGGCGCCGCCGATATTGATGACGCCAAGTTCTCTTCTCTGGCAGAAATACTCCGCCCTCAACTCGTCTCCTGCCGTCAGCCTGATGGGCGATACCGGTACTGCCGCACCTGTGATGATCCTGTCAATGTGGCTGTATACCAGCTTGATCTCGCCGGGTACGAAAAGATTCTGGATCAGAAACTCCTCTCTCAGACGCTCTGTGGTATAATGCTTCACATCTCTTGGGGATACTGCTGTTCTAAGTTCCACCTTACGCCTCTCTTTCCTTGACCTTCCTGCGCTGACAGACCCATACCTGTCCGTCTGTCCACATTCTGCCAATGATATTTTATGAAAGCATGTTCAGTATAACACAATTCTTTGAGCAATTCTACCATAAAAAAGAAATTTTATGAAAATATTTTATAAATTTTATCGTATAAATCCCGCCTGACACACATAAAAAAAGGGCATGCAGATGCTCCGGGGGCTGTCTACATATCCCTTTTGTATTGATAGAAAAAATCTTTCAGCCCGTTCAGGGCTTTGGCAAGGACGGGAATCTCCTCCTCGTCCATGGTGCGCATCATGGCGTCTATCATCTGCATGTGATATTCCCGGTGTTTTTCATAGGCCCTCAGCCCTTTGGGCGTGAGCTTGATGTTCACCACACGGCGGTCCTCCTCGCTGCGCTGCCGCTGGGCATACCCCTTGGCCACCAGCCCGTTCATGGAGGTAGTCAAAGACCCCATGGTAATGCGGAGCTTGGAGGCGATACAGGACATATTCCCGCCCTCGGGTCCCACCGCGTCGATCACATGCATTTCATTGTTGGTGATATCCCTGTACTCATCCGTGATGATCACATCCTCCTCCAGACGCATGATCTCGTTAAAGAGATGTACAAGAACATCGTTAAATACTTCCCGGCTGTCCATCCGCCTTATCACCATCCTCAAAATTTACGGAATCTCTGATACCGGTGTTCCAGCAGGCTTTCCGAGTCCCTTTCCCGGTACCGCTCCAAAAACCCCGCGATGCCTGCCTTCAGCTCGCCCGCCACCCCGTCCATGGTCTCCCGGGAAAATACCTCCCCAAGACCGTCCGGTTCCGGTATCACCCGTTCCACGATCTCCATTCCGTACAGATCCCGCGCCGTCAGCTTCATCAGCGCGGCCGCCTCCCTGGCCCTGGAGCCATCCTTCCACAGGATGGAGGCGAACCCTTCCGGAGAGAGGACGGAATACACGGAATGTTCCAGCATCCACACCTCATCCGCCACCGCGAAGGCAAGCGCGCCGCCGCTGCCGCCCTCCCCGATCACGATGGAAAGCAGAGGAACCCCCACGCCGAAAAGATCACAGAGACTGCGCGCGATCGCCTCTCCCTGCCCGCGCTCCTCCGCCTCCATACCGCAGAACGCCCCCGGCGTGTCCACGAAGAATATGACCGGGCGGTCAAACTTCTCTGCCTGACGCACCAGGCGCATGGCCTTGCGGTACCCATCCGGGGATACCATGCCGAAATTACAGGCGATATTCCCCTTGGTTCCCCTGCCCTTCTCCTGGGCGATCACCGTCACCGGAGTTCCCTCAAACAGGGCAACGCCCCCGATCACCGCAGGATCATCGCGGAAATGCCGGTCGCCGTGGAACTCCACGAATCCCGGAAACAAACTTTCGATATAATCATGCCCCACGGGGCGCATTTTATCTCTGGCGCGCTCCACATGCTCCCATGCGCTCATGGGGGCAGAGGCGCCTGTCTTTGGGGCAGTCCGTCCTTCGTTTATCATACCTTCCCCGACGGGGTTCTGTCCAGCACTTTTTTGATTTTTTCCCGCTTCTTTCTTATAACGATGCAGCCTGATGAGCTCTGCCAGCCGGTCCCTCAGCTGTTCCCTGGGCACAATGGCATCGACAAATCCGTGTTCCAGCAGAAATTCCGATCTCTGAAACCCTTTGGGCAGCTTTTGCCGGATGGTCTGCTCGATCACTCTGGGTCCGGCAAACCCGATCAATGCCCCCGGCTCCGCCAGAATGATATCCCCGAGCATGGCAAAACTGGCCGTCACGCCCCCGGTGGTGGGATCCGTCAGCACGCTTATATACAAAAGCCCCGCCTCATCATGGCGTTTTACCGCGGCCGAGGTCTTTGCCATCTGCATGAGAGAGACGATTCCCTCCTGCATCCGGGCGCCCCCGGAACACGCAAACAAAATCACCGGAAGCTTTTCCCTTGTGGCGCGCTCAAACGCCCGTGCGATCTTCTCTCCCACGATCTCTCCCATGCTCGCCATCAGAAACCGTCCGTCCATGACCCCCACCACAGTCTCTTCGCCGTCTATCCGGATCTTCCCCGTCACAACCGCCTCATCCAGCCCTGTCTTTTCCTTCAGTTCCCTGATTTTTTCACCGTATCCCCTATAATGCAGCGGATTGGAGAAAGCAATGTCCGTATCCCATTCTTCAAAGCTTCCCTCGTCCGCGATCCGGCGCAGCCGGGAGTAAGCAGGGACGCGGAAATAATTATTGCAGCGGGGACAAATGTAAAATCCCTTCTTCACCTCATCCACAAACACAGCGGACTTGCAGGCGTTACATCTGCGCAGAAGCCCCTCCGGAACCTCCGGCGCGCTCTCCCTCTTTTCCCCCAGGGGCACATATTTTACTGTGCTTTTGAACAAATGATTATTCTTCAATCTTCACACCGCCAATTTCATGATCTTTCAAAAAATCCACGTTTACTTTGCCGGACTGATAATCTTCGTTACTCAAAATCTCAAACTGATAATCCACATTGGTATCCACACCGCCGATGATCACCTCTCCCATGGCGCTTAACATCTTGGCGATCGCCTGCGCCCTGTCCTCTGCGTGCACAATGAGTTTCGCCAGCATGGAGTCATAATAGGGCGGGATCTGATAACCGCTGTAAATCCCCGTGTCCACCCGGATCCCCTGTCCGCCCGGCAAATGCAGGGTGGAGATATACCCCGGGGAGGGTCTGAAATTTTTCAGGGGATTCTCCGCATTGATCCGGCACTCGATGGCATGCCCATTCAGATGCACATCCTCCTGCCGGATGGTCAGCCGCTCTCCGGAGGCGATCTTAAGCTGCTCCTTGATCAGATCGATCCCGGTCACCCACTCCGTCACGGGATGCTCCACCTGAATGCGCGTGTTCATCTCCATAAAATAAAAGCGGCCATCCTCCTCGAGAAGATACTCAATCGTACCTGCACTGACATATTCCGCCGCCTTTGCCGCCCGCACCGCCATCTCTCCCATCTTTTCCCGAAGTGCGGGAGAAACGCCGGGGGAAGGGGATTCCTCTATCATTTTCTGGTGTTTTCTCTGAACGGAACAGTCCCGCTCTCCCAGATGAATCACGTTTCCTGCGGCATCGGCTAAAATCTGAAACTCGATGTGGCGGGGATGTTCCACGAAATGTTCAATATACATATTTCCGTCGCCGAAAGCTGCCTGTGCCTCTTTCTGCGCCGTGAGGAAGGCATTCTCAAACTCGCTCTTCCCATATGCCACCCTCATGCCCTTGCCGCCTCCGCCCAGCACGGCCTTGACAATGACAGGATAGCCGATCTCCTCTGCCAGCTCCAGCCCTTCCTGCACCTGGGTGACGGGATGATCCGTTCCGGGGATGACCGGCACCCCCGCTGCCGCCATGGTGTTGCGCGCCGCCTGTTTGTTGCCCAGACCGGAGATCACCCGGGAGGGCGGTCCCACAAAAATCATGTGACAGCGCTCACACAGCCGGGCAAATCGGGCATTCTCCGAGAGGAATCCATACCCCGGATGGATCGCGTCTGCGCCGGTGATCATTGCCGCGCTCATGATCCGCTCCATATTCAGATAACTCTCCGTGGAGGGACCCGGTCCGATGCACACCGCCTGGTCTGCCAGCTCCGAGTGCAGACTTCCCGCGTCCGCCTCCGAGTACACGGCGACCGTCTCTATCCCCAGCTCCCTGCACGCCCTGATAATGCGCACCGCGATCTCGCCGCGGTTTGCGATCAATAACTTTTGAATCATGCCCCGTCTCCCATCCTGCAAAGCCCTGTATAGCCCGTCTTTTCCCTGAGGTCACATTCCAACGGCAAAGGTCAGTTCCGCCTTCACCACCAGATGATCTCCCACATAAGCCTTCGCCTCTCCGATGCCCACGGGACCCTTACATTTGATGAGCCTGGTCTCCAGGCAAAGCCTGTCTCCGGGCACCACCTTTCCCCTGAAGCGACATTTGTCCACACCGCCGAAATAGGCGATCTTCCCCTTATTTTCGGGCAGCGACAAGATCGCCACCGCTCCCGTCTGCGCCAATGCCTCCACGATCAGAACCCCCGGCATTACCGGCTCCTGGGGAAAATGTCCCGCAAAAAAATCCTCGCGGAAGGTCACACACTTAAATCCAATGGCATATTCCCCCGGCACATAGTCCTCAATGCCGTCCAACAACAGAAACGGATGCCTGTGGGGAAGGATCTCCTCGATCTGTTTTACATTCAACCCATTCATTTTCTGTCTCGCACCTCTTGTCACTCCAGGCAGAACAGCGGCTGCCCATACTCTACGGGTTCGCCGTCTTTCACCAGGATCCGGCTCACCACACCGTCATATTCGCTCTCGATCTCATTCATCAGCTTCATGGCTTCCACGATGGCAAGGATCTGCCCTTTTTTCACGCTGTCTCCCACCTTCACATAGGGGGCGGCGTCCTCCGAGGGCGCTGCGTAAAAGGTTCCCACCAGAGGGGATGTAACAATCCTTCCGCTCAGCTGCAAAGCATTTTCCCGGGAGCCGTCTCCCAGTCCCGCCGCTGCAGCCTCGGGTTCCTGATGCTGTGGGAAAGCGCTCACTCCTGCAGGCAGGGCGGCCGGACCGTTTTCTCTTCCTTTTAAGGCGATCTTCGTATCTGCCGTCTCATAGACAAAGGAACTCAGCCCTGCTGCCGCCACGCGGTCTACCAACTCTAATACCTGTTCAAATTCCATCTTTATACCCCCGGCGTGCCTGACGCACGCATACCGATCAATGCTTCCGTGTTGTCCGTTTTTCCCTTATCCCTCATATTTCTTTAAAAGGAGGGTTGCATTGTGCCCGCCAAATCCCAGAGAATTGCTCATGGCATATCTGACCTTTTGCTCTACGGGAGCGCCGATCACATAATCCAGATCCAGTTCCTCATCCGTACACTGCGTCCCCACGGTCTGATGGATAAACCCGTCCACAATACTTTTGACGCATACCACAAACTCCACACCGCCCGCCGCACCCAGAAGATGCCCGATCATGGACTTGGTGGAATTGATTTTCACCCGATATGCCGCCTCTCCAAATGCCGCCTTGATGGCTCTGGTCTCAAAGAGGTCATTGTGATGGGTGCCGGTGCCGTGGGCATTGATATAATCCACATCCTCCGGGCGGATGCCCGCTTCCTTCATGGCATCCGTCATCGCCCGCGCCGCGCCGCTTCCGTCCTCGATGGGGGAAGTGATGTGATAGGCATCCCCTGTGGCACCATACCCGACTACCTCTGCCAGGATCTCTGCGCCGCGCTTCCTCGCATGCTCCAGTTCCTCCAAGATCACAATGCCGGAACCCTCACCCATGACAAAACCGCTCCTGTCCCTGTCAAAGGGAATGGATGCCCGGGCAGGATCCTCACTGCTGCTAAGAGCCGTCAGCGCCTGAAATCCGGCGACGCCGATGGAGCAGACCGCCGCCTCGGTTCCGCCCGCGATCATCACGTCGGCATCGTCGTAGGCGATCGCCCGGAAGGCGTCCCCGATACAATGCGTCCCCGTCGCGCATGCGGTCACTACATTCGTACATTTTCCCCTGGCCCCTGTGGCGATGGACACATTCCCTGCCGCCATATTGGAAATCATCTTAGGAACCAGCAGAGGCTCCACCCTGGAAGGTCCCTTTTCGTTCAATTTCGATACTGCCGTCTCCGTAACCTGAAGGCTTCCGATTCCCGAGCCGACGATCACACCCACCCGGAACGGATCCTCTTTTTTCATGTCGATGCCCGACTCTTCCATCGCCTGCATCGCCGCCGCCACCGCATATTGGGAAAACAGCTCCATACGCCTCGCCGCCCGCCCGTCCAGATATTTCTCCGGTGTAAACCCTTTTACCTCCGCCGCAAGCTTCACCTTATAGTCAGTCGTGTCAAAGCGCGTGATCGGCGCGATCCCGCACTTTCCCTCCCTCACAGCGCTCCAGAAAGTTTCCACATCATTTCCCAGAGGGGTGACTGCTCCCAGCCCGGTTACCACAACTCGTCTCTTCATCTTTCCTCCCATCCCGCCGCCATGCCGCCAAAATCCCATGACGGTCCAAAGCCTTTGCAGGCTACATTCCCATACCGCCGTCCACGGCAAGCACCTGTCCCGTGATATACGCCGCGGCATCGGACACCAGAAATGCCACCGCTTCTGCCACATCCTCCGGGCTGCCAAAATGCCCCAAAGGTATGCCTGCCGCCGCCCCGGCTTTCACCTTCTCCGAAAGGGCAGCCGTCATGTCTGTCTCTATGAATCCCGGTGCAACCGCATTGACCGTGATGCCTCTGGAGCCAAGCTCCTTTGCCGCGCTCTTGGTCAGCCCCAGGATCCCCGCCTTGGACGCCGCATAATTTGCCTGACCCGCATTGCCGTGCAGCCCCACCACGGAAGAGATATTGACGATCCTCCCGCTTCTCTGCTTCAACATCTGCCGCGCAGCCTGCCTGATGCAGTGAAACGCACCTTTCAGATTCACATCCACCACCTGTGAGAAATCCTCCTCGGACATCGCCATCAACAGCCCATCCTTGGTGATCCCCGCATTATTTACCAGGATATCCAGGCGTCCCAGACGTCCGATCATCTCCTTAAAGAACGCCTCGCACGCCTGATAGTCGCCGACATTGCAGCCGTAAATTTCCGCCTCGCCGCCGGCGCTCTCTATCTCCTCTTTTACTTTCCCCGCGGCGTCCACGGAGCCATTGTAATTTAAGACGACCAGACAGCCCTCCCGGGCGAGCTTTAATGCGATGGCTCTTCCGATCCCCCGGGATGCGCCGGTGACAACCGCTACTTTCTTATTTTCCATACTGTTCAATCTTATACCTCTTGCCTGCTTTGGCACGCATATCGATCATTATTGTCTCTTGCTGACAGCCCGTCGGGGCTGACATCGGAAAGTTTACTTTAAACCTTCGCAAGCACCTCTTTCATGTCCTCCACCGTCTCAATATTGAGAGCGGTCACCTCCCGGTTGATCCGTTTTATGAATCCTGTCAGGGTCCTGCCGGGTCCGATCTCAATAAACGTGTCCACCCCTTCCGCGATCATGCGCTCCACACTCTGCTGCCATCTCACGGGAGAAGAAATCTGTTCTGCCAGAAGCTCCCGGATCCCATCCGCCTCCGTCACTGCCGCAGCCGTCACATTGGTGACATAGGGAATGTGCGGTTTATTGAATGAGATGCCTGCAAGTTCCGCGGCAAGCTTTTCCCCGGCTTCCCTAAGCAGCTCTGAGTGGAAGGGGCCGCTGACCGTCAGCTCCGTCACGCGCCTGGCTCCCGCCTTGCGCAGGGCGTCCATGGCGTCATTCAGCGCCTCTTTCAGACCTGTGATCACGATCTGTCCGGGGCAGTTATAATTGGCAATGCTCACTTGTTCCATCGGACCCACGATCCTCTCGACCGCTTCCGCTTCCATGCCCAGCACGGCCGCCATACCGCCCTGCCCCGCAGGGACTGCCTCCTCCATGAGAATTCCCCGCTTTCGCACCGTCACAATGGCATCCTGCAGACTCATGGCGCCTGTGGTGGCAATCGCACAGTATTCGCCAAGACTCAGCCCGGCAGTGATATCGGGATGGATTCCCTGTTTCTCCAGCACCCGTTCCATCGCCATTGAAGTCGTCACCATGGCAGCCTGGGTATACTGGGTGAGATTCAATCTGTCATTTTCCTCAAAGCACAGCTCCTTCATATTCATGCCAAGCCATGCCGTCGCTTTCTCATAGATTTCCCGCGCAGCGGCAAACTGCTCATAAAAATCCCGGCCCATACCGGGTTTCTGCGCTCCCTGACCGGGATAGACAAATGCAAGTTTACTCATAAATCCCCGTTCCTTTCATCAAAGCATCCGCTTCACTGACCAGCTTTTCCACCACTTCTTTACAAGTGAGGATTTCTTTCACCAGACCTGCGCTCTGCCCTGCCATGACATTGCCGGTCTCCACATCGCCGTCCACCACGGCGCGTTTTAATCCGCCCACTGTCATCAGCTCCAGCTTCTCAAAATCCACGCCCTGTGCCTCGAGCTTCAAATATTCCCGTGTCATCTGATTGCGCAGGCATCTCACGGGATGCCCCGTGCTTCTGCCGGTTACTTTCGTATCAATATCCTTCGCCTTCAGGATACACTCCTTATATTTCTCATGTACCACAGCTTCCCTGGTGGCGACAAAACGAGTGCCCAGCTGACATCCCGAAGCGCCCAGCATAAACGCCGCAGCCACACCGCGCCCGTCAGCGATACCGCCCGCCGCTATGACAGGAATGCTCACCGCATCCACCACCTGGGGCACCAGAACCATCGTCGTCAGCTCGCCGATATGACCGCCGGACTCGGTCCCCTCTGCCACCAGCGCATCCACACCGCAGCGCTCTAACCTTTTTGCCAAAGCCACGGAAGCCACAACGGGGATCACCCTGATGCCCGCCTTTTTCCACATCTCCATATATTTCTCCGGATTGCCCGCCCCGGTGGTGACCACAGATACGCCTTCCTCTGCCACCACCCTGGCAACTTCCTCCGCATAGGGGCTCATCAGCATGATATTGACGCCAAAAGGCTTATCCGTCAGTTTCTTCGCCGCCCGGATCTGCTCGCGCACCCAATCGGCCGGAGCGTTTGCGGCTCCGATCAGTCCCAGCCCTCCCGCTTCGCTCACCGCCGCCGCAAGATGGTGTTCCGCCACCCAGGCCATACCGCCCTGAACAATGGGGTACTGAATTCCCAGCATTCTAGTGATTTCGGTTTTCATGTCTTCTTCCTCTCCCCAATCTTACGCGTTCAGGTATTTCTCCACATCTCCCAGTGTCTTGATGTTCTCCAGCTCCTCTGCCGGGATCTCCACGCCGACCGCTTCCTCCAGCGCCATCACCAGCTCAAACAGGTCCAGGGAATCTGCATCCAGATCCTCCTTGAAAGAAGTCTCCGCCGTGAGAGTGGCTATGTCCACCCCCATAGAATCCGCTACGATTTCTTTGATTTTGTCCAACATGACTTTTTCTCCTTTTTTGAATTTTTATTTGTTTATTCTACCAGACGATAACGCTTGCCCCGTAGGACAGCCCTCCGCCAAATCCGGCCAGCACGAGTTTCATGCCCCGCTTCAGCTTTCCCGCCCGGTTCAGCTCATCCAGCAGAATGGGAATGCTTGCGGATGAGGTATTACCATACTCCGAAATGTTTATGGGGAACTTCCCGCTATCCCCTCCAAAACGCTTTGCAACCGCCCCGACAATGCGGGCGTTCGCCTGATGCAGTACAAAAAGATCGATCTCGTTCTCGCTGATCCCTTCCCGGTCGAGCAGCTCCCGGATGACCTCAGGCACTTTTGAGACGGCGAACTTAAACACCTCTCCGCCGTCCATGTGCAGAAATACATCCTCCTGTCCGCCCTGTCTGTTGGCGCTCAGACAAGTGAGCACCCCGCCCTTTTCCCCGAGCGAATGCGCCACCTGAGCATAACTTCCCCCGCTCTGCGCTTCAAGCACTGCGGCTCCCGCGCCGTCGCCGAACAGAATACAGGTTCCCCGGTCATTCCAGTCGGTCAGATGAGAGAGACACTCCGCTCCCACCACCAGCGCTCTGCGGTAGATCCCCTGGGAGAGATACGCCTGTGCCGTGTTCAGGGCAAACAGAAAACCGGTGCAGGCGGCATTTAGATCAAAACAGACCGCCTGACTCGCGCCGATCATCCTCTGCACCTCGCATGCCGTACAGGGAACCAGCGTCCCCGGCGAGACTGTCGCCACAATGATCAGCTCGATCTCCTCCGCCCCCAATCCCGCATTCTCCAGCGCTGCCCGGGCAGCGCCGGCTGCCAGATATGCCGTCGTCTCTTCCCCGGAAGCAATGTGCCTCGCCTTGATTCCCGTGCGTTCCCTAATCCAGGCGTCATCGGTTTCTACCATCTCTGCCAGTTTATCGTTATACCAGATCTGCGCAGGCACATAAGAGCCCGTTCCCAGAATTTTTCCGACCATTCCCTACTCCATAAACTTTATGTTTAAAATATTTTGATTTTAAAATCAATTACTTTGTCTTTCAAATTATACTACTATAAAAGTATTTGTCAATAGGGAAAATAAAAAAGAGCGTGTGATATGCTTTTCCGCTCCACACGCTCTTCCTCCGGTAAAACGATCTCCCTCCAAAAGCCGGTTCCGTCTTCCGATCCGGCATGGTCCATCCATATATCCGGCATGGTCCATCCATACTCAATAAGTGAGTTCGCGTTTCCCGATATTGAATTTCACAGTGACATCCCCGCCATAATACGGAGCCGCACCGCTGATCTTGACACTGCCCTGGTTCTTTCCGGCTTTCACATTGGTTCCATAGGTCAGCACATAGTCCTCCCCTTCGGAAAGCACTTTCCCCTGATAAGATACCGTCACCTGCGGTCTGAGCTGGGCGCCGTCGTAGACCGCCTCTCCAACCTCCACCGTGAGGGTGGATCTGGTCAGCTTGTTCTGGTAAATGGGAAGCGGGACCACGATCGGCTCCTCCAGCCGGTAACTGCTTCCCTCCTTTGCCGTGATCACAGCGCGGGGCATATCACTCTCCCCGGCAGTTCCCCCGGCAAGTTTTTCCATATATGCCCTGTAATCTGCCTGGGTGTTGTTCACATAAGTGATCACATAGTCCTTCCCCGCCTTCAGCGCAGACTTTCCATCCAGCACCTTGACTGCCGGACGGTAGGCATAAGCGTCCGCCTTGTTTGCCTGATACTGCACGGGAGTGGTACGGACACTGATCTTTTCCGCATCAAGCCCGCCCCGGATAATGGTATAGAACACCTTAAACTCTCCGGTGTAATTTCCCTTGCCCTTTATTATGACGGTAGGAGGCTTTTCGTCCCCTGCTGCCGCCACCGCCTTGTAGTTGGCATAACGAAGGGTATAATCTCTGCCGTTTTGCAGAATCATTCCCTCCCGGTTTTTCAACTGGATCTGCTCCACGGGCTTTGCCCCTTCCCTGCTGTAGCCCACAGTGATATGACTCATCCCATCCGATTGGTCGGTATCCGTGATCGGCGCGGGCTTGATCCGAAAGGTCTTTTTAACACTGCCGCTGAATCCTGCCTCCTCAGCGCCCACAAAGGTCACGGAAACAGTCCCTTTATTGATGATGTCCTTACTATACCGGATGGTATAGTCCTTCCCATATTCCAGCCTCCGCTCGTCTGCCGTGCCCGCGCCATATGTCAGAACCGCCTGGCTCTGCGTCTGCTCTTTTCCGGTATATACCCGGTCTTCCAGCCCTTCCACACGGATCGTCCTGGCCGAAAACGCTTTCCCCTTGATGTTGAACGTCACCGACTTACTGCCTCTGTAATCCCCCATTCCGGTAACGATAAGCTCTGCCTTTCCCACCTTATCATTGTTGCGGTAGCTCACCTTATAATCCGTGTTGTAACGCAGGATATTGCTGCCGTATCTGACGATAAAGGTGTCCGCGCCGGCAGTCTCCGACGGGGTCAGCTCCACTGCCTTCCCGGCAAACTCAACATTCTTCAGATTTTTACCAAGGGTAATCGTCACATTTTTGATCAAATGGGCTTTATCCGTCACCTGTATGGTTTTTACGATACTCCCCTCATAATTACCCATACCGCTCACCGTCAGCAAAAACGTCCCCGAATATCCGGCAGGAACAGCGGCATTTTCCAACACCGTCCCCTTTAAGACACCCCTGCCCTCCTTGTCGGCGGCATTCAGCGCAGTCAGCTCCAGGCGGTAGTCCGTATCCTTTTTCATTGCCTTCGTATATTTGATGGAAGAAAAAGGCTTCTGTGCTTTTGCCGCCGTCACAAGCTGCTCGGAAACTTTCAGGGTCATTTTATCTGCCGGCTGACCGGTGCCATCCCCAATGGGCTTGGGAAGAATATTGAAGTTGACCTTCACCTCGTCTTCGTAATTGCCAATACCGGTGATCTGCACATACGGCAGCTGGTCATTAAAGTACTCTCCTGCCCCGTTCCCGCTCTTATGCACGCCGTTCTTGTTGACATTCGTATTGTTGAAATATTTGATCTTATAATCCTTGTTTACCTTTAGCAGCGTCTGTCCGTCATACACGCTCACAGTCGGTTTACATGCCTTTCCGGTATAGACTACATCTCCGATCTCCTGAAAGGCAAAAACATCCGTCGCGCTTTCCCTAAGCCACTTCGCATACAGCGTGATATCTGACTGCACAATGTCCGTCTCGAAATCCCACATCTGCGTGCATTCCGGATCTTTGTACCAGCCTGCGAACCGGTATCCCTCCTCACCGGGGTCCTCCGGTCTTGTGATGGTAGCCCCCACTCTGACTCCGACCATATCCGCCGGGGCGGTTCCATGCCCCTGCACATCAAAAGTAACCGTGCCGGTCACATACTCCTCCGCCACAGTCAGCACACCGTTCACATAGGTTATCGTGTAATTCGGCCCCGCATCTGCCCCGGAAGGGATAATGTCATACTTTCCCGCCTCCAAAGTGCCGGTGATGCCGCATTCCAACAGCGGAGCGGTCTTCAGCTCATCCCCCGCGGCAAGCCCCAAAACTTCATACTCATACCAGGATACATCCGGGAGCTCTGCCCCCACCAAAAGCTTCATATCCCTGGCCCGGATCGTCAGCTCCGCGGGCAGGATCTCAAAAGATTTTTCCACACTGCCTTTATAATCATTGATCCCCGTCACCGTCACCACGGCGGTTCCCGCTTCCCTGTTGTCCCGGTAACTCACCGTGTAATCCGTCTGTTCCGTCAGCACATGATCCCCAGCCGACACGATAACCTTCGGTTTTTGCCATGTCCCGTCATATACAAAGGCATCATCGTTCAAATAAACTTCTGCCTCCCGGTCCAGAACCAGCTTCACACTCACCGGGATCTCCAGTTCCAGCTCCTGAAACGACTCCGTATCCTTGGGCGTAAATACCGCCTCAAAAACCTGTCTCCCCACTTTGTCCAGCACCAGGGATCCGTCCTTCCAGGTATACGTCCCATAGTCGTTATCCGGAAGCGCCGTCTCGCTGAGTTTCTGTCCATACAAAGCTTCCGGCTCCGGCACTGCCACGATCAGCGTGTCAAAGGTATCCGTAAACCCATTGCAGCTTACGGATACCGTGCTGATTCCCGGCTTTGCGGAGTCAAACCCGCTGAGCATGGCTGCTGTCATGGGCTTCGTCACAAATCTGTTCTCCGACAGATAGCTCACCGTCGCCCCGGCAAGGTCTATCTTTTCACCGACCTTATATGTCGTCCTGGACGGCTTCTGAATAAAGAACGGCACCTCATCCCCATTATAGACATAAATGTCCCGGGAAGCGGTCACATCTCCGACGGCTATGCTGACAACCGCTCTGCCGGACGCTCTGGCACTCACCCGCCCCGTTCGGTCCACAGCCGCCACCGACTCGTCAGAGGAGCTCCACTGTCCGCCTTCACGATAAGAGACACGATGGCTCACGGTTTTGTTATAATAGTCCTCATATTCCACTGTCATGGTCAAGGGATATGTATATTCCTCACCCTCTGTAAAACAGTTTGGAGCATCCTGGGCAAACAGGATATTCTTTACACGACTTCCCACCACCTCAATGGGCTGCTCGCACACCCCTTCTGAGGGATCTTTCCGATCATCCAGCACATTAAAATGAAATTCCTGTGCCACGGCGTACCATCCGCCGCTGCTTAGCCGGAAAGCTGCCACCGCCACGCTTTTATACTTTGGATTGATGATACTCGTATAATGTCCCGTCTGCTTTCCGGCGGTCTGATTCACCCAGGCATCTTTCTCATCGTACCACTGCTCAATGCCCTGCATCATCCCGGTATAATTCCAGGCAAGATTCTCCGCATAAGACTTCTGATTGCCCGTGGTGACAGCCGTAAAGCAGCTTTTTCCATTGGGTCTCTCGTGGGCCTGCTTGACTGTCGCCTCCGCCGCCCTCAGCCTTGCGATCGCCTCCAGCTCCGCGGACCACTGTAACGGCACATAATCATCCAATGTCAACGGCTTACCGGTGGCCGGATTGGCAACGCCCTCCTGACATGCCTCCATACGGATCTCGTTGAGTCTGTCCAAAATCGTCTCCGCGCTTTCCGTATAATAAGCGCCTGCAAATCCCACCAGCACATTGCCCTCCGCCGGTGTCATATCAATCTCGGGCAGCGCGGTCTGCTCCTTAGACCACTTCGCATAGAGGATGAGATCCCCTTTGCTTCCCTTGGGAATATCCGTCACCTTATCCAGGAAATCCTCATCCGCATACCAGCCTTCAAACACATACCCCTGCCTCACAGGCTCCTGCAGGACAATGGTATCCGTCTCGGAGGTGTAGGAAGGAGGATTGGCAGCGGAATTTTCTCCGCCCCCCAGAACATAAGTGATCGTGTAGTTCTTAGGAGCTTCCGGCTCGGCAGGATCGGTCTCAGGAGGATCTGTCTCAGAAGGTTCTGTCTCAGAAGGTTCCGTCGGCTCCGTCTCTGAAGGTTCCTGACCATCCGGCTCCACCGTAATGTCCGCGATGAGTACCGTCTCCTTATCCCCGCTGCCGGGCGTAGGATGCAGCGCATACAGCACTTTTCCCCCGCACAGCGCACTTCCAAAAAGATAACCCTCCGTCGTATCCGCTGTAAATTCGATGCGCGGATCACTTCCGTCCGGCGCAATGCTGCAGATCGACTCCATATTATTGTAAAACAGTCTGCCATTCAGCAAAAACAGCCCTGAATACGCCGAGGCATAATAGGCGTTAGGGTTCTCCAGCGGTCTCCAGATACCAATCTCTTTTATGATCGTCCCATTGCCGGCGATATCGCTCAAAACGCCTTTTTTGATCACGCCCTGCCCGTTTTCATAGGCGGTAAAATAACAATCCTCTCCCGACAGCACCAGCGGGGAGCGGCAGGTCTTCCAAAAAGCATTGTCATAAGCGGCATCATCCGCCGTGTAGGAGACCACGTCACTTCCGTCCGTCACCTGCCAGCCGGAATGTTCCTGAAAGGCTTCATCGCTGCAGAACATATAGTTATGTACCACACGCCCTACACGATCCCAGACAGGATCATCCCAGGTGACATCCACCTGATAAAACTGTCCGTCCAGCTTAATCAGATTCCAGGCGTGGTTCATGGAACTGCTGGTCACCATATAACATTCGATCCCCACCTTGTTGAGCAGCAATTTGTAGGTCAGTGCATAGCCCTGACACACCGCCTTCCGTTCAACCAAAACGCCATAAGCGGAATAGGAATTGGTGGGAATTGTCTTTGCCAGATAATTTTCATAGTCATATTCACAATTGATGACAAGATAATCGTGCAGCGCAACAGCTTTCTCCAGATCGCTCATATCCGTTTCCACTGCCGAAAGCGCCTCATTGAGCCCGGTTTGGAATGCGTTGTCATCCAATCCGTCCATATACCGCGGATAAATGAGCCTAACGGTATCGCCGTCCGGCAGATAGGAGAAACCGCCCTCCACAAAATATAAGTCCGGGTGATCGTTAAGCGTCCCGCTGAAAACCTTCCCGATCTTCTCGCGGGGAATGCCATATTCCGATACGTCAATGGTCTCCGCTCTCATGGAAAGCTGCTGATAACAGTACAGTTCCGCCGCTTTCAGGGAATCCTCTGAGACAGCTTCCGCCTCCCCGGTGAAAAGTTCCCTTTCATCCTCCTGCGCCAGCACGCCAAAGGCACCCTGCTGATATATGCCGTCACTCACATCGACGCTCAGAAGCTGAGACTCCTCCACAGCAGATCCACCAAACCCGGGCTCCTCCTGCGGCGCCGCCAGAGCCGAAACCGGCAGCGACTGCATGAACATCCCTATTGTCAGTATCCCAGCCAGCCATTTTTTTATTGACATATTTTACCTCCGCCATCCCATAAATCCGTTGTCAAAATTCATCCTTATAATACCACATTTATGAGCGTATGGCTAGTAGGATATTACATAGGTTGCTGCACAGACCAGCCCTTCCCCTTTACAGCAGACAGGAGTGCGCTTCCCACAGAATATGAACTTCATTTCCTTGAACTACTCGTTTTCTTCCTCAAATCCCGCATTGTTATCCAAACCCATGATATGCTCTATACCCCACTATGATTGTGATTAGGAAGCGTCTCGTTCCTGACATGGATGAAACCTCATTCCCCCTGACCATATATTCCCAAGTCAAATTCCTGATTATGCCAGCAGCGTTCCTCTTCGGGCGGAATCGTCATATAATCTCCATAAACTGCCGTCAAATACAGATCTGCATGTCGAAAACTGTACATTTCTCTCCCTTCAAATTTATAAATGCTTCTTTCGTTAAAAAAACTATTTTGTATAATTTCCTCCGGATAATCTGAGTTAAAACAGTCCCTGGTCAATTGTGTATTATACCTTGTGATCAGCGAATACCGCATCTTCTTTAATACCCCAAGCGGGACAAAATGCCCGGCAAATTTACAGAGCTTATAACTGAGCCTGTTTCCATGCGTATATACGCCATATCCGCACTTGACCCACACTAGATTCTTTATGACATGAGACATCCCCATAAATATTTTTCTGATGAACAGATTGTCCGGAAGATTGTCCATCGGAAAAACGTCTACAAATATACCCTGACTTATATCCACTCCTTCCGAAAACTTTTCCTCCAGTCTGGTTCTGCGCAAACGAAGTTTTGCAAAAGAAAGCGCGTAATGTTCCTCCAAAACATCCGTCTGCAGAATAAATTTTTCCGGATCGATCTCTGACGGACATACACGGCAAAAATGCTCATAATCTGACCTCTTCATCGCAAAATCAAAATCATCGTCCCATGGAATAAACCCGTTATGCCTCACGGCTCCCAACAGGGTTCCATCCGATATAAAATAAGGTATATTATATTTGTCACAAATACGAATAACTTCATCCGCTGCGATTAAAATAACATTTTGCAGTTCTCTCACATTCTCTTTCATGATATGACCTCAAAATTAAATTATAAATTCATCCGCTTCTATTTTTTAAACAGGATTATAATGTTACCCATTCAGGAGGAATGATATCAATTGGACGACCATTAAAAAACCATGTCTTTGGTGCTACGACAATCTTATTCTCCCCATAGTTCATCCGGCTTCCCCACCAGTGGTATGTACTGTTGACCATAATGGAATGTCTGCAGTTCATCATCAAGATCAAATCTTCAAAATCGTTGATAATTTTCTCCTTTTCCCGAAAAATAACTGTTCTATCCCCAAAAGAGAGATTTTGTTTTACCCAGTCAATATCATTTGAAAAAACATAATAAACCGGATTGGCAACCCGCTCATCTATATAATCCATAGCCGGTCCATAGTATTCCTGTCCAAAGGAACCATACGTTTCTTGCAGCTTAACATAGTCTCCACGCCGTACCCCTATGAACACAGAATTTTGACTCTGTATTTCTTTTAACAGTTCTCTTGTGGATTCATGCAATTCATAATTGGGGATAAACTCTCGTCTCAAGATATCATACACCTCATCCACATACCTCCACGACTGCCAGTAACCATCAAAATAATCGTAGGAAATCAGCTGTTCGATAGAAATATAGGCGCAGTCCTTTGGGCGGCAGTATCGCTTATTGAGCCACATCTCCGCACGGATCTTCCCCATATAGATCTTCCTGGAAGCGCTTGTATCATGCCTAAATCTGCATACGCTTCGGATATCTTTTTCGGTTGCCAGTGGCAGAGACAATTGAAATTTTTGTATCCATGGTCTCAGGGCATCATTTCCCGACTGTCCCTGATATGCAGACAAGTCCAGTTTTACCTCTTCGCCTGTTCGAAGGGAAAGAAGTTTCGCGAACCCATACTGAAACATCTGATTTCCTAATCCCCCCTGCAATTTCACTATCTTCATACCGCATCTCCTAAAAATAAACTATTTTTCCATTATATATTTCATGGGCAGTCTCTTTACCTGCCTCCCAAAAACAGCTTGTTCAAAAGATTATTCCTCTGTAAAATCTTTATAACTCCCCATATGATCGCTAAAACCACTATGGTCTCCACTACGATTACAAATACACTGATTTTAATATCAGCAGTCACCTTCAAAAGAATATATCTGTTCAGGAAGGCATCCACAATATAGATTCCCATGGAATTCATCGCAAGAAACCGTAAAAAATCAGATGCTTTATACAAATACCTCTGCCATTTTTCCACCAAGGGCATTGCCAGATATACTCCCAACAACACAGCCCCTGAACCTAGAAAGCCAGTCAGCCATCTATACAGATCAATCCCCAACTGAATCCATAGATTATTTTTAAAAAGAAAAGTTCCCGTCGTATAGATATAATAATCCGTCCGATAAAACAGTATCCCTATTGTATGTCCGATCACCAAACAGCCCCAAAGCAGCCTTCCGTTTCGATTATTTTGTATGCGTAACCGGGAAAAGAACTTTCTTTTTTCCCACAGATACCCCACACAAAAATAAGGAAACATAAAGGCATAATACTCAAAATTATACTTATCCGGACAAAACAGAGAAAAAAGAACAATCATGATATATACGATCAGGTGATCACCAAAAAATGCTCTTACAACCAGTACAATAGCCGTACAGACCAGGACTGCCCATAAAAACCACAAAAAGTATATCAAAGTGTCAAAGAATTCCAGCAGAGATACAAGGGTAAAGGTATGCGTTTTTAATTCACGCAAAACCGTCAATGCAAACCTTAAAAGAGACCAGCTGAGGATAGGAATCAATATGGTACCTATCCTGTTTTTTATTATGCTGACACAACTCTTGTGTTCTGTGGAAACTCCTAGAAAATAGCCGCTGATCAACATAAACAGAGGCATATGAAAACTGTAGATCCATTTGAATATTGGGTTTTCATAAAACAGGAAATCGGAATTATACCCCCCCTGACCGGCGCCATATTGGATATTATGCCCCACTACCATCAATATCACGGCTATTCCCTTCACAATATCCGGATATAAATCTCTGTTCTTCTGTGTATTCATCTCCACGTTCTCCTAATCAAAGGATACCCTTATAAATGTTTTTCTCGTCTTGTAATCGCCTGGCGGAACTTCTCCCAAAAAAGGAGGAGAAACATTTTCATATAGCGGCACATCTCCCTGAAATGTTCATTTCGATAGTAAATCATGGTATTGATCAGTAACGGAACAACCGCCCACACTACAAGTCTTAAGCAGAACCCAATCACTGATATCGTTAGATTCCGGGTCAGGAATTGTACTATTACACCTTCCATACATACCACCAATAACAGACCAGTGTGTTTCAACAGATATTTAAAAACGGACTGATTAAAAAACCCTTTCACTACAAAGCGTATCCGCCCATATGCAATTGCCAGAAATCCAAATATCGTGCCTATCTGAACACCGGTAAGCCCAAATCGAAAAGCAAGCACCACAGAAAATACAATATTTAAAGCAGCCGATATCAGCATACAGTTTTTGTCTTTTTTATACTCTCCAAAGGCACTTCGGTACTTGTACACAATCTCCCAGACAGTCAGAAAATAAATAGTAAGAGACTGTGTCACCACAAACGAGAACGGAAGCAGATAGTCCTCTCCTAACCAAATTTGTATGGCAGGCTGATAAAAAACTAAAAATCCTATTCCGATCATGCTTGCGAAAAAGAAACTAAAAACATCAAGCATCTCAAATTGGTTCCAAAGCTGACTTTTTTCCCTCTTGCTGTACACAATATTCCCGATAGCGGCCTGAACAGGATTAAGCAGTCTGCTCAGAGCAATTCTGGTAACGCCCCTTTGCAGCATCATGTAGTTTCCATAGAGGGCGACATCCCTGATTCCACAAATAGAGGAGATCACAATACTGTCCGTCCCACTATAGATAACATATGCAATTTTGTGAATGATAAAATTTTTCAGATCGGACACCATATTCCGCTGGCGTATATCTTCCCGCAATATCTTGTACTTCTGTCTTAAATACGGATATTCCCGATTTGTCTTCATATATATAATGAAATTGGCGACCACCGCTGTAGACAGTTGAACGCACAAATAGAGAAGATAATTTTTGAAAATTACCAACAGCCCCAGTTGAATTGTCTGAAGCACCGCCAGGGTGTATAAGTCCACCTCGATACATTTATATTCTTTTTGATCCACCTGATAAATCGTTCGTCTGTAGGAGAGCAGATACTCTGCCACAACGCTTGCAAGCTGCAGAAAATAAACTATATATAAATACCCTAGGCTTTGGCTGGCATCCCTCACTATATACGGGACGAAAACACTGGCAATCAGACCTGCACCCAGAACGATTCCTGAAATGAACCGGTATATCCATTTATACAAATACATTAGTCTGCCGATCTCATCCGTATTGTCCTCAGCAAACTCTTTATATAAATGAAAGGATATGATACCGCCTACTCCAAGCTCAGCAAACGATAAAATTGAAAAAATATTTCCAAACACACTGTGATAACCCAGATATTCTATGTCCAGAAACTGAACAAATACCCGTCGGTTAATAAATTGAAGCAACAGTGTAAATACCTGTCCGATTACTGAAATCACACTATTTTTTAATGTCTTTCTTGCATTCATTTATCTATTCCAATCATTTCTGTACTAACTTTTTCCATGTTACCACTAATCCGTATTCGACAGCCCTCTCCACCCCAGCCTGATCAGGAACAGTTTTACCACTCGTTTCACTGCCAGCACAGGATAGCATCTGTCAAACGCAGCATGAAAGCTTTTCCCTTTTCTGATCCAATCCATAAAAATTTCTCTCTGGGCAGGAAGGGGCGATGGCTCCTCCAACTGTTTGTTCGATCTTATTGCCTTTTCAATATCTACCTTACCTAAATATAACGCAGATTCCCGCAACAAATCTTTTCCCTTCTCCGTCTGGCAAAGAATAAGTGAAATCCCCTTTTTTCGCTCACTTTCATCAAGCTCACTTCCCCAGGAGTCTCCTAAGGATAAATCTCCTATCCTTTGCGGCCCTGCATATGGACAGGAATAACAATTATCTGTATAAAACAATCCCTTCAAAAAACCGACAGTATACTTATCCCATATTCCCTCTGGATCAATTCTTTTTGCGTCGGCAGACACATAAAAGCTGTCCTTTTTGCGAAACCGGATATCCAAAATCCGGTGGCTATGATATCCGCGTTCGCTCAAAAACATGTTCAGTATCTGGGGAGACGGCGTCCCATGACAAATCAGGTCTATTGTATAGAGCCCCAAATCCAGCGTTGGTCCGACATAATTTCTCAACCCTGCCGCCTGACATGGCAGACCGATGAACAGCACGTTTTTTCCACTTCTCAACAGCTCTTTTACGGCAGGATAAATTCCCCGCGGGTTACTCTTTACATACTTTGATCCCGTAAATTTTTTGATTTCCTTTACAGAATCCGCAAAAGAAAATTGAAATTCTCCATTGCTGAAAATGCAGGAGCATACAATGCCTCCTCTGTTTATAAACGCCTGTGATACTGCTGCTGCGGCTCCGCCGGACGAACTGTTTTTCCGCATGCTATCCTCTGCCCACCCCTGATACCATTCTACAGGGGTTTGAAGCTTTGGCGGAATATTTTGTGGACATAAGTTGTGGCACAGCCCACAATCCACGCATTTCTCCGGATCGATCACCGCATTGTAACTTTTCAAGCCGTCAATTACTCTAATGGCGTTGTGTGTACATAGGGATATACACATCATACATCCGGCACACTTGTCTTCCCCACACACTGTTGACATGCTGATCCTCCTCTCCCATATACACCATCACCCTTTATATGCTGCGGTTGTCTTTACAGATTTTCCTTAAGATAATCCAATGCGCGCTGTCTCTCTTTTACCAATATCTTATTGACAGACTGATAGCAAATGGGAGCATCCATTACATTCCTCAAATCGCAACCCGATTTCCACTGCCTGTCCAACAATCCGGTCCGTTTTAATAAATCACATAATTTGTTTTGATTGCTTCTTCTAACCAAAGCGACAAATTGTCTGTTTTCCTTGATTGACAACACAGCTCCATGAAAAGTGTCTGTTATAACGTACTCCGCTTTCTTAAAAACATCTAACACCTGAAGAGGTTCCACCAATATATTATAGTCACACCAGCATTGGTAACCGCCGATTGCCAGTGTTTTCAGTTTGCGCACCTTGGCAAATTCTTTGATTGCCCTGATTTCATTGGGATCATTTATTCTATTCTGATAGGCATAAACAAGAAGATAGGGGGATTTAAAACTAAAATCCTTCCTGTCCTGTGAGAAATCTGAAATCAAAACAGGATCCAAATGCTCCTCTATGGGTTTATGGGTCAACATAGCCAGAAATTCATGACTTTTTTCATCCCGCACAGATATACAGTCAATGTGTTCCAGCGCACGACTCAGCTTATAGCGTATATTTTCAGGGATCATCTTTATATCGCTGTAACCGCAGGATCCCGCATAAGTAATAATTTTCCCCGCCTTCTCATAATCTCCAAACAGTTGATAAGAAACTCCCCAGTCTGTATTCTGTACGCAATTAAATACTTCATCGCTTCCTATTACAAGTGTATCACATGGAATATCCGTCTGTAATTTGGAAGATATACCAAGCTGCAGCCTTCTCATCCTGCGCAGCATAGCAAAAAACCGCTGTCTAAGTACCTGACGTATCCATATGCGCTTCAGGAAATACCTATCCATCACCCTAAAGAGCTTCCTAAAGTTGGAAATTCTTTTATAATCTCCCTGATCAATATTTTGCAGCCCAAAATCGATTTGTTCCCCTTTTCTGATATCCACAAAACATACTTTATGTCCCAAAGCTTCTATGGTTCTCTTTAATCCATACGCCTGCAGAAAAGAACCATAATTGTTGATTCGCTGCATGGACAGGATCGCAACTTTCTTCATGTATAAAACCCCTTCATTTTCTCTGAACAAATTACAATTTCCCAAGGTCTCATTTTAACACGAGCTTTCGTCTCAGGAAACGAATCCGATTGTTAGGAATCTTATCCTTTTGATGGGAAACCGCATATATTGCAAAAATGGCAAAAAAGAACTCAAAGTTGAATGACACCTCCACGATTGCAGCCGCGATCATGGCATACGCCAAGGCATACAGCCCCTGATATTTCTCGTGGGTTTCTTCTCCGAAACACTTATACACTGTCCAGAGGAAAACGATACAGCCGATAAGCCCAAAATCCACCACGATCTGCATGAGACCGTTTTGTGCATTTCCGTAGCCATTGATACTGATCACCCTGGTATTTCCATAGCCAAATCCCAGCCATTGACCACCGGACACAATCCGGGATAAATTTCTGTATATCGCCATTCTGCCTGTCAGACTCAGACTTTCCCCAAGCATATTGACAACGATATGCTGTACCTGCGGAATAAGCAGGATTGTCTCCAGCCCCAAAAGAATCATTGTCGTAGCCAAAATTGTGATTACGGCTGTCTTGGCGTGCTGTAGCAACCGTTTTGCAAACAGCGGCAGGAAAGGAAATATCAGAAGGATTATTGAAACTACCAACGCCGTTGAGCACGAAAGGATCCTGCTCACATAAAACGCCAGACCAGTCAGACCGATATAAACCGTTAAGAAAAATGTCCGTTTCACGCCTTCTTTATAAAATTTGACCCAATATAGCGCTGCCAGCATGATAAAGAGATAGCTCGTGGAAAATTTATTTCCTGCCCAATAATAAATGGTTCCCCCTTCGCCTCTTCCCCGCAGCATAATAGATCCAATCGATGCCAATGCATAGAACAATGTCATCCAATAAAAACAATTGATAAATCCGTCTACATAATCTATCTCCCTGCAGTATACCAACAGGGAATATAAGCAATAAAGACAAATCGCATACAGAATTCCATCCAGAAAGTTGTCAAAGCCATTCAGCCGCTTAATATACGCATAGATGCCTGATAAAATTATGGCTAACGAAAACGGAAGTATTTGATTCACCATTCTCTTCCATTTCAGATTAGCAATCAGGAACAGGCAGATAATGAAAATAAAAATAATTTTGGTCGTTTGCTGCAACATTGTTGGTATCGTATGGATTTTGAATATGGAAAAATACAGCAGACAAATGATTATATCAATTCGTTTAATCTTCATTTTGGCTCCTCTTCATTCCTTTGGTCCCTCTTCATTCCGGTACGAAAATTCAATGCTGTCGTGAGGATTTACAATAATCCAAAAACTCCGCATAATCCGCAAATACCGGTGAATGAGCGCATAAGACCTCAGCGCTTTCCTCATAGTTTCCCATCAAGCCCAGTTTGTACTTAAAACGATCCGTAAGACTCTCCGTTCTATTCTCAAAAAGATAAAAATATTCATCCATTTTTTCGATCGGCGGAAGCGTTCCATAACAGCTCTCATACAGAGCCGCATATTCGGTCGCTTCCTGCAATTGTCTGCCCAGCCGTTTCTCATAATACTCATCCAGCGACATGATCCGTCTGGCCGGAATTCCGGCATAAACAGCATCTCCTTCCAAATTTCCGGTAACCACACTGTTTGCCCCGATAATGACATTATCTCCAATGACTGAACCACACAGGATCGTACCCCCCCATCCAATAAAAACATTATTTCCTATGATCACCTTCTGTTGATTGCCCGGAATATAACCATACTTTCTCTTCAGGACACACCAACTGTAATCATGGGTCAGAATCGTAACCGGACCGGTCATCCGGACATGATTCCCTATCTGCAGCAGGTGCGGGTTCTGACTATCGATCACCGTATGAGCCGGTCTGTAAATCAATACGTCCTCTCCCACCGAAACTCCTATCTTTTTCAAATGCCGGATATAGCTTTCACTGCTGGCCCTATACCCAAGAATCATTTTTTTGAAACCATCCAAGATGCCCATATCAATTTCTCCGTTTCTGGTTCTATTATAATAAGTTTAGATTGGAACACGCATACAACAGGAAAGCCATCCTATATTTAATCATATAAAGAAAAATCTTCTGTCGGAATCCAAGCTGTTTCACCGGATAGTTTCTTATACTTTCCTGCAAAACTCTCTCACCGCACATCTTCCTGATATTCTTCAGGGCAGTCCCTGCCGCATGTGCCGATATTTTCTTTTTTTCCTGCCGGATACAGCCCTTGACATTCACATACAAAGTCCGGTCAGCTCTGTAGAGCACGGACATCGGATAGTCCAGGTCCATTAAACTCTGTTTTAAAAAAACATGAAATTTTATGATATCCTTAAAGCGGTCCGGACGATATTTTCTTGTCAGAGAGTCATTGTTGACCCTGTAGTTATACCCAATATCCGAAATGACACATGCCCCGTCTGCATATTGCATATACGCAACATTAAAAATGATATCCTCGGAAATCAGATCCCTTTCCGACGGAAAAGTTATATTATTTCTAATGATATGAGAAGTTTTATATAAAGTCGCCCATACAGCCCTTCCCAGTCCATCCTTTTTATCCGGAGCAGAACCGATCAGACGGGGCAGAAATTCCGTTGCCGCCGCTTTTCCCAAAAAAACTTCATCCGGAAAGCTATCTTTTGATGTTATTTCCCCCGAATCATTCACGGATCTGCTCCCGCTTCTGCAGACATCGACATTATGTATCGTAATCTGCTCATATAGTTTTTCAATGAGATCCGCGTCAATATAATCATCCGAGTCCAAAAACATCACATACTCCCCGGTCACATATTCCAGCCCGGTATTTCTCGCCATCCCCAGCCCCATATTTTTCTTGTGTACTACCTTGAAATTCGAATATTTTTCTGCGTATTTCTCACAGATAACACCACAGTTGTCCGGCGAACCGTCATCAACCATGATCACTTCCAGATTCCGATATGTCTGTGCACGCACACTATCCAGACACTGGCACAGGTATTTCTCTACTTTGTAAACCGGTACCACAACAGATATTAATTCCATACAAGACTCTCCACTATTTTTTATATTTTCCCTTCGTATATCTCCAAAAGTCTGGGAACCAATTTTTTAACATCGTAGGTCTCTGCCACGGTTTTTCCGTCTGCCCGATCGATCTGGAGCCTGCTGATCACTTCAATCTGCTGAATCCACACCGATAGATCCAGCGGGATTTGGTAACACCGATCTGAAAGCAGGCATGCCTCGCCGGATACATTATCTGAAAAAATACAGGGCAGCCCCGCCGCCTGAGCTTCCACCAGAACAAGGGGCAATCCCTCCCATTTGGAGGGAAGAAGAAAAATGTCCATCGCCTGCAAAAGACAATTTACATCAGACCGAAGCCCCAAAAAATGCACCATATCTTCCATGCCCTGCTGCTTCACTCTTTTTTTAATAAATTCCTCCTCTTCCCCCTGCCCGATCAAAACCAATTCCGCTTTCACCGTTTTTTTAAGTTCTGCAAGAAGGTCAACTAAAAAAGATTGATTTTTATTTTCACAGAAATAACCCACATGCCCCAGAAGCAGCGTATCATCAGAAAGATTCAGCTCCCTGCGGTACGCACGGCGCACCTCCTCCTGATAATAATATTTTTCACAGGGAATCGCATTGGGAAGCACCCAGTAGTTCCCCTCTCCAAAAATCCAGCTCCCTGCCTTTAGGGAACAGGCAATCGCTTTCGTGTAACTTGATTCAAACTGTCTTTTCAGCAGCCTGTGTATCACCGGATGACCGCACTGCATAGTATGGCAATGAGCGATCCGAACAGGAACACCATATTTTTTGGCAATTTGTAATTCAAGAACCATCGTGGCTGAATTGCCATGTACATGTATAACATCATATCTTTCCTTTGCAATCAGCTTTTTCATTGCCCTGATATAGCCCAATGGATTTCGCTTTCTGTCAGGCATATAGATTATGTTTGTACCGGTCTCCTGTAACTGCTTTATCATTTCCTGATCAAACAAAATCGTCGCTGTCGCCGTCTTTTCTATCGCCTTATCTATCTGTCCCAGATAATTTATCATATGAGTGGTGATTCCACCCGTCCCGAGACCACAGGTATTCACAATCAGTAATTTCATGTTCGACTCCTAAGCCTGTCCTTGATCTGACCGATCTGATAATACGGGACAGAAAATCCAAGAAGATTTCTGAAAAAACCTATTTTCCATCCGCTAAAATGAATTTCCTGCTTCAGCTTTCCCGGATGAAAAATATAATGCAAAATCCCGTATTCCGGTCTTGCCAGCCGGGAAATATTTTTTTCGTCATAAAACCGTATATCAGAAAACATATCCAACTCTTTCCTTGAGGGGTGCCCACAGACCAGTCTGATATTTTCAAAGGCATCTGACGGGGATAAATCTTGTTCTTTTATTATTCCGGATTTTTCCGCATCCTTTACAAAATCAATCGCCCCTTCCTGCAGATCCCTAATCTGAAATACTTCCTGCATATATTCGCCATCCTCCATATATTCATAGGAGTATCTCACCGCCTCTGTCCTGTTCAGGGCACTGTTATATCCATATTTCATTACCGAACCGTTCTGCTCCAAGAAGAGTGTTTCAAACAGCCCTGTAAATCCTCTCCTTTTTTCTATGGGATGAGCGTCATTTACAAAATCAAAAACATATCCTTTCATCTTCATTTTTCTTTCACGAATCTGAGCTATGGCATTTTCTGAAACTCCCATATAATATCCCGATACATCTGCCGGGACATTCATGCTCTCCAGGATGCTGATAAGATTTCTCTGCATGCGTCCCGCCCATCCAATATCCACAACAGCGATCTTTCCGGAAACATCATTTTCAAGCAGGTACCTACATATATTTCTATACTCCTCCTCCGAATTGGAGCAGGCATCCGTTTTAAGCAGTTCAAATAATTGCCGGACTTTACTGTCATTTAAGATAGTTTTTCGCTCAAAAAAAGTGTCCTGATCAAAACCAAATTTTGATATCACATCTTTATACGCCGTGATATCCAGTCCCATACCTTCCAATAGATTATCCAGCCTGATAACCGATTCCGCTGTCAACTCCCGTACTACTTTTTCCAAAGAACAGTCTTTCCACAAAAGCGGTACTTTCAGACTTCGTCTCGACACTTCAAGATAATAAGAAGCAATCTTCTCATGATTTACCTGATCAAATGCTCTTTTTATAATCCATCCATCTCTGGAAAAAAAATAAACCTTGTTTATGTCATTCTTTTGCAGCTCACCAAGAAGCCAATTGCAAAATCCCCATAGAAGTACTCCAAAAGAATCGTATCCAAATCGGTAATATTCATTTTTCTCCCCTCGTCCTGCAACCCGATTGTTGATAAAACACTTCAAAATATTTTGTTTTAATGTATCCTTAACCTTAGGGATGCAGCGAGTATCATAAACTATGCCTTTGGGAATTACAATAGTTGCAATGCCTTTTTGAGCAGGGATCAAATCATCTGAATATTGGGAATCTCCAATGTGCAGCAATTCCTCCGGCTTAATGTTTTCCTGCTTCAGCAGAATGTCAAACAAAGTTCCTTTCCTTTTTGTTTTCTTATATCTGCTTGATAAATACAATTTTTTATATCCATCAATATTGCATTTTTGAAGCATTCTCTGAATCTGTTCTAAAGGAAGATACATATCAGATGTAATATATATTTTCTTTTGCTGCTCCAGACAGTATTGGAATATCTCCAGCAAAGGAAGATGCGGCGTGCACATTTTATACTCTGTTTCTTCTTCAAGGGCTTTTAATCGTTCCCGCGTTTGTTCCGGATAACACGACATCTGCTGATATATTTCTATCAGTTCCACTTCCTCTGATTTCGTATTTTCTCTGGATTTCTTTTCCGCCAGTATACGCCTGTCCCGAAATCCATTTATCTTTTCATTGGGATACCTGCAATTGTATTCCTGCTCCACAAAAACAAATATATCTGCCGGAATCTGTATATCCCGTTTGATCAGTGTATCAAAAAGGTCAAAGGAAACGTATTGATACGCAGAAATTCTTTCCTTGATCCTTTTAATATCTAACGATACGGCATCTGTCCATACATTTTTTTTTAATTTATAATACCGTTTTACTTTCTCCACATTTTCCCTCCGTGCATATCCGGTCTTAAATATTCCCTTAAAATTTCATTATGCACTTCGCATTGCAGACAGTTTAAAAGAGCAAGCCTATGATGACGCCCCAAATATTTTCTAATATCCCGATTGAACAACTTTCCTCCAAACAATCGATTGTCTATCGAAGATAAAATATAACCAAACCTTGATAATCGAATAATATATCTGCCCGCAACCTTATGTGCATATTCATGGTAACTTCGTTCTACGAATCCGACATCCATGATTTTTTGGGAACGATTGTCTAGTTGCGCTAAAATACTTTGCGTTTCTTTCTCATCTGCTAATCTAACCCCCCCGTCAGCTCTTTTGACCGGAATAAATTTCCATTGTATAATGCCTTGCTTAAAAGCAATATCCACCAAAATCCCTGTTTGAAAATATTCTTCAAAAGCCTTGACATAATGATCAAACAAAAAATTTCCCTGACCATACAGTATTTTTCCGTTGTTATAATACTCGTATGAACCTACACAATGACTGTGTTGACAGATAACGATGTCTGCACCGCAATCAACCATCTTCCTGCAGCGTTTCTGTAACTCTGGCGAAGGATACTCATAATACTCTTTCCCTCCGTGATATAAAACAATTAGAATATCACACTTTTTCTTTATCTCTCTGAGCATATCCGGAGTGTCCAGCGCTTCGAACGGATTTGCTCCCGGGGTTGTTGTTGTTGCCACGGTAAATTCATGTTCAACACATCCATATATCCCAATTACAACCCCTTTAATAGTCACATAATACGCCCTTTGCGCCTCCTCCATCGCCCCGGCTCCCACATGAGCAATATTGTTCGTATCCAAAACGGCAATCGTATCAAGCAATCCTTGGACACCTTGGTCAAGAATATGGTTGTTTGCCAATGTAAATAAATCAGGATTCAGTTTTTTTAGTCCATTTATTGCCTCTGTACCAGCCCTAAAACAGGGACCCTCTTTCTCAATGGGCTGCTCCTTATTACATAGGGGAGTTTCCAGATTAAAAATTCTGAAGTCCGCCTGCAAAAGAATATCCCGCAGATCCCGTGAGACTACCTTTTCCATATCACCGTTTTCAAAATAGAGAATATTGGATTTTGTCGGTACAATATCTCCTCCGATTATTATGTGAAGTGTATCACTCATCTTCTCTCTCCTGCTTTATATTCAGCTTTTACCGCTTCGGAAGTTCTAAAAGATCCCCCATATATAAATTAAAACTTTCCGGCGTAAATTTTTCAAAACCCGAACCATGATAAAATGTCATCTCTCCAAAATATATTTTTTTATCTATTGAATAAAAATCCGTTCTGACATGGGGTATATCACGGGATAATATTCTGGCAAGCTCCAGCATTTTTCCTAAATTATCCGGTTTGGCTATTTCATGGGAGGCATCCGTAGGATACTGTATAGCAGCGTTGATATACTTCCAGTCCGTATCATAAAGATTGCGTTTATGCTGTATGAATCTTCCATAGTCTACCTGAATGACCTTGGGTTCACCGTTGAAATTAAAAATCTTGTAATCCTTCAGCTCTGTTCCCGATTCATCTACCAGATATGGCTCCGCAAGTATTTTGCGCCGGACATTTTTATATGGCCATTCACGCCCTACATAATAAAAATTTTGCTGCAACAGCTTCGCTAGTTTTTTTTGAGCGGATTTCCTGTCAAAGATGTTTTTATCCATACAAATGATTACATTCCCTGAATCGTGATTGCATTTCAGTACAAACTGGTCCGGTAATGAGTCAAAATCTATATCATAGGGATCATCCCATACCCCCAGAGTGGGAATAACATATTCATCCCCGAGCATTTTCGCAACATACTTTTTAACCTCCACCTTATCTACCAACTGTACATAAAGCGGCTGCCTGTCATAGAGCTTCAGCCACTGTATCTTTTCATTAAATGTCTCCGGATTTTTCAGATCACAGAACTTATGAAATTTTGCAAAAAAATAAAGCTGAATATAAGCTTGATCAGGCAAAAAATTAAGCATATATTTTAATTTTTTCAAAAATTCCTTTTGCTTCATAAATTCCAATTCTCCTGAATAAACGAATCAATCAGATTGACAACTGCCAATGGGTCTTTATTCTCCCATGGACGCAGCCCGTCGACATGTTGATATATTTTCTGAAAGCAGTCCGCCAAATCCGTCAGTTCCGGATCCGGCATAAGTACATAACCATTGGAACTAAAAGCCACATTATTTTGAATCTGATGGTCATTGATATGCTCGCCGTATTTCTCAAGCCGGGTAACTGCAATGACCTTTTTTCCTGCATTAAGTGCCTTCATAATGGAACCGGAAGCTCCATGAGAGACCACAATATCTGCCTCCGTGATTTTTTGTTGAAATTCTTCGACAGTTATAAAGTCTCTGTATTCATAATGCTTTGGAATATAGGCAGAGGTTCCCGTCTGGGCAAACATGCACTCTTTCAGTTCGCCCTTCTCATATAGTTCATCCAGTTTGATAAAAAGTCTGTCAAAAGGATAGTTTCTGGATCCTACAGTTACAAAAATCAATACAGACATCCTCCGTAAATAGCTTTTTTATAATATTTTTTTTGTGATTCCCACTGTACTATAAATAAATCAGAATGTTTTTCCATCATTCTCCCTGCAATAGTGGGCATATCCGCCCTGCCAAAGGTTTCAATAAAGATAAATTTCTTTCTCATAAAGACAGCAAGAAGATAAAAAGGATACGCCACCATGGTACCCGTCGTTATAACAAAATCCGGTTTCTCTTTGTACCAGATACGGATCGCCCTGCATGCGTTTACCATCATCTTGGGTATCATCAGCTTGTCCTTAAGATCCGTCTGCAGCATAAAATAATCCGCCCTTGCCGGAAATCGTGTTTTTTCCGTGACAAAAAAACCATCGTATTTATCTATGAGCGGCTGCAGTTTCTGAAGCTGTTCCCAATGTCCACCGGAAGAAGAAATCAGACATAATTTTGGAGATTTTCTGCTCATATGAACTCCTTTATAAATTCAGAATAAATTACATGTAAAAGTCCCTGTACCACACTGCAAATTTTCTCAGCCCATCTCTCAAATCGGTACTTGGCTTAAATCCAAAATCACGCTCCAATGCACTTGTATCTGCATAAGTAACCGGCACATCACCCGGCTGCGGCGGCACAAGCTCCCTGTGGGCTTCAAAATCGTAATCTTCCGGCAGCACCCCTGCACGAACCAGCTCCTGTTGCAGGATATCCACAAAATCCAGCAGGTTTTCCGGGCTGTTGTTCCCGATGTTGTACAGCGCATAAGGCGGCAACGGCAAACCGTCTTCACCATCCATCCTGTCCGGTGCTTTCTGCATCACGCGTATAACGCCTTCAACAATGTCGTCCACATAAGTGAAATCACGTTTACAGTTGCCATAGTTAAAAATCTGGATTTTTTTCCCTTCTCGCAGCTTATTCGTAAAACCGAAATATGCCATATCCGGTCGCCCGGCGGGTCCATATACCGTAAAGAACCTCAAACCAGTAGATGGAATATTATAAAGTTTGGAATAGGCATGCGCCAAAAGTTCATTACTTTTTTTGGTAGCTGCATAAAGAGAAACCGGATTGTCCACTTTATCCTCTGTGGAATACGGTATCTTTGTATTGGATCCATAGACAGAGGAAGAACTCGCGTAAACCAAATGTTCCACTCCGGTCTCTCCGTCATCATAAGAATGACGGCAAGCTTCCAAAATGTTATAAAATCCAATCAAATTGCTTTCTATATACGCATCCGGATTAGTGATGGAATATCTTACACCAGCCTGAGCTGCCAGATTTACCACCACTTCCGGTCTATATTTTTCAAATATTTTTGTGATGATGTCTTTATCAGCTATATTTTCTTTTATAAAAATAAAGGAAGGATTTCGGAACAGCTCTTCCAGCCTTGCTTCCTTCAGTCTCACGTCATAGTAATCATTCATATTATCAATGCCGATGACTGTCACATCTTCCACATCTTCCATAATACGCCTGACCAGATTTGCTCCAATGAATCCGGCTGCACCGGTTACCAGTATTTTTTTTCCATTCAATTCTATATAACTCATTCTCCAAAACACTCCCATATAATTACATCTCTGCCCAGAACTCTACCTAGTATCCTTCACCCATTTAATCTCGTTTTCTGCTCAATCCGTCAGAAAACAAATCCCCCTCTCTCGGATTTTCACTCTCTGCAAGGATCGGCAAACAGAGGGACTACCTTGCGCCCTGTTTGTGCAGGACAGCTCGGAAGGTTTTAAAGATGATGGAAGCATCGAGAGCGAAGGACCAGTGAAGGATATAGGAGCGGTCAAGGGAGACGACCTGCTCAAAGTCGGTGATATCGGATCTTCCGGAGACCTGCCAGAGACCGGTGATACCGGGCTTGAAGGCGAGCCTTGAACGGTGGTGGAGCTGATATTTGTTCCACTCATCGAGAGTGGGAGGTCTGGTGCCGACGAGAGACATGTCGCCTTTTAGAACATTGAAGAACTGTGGAAACTCATCGAGGGAAAAGTCACGGATGAGATTACCGATGCCCTTTTTTACAGAACCGTCCGGCAAAATCCTGGCACCGATGATCCTGGGGTCAAAGTCCAATTTGAACATAAGACCGGAGGGAACGGAATTCTGGGAGGCATATTGAAGCTTGGAAGCCTCGGCATCGGGAACCATGGAACGGAACTTGTACATTTTAAAGGGCTTTCCGTTTCTGCCCACCCTGGTCTGTGAGAAGAACACAGGACCGGGGGAAGCGATATAAATGAGGGGCGCCAGGATGACCGTCAGAAACAAGGTGACAACACATCCGGCCAGCCCTGCGGCAATGTCCACGAGCCGCTTGAGTATGAGCTGCGCGGTGGATGCCTGATTGATGGAAATGGTGAGTACCGTGTGTTTTCCCATCTGTTGGACAAACTGCTTGGAATCGTGGAGTTCGTATGGGTTCATGAGCTCCAGATGTACGACGAGCCCCATCTCGGTGAGTTTATCAATGAGTTCGTCGGTGGCAGGATCATTGGGGGGAAGGGCAACAAAAACCTCATCGGTCCACGCCCTGCAGAGATACTCAATGAGTTCGGAATAGTTGCAGCATACGGGGATGCCTGCGACCTCCTCTCCCTTCCTGTCCGCATCGGTGATGCAGAAACCTGCCATATAGTAGATGCTCCGGTAGCGCTCCAGGATGGTCCTGGTAAGATCATCCAGCCTGTCGCCGGTGGTGATGACAAACAGCCCTTCCCGTCCGCCGGAGACTGCCCTGGCAGTCAGTACGCTTTTCCAAAGGGAGCGCACCATAAAAGACAGAAGGGCATAAAAGATACCGATGAGCAGAATGATCGTCCGGGAAAAATCCCCGCCCCGCTGCACCACAAAAAACAAAAACGTCATCAGGATCTCCACCCAGAACACATGCTTGATCGTCGCCGCCAGTTCCTTATAAACTCCCCTTTTGAGGACGTTCTTTAAAGTGCTGTTATAAATGAGTACAAAAAGATCCACAAAAACATACGCAAGAGCCAAACCGCGATAAAGCTCGCTGGCATAAGGATTGCACCAGCCGTTACGGAACCAGCATGCCAGCACAAAAGCCAGCTGTAAGCATACCACATCCCAAAATATGAAATCAGTATGTTTTACCCAGCTCTGGGGTCTTTTCCGGTACATGATATCACTCCGTCCTTTTTCACATAACCCTTAGACTATTACTGCATTTTGTGTTTCGTGTCATGATGTGGGCAGCGCCGTCCTGATCATTCCGCCTCGGCGCCATATTTCTCATATTGTCCGTATTTGCTCCCGTATTTGCTGTACTTTCCATACTTCCCGTATTTCCCGTACTTCCCGCCATAATATCTGTTGTAGTAACCGCCCTTGCCGGTCTCCACTTTGTTGATCACGGCACCCAGGATGCGGCATCCGGTCACTTCCAGCTGTTTTTTGATGTCCTGAAGGAAATGGTAACTGATAGCTCCGCTCTCCAGCACGATGATCGTCCCGTCACACTGGGGCGCCACCACGGCTGCATCGATCACCCAGCCCACGGGAGGACAGTCGATCAGGATCATGTCATACTGCTGGCGCAGGCTGTCGATCAGTTTTCCGAAATAATGGTTTCCCAGAAGCTCTGTGGGATTCGGCACCACAGGTCCCGCAAGGATCATATCCACGTTTGTCATATTTGTGTGGAAGATGACCTGTTCCTCTTTCTTCTGTCCGGACAGATAATGGGATAAGCCATAAATATCCCTGTCAGAACGTATGCCGTAATGCCCTACCATAACGGATTTTCTTAAGTCTGCGTCGATCAGCACCACCTTTTTGTTGTCCTCGCCCAGAGAACGCGCAAGCTCAATGGACACGGTGGATTTTCCCTCATTGGGAGTACAGCTGGTGAACATCACCACTTTGACATCATCCCCGCAGAACTGCAGATTGGTTCTCAGGGAGTTGAAAGCCTCTCTGGTACCATAGTCCTGTTTTTCAAGTTTCTGAAATATTAACTGCCCTTTTGTGTTATCCATTTCATCATCTCCACTTATCTACTGTCCGTAACTTTATTTCCCGGAAGTCTCTTTACCGGTTTTCTTCTTTCCGAAGCCTTTTTTGTGCTTCTGCTCTCCCTCCCTTAAAGGGATGCTGGTCAGAGTGTTGAGACCCAGATATTTCTCCACATCATCCGCAGTCTTAACGGTGTCATCCATCATAAAGAGAATAACGATGACCGCCATAGCCACAAAAGCTCCCAGGGCAAGACCGATGATGATATTTTTGAGGACATTGGGGCTCACCGGGGATATCGGCAGATTGCCATATTCAATGACGCTGGGCGCCTCCGTAGCCATGATGCTGGAAATCTTTTCTCTGGAGACTTCCATCAGCTGATCCACCATCGTCTTGGCATCCTCTGCCACATTGTCCTGCACAGTGATCTTGATGATCCGGGTGTTGCTGGGATTCTCAACATTGATGCGCTCCACCATCTGCCCGTAGGTGAGACTGAGATCCAGATCGTGGATGACCTGCTCTACCACAGTGCGGCTGGTGATCAGCTCCTTGTAGTCCTGCGTCAAAGAGGTACCCATCTGGATGTCCGCCAGGGAAGTCAGGGATGTGGTCTTGGTCAGAATATACATCCTGGCGGTGGACTCGTACACCGGCTCTGCGAGACACACACTGTAAAGCCCCGTCAGCAGCCCGGCAACAAGCATGCTTGCCAGCACGATCAAAATCTTGCTTTTAATAACATAAAGTATTTCAAGCAGATCAATTTCAATTTCGTCATTCTGAGGATTCATAGTCTCAACCTTTCTCTACCGTATCCATTTATTTTCTAACAGGGCAGCGACGTTCTCTGTCATGATCTTACGGATCTGCTCCCCGCATGATGTCTTTTCTAATTTGGAAAGCGCCTGTCTCATCAGAGGTTTTCTGAGAGAATTATCGTGGCAGTCACTTCCGAGGAAAGACACATATCCTTCTTCCAGAAGCTTTCGGCAAAATGCCGCCTGCCTGTCCAAAAAATTTCCTACAAGACTTTCCGTATTGATCTGAATGTATGCGCCCGCATCCATCAGATCCTCTATCAGCCTCTCTTTTTTATAGAGGCATCCGTACCGCTCCATATGAGCGATAATGGGCCGGTAACCTGCTTCTGTGACAGATCTCACGGCTTGAAATATTTTGTTAAATTCAGACCGGGTGGAAAACTCCACCAGCAAATAATCCGTTCCTGCCAATGTCAGCGCACGACGGGATTTAATGTCATTCACCACATTGTCTTTGTAATAAATTTCGTTTCCTAAATAAATATTCAGATCGGGCAGAACCGTTTCCGCCTCCCTGCAGATCCGTTCGTAAATCTCCTGCAGATGTTCGACGCCTGCATTACGTCTGCCGGGAATATAATGGGGGGTCGCGAAAATCGTCCTGACCCCCTCATCATATGCCGCGGTCAGCATCTGCATAGTCTCCTCCACAGAAGAAGAACCATCGTCAACACCCGGAAGGATATGGGTGTGAATGTCCGTATAACCGGCTATGCTGTTCATACTCATCTCTTCTTAAATCTGTTTTTGTGTATCATCACCGCCGCAACACCGGCAACGACGATCAGGATCACGATCACGATCGCAATAGTAAAAACATCTATGCCGCCCTTAAAATCCTTTTCCGTGGTGCTGAGTTTCCGCACCTCGTTCTCCGACACAATGCTCTCGGAGCTTTCCCCTTCTGTCTCACTGCTCTCTGGCATACTCTCCACAGATTCCGTCCGGGACGGCTCCGGGCTTTCCCCGGAAGACGGTTCTGCCGCTGAAGAAGTTTCTGTTTCCGCAGACGACATCGTCTCCTGCGAAGGCTGTGCCTGTGTGGAGGGCTGCGGCGCCGCAGAGGGCTGTGCCTGCGTGGAAGGCTGTGTCTCCGCAGGCGGCTGTGAAGGGGATTCTTCTCCTCCCGCTCCCTGCTCTGTGCTGGGTTCCTGTCCGTCTGCCGGTACAAGATACCCTTTCTCCACACCTTCGGCAATGCTCGCCCGCCCCCGGGAAATCACCTCTCGCGCCTGCTCAGGAGTCAGATCCACATCGTCCTGTTCCAGGTAATCTTCCAGCTGGTCCCTGGCCGAATCGGACGGGACATACTCTCTTCCGTTGTAGTTGAACGGACCCTCCGATGCATCGATCACCGACTGTTCCGAGGGATTGATGTCCCCCGCGCAAACCGGCAGGACGGACATTAGCCACACCATACACATCAACATCCATGGAATTGTTCTCTTAAGGATTGCTTTCATTTTTCATTCCCACTTTACAAACTGGTTCTTTTCATAAACCGACCCGTCAAATAATGGCGGGTCGGTATCATACATATTGGTAATTTTTCTGTCGTACAAACTTATGCGGCAGTCTCAGGAACAACTGCGTCGCCGTCGGTCACATCGCCGTCCGTTACGTCAGCAGCAGCTGCATCGCCGTCGGTCACATCGCCGTCCGTTACGTCGCCGTCGGTCACATCGCTGTCCGCTGCATCGCCGTCGGTCACATCGCCGTCCGTTACGTCGCCGACAGATACATCGCCGTCGGTCACGTCGCCGACAGATACATCGCCGCCTGTTACATCGCCGATAGGCAGAGAAGACAGGGATGCGCTGAGATTAAACACAACCGTGTAATCAATGCTCTCTTTGTCGCTGAGCTTAACGGATACGGTCAGCACCTTACCGTTCAGATCTGCCATCTTATTGACATTATCAAAAATCTTCAGATCCAGCAGAGCCTCTGCGTCAAGATCCTCAATGTCTACCTCTTCGCCGTTGACTGTAGCCTCGAGCGCACCGCTCTCACGGACGATGGTGTTCAGAATGCTCATGAAGCCCATGCCCCTCAGGTCTTCGATCTGCTTAGCGCTGTCAAGGATCGTGCAGCTTACGGTATTATTGTCAGGGTTATAGGACACGGTAACAAGCCCGGATGCTTTTGCGTTCATGGTATCTACAGCTTTATTGATCGCTTCGTCCACACGCGCATCCACCATGTCTTTATCTGCGGCAAACATTACATAGCACTCATTGGTAAAGGACACGCCATTGAATACGGAAGTGATCTTTGCCTGTACCCTTACATCCTGGGAAAGCAGCGTCGAAAGTTTCTCATTGCCGTATCTCTCAATATAACCCTGAAGCTTCGTCTCCACTGCGTCATGGATATCGCCTGCCGGTCTGTTGAAATCATGATACTTGTCGATCAGACTGTTTTTGCTGTGCACTTCCACTGTGGCCGTCTGTACTTCCGCAAAGACAGCAGAGCAGGAATCTACAACCTGATCCGTCAGCGTTCCTTTGATATCGTTCAGGGTCTTAGTGGAATCGCTGATCCAAACGGTGACCGTATTGGCAGCAGGATCATAGGTGAAGCTGCTGATACCTGTCTCAGTGACATCATTTGCCTGGTTCACATCCGCAATACCGTTCTGTGCTCTCAGATCGAGCAGTGCGTCGATAGCGCTGTCTTCTGCTCTCACGGTAATGCTGTATTCTGCTTCGTACTCCAGATCTTCATAACCCTTTGCGGAATCTACTTTGGTAGCTGTCAGCGTGAAGTCTCTGCCGTTGCACTCCAGAAGTGTGCCTGTTCCCTGGTCAAAGTCTTCCGTCATACGGTCTACGACATCCCGCACCGCATCTTTGTAAGATGTCACAGGATAAGAGCCAATCTGGCTGCCGTCGTAGCTGACTACAATGTTTTTGCCGCTTCTGTTGAGCGCCCAGGTATGACCTTCCCCTGTCAGGGTTGCGCTCCGATAAGAGGTATCCGCCATGCTGTAAGCCATTGCGACTACCATATCCTTGAGTTCCGCTTTGACTGCCTTGGCATCCTCTTTGGACTTGGTCACATCGGTCAGACCGATCCTGACTTCTCCAGCCTTGCTGTCAAAGGAAGGATTCAATCCTATCCAGCTGTAATCCTCAGAAGTCACTACCAGATTGATCTTCTCATCCACAGACTTCAGGTAATCCGCCTGGGAATCACCGACACGGACCTCCACAGTAGCCGAAGCGTTGGACTGCTTATCTTTCACCGTCACCGTAGTTACTCCCGGTTTCTTTGCAGTCAGCACGCCGTTCTTGTCAATGGACACAATGCCGGCCTTGCTGGCTTTCCAGGACAGATCACGTTTGTTGGCATAACCGCCGACAGGATTCGCATACGCCTCCGTGATCATCTGCTGCAAAACGGCGCTCTTTTCACCCTTCTTGATGGAGATACCCTCCATCTCATCGATCTCCTGCAGATCCTCCTTGGAAAGCCCCTTATCGGTGGCTACCGCATACACCGAGATATCTTCCATAGTATATGCGCTCTGCTTGGGAACCGTAGTGCCATCCTTTGCAGTTACGGTCAGTGTGCCGATGAGTACAGGCTCATCATCCGTCAACGTCACATTCTTGGCAGTCAGTTTTCCTGCCTTAGTGCAGGTGATCGTACCGGTCACACCTGCCTCCTTGGTAAAGGAGTAATCCAGTTTCTTATTGTTTGCGTCATTGGTCACTGCCTTCAGGGTGACGCTTCCCCCGTTCTTTACATACACAGTATCCAGGCTGATGCTGTCCACCTTCTGGATGACTTTTACGCTCACGGTAGCCTTCTTCTTGCTGCCGTCCTTCGCGGTGAAGGTGATCTTCGCGCTGCCCTTGCCATTGGCAATGATCCAGCCGTCCTCATAATATGCCACTTTCGCATTGCTGGTGGTAACAGACACGATATCTTCCAGGTCTGCATCCTTCAGAGGATCCTTGCCCAGCTTGGTGGTGATGGAAGCTGCCACTTCCGTCTCGCTGAACTCCACATCCTCAGCGCCAACATTCTCATTGAGATACAGCGTAGTGGAAGTCTTGTCTACAAGAGTTCCATTCTTATCATAAGTTTTTGCCTTAACGCTGATCTTATTGACAGGGTCGATCACATGCACCTTCACAGTCTTTTTCACGCTGGGAACCTCTTGGGACTGGACGGTGACTGTCGTTTCGCCCTCGCCTTTGCCGCTGATGGAGCCCGATGTGCTGATCTTGGCAATATTTTCATCCTCGGAATGATAGATCAGTTTCTTGTTGCTTACAGCCTTATCAACCTTTGCACCCAGCTTGCTGCTCTTGCCAAGCAGAACCGTGATCTCATCGCTCACGTCGATCCTCTCAATATCAGTGGTAACTTTTACGGATATGGAGATCGCTTTTCTCAGCTTGCTGCCGTCCTTAGGCGTAACGGTAATCTTTGCAGTACCGTTACCCACGGCAGTAATGAGACCTCTCTGGTTCACCTTTGCCACCTTGGTATTGCTGGAGGCATATGCGGCCATATCCTTATCCGCTCCGCTCAGACGCTGGCTGAGATCATAAGTATGCTTCTCGCTTGCGCTGTTGCTCTTAAGATCCAGCTTGGTCTTGTCGGCACATGTGATATCCATGGCTGCCGATGCTTTTACCTCTACTTCCACATCCGCATAAGCTCCCCAGGCGGAAGCCTTGGTCTTACCGACCGGAGTCATCTTCTCATCCTGCGCCTGTACGCGGACAAGGGCATAGCCCTCAAATTTACCGGACACATTTCCCTTGGAATCCACTGTCACCTTGACATTGTTCTTTGCAGGCGTCTGCCAGTCCTCATCATCCTGGTTGCGGACACCCACAACGGAATATTTCAGCTTTTTGCCTGTTACACTGTCATCCACGGCTGCACCCAGATTCAATTTGCCGCCCTTCGCAACCGTCATCGTGTTGTAAGCGTCTACATTAGCGCCGAAATTGATGGTCTCAGCAAGGGTATTGACCGTTACGGTAACCTTTGCCGTCTTCTTATAATTATTCTTGTCTCTGACCGTGATCACTGCCTTACCGCTCTTGTTGCCTGCGGTGATGGTTATCTTATCATAACCCGGCTCTCCGAAGAGATTATCGCCCTTCTGGACGGTAGCGATGTCTCTGTCGCTGCTGGTCACGATGTACTCGCCCGAAACGCCGCCGGCAGCCAGTGCGTTTACCGTCAGTGTCACGGACTTGGGAGTCTCTAATGTCGTCCCGACCTTCTTGCCATTCTCGTCGAATTCCTCTTCCGCTTCTCTGCCGTTGGTGTACAGAGTCGTCTTGGAACATGTCTTTCCATTGGAGCCCACAATCTTCAGGGTCTTCAGCTTAACAGCCCCGTCAGCCGCAAACGCCACCATGGAGGAGGACAGTACTAAGACTGCGGCGAGCATGAGCAAAAACTTTTTCACATACTTTCCCTTTCCTCTCATTTCTTCTTCTTCCTTTCCCTTTTTTATGTCATGTCGGAACAAAAACCGACAAGGCACCTACATTATATTTCAAAATTATAGTCACCTTTATGACTATGGTCAAGAGCAAATTTATACAATAAACTGAAGACAGATAAATACTTTTTTATACATTACATATCATTATGAAAAGGAGTTACAGTTCTTTTAAGAAGGTATCACTATGATTAGTTACGAACCATTCTGGGCTACGCTGAAAAATTCCAGCGAGACCACCTATACCTTGACAACGCGGCATCATATCTCCAACGCCACCATTGACAAACTTCGGAAAAACAAGCCTCTCAATACCACAACGCTCAATGATCTCTGCAGAATATTACAGTGCCGCATTCAGGACATCGCCCAATATATTCCTTCCGACTCGGATCAGTCCAAAGTCTGAATTTCTTCCGCCGGGCTTCTATCCCCCCAGCCTGTCAGCATATTTTATTCTGTATATCCTCTTCAGGGAATCGTTGATTCTTTCTTCCGATATTTCACCGTTTTTCACAGCTTCCAGCACACCGTTGTATGCCTTTTCAAAATCCTCCGGCATAAGGATCATATCGCAGCCGGCGCGCAGAGCCTGTACCGCAGCATCCCCGGCATCATAATACTCGGAGACGGCCGCCACATCCATCGCATCGGTAATGATCACCCCGTCGAAGCCCAGCTCCCTGCGAAGGATATCCGTCACCACCGTCTCGGACATGGAACAGGGGGTATTGTCACCTGCAAGGGACGGCGCAGCCATGTGGCTTACCATCACCATATCCGCTCCGGCATCGATTCCTGCCCGGAACACGGTAAACTCTCCCGCCCGGAATTCCTCCGCACTTCTGTCCGTCCTTGCCAGCCCGTCTTCCACGTTCTGGGCAGTCGCTCCCATTCCGGGGAAATGTTTGAGACAGGCACTGACTTTCTGCCCCTGCAGCCCTTCCACCATGGCGGAGACATAACCGCCTGCCGCCGTATCGGAGCCATAAGTACGTCCTTCCATCACGGAATGTTCCACACTGCTTATATCCGCCACCGGTGCAAGATCCAGATTAAACCCGTAATCCGCAAGATAACCTCCTATCGCAGTTCCCACTTCCTTTGCCTTGTCGGCAGCCCCTCCTGCAGCCACGGCATCTGCGCCGTCCTGCTTTGGCACAAGCCCCTTTTCGCCCAGAGGGCTGAATCTGCCGCCCTCATCTTCCACCGCGATGAACAGCGGATAATTGGCATAGAGCTTGGTGGTATCGATCATCTCCCGAAACTGACTCTCGCTCTGAATATTACGACTACTATATACAATACCACCCACAGCATATTTCGTCAAGGCGTCCTTGGTTCCGTCGCCTGCTTTCACGGCGGTACTCACTCCTGTGATGGACTCCGGGGTCACAATGAACAGCCCTGCCACCTTATCTTCGATGGGCATCACTTCAATACCCGCATTTACGATCTGATCCAGCTTCTGTTCCGGCGTGAGTTCTGCCACGGTCTCCTCCTGCGGCTTTTCCTCCGGGGGTTCCTCCAGGCTCTCCTCCTCCCCCAGCATTTCGTTGACCTGGTTTTGTTTCTTCTCTTCATTCCTTCGGCTTTCACCGGTCAGGTATTGTACGCCGAACACGATCCCTGCGGCAACCGCCAGGATAAAAACAACTACGGCAGTGTATGCGAGGATCTGGCTGCGCACCCGGCGCCGTCTCCTTGCCTCCCGTCTCTCCTGCTGTTCCTGGGTATTCTGCTCCATCGATCTACTCCTCTGTATATGCAGCAGCATGTACTGTCCGCCGCTGCTATGGATATCTTCTCTAATATCATACATGATTTATCGTGCAATTTCTACTGGAAAATAATACTTTTCATAATTTTTTAAATTTCTTTTCTTTTCTGATTTTATCCCGGGATCGGAATTGTGTGCTCAGGCACGAGAAACAGCTTAAAAATGATTATAAGATCAAGGAGAAAGAAGCCGTGCAGGTCAATAGAAAACAGAATCTGCAGGATAGGGAGAATACATATAGAATACATAATAATAAAAATGAGAGGGTATCGATACACATCATCAATACCCTCTCTCAGACTATGCTATCCAATGGACTACTACCTCTCTTTCCTCTTTATTTGCAGCCACTATTCAGTTGTTTGCATCTTCCACTTCTTCTTTGGTATCTTTCCACATTCTCTTTTGTATCAGGATACTGTAGCGTTCCAAATGCTTGTACCTCGTCAAACCGTACTCTTTGGTAACTCGCTGCTTTTTCTTCTGTGTACTCGATAATCTATGATTAACGGTGCTTTATCTTTGGTACCTCTCTCCTTGGTACCTTAATGGAAGATGTCTTTTTCTTCTTCTTGTTCTCTCTTCTCTTTTGTTAAATTCAATATATCACACGTTTCGACTCTTGTCAACACTTTTTTCAAAAAAATTCAAATTTTATTTTTATTTTTTTGTATGTTTCCGTTTTTCGACAAAATTTTCAGCAGATTTGGCAATATCCGGCTTTTTTTGCAAAAAACGGCTCCGGAATATCCGGAGCCGTCCCGTCCATATTCAGGCTGTCATAAACAGATCAAAGCTTCGTGAGCACAAAAATTTCGTAGATCGCACGGATCGCCACCTCAAAATCCTGGTCGGACACGCCGATGATGATATTCTGCTCGGAGGATCCCTGGTCGATCATCTTGACATTGATGTGATTGTGGGCGAGGGCGGCAAAAATCCTGCCTGCGGTTCCCCTCATGGATTTCATGCCCCGTCCCACCACCGCGATCAGGGCGATATCGGACTCAATCTCAATGGTGTCCGGCTTGGCAAGTCTGTGGATCCCTGCCACCACCTGCTGCTCCTTGTGCATAAACTCGTCCTGATGGACAAACACGGTCATGGTGTCAATGCCGGAGGGAACATGCTCGAAAGAAATGCCCTGGTCCTCGAAAGCCTGCAAAACTTTTCTTCCAAAACCGATCTCGGCATTCATCATATCTTTTTCTATATTGATGGAGCAAAAACCTTTTTTGCCGGCAATTCCGGTGATAACATAACGGGATTTCTGGCAGGTGCTCCCGACGATCCAGGTCCCCTCATCTTCGGGGGCGTTTGTATTGCGGATATTGATGGGAATCCCTTCCTGCCGCACAGGAAAGATCGCATCCTCATGCAGCACGCTTGCCCCCATATAGGAGAGCTCTCTCAGTTCCTTGTAGGTGATCACTTCTATGCGCTCGGGAGAGTCGATGATCCTGGGATCCGCGATCATGAAACCGGACACATCCGTCCAGTTCTCGTACACATCCGCCTTCGCCGCCTTTGCCACGATGGAACCGGTGACATCGGATCCCCCTCTGGAAAAGGTCTTGATGGTTCCGTCGGGAAGGGAACCGTAAAACCCGGGGATCACGGCACACTCGCAGCCCTCCAGTTTTGCGGACAATACCTCGTTGGTCTTCTCCCCGTCAAAATCGCCGTGTTCGTCAAAAAAGATGACCTGCGCCGCATCGATAAATTCAAATCCAAGATAATTTGCCATAATGATGCCGTTGAGATACTCTCCCCGGGAGGCCGCATAGTTAGAGCCCGCCTTCGCCTTGAAGTTTTGCTCGATCGTCTTAAACTCCTCATCCAGGGAAAGATCCAGCTTCAGCCCGGAAATGATCTCCCCGTAACGCTCCCGGATCTCTTTGAGCCCACCGGCAAAATTCTTGCCCTCCTCGGCAAGGGCATAGCAGCTATAGAGCATATCCGTCACCTTGGTATCCTTTGGAAAACGCTTTCCGGGTGCGGAGGGCACCACATATCTTCTCTCCTTGTCCGCACGGATGATATTTCCCACCTTCCGGAACTGTTCCGCACTCGCAAGAGAACTTCCGCCAAACTTTACTACTTTAGACATTTTTTCCTCCCCGATCCTAAACTATATATTGTTATTCTTCTTTCTAATATAAACGGAGCGTGCCAAGAACGTCACTGCCAAGCTCCCCGCACTTTTTCGCAAACTCGCTCTCCTTCATAGGCTTTGTAAAGAGCGCTCTGTCCTCACTGCGCCCGGGCACCTCCAGAGTTCTGACCGCTCCCAGGGCTGCCTGTGCCTGCTGCAATGCGGAGGTCTTCACGCGCACGAACCAGGCTGTCTCCACCCCGGAGATGTCCGCGATGTGCGCATCCTTATCCTCCCAGAAGCACATGATGATCCTGCCCAGATGTCTTGCACAGTCCACCACGTCCGACACCACCGCGCTGGCGGTGGGGAGTTTTCCTGCCCCGCGGCCATAGTACATGGAGTCGCCCAGCATATTGCCGGTGACGAACACCGCGTTAAACACGCCGTTTACCATGGCAAGGGGGTGGCTTTTGTCGATCATAAAGGGCGCGACCATGGCAAGCACCTCGTCCTCGCCCAGCACCCTGCTCCTGGCGAGCAGCTTGATGGATCTGCCCGCTGCCTTAGCGTACACAAAATCATCGGCAGTCACCTTCGTGATGCCCTCCGTATAGATCTTTTCGGAATCCACATTCTTTCCGGTCATCAGAGAAGAAAGAATGGCAATCTTGCGGCAGGCGTCATGCCCCTCCACATCCGCTTCCGGATTGCGCTCCGCATACCCCTTCTCCTGCGCCTCCTTCAGCACGCTCTCAAAGTCGGCGCCGTCCTGCTCCATCTTGGTCAGGATATAGTTGGTGGTGCCGTTTAAAATACCCGTGATGGCCTCGATGCGCTCCGCCGTCAGGGAATAGTTGAGGGGACGGATGATGGGGATGCCGCCGCCTACGCTGGCCTCAAAGAGATAATTGCAGTTGTGCGCATGGGCAAGCCGCAGAAGCTCCGGGCCGTGTTTTGCCACCAGCTCCTTGTTGGAGGTGCAGACACTCTTTCCTTTCTCCAGCGCCGCCTTCGTGAACTGATAGGCGGCTCCCACACCGCCCATGGTCTCGCAGACGATCGCCACCTCGTCATCGTTCACAATCTTATCGAAATCATGGATCACCCGGTCCGCATAAGGATCCCCGGGGAAATCCCTCAGATCCAGAATATATTTTACACGAAGCTCCTGTCCGGACTTCTTGTTCACCATATCCTTGTTCTTCTCAATGACTTCCACAACGCCGCTTCCCACGGTGCCGTATCCTAAAACTGCCACATTGATCATGTCTGTCTCCTTTTCCCTGTCTTTCTCTTTCTCTTTTTTGGATCCGTCCCTCCGGATATCGTTTTTGCGTCCCTCCGGCTCATATCTTCCGTCCTTCCCAATCCCTACTCCCTGGCGAGGATCTTCACATGATGCACACCCTTCTGACGTTCCATGGTCTCCACCATCCGGGAGATATTGCCCGTGGTCTTGAGCACCTGGACACTTAAACTTAAGGACGCGATCCCGTTAATGGGAATGCTCTGATGGATGGTCAGGATATTCGCCTGATATTCCGCGATGATCTTAAGCACATCCGACAAAAGCCCCGGCTCGTCATCCATCTGGAACGTGAGGGTGAAGGTTGTCCCCTGGGCGTTGTCGTGGAACTGAAAAATATCGTCTTTGTACTTATAAAAAGAACTGCGGCTGATTCCCACCGCGTCAACAGCCTCCTGAACCGTCAAAACTTTTTCCGACTCCAGCAGCTGTTTCGCCTCAACCACTTTTAACAGCACCTCGGGAATCGCCTTGCGGCGCACCACAAAATACTTCGCTGTCTCTCCCATAACCATACCTCATTGCCCGTTTGTGTGTGTGGAGCGGACACTTGTTTTTCAACGAAAGATATTTTAGCACATAATCCCAAAATACACAAGACAAATTTATCTATATTTACATCATTTTCCTTTCGCGCTCCCAAAAGAGCGTCCCACAGACCGCCTTCCCCCGTCGCCGTCTCTCTGAATTACTTCCTAATATATAATGATATATAATGCTGATATAATGCTGAGATGATTCCGAGATATGATGGAAACAGGAGGCATCCGGGATACCGTACACCCGGGATGCCTCCTGTTTCCTGTCTTGAATTAAAACGGCAGCGTCATCCCCGCCGTATCCTTTTATCCAAGAGGGTACTTGTCTGTCAAAGTCTGGACGATCGCCCTCGCCTCGGGCACCTTGCTCTCACCGCCCTTGATCACCATGGCGATGGCATCCGCAATACGGTCCATATCCTCCGTGTTCATGCCTCTGGAAGTCACCGCGGGCGTGCCCAAACGCACACCGCTGGTCACGAAAGGCGACTGGGGATCGTTGGGAATGGTGTTCTTGTTGCAGGTGATGTGCGCGGCATCCAAAAGTTTTTCCACCGCCTTTCCGGTGAGCCCGAAGTTGGTCAGATCCACCAGCATCAGATGATTGTCCGTGCCGCCGGACACGATCTTGATCCCTCTGCTCATCAGCCCCCTGCACAGCGCCTGGGCATTGTCGATGATGCCCTTCTGGTAGGTCTTGAAGTCATCGCTCAAAGCCTCCTTAAAGCAGACAGCCTTTGCGGCGATGACGTGCATCAGGGGTCCTCCCTGAATGCCGGGGAAGATCGCCTTGTTGAAATTAAACCTGTCGGCCGCCTCCTGATTGCACAGGATCAGACCGCCGCGGGGACCGCGGAGCGTCTTGTGGGTGGTGGTGGTCACCACATCCGCATAGGGGATGGGGCTGGGATGCAGCCCTGCCGCCACCAGCCCGGCGATATGCGCCATGTCCACCATGAGCACAGCGCCCACCTCGTCGGCAACCTCGCGGAACTTCGCAAAATCAATGGTGCGCGCATAGGCGGACGCGCCCGCGATGATCATCTTGGGCTTCGCCTCCAGCGCGATACTGCGCAGTTTGTCATAGTCGATAAAGCCGTCGTCATTTACGCCATAGGGAACGATGTGGAAATATTTTCCGGACATGTTCACGGGGCTTCCGTGGGTCAGATGTCCGCCGTGGTCAAGATTCATGCCCATGATGGTGTCCCCGGGCTTACATACCGCAAACTGTACCGCCATGTTCGCCTGCGCGCCGGAGTGGGGCTGCACGTTCGCGTAATCGCAGCCAAAGAGTTTCTTCGCCCTCTCGATCGCCAGATTCTCCACCACATCCACGCACTCACAGCCGCCGTAATATCTCTTGCCGGGGTAGCCTTCCGCATATTTGTTGGTGAGGGGGCTTCCCATGGCAGCCATCACTGCCCTGCTCACCCAGTTCTCGGAAGCGATCAGCTCAATGTGGCTGTTCTGCCTCGCCTGCTCGTCCACGATCGCCTGCGCGATCTCGGGATCCACAAGCTTTACGTCATCCAATGAATACATTCCTCGTCCTCCTGTATTATGTAGTTTTATATTTTCCCGCTGTCGTATGCCCCGCACCTGGATGCACAGGCACACTGTTTACACTATTGCTCATTATATCATATCTTTTTGCTCTTGAAAAGGAAATATTGAAACCCGCACCATCCCGCACCGATCTGCATTCAAAACCAACAAACTATTTGCAATAACCTATAGCCTGGTCTATAATAAACACATATCAAAAATCCTTAGAAAAGAGGTATCGCCATGACGACCAATGAAAAAGCTTTGGAATTACATAAACAGTGGAACGGCAAGCTGGAGACTGTCTCCAAGGCACCCGTAAACTCCAGGGAGGATCTGGCTCTGTGCTACACCCCCGGCGTTGCGGAGCCCTGCAGAGTCATCGCCCGGGATAAGGAAGCCGCCTATACCTACACCATGAAGGCAAACACCGTGGCGGTTGTCTCCGACGGCAGCGCAGTGCTGGGGCTCGGAAATATCGGTCCCCATGCCGCCATGCCCGTGATGGAGGGCAAGGCAGTCCTGTTCAAGGAATTTGGCGGCGTCAACGCCGTGCCTATCTGTCTGGACACCCAGGACACCGAGGAGATCATCAAAGCCGTGACCTGGCTTGCCCCCGGGTTCGGCGGCATCAATCTGGAGGACATCAGCGCCCCCCGCTGCTTCGAGATCGAGGAACGGCTCAAGGCGTCGCTGGACATCCCCGTATTCCATGACGACCAGCACGGAACCGCCATCGTGGTACTCGCCGGCATCATCAACGCCCTGAAGGTGGTGGGCAAGAAAAAAGAAAACTGCCGCGTGGTGGTAAACGGCGCGGGCAGCGCGGGCGTGGCGATCACCCGGCTGCTTCTCACCTACGGATTTCCTAATATCATCCTGTGCGACAAGATGGGCATCGTCTCTAAGGACACGGAAGGGCTCAACTGGATGCAGCAGAAGATGACGGAGGTGACGAACTTAGGCAACGAACACGGCACTCTCGCGGACGCCATGAAGGGCGCCGACATCTTTGTGGGCGTATCTGCCCCCGGCATTGTCAGCCCTGAGATGGTCGCCTCCATGAACCGGGATGCCATCCTCTTTGCCATGGCAAATCCCGTGCCCGAGATCATGCCCGACGCCGCAAAAGCTGCCGGGGCAAGGGTGGTGGGCACCGGAAGGAGCGATTTTCCCAACCAGGTCAACAATGTGGTCGCCTTCCCCGGGATCTTTAAGGGCGCGCTGGAGGGGCGCGCTGCGCAGATCACCGATGAGATGAAGCTTGCCGCCGCAGACGCCATCGCCGGGCTGGTGTCCGACGAGGAATTAAACGAGGACAATATCATGCCCGAGGCCTTTGATCCCAGGGTTGCGGAGCTGGTAGCCGAAGCGGTAAAATCCCATATCGTGCGATAAACCCGCATCCGTCACACGAAGATCTGACGAAAGCAGAGGGGAGAAAAGATGCAGAACGACTGGCACGGAAAACCCTATTACTCCCTGGACGCCTGGTGCAAAAACACTCTGGGCCGTAAATGCTACAAAATAGCCCTGAATGCCCACATGACCTGCCCCAACCGGGACGGCACGCTGGGCACTCGGGGCTGTATCTTCTGCAGCGCGGGAGGAAGCGGTGATTTCGCCGTGGACATCGCGGGAAAAAGCGTGGAGGAACAGCTGGCAGAAGGCTTGGAGCGCCTCAAAGACAAATTTACCCCGGGGGAAGGCGCCTGCCTGATCGCTTATTTTCAGGCATACACCAACACCTATGCCCCGGTGGACTGGCTGCGCCGGGTGTACTGCGCGGCACTGGCGCATCCTTTGGTCTGCGGCATCTCCGTCGCCACCCGTCCGGACTGCCTGCCCCCCGAAGTGCTCATACTTCTGGAAGAATTGAAAGCGGTATATCCCCATAAATTTATCTGGATAGAGCTGGGACTGCAGAGCATCCATGAACAGACTGCCGCCCTGGTCCGCAGGGGGTATTCCCTCCCCTGCTTTGAGGAGGCATGCGACAGGCTAAGACAGATCGGCATCCCCGTCATCGTCCATCTGATCCTCGGGCTGCCGGGGGAGACGGAGGAAATGATGTATGAGAGCGTCACCTGGCTCAACCGCGTCATGCCCTTTGGCGTCAAACTGCAGCTCCTCCATTTTCTGGAGGGAACCGATCTGGGGACATGGTATCTGCGGGGTCCTTCCCCGAAGCCCGTTCCCCTGACACGGGAGGAATATCTTCGGATCCTCATCCGCTGCATACGCCTTCTCTCCCCTGAGATCGTGCTTCACCGGCTCACCGGAGACGGCTCGCGCAGACAGCTTCTCGCCCCCGGATGGAGTACGGACAAGCGGGGCGTGCTGAACAGCCTCCATATGCGGATGCGGACACAAAATGTGATGCAGGGGGATTTATTTTCATCAGGAGAATAGTATCCCGGCAGACCGGCCGGGAATCGGACAAAGAAAAGGAGCGGAAATGTTACAGGATCCTCTTACTCTCTATAAACTGATCGTGCTATATATGCTCAACCGCGTGACCTTCCCTCTCACCAAGGCACAGGTCAGCGATTTTATCCTGGAGCGGGAGTATACAAACTTTCTGACTCTGCAGCAGGCGTTCGCGGAGCTGGCCGAGGCGGGCATGCTCTCCTCCCGGCCCATGGGAAACCGCACCCAGCTTGCCATCACCGAGGAAGGCATACAGACGCTTCATTATTTTGACAAACATATCGGAGACTCCATCAAACAGGAGATCGACAGCTACCTCAAAGAGCATGAGCTGACCCTGCGCAATGAACTCTCCGTCCAGGGGAATTATTACAAATCCACTTCGGGGGAATTTGAGACAAGACTTGTGGCAAAGGACAGGGACATCACCCTCGTGGACATCACTCTCTCCGTCCCCACGGAGGAACTCGCCGCCGCCATCTGTGCCAACTGGCAGAAAAAAAACGAATCCGTCTATCAATATCTGATACAGGAGCTTTTTTAAAGAGACTCCGTCTCCTGCGTCCCGCCGCCCGCAGCCGCCTCGCTGCGGATGCGCTTCATATGTTCCCGGATCTTCACCTCATAGCCGTTCCCTGAGGGCGTATAGAATTCCCTCCCGCTCAGTTCATAGGGAAGATACTGCTGCTCCACATAGTTGTTGGGATAGTCGTGGGCGTACTTGTAACCGATGCCGCGCCCCAGCTTTGCGGAGCTCTTGTAATGCGCGTCCTGCAGATGCGCGGGGATGGGAAGATTTCCGCTCTTTTCCACCTCTCTCATCGCCTGGGAGATTGCCTCCACACAGGCGTTGGACTTGGGGGCACATGCCACATAGGACGCCGCCTGGGACAGAATGATCTGCGCCTCCGGCATCCCCACCCGCTCCACGGCGAGGGAGGCGTTTGCCGCAACCACCATCGCCATGGGATCGGCGTTTCCCACATCCTCCGACGCACAGATCATGATCCGCCTGGCGATAAAGGTCACACTCTCTCCCGCATAAAGCATCCGCGCCAGATAATACACTGCCGCGTCGGGATCTGACCCCCGCATGCTCTTGATAAACGCGGAAATGGTGTCATAGTGGTCGTCACCGTTCTTGTCATAGCGCACTGCGCGCTTCTGTATGCACTCCTGCGCCACCTCCAGCGTGAGATGGATCTTCCCGTCCTCTCCCCGCGGCGTGGTCATAACCCCAAGCTCCACGGCATTGAGCGCATGCCTGGCATCCCCGCCGGAAAGATCCGCCAGAAACTCCAGCGCATCCTCCTCGATCACCGCCTGATAGCTGCCCATGCCCCGCTCCTCATCATAGACGGCTTTTTTTAAAAGCTCCTTCACCGCATCCCTCGGAAGCGGCTTTAACTCAAATATGATGGAGCGGGAGAGCAATGCCCCGTTCACCTCAAAATAAGGATTTTCCGTTGTCGCCCCGATCAGAATAATGGTGCCGTCCTCCACAAAGGGCAGAAGATAATCCTGCTGGCTCTTGTTGAAACGGTGGATCTCGTCGATGAACAGGATCGTGCGTCTGCCGTACATCCCCTGTACATCCTTCGCCTTTTCCACCACATCCTCCATATCCTTTTTGCCTGCCACCGTGGCATTGATCTGGGTAAACTCCGCGCTGGTGGTGTTGGCGATCACTTTGGCAAGCGTAGTCTTGCCCGTCCCGGGCGGTCCGTAAAAAATGACCGAGCTGATCTTGTCCGCCTTGATGGCGCGGTAGAGCAGCTTGTCCTGCCCGATGATGTGCTCCTGCCCGACGACCTCCTCCAGTGTGCGGGGACGCATCCGCGCCGCCAGAGGGGACTCCTTTTCCATATTGGTACTGCGCATATACTCAAACAAATCCATTCCGTCTTCTCCAAATGTCCTCCCGGCGCCGCGCACATCCTATACTTCCCGCGTCACAGGCTGAATTTTCCCACAATGTCCTCCAAACCCCGCAAGGTCTCCTCGCTCTCTGTCGCGAGCTGTGCGTTGCTGACCGTTTCGGAAGCCATGCTGGTGGTTTCCTCTGCCATCTCCTGAATGCTGCGGCTGGATTCCCGGATGGTCCCGCTGATGGAAGTGATCGTTTCCAGGATATGCTCCAGTTCCCGGGTGAGCTGTTCAATGGTTCCGTCCACCTTCTCCATGCTGCCTCCCATGGCACAGGCATCCTTCTGATACTTGTCGCACACCGAATGGAACCGGTCATAGTCGGGCAGGATCTTCTGGTTCATGAACTCCATCAGGGTATTTAAACATTTCAACATATCGGACACGGCGGTATGCACCTCGGAAACCGTATTGTTGATGTCCTCCACCGCGGCATTGGTCTGATTGGCAAGGGTGGATATCTCGGATGCCACCACGGAGAAGCCCCGTCCGGCTTCTCCGGCTCTTGCCGCCTCTATGGAGGCGTTCAACGCCAGCAGATTGGTCTGGGTGGATATTTCCATGATCACATCCGTCAGCTGATTGATCTTGTCCACCGCCTTGGAATGTTCGATGGCAATATCCGTATCTTTTCTCGCCTTATCGTAAATCTCCCGGATCTGCTCCGAGGCCTTTGCGGTCATGTCCACCAGTTTACCGGCATCCGTGACCAGCCCTTCCGCCACCGTCCTGCTGTCCCGGGACAATACACGGATATCCCTGGAGTTTTGCTGCAGTTCCTCCACCGTCTCACGGATCCGTTCCGTGCCGTCGGAGGTCTGCATCATGCCCGCGGAAATCTCCTGGATGCAGGCGGAATTACTCTCTGCCCTGCTGCTCACCTGCCCGGAAGCCTGACGCAGCCCCCCGATATTCCCGTTCAGGGAATCGCAGGATGTGTGGATCAGGGTGACCATATTGCGCAGTTCCTGGCGCATTTTGCGGACTGCCCGCGCCATGTCGCCTGTCTCATCCTTCAGACTGCACAATCTGTCTCCGTATTCCGTGGCGGTAAACTTAAATTCTGCCGTATCCTGAATGATCCGGGTGATCTGCCGGATCGGAGCCGCCATGCGGATGCCGGCGACGGAAGCCGCCGCGACCACCAAAAGGAGCACCACCAGGATCGCCCCTACGATCTGTATGACCATTCTGTCTGAATCCGCGAAAAGTTCTGCCCGGGGAACCAACAGCGCCAGTTTCATCCCGTTGTGCAGCAGTGTGTAAACCGTGATCTGTCCTCCAAAGGTCTCTGCCGTATCCGCCCGGGAGGGATCTGCCAGAAACTTTCCGGCAGAGGGATCCACCTTTTCAAGCGCCGTGCCGGTCTCATAGAGGGGATGGACAAGCACCCCATCGGCGGCATTGGTCATATAGGCATAGCCGCTGTCATAGATCCGGATGTCATTGACCATATCCTCGATCACACTGAAATCGATATCCATTCCCACAATGCCCAGAGACTCCCCGTTGACATACAGCGGAACCACATAAGAAATCATATAGACATTGATATTTTCGTTCAGATAGGGATCCATCCAGACCGGCTGCCCTGCCTTTACCGGCGTGTAATACCAGCCCACATGCGCCACATCATCCGGGTCATACATGCTGAAATCCGTGGGCACCAGAGCCTCAAAATCCTCCCCCGACCTGGACAGGAAAATGCCTGATGTGGGATCCGTAAACTCCGGATTATACCGAATGTACGCCGTCATCGCCCCCTGGGTATGCTGGGCAAGGGTCATCACCGCGTTTTCCAGCGCTGCCGTACATTCCTCCACATATTCCGGGGAGGTCTTAAAGCGGGAAAAATCCGTGATCGTGGAAAGTGTCATTTCACTCAGACTGTCCACCGACTGTTCGATCGTATACATCCAAAGATCTATCTGATCCGCGCTGTTTCGTGCCGTCAGCAGCAGATTCTCCCCCGCCTGCCTGTTGGTGAGGCTCCGGGAAGCCGCTATGCTCATGCCCCCCAAAAGCAGGGACAGCAGCAGAGAAGATGCTGTCACCAACGCAATGATTTTTCCTGTGAGACTTTTCATATTCGCCCCGTCCTTTCCTGGCAGCCGCGTCTTCCGCGCCCGCTCTGTCTATCATCTATCCACCATATTAACCCTGCCGTCAGCCCCTGTCAATCTTCCTTTTGCCGGGACGGCGCTCCCCCATCCAGCCGCCGCTCAAATTCCTCCTCCGGGACCGGCTTGGCATAGCGATAACCCTGTGCCACATAAGCGCCGATTTCCCGCATCAGTTCCACATCATCATCCGTTTCCACGCCCTCGCAGACGATCTGTGCCTTAAGCTCTTTTCCGAGATTGACGATTCCCCGCATGATCTTCACCTGACGGTTTCTGTCCTCCTGATTTAACAAAAAGGAACGGTCCAGCTTAATGACGGATGCCGGGATCTGTTCAAAAATACCCAGTGAGGAGTAACCGGAACCGAAATCATCTATGGAGATCCTGACGCCCCTTTCCTTCAAATCGTCCAGCGTCTGCTTGACCGTGGAAAGCTGCAGTTCCTCCACAACGACAGTCTCCGTCACCTCAACCTCTATGTAGTTCTTGGAGATCCGATATTTTTCCAACACGGCTTCAAACCGCTCCGGGAAGCCCGGTTTCATAAAATGCTTCCTGGAAAAGTTGCAGGAGACCGTGACAACCTCCCTGCCCTCATCCAGACGTCTGCGCAACATCTTACAGACACTCTCCAGCACAAAGAAATCCAGCTCCGTCACCCTGCCGGTCTGCTCATAATACGGGACAAAATATGACGGGGATCTGACCCTTCCCTGATCCGACGGGTCCAAAAACCGGATCAACGCCTCGGCGCCGACGATCTTTTCCGTGCGGATGTCCACCTTTGCCTGATAATAAGTCACAAAATCCCTGTTGATATCCACCGAATCCAGAAGCTTCTCCCGCTCATGACGCTCCTTGATCTCCCTTTCAAATGACGCGTCATAAACCCTGACCTCACTGACAGGGCTGTCCCGGAGGGAATCGTTCGCCTGATTCGCATAATTGACAGCTACGCGCAGATCACTGCTCTCGGAAGGCACGAAATATACCCCCATGTGGATCGCCATGCGGTTCTCCGTGTCATTGTAGATGCTTGTCTCTATCGTCCGAAGCAGCTTCCCGGTCCGCTCGAGAAGCTTTTCCTCACTCTCGTCAGACAGAAACAGTACAAACCGGTCGCCCTGATCCCTCGCACAGATTTCCTTTCTCTCATCCACTTCGCGGGAGAGTACCTCTGCAACGGACTCCAGCAATCTCTGTCCCGCATTCCATCCATAGATGATATTATAATGCCGGAACCGGGAAATGTTCAGATAGACGACCGCATACTGCTGCTCCCTGCGCTCCGGCAAAAGCTTTGTCGTTCCCCGGTAGATCAGATAGTTCAGATTCCAGATGTCCATGCCCGTATCCTTGTACATCAGTTTCTGAATCTTATGATTGTCCGAAATAATATGCCATGCCACAAAGAGGACCGCAACGATCATAAGACACAGAAAGATAATGATCGCCACACTGTTGTTCCGCACAAAACGATCCACGGTCATCAGGGAATAGACATTATTCCCCATCATATAATCGCTGACCGTCTTTGCATCAATGACAGAAACCGTCTTATTAAGGATACCGCTCAGAGGGGATCTGTCGTTTCTGCGGATCACCATAGAGACGGCATGCTCACCGCTTAAAACGCTCTTGACCTCCATTTTGTTGTACCGGATCTCCGTACTCAGCAGATATTCTGCCAGATAACCGTCACAGAGCACGGCATCCATCGTCCCCTTCCGCACCGCCTCCAGACATTCCGTCTGCGTGTCATAGGTGGTGATGGAGACAGTACCCGTATCCACCACATGACTCGCGTCCACATATAAATAGGGAACCGTCGCCAAAGAAGACAGATTGCCCAAAGTCTTGCTGTCCTTCATTACGATGACCAGCGGAATATCCGCATATTCCTTAACAGGCGTCAGGTGATAGCTTCCCAGCGTCTCCGCCGAATCCGTGCAATAACCGATGATATCAATGTTTCCTCTCTGCAGCTCTAACTCCGCTTCCCGCAGCGTCTCCATTTTCCGGTAGGTGAAATTCAGCCCATAGGATGCCGCGCCGCTCTCCAGCATCCTGCGGGTCAGCCCGCGGCACTCCCCTTCCTCTTCATAGGAAAAGGGGTAGTATCCGTCCAGGTATCCCACCACCACCGTATGCCCCTCATCGAGATATTCCTTTTCCTCTGTGGTGAACACAACGGTCTTGTCAAGCCTGCTCTGAAAATACTTGTTCATCAGATCCGTATCCAGCTGGGGCTGGTTGATCTTCAGATCCGCAACAGCCTGGTTCAGCTCCCGCAGCACATCATCATTGCCCTGGTAGGTGATATAGTAAAAAGGCATGGGCGCAAAACGTCCGATGAGACGATGCCCCTCATTTGTCTCCGTAAAAGTGTGGACGATGGCATCCACTTCTCCCTGCGCCAGACCTTCCTGAAGCCGGGCCGTGGAAACATATTCCTTTATCTTCGGATGGTCTATGCCGTTGGCTTTTAAATATTGCAGAAATTCCTCCCGGCGGACATAGGTCTTCACCATGCCGAAAGTGATATCCCGCATTGCCTCAAAATCCTCATAGGCGAGAGGGCTGTCCGGGCGCGTCGCGATCACGCCGAAGGTATAGCCGCTGGAGAGGTTCGCATACTGATAGACTGCGGCGCGCTCCACCGAATACTGGGCGGAACCCACCAGATCCACCTCCCGGGCCGACAGCATCTCCAGCGCCTCGTCCCAGCTGTCACATCTGACATACTCAATTTCCCAGTCGGCATAGTTGCACAGCGCTTTCAGATAGTCCACATCCATTCCGGTCAGCGTCCCGTCCTCCTCCGTCATATGGAAACCGTCCATCGGAAAAAAGGCAACCTTCACCTTCCGGCTCTGGTCTGCGCGGGCAGCAGCCGAAAAGAGCCCTGCCGCCATGAAAAATACCAGCAGGCAGCCAAGCAGGAGCATCCTTCTTCTTTTATCTGCAGCGTTCTTTCCCTTTGTGATCACCTTGCACCTCATTTTCCTTTGCAGCTTTTGTTTCTATTTTATCATGCGTTCATCAAGGTTTCAAGACAAAGCACAGCAAAGACAACATTTCTATACTCACTCAAACAAAATCTCCTCCACCGTCACGAACTCATACCCCTCCTCCAACAGTTCATCCACGATTTTCAGCGCGGCCGTCACGGAAGTATCGTAATAATCGTGCATCAGAATGATCTCATTCTCCCCCGCCTCCTTCACCACCCTCTCGGTGATGCAGGATACATTGCCGGAGCACCAGTCCAGCGGGTCAATGGTCCACAGCACCGGAAACATATTTAACTCCTCCTCGAAGCTCTTATCCCAGGAACCGTAGGGCGGACGTACATACAGAACATCCTCTCCGGTGATCTCTTTGAGGACGGCATTGGTCTTGATCAGTTCCTCCTTATATTCCCTGCGGTTGCCCTTCCTAAGCTGCATATGGCTGTAAGTATGATTCCCGATCAGATGCCCCTCCTCTTTCATGCGTCTGATCACATCCGGATGCAGTGCGGCATGCTCCCCTGTGACAAAAAAGCTGGCGTGTACGCCCCGCTCCTTCAGCCCGTCCAAAAGCTGCTCCGTGTAGGAGGGATGGGGACCGTCGTCAAAGGTCAGTGCGATCCGTTTTTTCTCCTGCGTCTCCTCGTCCGCCGGAGCCGCCGTGTCATTTTGGGTCTGCGTCACCGCATCCGTCCCCGTGAGGGCCGCTGCCCTTTCTTCTGTCCATATCTGTCCGTCTCTCTCCCTCTTAAACATGCCAAAGGACAGCATCAATACCGCACTCAGAAGTAGTATTAACGCTGTCCGTCTTTTTTCATTTCCCACTGTCGTTTCCACGCCTTTTCTTCCATCCTGTTTCATCCTATGCGCGGCAGACATTTCCTAACACTGATTCAGGAAACAAGATTCATATGCTGAACATAAAGTTTTTCAAAATCCGGATGAGCGGCGAGGTTTATCATCTCCGTCCCCCGTATGCCCAGCCGGGCTTCCACTGCCGGCGTTTCCTCCCCGTCTTTTGCCAGAAGTTCCCTGCCCAGACGCAGCGCCCCGGCAAGCGCCGTGTTGCCTCCGGCGCGGGCTTTCCCTGCCAGGTCCGGTGGAAGCAGCCCGATTTCTTCCGCATCCGAAGGGTCGAGATGATAGCCGAAGCCGCCTGCCAGAATGACTCTGTCAATTTCTCCGCAGCCCCCGATTCCATACTCCTTCATCAAAATCCGGATACCGGCTCCCACGGCTGCCTTGGCGAGCTGAATTGCCCGGATTGCCTCCTGGCTGACCCGCACGTCTCCGATGAGGATGCCCTCCTCAAAATAGGGCTCTGCCAAAAGCCCGGTCTCGTCCACAATGCCCTCTCTCTTCAGGCACGCCAGAAGATGCACCATATCGGCTCCCCACACGCCCCGGTTGACCCCGCCCTCAAAAGCCGGCCCTGCCGCCGTGGCGCAGGCGATCCTGCGGTGTCTGTTTCCCAGCACCATCTCGCCGTTGGTGCCCAGGTCTACCAAAAGCGTGATTTCCTCTTTCTCCGTCATCCCGCAGGCGTACATCCCCGCCGCGATATCCCCGCCCACAAAGGCGGACAGCCCCGGGAAAACGGTACATGGCACCCTTTGATGCGCTGTCTCTATATCGGTTTCCACGATCTCCAGATGCCGCGCCAGAAAAGGAGCCCTTCCCAGCTCCGACGGGTCATATCCCATGAGAAGATAAACCATCGTTGTGTTGCCTGCCAGCACCATGCGCATGCGCTCCTTTGGGCGCAGAAAAGCCTCAAAGCCCTCCAGCGCCTTCCGAATCTGATCCACCACGCTCCAGCGCATCCGCTCCCGAGCTGCCGTTTCCTGCGCCGCCGCGATCCGGGAGAGCACGTCCGCCCCGAATGCCGTCTGGGGATTGACAACGGCATAGTCTGCCGCCACGGTCCCGCTCTCATCATAAAGCTGCAGGGCGATGGTGGTGGTCCCGATATCTGCCGTCACCAGACGCTCCCCGCGGGGGCTGTAAATCGGCTTTTTTTCATCGTCAAGCCCCTTTTCCCGGGATGTCACGATGTGGATTCCGCTGCCGTTTACACAGCGCCCGCATCCTGTACAGATCCGGCATCTGCTCCCCTTAAATTGTGTTTTAGATAAATTGGTTTCTCTCTGCATCATAATGGTATCCGATCGCCCCAAGTTTCTCCTTTATCTCGTCCGCGTCCGCCTGAAGATCCTCGCAGAGCCCGTCCAGCCCCGCGTAGAAATCCCTCAGTTTAAGATTTACAAAGCTTAAAAGCATCACAGGATCTTTGGGTATCATGCCGCACACTCCTTTCATCTCCTATTATTAGGATTGTATAAGATTTTCCCGCAAAAAACCACTCCTTATTTGATATAACCTGCGGCAATTTGCATTTATTTCTCCAATCATGTAATATAAAGAGAAGAAAATCATTGCTGATCCATCCGCCAGGGAACCGGAACCTCCTCCCGGAAAGGAATACGATATGCTGAAATATCTGAAAAAATACTGGTTGTTTTGCCTTCTGGCCCCGTTGTTCATGGTGGGCGAGATCGCCATGGATCTGATCCAGCCCGATATGATGGCAACGATCGTGGACGAGGGCGTCCTGAAATCAAATATGGATGTGGTGCTCAAGGAAGGCATCCGCATGATCCTGCTGGTGCTCTTCGGAGGGCTGTCCGGCGTGATGTGCGGGGTGTTCGCCAATCTTGCCTCCCAGCAGTTCGGAAACGATCTGCGCAAGGACCTGTTCGCCAAAATCATGAATCTTTCCTTCGAGCAGACGGATCAGTTTTCCACCGGCTCTCTGATCACCAGACTGGTAAATGATACCACCCAGATCCAGCAGATGGTGACGCTCTCCGTCCGGGGGGTGGTCCGCAGCAGCATCATGTTTGCGGGAGGGATTTTCATGCTGTATCTGCAGTCTCCCCGTTTCGCCCTGATCGCCGCCTGCGGGCTGCCTTTCATACTGCTTTTTGTAGTCTTCTTTCTCAAAAAAGCCACCCCCATGTTCACCGCGGTGCAGCAAAAACTGGACGGCGTCAATAACTGCGTACAGGAGACCCTCGCCGGAGCCCGCGTGGTGAAAGCCTATGTGCGGGAGGAGCATGAGCTGTCCCGGTTTGACGCCGCCAATGACGCGCTCTGCTCCACCAGTCTCCGGGTTCAGGCATTGCTGGCGTTTATGACGCCCTGCATGAACATCGTGCTGAATCTGTGCATCGTGACGATTCTCTATGTGGGCGGCTGCACCATGCGCGCCGGGGAGGATATGACCTCCGGGCAGATCATGGCTGCCATCACCTATATGTCGATGATCCTTCACGGTGTGACATTCATGGCAAATATTTTCCAGACCTTCACCCGGGCGAGGGCCTCCGTGAGCCGTGTGAACGAAGCCCTGCACTGTGGCGACAGTCTCCCTGACGGGTCTGCCAAACCGCCTGAGGCGCAGGGCGAGGTGGAGCTTCGTCATGTGACCTTCGCCTACCCCGGGGGCAGCCAGAATGTGCTGGAGGACATCAGTCTCACCATACACCGGGGCGAGACGTTAGGCATCATCGGTGCCACCGGGAGCGGCAAATCCACTCTGGTCAGCCTGATCCCCCGTTTCTATGACGCCGCAGAAGGAGAAGTCCTGATCGACGGAATGAACGTGAAAGAATACTCTCTGAAGCAGCTCAGAGAGCGCATCGCCATTGTCATGCAGCGCGCGGAGCTCTACTCCCGCCCCATCGAGGCGAACATCCGCTGGGGCAGGGACAACGCATCCCCCTGGGAGATCAAGCATGCCGCCCGGGTCGCTCAGGCAGATGACTTTATCTGCTGCACCAAAGACGGGTATTATACTTTGGTCACAGAGGGCGGGCATTCCCTCTCCGGCGGGCAGAAACAGCGGATCTCCATTGCACGCGCCATCTTAAAGGACGCGGAGATCCTGATTTTTGACGATACCACGAACGCGCTGGATCTGCAGACGGAAAGCCGGCTGTATCAGGCGCTGGAACAGTCCTGTCCGGGCACCACCAAGATCATCGTCGCCCAGCGTATCGCTTCCATCCGGAATGCAGACCGCATTGCGGTGCTGGACGGGGGACGGATCGCCGCCTGCGGCACCCATGAAAAGCTGCTTGCCAGCTCCGCCATCTACAGGGATATCTGTGATTCCCAACAGTAAGACCGCACCCACAGCTGCGGGCAATCCTTTACAGGCAGCCCTATCTATACGACAATCTGCCGGAAACATTGTTAACGACACAGGGAGATTCCTATGACAGAAAAGAACAGATCAGACATCCATCAGACCAACAACCATCCGAATACGCTCCCCCCGGGCTTTGAAGCCGGAAAGGCGGACACCTTCCGCTATCACAGCCAGGAGGCGAAACAGAACTCGCCCGCCGTCAATTTTGGCGGGAGAAGGAAAACTTCCGCCTCCATGGGGCAGTCCGTGGAAAAACCCAAAGACACTGCCCACACACTGCGGCGGCTGCTGCAGTATCTGGGCAGAGAAAAATTGCTCCTGCTGCTGCTTTTGGGAGCAGTTATCCTGGTGACACTCACTGCCCTCGCCGCCCCCGCCCTGCAGGGTGACGGAATAGATCTGATCCTGTCCGGAGACTGGCATCTTCTTGGGGACCTGCTGGTCAGACTGCTGGCGGTCTATCTGGTCAACACCCTCTGCACGCTCTGCCAGACCTATGTGTCCGCCCATTTAAGCCAGCGCATCGTGCGCAGGATGCGCCACCATCTGTTCGAGAAAATAGACTGTCTCTCCATTCCCTATCTGGACACGCACTCCAGCGGGGATATCATGAGCCGCATGACCAACGACGTGGAAAATATCTCCACCTCCATCTCCCAGAGTCTCGGCTCCCTGTTTTCCGGTGTTCTCACCATCGTGGGCACCGTTGCCATCATGTTCCACTATTGTTTTCAGCTGACGCTGATCACCATGGTCACAGTGGTCATCACTATCCTTGCCACCAGACTGATGTCCGCCGCCATGCGCAAAGTATACCGGAAGCGCTCTCAGGTTCTGGGACAGTTGAACGGCTATTCCGAGGAAATGATCACCGGCTATAGATCCATCGTCGCCTACAACAAGCAGGAGGATGTCATCCGGGAATTCAACCGGGCTTCGGATGAATTGACCAAAGTCAGCATCCGCGCAGAGATCCTGGGCGGCTCCATGGGTCCGATGATGAACTGTATCTCCAATGTGGGATTTGTGATCGTCTCCGCCTTCGGGGGATATTTTGCCCTGAAAGGGATCATCACCGTGGGGGTCATCTCCGCCTTCATCATATATGCCAAGCAGTTCTCCCGCCCGCTCAATGAGATCGCGCAGCTCTACGGCAGCCTTCAGACGGCGCTTGCCGGCGCGGAACGCATCTTTGAGCTGTTGGAACAGCCCGACGAGGACAACAGCGGCACCCTTCCCCTGGAACAGGTGCGCGGAGAGATCACCTTCCGGAATGTGAGTTTCTCCTATGTACCCGGCAGCCCGGTGCTCCGTGATTTCAGCCTCACGGTGCAGCCCGGTCAGAAGATCGCCCTGGTGGGCGCCACGGGAAGCGGAAAGACCACCGTGGTCAATCTGCTCATGCGCTTTTACACCCCCGACTCCGGGGAAATCCTGATCGACGGCACAAACATACAGGACATCCGAAGGGATGATCTGCGCCGCAATACTGCCATCGTGCTGCAGGACACCGTGCTGTTTACCGACACGGTGGAAAACAATATCCGCTACGCAAATCCCGAAGCGACCAGGGAACTGGTGGAACTGGCGGCACAGACCAGCAATTCCGCACGTTTCATCCGGCATCTGCCACAGAAATATCAGACCGTCCTCATCCAGGCGGGAGCCCATCTCTCTCAGGGACAGAGGCAGCTCCTCACCATCGCAAGGGCGGTGCTCGCTGACCCCAGAATCCTGATTTTGGACGAGGCGACCTCCTCCGTGGACACCCGGACAGAAAAAAATATCCAGGACGCAATGATCAGGCTGATGCAAAACCGCACCAGCCTGATCATCGCCCACAGGCTTTCCACGATCCAGGATGCCGACAAAATTGTTGTTATGGAGAAAGGGCAGGTGGTGGAAATCGGAAGCCACGAAGAGCTGCTTAGGAAGAAGGGCAGTTATTACACCCTCTACATGACGCAGTTTGCAGGAGAACAGACCTGAACGCTCTGTTCTGCTCTGTTCCGCTTTATTCCGCTTCACTGCCCCTGCATCACTGCGCTTACACTCCTGCCTTCAGCTCTCCGTTTTCCACATCGATCACAATGGTGTCCCCGCTCTGCACCCGGTCCGAAAGGATCAGCTTTGCAGCCAGTGTCTCCACATGCTTCTGGATATAGCGTTTCAAGGGTCTTGCGCCATACACCGGGTCATAGGCATTCTCCACCACAAACTGTTCCGCCTGGGGCGTCAGCCGGATGGACACCTCCCTGTCCGCAAGTCTTTCGTTTAAGTCTGCCACGATCAGCTTCACGATCCCGCCGATATTTTCCCTGGTCAGAGGTTTGAACAGAATGGTCTCGTCCAGACGGTTCAGAAACTCCGGTCTAAAATGTGCCCGCAGCTCCTGCAGCACCGCTTCCTCCGCCTCGGGCCGGATATTGCCCTCCTCATCGATTCCCTCCAACAGATACTGTGCCCCAATGTTGGAGGTCATGATCAGTATCGTATTCTTGAAATCCACGGTCCGACCCTGAGAGTCCGTGATCCGTCCGTCATCAAGCACCTGTAACAGCACATTGAACACATCCGGGTGCGCCTTCTCGATCTCGTCGAACAGTACCACGCTGTAGGGCTTTCTGCGCACTGCCTCGGTGAGCTGTCCGCCCTCCTCATAGCCCACATATCCGGGAGGCGCTCCGATGAGCCTGGACACGGAGTATTTCTCCATGTACTCGCTCATGTCGATGCGCACCATATTATTTTCATCGTCAAACAGGGAAGCCGCCAGCGACTTGGCAAGCTCCGTCTTGCCCACACCTGTAGGTCCCAGAAACAGAAACGAGCCTATGGGCTTTGCCGGGTCCTTGATGCCCGCCTTGGAGCGGATGATCGCCTCCGTCACCTTGGTGACGCCCTCATCCTGCCCCATGACGCGCCTGTGCAGCTCCTCATCCAGATGCAGGGTCTTATTGCGCTCGCTCTCCGTCAGCTTCGCCACCGGAATGCCCGTCCACCGGGAGATGATCCGGGCGATCTCCTCATCGGAGACCTTCTCCCGCACCAGTGTCAGCTCCCCGGTGCCGATGCGTTCTTCCTCCTGCTCCAGCTGTTTCTTGAGCTCCGGCAGTTTTCCATAGGAAAGTTCCGCCGCCTTCTCCAGATTTCCCTCTCTCTGGGCGATCTGAATCTCGCTGTTGGCGCGGTCGATCTCCTCTCTGAGCCTGCTCAGCTTTTCCACGGAGGCTTTCTCATTGTCCCACTGCGCCTTTCGGGCGGCAAATTCCTCCCTGCAGTCCGCAAGCTCCTTCTGCAGCTGCGCCAGCCGCTCGTTACTGAGCCTGTCGTCCTCCTTCTTCAGCGCCGCCTCCTCGATCTCCATCTGCATACATTTGCGCTGCAGTTCATCCAGCTCCGTGGGCATGCTGTCCAGTTCGGTCTTGATCAGGGCGCACGCCTCATCCACCAGATCGATCGCCTTGTCGGGCAGAAACCGGTCCGAGATGTAGCGGTGGGACAGAACCGCCGCGCTCACCAGCGCATTATCCATGATCTTGACACCATGATATACCTCATAGCGCTCCTTCAGCCCGCGCAGGATGGAGATGGTGTCCTCCACCGTGGGCTCCTCCACCATCACCGGCTGGAACCTCCGCTCCAAAGCGGGGTCTTTCTCAATATACTGGCGGTATTCATCCAGCGTGGTGGCGCCGATGCAGTGCAGTTCTCCCCTTGCCAGCATGGGCTTTAACATATTGCCCGCGTCCAGTGCGCCGTCGGTCTTGCCCGCGCCCACGATGGTGTGAAGCTCATCGATAAAGAGAATGATCTGACCGTCGCTCTTCTTCACATCCTCCAGCACCGCCTTGAGCCGTTCCTCGAACTCGCCGCGGTATTTGGCGCCGGCGACCAAAGCTCCCATATCCAGCGCAAAGATCTTCTTGTCCTTGAGCCCCTGGGGAACATCCCCCCTGACGATCCTCTGGGCAAGCCCCTCCACCACTGCGGTCTTGCCCACGCCGGGCTCACCGATGAGGACGGGATTGTTTTTGGTCTTGCGGGAAAGGATGCGGATGACATTGCGGATCTCGCCGTCTCTTCCGATGACCGGATCCAGCTTTTGGTTTCTCGCCTTTTCCACCAGATCCTGCCCGTATTTTTCCAAAGTGTCATAGGTCGCCTCCGGATTGTCGCTGGTCACGCGCTGATTGCCCCGGACGGTGGAGAGCGCCTGAAGGAAACGCTCCCTGTTGATGCCGTACTCCTTCCAGATCTCCCCGATCTCCCGGTCAGGCTGCCTGATCATCGCAAGGAACAGATGCTCCACAGAGACATACTCGTCCCCGAGCTGCTTTGCCTCGTCCTCCGCACCGATCAGCGCCTTATTCAGATACTGTCCGATGTAGACCTGACCGCCCTGTACTTTCACGCGCCTGTTGAGCGCCTGCTCCACACGCTGTTTAAAATGCTCTTTGTCGATCCCCATCTTCTCAACAAGTTTGAGGATCAGGCTGTCCTCTATGGTCAAAAGGCTGTAAAGAAGATGCTCCTGCTCGATCTCCTGATTGCCATATTCATAAGCCAGCTTCTCACAGCGTTCCACAGCCTCCATGGACTTCTGGGTAAACTTTTGAATATTCATGGTAATAGCCTCCTATCTGCCTGTTATCTGTTCTAAAACTAATATAACACGCATGGGGAGAAAATCAATAAATTATTTATAAAGTTTTTGTAAAGATTTACGCGGTGTTCCTCTTTTATGAGATCGCAGCCACCTCATAGCCCGCTTCTGCCACTGCTGCCCTGAGGGTATCCTCAGACACATCCTCCTTCAGCTGCACCTGCGCCGTCTTGTTCTCCAAACTCATGGTCACGCTCTCCACGCCTGCAACGCTCTCCAAAGCCTTCTGCACTCTTCCCGTGCAGTGACTGCACATCATACCTTCCACTGTGATCACTTTTGTCATGTTTTTTCCTCCTTTATTTTCCTGCGGCTTTTCTGCCGGGGAATCGCTCCCTCGTCCGGATCGCGAGAATCCGCTGCGGAAGCCCCGCAGTCTCAGGGCGTTCCAGACGACACAGACACTGCTCAGGCTCATCGCCGCCGCGCCGAACATGGGCGTCAGCCGCACTCCGAACAGGGGATACCACAGCCCCGCTGCCAGCGGGATCCCAATGCAGTTATAAAAAAATGCCCAGAACAGATTCTGTTTGATGTTGCGGATGACCCGGCGGCTCAGCTTCATGGCTGTCACCGCATCCCTCAGATCATTTTTCATCAGAATGATATCGGCGCTCTCGATCGCCACATCCGTTCCGGCGCCGATCGCCATTCCCACATCCGCCGCGGCGAGCGCGGGGGCATCGTTGATGCCGTCCCCGATCATCGCCACTCTGCACCCCGCCTCTTTCAGCCTCCGTATCTCTTTCTCCTTGTCCTGGGGAAGCACCTGGGCGATGACCTCCGACAATTCCATTCTTCTGCACACCGCCTCCGCCGTGCGCCGGTTGTCTCCCGTGAGCATCACCACCCTGACGCCCATTTGTTTCCAGGCGCGCACCGCCTCAACAGAGCTTGCGCGCACCACATCCGCCACGCCGAACATTCCCAGAAGCGATCCCTCGCCCGACAAAAAAAGCGGTGTCTCTCCCTCGTCTGCCATCCGGCTGAACGCCTCCTGCTGTTTTGGGGTAAGCTCTATCCCCTGCTCCTCCATGTATGCCCGGTTGCCCAAAAACAGCCGGGTGCCTGCCGAAAGCCCTCTCTCTCTCCCACGGTCCGGCTTCCCGATCACAGCCGTGGGACCGTCCCCGCGCTCTTCCTTCCACGCGGGGATCTCCTCTGCCAGCACACCCTGTATGCCCCTTCCGAACACTGCCCGGAACTCTTCCACCGCCGCCACAGGCGCTCCCAGATGCTCCGCTTCCTTCAGGATCGCCTCCGCCAGCGGATGCTCGCTTTTTTCCTCCAGTGCCGCCGCCGCCAGAAGCAGCGTCTCCGCAGACAATCCCCGGACAAAGCTCATGGACTCTCTCACCCGAAGCTTTCCCTCCGTGACGGTTCCCGTCTTATCCAGCACCACCGTGTCCACATCCCGCGCCTGCTGCAGCGCTTCGCCGGACTTGATCAAAATTCCGTTTCCGGCGCCCACGCCCGTGCCCACCATGATCGCCACCGGCGTGGCAAGCCCCAGGGCACAGGGACAGGAAATCACCAGCACGGCGATGGCGGAGGAAATGGCAAATTCCGTCTCCGCTCCCAGCAGGAGCCAGACGATCAGCGTGAACAGGGCAATCCCCATCACCACCGGCACAAACACCCCCGCGACCTTATCTGCCAGCTGTGCGATGGGCGCTTTGCTGGCGGCAGCCTCCTCCACCAGACGCACGATCTGGGAGAGGGTGGTATCCTCACCCACACGCTCCGCCCTGCATTTCAAAAATCCGGCCTTATTCATGGTCGCCGAGTACACTTTGTCCCGGGGCTGCTTTTCCACGGGTATGCTCTCGCCCGTGACAGCCGACTCGTCCACGCTGGAACGGCCTTCCTCCACCACGCCGTCCACCGGCACCATGCTCCCGGGTTTCACCAGAAAGATATCTCCCACCCTGAGACTCTCCGTGGGAACCTCTTTGCTGGTGCCGTCTTCTTCCAGCCGCAGCGCCGTCTTCGGAGACAGATCCATGAGCCGGGTGATCGCCTCGCCGGTCTTTCCCTTGGAGCGGCTCTCCAGATATTTTCCCACCGTGATCAAGGTCAGGATCATTCCCGCGGACTCAAAGTACAGATCATGGCTGTAATGTTCCACAAGCCCCATATCGCCGTGTCCCAGCCCGTAAGCGATGCGGTACATGGCAAACAGCCCATAACCTGTCGCGGCGGAGGCTCCCACCGCGATCAGGCTGTCCATGTTCGGCGCCAGATGTCCCAGCGTGGAGAATCCCACCGTGAAAAATCTGCGGTTCAGATACAGGATCGGCAGAAGCAGCAGAAACTGTGTCATCGCAAAAATCATGGCATTCTCATTGCCGTGAAACAGGCGCATCACAACCTCCGGCACCGGAATGTGCAAAAGACTGTGAAACATGTGATACATCGCCACATACATCAGGGGAACCAAAAATGCCACGGAAAGCCCCAGCCGCCGTTTCATCGCCCGGTCTTCCTCCTGCGCCCGGCGCGACAGCGCCTCCCGGGTTTTCTCTCTGTCCGGGGCGGCGTTCCCTGCGCCCGGCTGCCCCATCCTCTCCGCGTGATACCCCGCTTTGGTCACCGCAGCCACAATGTCTGCCTCGCCCAGCTGTTCTTCATTGTACTCGACCTCCATGGTCTCCGTGAGAAGATTGACGGACGACTTCTCCACGCCCTTCAATTGGCTGACCGCTTTCTCCACATGAGAGGAACATGCCGAACAGGTCATGCCCGTGATATGATATCTTTCCCTCATCCTGTTTGCCCTCCTACCTCAACTTCTTAAGCAGCTCCATGGTCTCCTCCATGACCGTCTCATCCCCCTGCAGGATCTTCTCTCTCACGCAGGTCTCCATATGCTCTCTCAGGATCAATTCTCCAAATGCCTGCAATGCGCTCTCCACCGCACCGATCTGGGTCAGGATGTCTCCGCAGTAGCGGTTTTCATCCAACATCCTTCCGATGCCGTTCAACTGCCCCTGCATACGGCTGAGCCGGTTCTTCAGACGCTTTAGATCCCCGGGCTGGCGGGGTGTCGCCTTCCTGTGGCAGCTGCCGCATCCGCCCTCCCCGTTCTCCTTCCCGCAGCATTTACTTTCTCCCTTATTTTCCATATTATCCTTATTTTCCATATTATCCTTATTGTCTATTATCTCCCTGTTTTTCATACAAGCCGTATCACCTTTCCTATCCTCCGGTTTTCCAAATCGCCTCCCGCTCATCCTGCCATTGCGGCATTGCGGCAGCTCGATTCGACAACATCACGCAAAATACCCTATGGGGGTATCTGCTTTTACCTGCAGTATATACCCCCATAGGGTATTTGTCAATTCATTCTTTGTAAAATATAAAACAATCCGGCTATGCCCCGGTCACATTATCTTTCCAGCGGCTGAAACACGAAATAGTCCACCGCCGCGCTGCCGCAGGGCTTTTTACTTTCATTGACGGCAAAGAGACCGGCTTTGACACCCACCCAGCGTCCGGGCGTCGCCTCCACCGTCTCGCCCGCGGGATACCAGCTTCTTTCATCCCGGCTGATCTCAAAGGACACATCGGTCTCCTTTTCCACCTTCATGCGCAGATACAAGACCGCATCCTCCCTGCCCAAAAACGCAGAGGAAAGAGCTGTCTCGATCTCCTCCGGCATCCCCGGCTTTGTGCGCACCTCATCATCCTTATCCCAGTTGCCCGTATACTGACGAAGCTCATACCCCTCCTTCGTCTTTACCACTGCAAGCCCCGTATAATGACCGCACTGGGAGACCATTCCCGCAATATCGCCCTCCGCCATCTGGTCCAGATGCAGACAGACCGTGATCTGAAATTCCGGCGCGGGCCATTTCTGGATCAGCAGATTGGGCACATCGCAGAGCCGTACGGAAGGCTCGACGGGCTGGGCATTCAGGATCAGCTGCCCGTCCTTTAAGCGATACCACCCGTCTTTATAATTGGCATTCCACTGCCACTGCAGTCCCAGTGTTTCTCCCTCAAAAAAGTCACTGTCCTCCGGCGCGTCAATGGGATACTCCCCGCCCACATCCGGTTTGGTGTAACGCATGACAGGTTCCCCGCAGCCGTCCACGTCATTCACACCGATGACGGGCCAGTCATTTTCCCAGCGCATGGGCTGCAGATGGATGATCCGCCCGGCATTGCCCACATCCTGGAAGTGCAGAAACCAGTCCTGTCCGTCAGGGGTATCGACCCATGCTCCCTGGTGCGGTCCGTTTACCGGGGATCCGCCCTGGCGCATCACGATCCTTTCCTCGTAAGGGCCGTAGATATTCCTGGAGCGCAGCACGGTCTGCCAGCCGGGCTTTACGCCTCCTGCCGGCGCAAAGATATAATAATATCCGTTTCGCTTATACAGCTTGGGTCCCTCGATGGTAGGCTGGGTGGCGTGACCGTCAAAAATAAACTGCCCGTCGTCCAGCACCCCGGAGCAGTCCGGCTCAATAGGGGACAGATAGAGAAAACTCTTGAAACCGATGCGGCTTCTGGCAAATGCCGTCACCATATACGCTTTTCCGTCGTCATCCCAGAAAGGACAGGGATCGATCCAGCCCGTCACCTTTCTCACAAAAGCGGGCGCGCTCCACTTCCCCCAGGGATCGGTAGTCTTACACATCATGATCCCCTCGTCCGGAAAAGGAATGAACACATAATAGACGCCCTCATGGTAACGGATGGAAGGCGCCCACGCACCACAGCCGTGAAGCGGCTTGTCATAATGTTCAAAGGGCAGCCGGTCCATCACATAATTGATGACCTTCCAGTTTACCAGATCCTTTGAGTGCAGGAGCGGCACCGCGGGGCTGTTGCAGAAACTAGAGGCGATCATGAAATAATCCTCCCCTACCCGGATGGCATCCGGATCCGAATAATCGGTATACAATATGGGATTGATATATGTACCGTCCCCCTGATCCGCAATCCACATTTTCTTTACTGCTGCTGAATCCATAGACTTTCCTCCTTTTGGATCGGTCTTAAATCGGTTTTGTGTCGGAGGGTGCCCCAAAAGCCAAACGACTTGAGGGATACCCTCGTCCCATACAGTATAGCATACTCCGGTGCGGAAGAAAACAAAAAAGATTGAAAACCTCTCGTCAAAATCCTTCATCAGATCCGCTGCTCATACGCCTGCGGCTGCCTCCCGCCCTCCACATACACAAGAGGCTCTCCCGTCTTCATGCGCGGTCTTGCGCACACGATCGTTCTGGAAAACTCCGTCTCATTCTCCACACTCAATATGAGTTCCGGCTCGGCGCCTTCCCTGCGGACCGCCGCCGGGTCGTACTCCAGAAGCAGGGTGCCTTTGCGCACATACTCATGTTCCATCACCCTGCACCGGTAATAGCCGCTGCACATCTCATTGACATGCCGTCCCGCCTGCAGCAAAATCTCTGCCCCGAATTCCGTCTGCAGAAGCATGGCGCTGCCCATGGGATAGAGGCGGCGTATTCTGCCCGATGCCGGGGCATAGACTTTTCCCTGATCCGGCAGGATGCGGAACCTGCGTCTCCCCTCCTCCTCGAACAGACTCACCTGCCCGGTCACCGGGCTGGCGATCTCCCGCCCCGGAGAGAGTGTGACCACATTCTTCCGCCGTTTTGCTCCGGACAGGTTTCTTCCCTCTCTTATTCCATTTCCTCCGTGCGCGGCGCCCGCATTTGCCATTCTCACTTCTCCCCGGGAATTCAGGGCACCTTCGTCCGCAGAACCGTTCTCCTGCAGACCGCTTTCTCCGTTTGGAAAACTCCCCTTCAAAAACCATACATCCGAAACATTTTCATTCGAGGGGATCTCCCTGCCGGCAGCGCTTCCCTCGACGAGGTCTCCCTCCGCCTCCGCAAGCTGCCAGGTAAGGCTTCTTCCCAGCCAGAATCCGGTCATTGCCGCAAGGATTCCCACCGATGTCAAAACAAATATATCCATTTTTTTCACCTCTGTTCATAATTTTTGCAAAACATTGGGAAAATATACTTGACATATGCTCAAATTAAATGCTATACTATCACCGTATTCTAAATGAAAGTCATTGAACTCACATATTTTTGTAAGTCATTGTTACTTTCCTTTAATAATGGTTTACAAAAATATGTGATTTTTTTGTCCTACGTTTTAGAATCGCCAATACTGAAATGGGCACAGCCCTAAAAGAAGGAGGTACCATATGAATAACGGTACAGTGAAATGGTTCAACGCACAGAAGGGTTATGGTTTCATCACCAACGATGCAACCGGCGAGGAGGTTTTCGTACACTTCTCCGCAATCAATGCAGAGGGATTCAAGTCCCTTGAGGAAGGTCAGAAGGTTACCTTCGACACCGAGAGCGACCCTCAGAACAGCAGCAAAGTTCGCGCTACCAACGTAACTGTTGTAGCTTAATTGCAACTGTCAGATGAACACAGAGAACTGACTCATTATGAGTGACCGCTCATTATGAGTCAGTTCTTTTTCACCCTCTTTTTGTCTGCAGCCGGTCTTCTCCCGCATACTATAATATTACAAAGGAGAAATGCTATGAGCCTGTTTAGTCTCTTTATCCTCGCGGTGGGTCTCTCCATGGATGCCTTTGCCGTCTCCGTCTGCAAGGGGCTCGCCCTCAGAAAGATCACACTCAAAAAAGCGGCGCTCGTGGGACTGTGGTTTGGTTCCTTTCAGGCGCTCATGCCCGTCTTAGGCTATCTTCTGGGCACCCGCTTCAGGCAATACATCACTTCCATCGACCATTGGATTGCCTTTATCTTGCTGGGCATCATCGGCATCTCCATGATCAAAGAAGCCTGCTCCCAAAAAGATACGGATGCCGACGATCGTCTGGACGCCCGCACCATGTGCCTGCTTGCCGTTGCCACCAGCATTGATGCCCTTGCCGTGGGAATTACCTTCGCCTTTCTCAAAGTCTCGCTTCTGCCCGCAGTGACCTTTATCGGTATCATTACCTTTTCCCTCTCCGCCCTGGGCGTCAAAGTCGGCAATGTGTTCGGTCTGAAATATAAGGCAAAGGCGGAAGCAGCCGGCGGCATCATCCTCATCGTCATTGGATTCAAAATTCTTTTGGAACATCTGGGGATTTTTCCCTGAAGAGTGATCTTGCTCCGATCCTTTCCGGGCTATAACGCGCTTCCCATATAACGCGCTTCCTATATCATTTCCATTCTCATTGGCAGTCACACGGACCATGATCGAATGATAAAACAAAAAACGCCGGGAGTATGCAGCAGTGTCTGCACACACTTCCCGGTGTTTTATCATGCCATAAATATAAATAAAATCTGCATTTTAATGCTCCATCCCGTTCTGCCGGCTTCCGCGCCGCTCTCAGTCATCCAGTCTGCGCATCTCGGTGTAAGCCAAGAGCAGAGGACCTACGCCCTTTGCGTCATCCTCCACGATGGGCTCGGACATGTAATACTCAAAGCTTCCGTCTCTGCGGGTGTTGTTCTCCGGTCCCAGACCTGCCACCAGGCAGATGCCGCCCAGACTTAAATGCCCGTCCTTCTCCTTGAGGTATTTATTGCAGATGCCGTTGAATGCCTTCAGACCGTATTCCCTGTAGCTCTCGGGAAGGAAGCCCAGGCGCACACCCTTCAGCAGGGAGTATGCCATGATGGCGCTTCCGCTGGTCTCCAGATAGTTGGCTCCCTCACCGGGGCGTGCGGGAAGCTGATACCACAGCCCGCTCTCATCCTGGAACTTCAGCATGGAGTCGATCAGGTCGTTGAACACCTTCTTCAGATTGTCATACTCTGCCTTCCACTCCTCGCCGGGCTCACATTTGTTCAGGGTGTCCAGAAGAGCCATGGAATACCATCCCAGCGCCCTCAGCCAGAAATTCTGGGAAAGCCCCGTCTCCTTGTCACACCAGAAGATCGTCTTGGAAGAATCGTAGCCGTGATAGTACAGCCCGGTCTTTTCATCGCGCATGTACTTCACCACATTGGCAAACTGATGGAAAATATCCTCATAATTCTTCTTGTTGTTGAACTTGGTCTCATATTCCATGTAGAAGGGCTGTCCCATATACATGCCGTCAAGCCAGACCTGATTGGGGTAGATCTTCTTATGCCAAAAGTTGCCTTCGCCGGTGCGGGGCTGGGTCTGCACCTGGCTGTAGATCAGATCGATGGCTTTTTTGTATTTCTCCCTGCCGTTGAGCTCATACAGGGAGAAGAGGGTCTTGCCCGCATTCACATTGTCGATATTGTACTCCTCCACGGAATAACCGTTGATGGAACCGTCCTCCTGCACACGATGGTCGATGAACGCATCGGCAAACTCATAATACTTCTTCTCGCCGGTGGCATTATAAATCTCCAGCAAAGCCAGGATCATGCAGCCGTCTATGTAGTTCCAACCGGAGACTTTCCCGCTGATAGCCTTCTCGATGTTCCATGCCGGGACATCCAGAGTGCTCTTCTCGATCAATTCATCAATATACTTCTCAAAAATGGGCATTTGCATGTCAATATCCTCCGTTGCTCTTGCAAAATATTGTTGATATATATTCTAGCATGAAACGGGACACTACGTCAACGAAAGAATACGGAATTTTGCAACAATAAATTCATCAGGATGCAGGTCAGATACAGCAGGATCAGATGAACCGGATAAAAGGCGTAGAAAAAATATTTGGCCGAAAATCCCTTTTTGCCGCGATAGAGCGCCAGCAGCAGAAAGGCGGGCAGAGTTTCAAACTCTCCCAGCAGAAGCAGGAAGGAAAGATAGCCCATGACGAGGCATGCCCCCCTGTTTTGGCGCAGCAGGTACATCACCAGAATACACGCCACGCCCGCCCAACTGTAATCCGCTCCTAAAAACTGTGCCAGCGCCATTGCCCCTGCCATGTCCAGAAGGGCGAGCAGCCCCCTGATCAGGCGGTCCGGGGCATCCTTTCCCGAAATCACCCTGTGCTTTTGCAGAGCCTCCAATCCCATCATACTCCCCAGGGCGATTGCCAGCGTAAAAAACACGTTCTGGTGCCCGGGGTAGAAAAGCTGCCCGTAAAAAGCCAGGTCAAAGGGAATTTCACTGATGAGCGCAAAAAGGCATAGCCTTGCGGCATACCCTGCCCTGCTGTGGGTATGCTCAAGCCCTTCTACCAGCATATAACAATAGATCGGAAAAGCGCTGCGCCCGATGTCGCGCATCAGATCATAGATCCGGGCAAGTTCCGCTCCCGCGCCGTCCCGCTGTGCCATCTGAAGCAGTACCGTTGCCGCGATATGGTCTGTCAACATGACAAGGACAGCGATCAGCTTTAAGGTGCTGCCGCTGATCCCCTGCCATTTTTCCCTGCGAATTTCTTCCATTTTCCGTACACTCCCGCCCGAATCTGCGCTTAAGGCGCTTCGGGGGCTATCCTACTTTGTAACCGGTTCCCCACACCACTTTGAGGTAACGGGGCTCCTTGGGATTACTCTCGATCTTCTCCCGGATATGTCTGATATGCACGGCGATCGTGTTGTCCGCGCCGATTGCCTGCATATGCCAGGTGGATTCGTAGATCTGGTTGATGGAGAACACTCTTCCGCTCTCCTTCACCAGAAGTTTCAAAATATTATACTCAATGGGTGTGAGTCTGACCTCTCTGCCGTCCACCGTGACACGGCGGTATCTGTCGTTGACCTCCAGCCCGCCTACCCGGTAAATATGCTCCCAATCGCCGTCCTGACCGACAAGCTGGTTGTATCTGCGTATCTGCCCCTTGACCCTCGCCAGAAGCTCCAGCGGATTGCAGCCCGCCGCCACATAATCGTCTGCCCCCGCTTCCAGCGCCATGATCTTCGCCTCCTCCGCGCTCTGGGCGGAGACAACGATCATGGGGATGCGGCTCTCCCTGCGGATGCCCGCCAGCACATCCACGCCCTCGCGCCAGTCTTTGCCGTTCAATTCCACATCGATGATGATGAGCCTGACAAATCCATCCTTCAATATCTTCAAAAGCTCCTCCAGGCTTGATGCAACTTTCACCCGGATATCCTCGCCGGCAAACAGCGGTCCCATTTTCTCCGAGACGCCCGTATTGTCATTGTATATCACAATGTTTTTTTCCATAGCACTCTCCTCATTATAGTACAAAACACTTCACTGTGCAAAATAGATACTCAGATCCAGCCGATCCAGCACCGACTCAATAACGGATTCCTCATATCCCCGGAAATCGTATTGCAGTTCCCTGCCGTTTACAGATATGACTGCATGGGTGGAAAGCACCTCCCCGTCTGTTTTATCGTCTCCATTTTCCCCCCCCAGGGTGTCAAATACGGTATAACAGAATCCCTGCCCTCCGGTAAAACTCCTCTCGTTGACGCTCTCGCCCATATAGACCGTGGAGGAAGCGAACGCCTGCGAACCTCTCGTATCCCACTGGCGTACGGACACGCTTCTGTCATCGGTCCCGAAGAGCATCACCATCACCATATTGCTATCCTCAGAGACTGCCACCTGCGCCTCCAGTTCATCCTCCCCCAGCCATTCTGCCCTGGGGAGCGCTATCAGCCCGCTCTCGGTCAATTCCTCCGCGCTCGAAAACCCGCTCAACGCCTCGTAACCGTCTCCCGCATAGGCGCCGTCCTCCACGGTTCCTCTGACGGAATATCCCTGCTCTTCCACCAAAATCCTGCTTTTCTGATAGTTCACTGCCGTGGCGGTTCCCGCACAGCAGACGATCAGGATGACTGCTGCTGCCGCCGCTCTTACCCAGCCGCCTGCCGGGCGGCTGCGCCTCCCTGGCGGGGGCGTGGACAGGAGCGCTTCCGCACTGATCCGCGTTCTGGGCACACTGCCCAAAGCCTCCCTGTATGCGTCCTGAAATTTACGCAAAGTCGTATTCCTCCTTCAGGGATTGCCGCAAAAGCGCCCTCCCCCTTGTCAGCTGGGAAGTTACCGTGGATTCCTTTCTTCCCAGAACTCTTCCGATCTCCCTTACGGTCATCCCCTCATAGTAAAATAAATGGATCACATCCCGGTATTTCACCGGAAGCGCCATCACAGCCGCCAGCAGCCGTTCTCTCCTCTCCGCCTCAAATGCCTGCTTTTCGGGAGCCATATCCCCTTCCCAGGCAGTTTCCATGGGCGGCTGCGCCTCCCTGTGCCGGAACCAGGCGCTTGCCCTGTACTTGCCGCAGAGATTGACGACCACCCGGATCAGCCATGCTTTCTCGTGTTCCGCGTCCCTAAACCCCTCCTGCTGCATTCTCTTCAGGTATCGGTAGAAAGTCTCCTGCACCGCGTCCTCCGCATCCTCCCGGTTCCCCAGACGCACAAAAGCAATGCCGAACAACATCTTTTCATATTCATCGATCTTTAGTTGTAAATCCGCGTTTTCCCATCCGGCCATTACTTCATCCGTCTTGCAAAACCGGGCTGCGGTCCAAAAAATACATCGAACTCACAACCCTACACCTGTAACATCCCATAGTCTATCAGAATGCTGCATATTTTTTGCAAATAAATTCTTAATTTTTTATAAACTTGGAATATTGTTCCGCAAAAAATCCCTCAATGTATCAGACGACATTGAGGGATAAAAGTTTCCGTTCAAAAAATACTTCCGTTCAAAAAAATACTTCCACAAGGGTCAGCCCCTTTGCAGGAACCAAAGCCCCCGCCTGCGCTCTGTCCCCGGACAAGAGAAGATCCGTCATGCTGTCCGGCTCCCGCTCTCCTGCGCCCACCTCCAGCAGAGTGCCCATCAGGATCCGTACCATATGGTGCAGAAAGCCGCTTCCCTTAAAAGAAAACCGGAGCAGACTCCCCTCCCGGGTGATCCGGATCTCATCAATCCTGCGCACCGTGGATTTCTTTCCCTTCTTGGCGGAGGTGAAACTCTTGAAATCATGCTCCCCAAGGAGATATACTGCCGCCCGCCTCATCGCCTCCACGTCCAGACGCCCCGGCACCTCCAGCGCGTACCTCCGGTAAAACACATCCGGCACATCACGGTTGAGGACCAGATACTCATAATGCTTTCCCCTGGCGTTCAATCTGCTGTGGAATCTGGGCGCTGCTTCGCTCACCTCCAAAACCGCGATGTCCTCCGGGAGATAACGGTTGATGTAGGCCCGCATCTCTTCCGTCGCCATGGTACACTCCGTGTGAAAATTTGCCACCTGCCCTCTGGCGTGCACACCCGCGTCCGTCCTGCCGCTGCCGTGCAGTTCCACCCTCTCGCCGCACATTCTGCCAAGGAGCTGTTCCAGTCTGCCCTGGATGGTATTTTCCGTGGACTGCTGCCTCTGCCAGCCCTGGTATCTTGTTCCTTCATATTGAAGCAGAAGACGGATGTTACGCATGGGGATCCTCCCTGTCAGATCCGCCTTTCTTTTTTTCAATCCCCTCCAGATCCTCTTTGTCCAGTCTGCGAAAACGGTTGAGCCCGTTCACCAGGATCAGCACACTGTTTTTTGTGGTGTCAAAGGCGCCCTCCCGATACATGGTATAGGCGATCAGCCCGATGGGAACCGCCACGATCATGCCCAGCACTCCTCCCAAACGATACCCTATGTAGAGCAGGAACAATGTGGGAATGGGCTCCATGCCGATAGAATCCCCCACGATCTTGGGCTGGATGATCTGCCGGGCGAGCTGTCCCGCGCCCCAGATGATCAACAGCCCCACTGCCATCTTGTAATCGGAACTGAGTATCTTAATGACCGCCCATGGAACCAGCACCGTTCCCGTGCCGAAAAAAGGGATAAAATCCAGAAACGCGATCAAAAAAGCGATCAGAAGCACATAGTTCACACGCAGGATCGCCAGCCCAGCCACCAGCAGCAGATACATCCACAGCTCGATCCGGATCTGCGCCTTAAAATATCCGCCCACTGCTTTGATCAGGCTGCGCTTCATGATCCTGTAGCGATCCTGGATGGACTCGGGCATCACCCTGCGAAACCACTCCGTAATGTTATGATGTTCCGCCACAAAGCAATAGGCGGACAACAATGTCATGATCACACCGATGATCAGAAAGGAAAACTGTTTGGCAAAATTCCCCACCGCAGCGATGGTGGGCGTGCTGATACCGCTTATCAGATCCCCCAGATAGGATGTGACCTGACCGCTCACATTGGAAATGCCCGACTGCAGATCCTCGGGCAGCCTCTCATAAATCACACTGAAATTGCGGGCAATCTCGTCCAGATCTGCCTCCGCATTCTCCCACATGGCGGGGAGGGCGCCAATCAGCCCGATGCCTTCCTTTACCAGCTTGTTTCCCGCAAAATAGATCACCAGAAGCACCAGGCAGATGACAGTCACGATCACGACGGCGCTTCCCGCCTTTCTCTTGATCTTGAGCTTCTCCTCAAAAAAATGAACGGGTGGAGACGCGATCCAGGCGATGATCCAACCCGCCACAAAAGGCGCAAAAAATACCAAAAGCCTTGGCACCAAAAAGATGATCAGCAACAGAATACACAGTGAAATCGCCAGGTTTGTGACTGCCTTGACATATTTTTTCATAGGTTCTGCTCCTCCACGATCCGGTCCAACAGTTCATAGATCTCCTCCCTGCCCTGTCTGGTCTTCGCTGAGAAAGGAATAATGACCGCATCCTGCCCCGTCTGCAGCGTCGTCCGGATCAGTCTGAGCTGTTTCTGGATCTGGCTGCGGTTGATCTTGTCCAATTTGGTAGCGATGATCACCGGCTGATAGCCGTTCCGCCTGATCCAGTCATACATGATGAGATCATTGGAACCGGGCGCATGCCGGATATCTATGAGCAGGAATACACATTGGAGCCGGGCAGACCGATGCAGATAATCTTCGATCATCCTGCCCCACTGGGCTTTTACCTTCTCGTTTGCCCTGGCATAGCCGTAGCCGGGCAGATCCACGAAGTAGATCTCGTCATTGATATTGTAATAGTTGATGGTCTGTGTCTTGCCCGGCTGGGCACTGGTACGCGCCAGTGCCTTCCGGTTCATCAGCGCGTTGATGAGGGAAGATTTTCCCACATTACTTTTGCCCGCGAACGCCACCTCCGGGTGGATATTCTCGGGCAGTCTGCTGGTGACACCGCACACGGTCTCCAGATTTACGCTTTTGATGATCATGCCGGTTCTCTGCGGATGGTCACGGGTTTTCCTCCCTCCACAGCCTCCTTGGTAATGACACATGCCTCGATGCTCTCATCGGAGGGAATCTCGTACATGATGTCCATCATAATGTTTTCCATGATGGACCGCAGACCCCGGGCTCCCGTTTTCCTCTCAAACGCCTGATCCGCGATGGCGCCGATCGCATCCTCCTCAAAGGAAAGCTCCACATCGTCCATGTCAAATAATTTCTGGTACTGTTTGATCAGAGCATTCTTGGGCTCTTTGAGGATCCTCACGAGCGCCGCCCTGTCCAGCCCCTCCAAAGAGACACAGATGGGCACACGCCCCACAAACTCCGGGATCAGTCCGTATTTGACCAGATCCTGCGCCGTCACTTCCTGCAGAAGCTCGCTGGACTCCTTGGTGGACTTTGCAGCCACCTCCGTGTTGAAGCCAATGGCTTTTCTGTCCAGTCTGGTCTCGATGATCTTATCCAGCCCGTCAAATGCGCCTCCGCAGATGAAGAGAATATTGGAGGTATCGATCTGGATCAGCTCCTGATGGGGATGTTTTCTGCCCCCCTGGGGCGGCACGCTCGCCATGGTGCCCTCAATGATCTTTAAGAGCGCCTGCTGCACCCCCTCGCCGGACACATCCCTGGTGATGGACACGTTCTCGCCCTTCTTGGTGATCTTGTCAATCTCATCGATGTAGATGATGCCGAACTGGGCGCGCTCCACATCATAGTCCGCCGCCTGGATCAGCTTCAAGAGGATGTTCTCCACATCCTCGCCCACATACCCCGCCTCGGTCAGCGTGGTGGCGTCCGCGATGGCAAAGGGCACATTGATGATCTTCGCCAGAGTCTGCGCCAGATAAGTCTTGCCGGAACCGGTGGGTCCCACCATGATGATATTGCTCTTCTGCAGCTCCACATCGTCCAGATCCTTGGGCGCCGTCACACGCTTGTAATGATTGTAGACCGCAACGGAAAGGGCTTTCTTCGCCGCCTCCTGCCCAATGACATACTCGTCCAGAAAGTTCTTGATCTCACGAGGCTTCAGCACATTGATCTCCGTGCGCTGGGTCTCCTCTACATCTTCATCCTCCAGTTCCTCCTCCAGAATATCTGCGCAGATATCCACACATTCATCGCAGATATACACCCCTGCGGGACCGGCGATCAGCTTGCGCACCTGTCCCTGGGTCTTGTTGCAGAAGGAACACCTGATACTGTTATCAGCATTTTTTCCTGCCATAATCCACTCCTGTTGTCTCAATCTCTCCGATTATTTCTCATCCTGTCCCGCATGAAAGGTGATCACCTTGTCAACCAGACCGTACTCACATGCCTCTTCCGCGCTCTTCCAGTTGTCGCGCTCGGTGTCGGCACAGATGGTCTCATAGTCTCTTCCGGTATTCTCTGCCAGCATACGGTTGAGCTTTTCCTTGGTGCGCAGGATGTGCTTTGCGGCGATCTCAATCTCCGTCGCCTGTCCCTGCGTCCCGCCGAGGGGCTGGTGGATCATGATCTCCGCATTGGGAAGTGCGTACCGCTTGCCCTTTGCGCCGCCGGCAAGAAGAAACGCACCCATGCTGGCCGCCATGCCGATGCAGACGGTGGATACATCGCACTTGATATACCTCATGGTGTCATAAATCGCCATACCCGCGGTCACGCTGCCGCCGGGGCTGTTGATATAAAGATGAATGTCTTTTTCGGGATCCTCCGCCTCCAGAAACAGAAGCTGTGCTACCACAAGGCTCGCAGTGGTCTCATTGACCTCCTCGCCCAGAAAGATGATCCGGTCTTTCAAAAGCCGGGAATAAATATCGTAAGAACGCTCACCCTTGCTGGTCTGCTCGATGACGTAAGGTACTAAACTCATATGTCTTCCTCCTGTCCCGATATACTTTTACAAAAGTATATCCACTTCCTATTCTATATTTTCACTCACAATAACATCATATCCCACCAAAACCATTTATTCAATCAAATATTTGTGATTTTATAAAAAGTTAATGGCTTTTCTCCATCCATAATAATATACGAAAAGTTGTACCTGATGTAATCAGATACAACCATCGTCATTGCCACAGATTATTTATAAAAGCGGAACAAATGCTCCTGTGCGTCTGTCCTTTACACCGTTATGCTTCCGCCTTCTTTTTCGCGGATTTTGCTTCCTTTGCATTCTCCACCACGAACTCAACAGCTTTTTTGATGCAGATGTCTTCTCTCACCTGCCTGGAACCGTTCTCGCCCAAAAGCTCTTTTACCTTCTCAGGCTCCATCTGATATGCCTCGCCCATGGTCTTTACTTCTTCCTCGAACTCTTCGTCGGAAGCCTCGATCTTCTCTGCGGCAACTACCGCCTCCAGCACCAGCCTGGACTGGATCCGCTGCAGAGCCTGGGGTTTGATCTGCTCCAGCATCGCTGCAGGAGTCATTCCGGTAAACTGCATATACTGTTCCATGGAAAGCCCCTGGGACTGGATCCGCTGCGCAAACTCATCCGCCATCTGTCTCTGCTGGGTCTCCAGCATGGCATCGGGGATCTCCATCCCGGCATCCTCAATGATCGCCCTGATGACGGCTTCCTCCTTGGCATCCTTCGCCTCGGCTGCCTTGCGCTCCTCCAATTTTTTCTTCACATCTGCCTTATACTCAGCCAGTGTGTCAAACTCGGACACCTCACTGGCGAACTCGTCATCCAGCTCGGGAAGCTGCTTCTCCTTGATCTCCCTGACAGTGCACTTGAACACCGCGGGCTTGCCTGCGAGCTCCTCTGCCTGATAATCCTCGGGGAAAGTGACGTTCACATCCACTTCCTTATTCAGCTCTGCGCCGATCAGCGCCTCCTCAAATCCGGGAATAAACTGCCCGGAGCCGATGGTCAGCGGGTAATTCTCTCCCTTGCCGCCCTCAAAAGCAACGCCGTCCACAAAACCCTCAAAATCGATCACCGTCAGGTCGCCGTCCTTTACGCCCCTGTCCTCCACGTTGACGGTGCGGGCATTGGCATCCTGCTGCCTTGCGATCTCCTTGTCAACCTCCTCATCGGTGACTTTCCGATCAAAAGCTTCTACCTCCACACCTTTGTATTTGCCTAAAGTCACTTCCGGTTTCAGCGCTACCTCGGCAGTGAACACAAAAGGTTTTCCCGCCTCGATCTGCACCACGTCCACCTTGGGAGCGGACACGATGTCCTCCCCGCACTCGTCCAGAGCCTTCTCGTAAGCTTCCGGAATCAATGCGTTTGCCGCATCCTCATAAAAAATTTCCCTGCCGTACATCTGCTCGATCATCCTGCGGGGCGCTTTGCCCTTGCGGAACCCGGGAATGCTGATTTTGTTCTTATTTTTCTGATAAGCAGACTCGATCGCTTTCTCCAGCTCCCCGGCGGGAACCTCGATCGTCAGCTTTGCCATACCCTTGTCCAGTTTCTCTACCTGTAAACTCATTGTCACATTTCCTCCTTCATGACCTGTGCCGAATCCCTATCCTCTGCCGGCTGTCCGCATGACACCGGGCATTGTCAAAGCCACAGTCGCTTTGCATTATATCAAATTAAACAATTGATTGCAAGCCCGACGATTAAAATTACTCAAATTTGCTCAAAATATATGAAAAAGTTACCAGCGCATTTTTCTCATAAATATTTTGACTATGCTCATACTAAGACCAAGATGAGCGGTGAGAAATCATTACTTGTCTTAAAAATAGAGGATAAAAAAAGAAAAAAAGGTTTTGGAGGTGAAAAAGAATGGCAAGCAGAAGCAATAGAGTAGAAGTGCCTGAAGCAAAGGCAGCTATGGATCGTTTCAAGACTGAGGTTGCATCCGAGCTGGGTGTAAACCTGAAGGAGGGTTACAATGGTGACCTTACTTCCAAGGAGGCAGGCTCCATCGGCGGTGAGATGGTTCGTCGTATGATCAAGAAGCAGGAAGAGAGCATGAAATAAAGGGCTCCCCGAGAGAACGAAGCAGGCAGGTTTGCACACAGCGAACCTGCCTGTTTTGGCTGAACCGGGCACCTCTTTGTTTTGTTTTACATATGATATTGCAAGAAAGCCTATCTGCCGCCGTCCCGGACGGCAGGTACAAGGAGTCTAGATCCCATGGCCGAAATCTGCAAATTCAACGACTCTACCAAAGAATATCTGACCACATATTATGCCATTCTGGACAAAATGATCAAGGGCATGGAGAGCGCCGAACTGACCGACAGTCTCTCCCACAATTTCATTGTGCAGATGATACCCCATCATCAGGCAGCTATCGAAATGTCCAAAAACATCCTGCGCTACACCCACTGCGCGCCTCTGCAGAAAATTGCACAAAATATCATTTCCATGCAGACAAGGAGCATTCAAAATATGTTAAACGCAAAGGAACCGTGCAGCCGGCTGACCAATTCCCGGGTTGACCACTGCCTGTATCAGCGCCGCTTCGGGCAGATTGTACACACCATGTATGAAGGCATGGATACCGCCTGCTCCGATAATAATCTCAGCAATACCTTCATGCGGGAAATGATCCCTCACCATATGGGCGCTGTACGCATGTCGGAAAATGTGCTGCATTACAACATCTGCCCTGCCCTCAGACCGATCCTAAACGCCATCATCACTTCCCAGGAACAGGGGATCTGCGAGATGGAACGCCTTTTGGGCAGCGCCTACTCTCCGAATACAGCCCTGTAATCCGCCTGGAATTTAGCGATGCCTGCGTCCGTCAGCGGATGTTTCACCATCTGCTCGATCACGCCGTAGGGCACGGTGGCAATGTCCGCACCGGCAAGGGCACAGTCCGTCACATGGATGGGATTGCGCACGCTGGCGGCAATGATCTGTGTGTCCAGGTCAGTGACCGCAAAAATATCAGCGATCTCACGGATCAGATCCACGCCCCTCTGGCTGATGTCGTCCAGACGTCCCAGAAAGGGAGACACATAGGCCGCACCCGCGCGGGCGGCAAGCAGCGCCTGATTCGCGGAAAAAATCAAAGTCACATTGGTCTTGATGCCCTCGGCAGAGAGTGCTTTGCAGGCTTTGAGCCCCTCCACGGTCATAGGAATCTTGACCACCATGTTGGGATGAAGCGCCGCGATGGCTCTTCCCTCCTCGATCATGCCCTCCGCGTCCACGGTGGTCGCCTTGACCTCACCGCTGATGGGGCCGTCCACAATGGAGGCGATCTCTGTGATGACCTCCTGAAAATCCCTTCCCTCCTTGGCGATCAGGGAGGGATTGGTGGTCACACCGCTGATCACTCCCATGTCATTCGCCTTTTTAATATCTTCCACTTTTGCCGTATCTATGAAAAAACGCATAAAAACCTCCTTAATGATTCTGTCCCGATCCTTCGGGCCGCCGCTCCGCGCCGAGATTCACCGGTGTCACTCTGCGGCGATCTTTTCTACCTTCACCGCGCACACCTTGTACTCGGGAATGCGCGCATACTTATCCAGCGCCGCGTTGGTGAGCACATTGGCGTTGCCGTCGGGGAAGTGAAAGGGCATCCAGGTCTCCCTGGGAGACACCTTATCCCCCACCCTTGCGGTGGAGACGATGCTTCCCCGCCTGGAGGACACACGGACCTTTTCGCCGTTTTCAATGCCCAGTCTCACCGCATCCTCGGTGTTGATCTCGATGAAGGAATGCCCTTCTCTCTCCATAAGCCCGGGGGTCTTTCCGGTCATCGCACGGGTATTGTAGTGATACAGCACACGCCCCGTCATGAGAATGAACGGATACGTCTCGTCGGGCAGTTCCGCGCTGGGCACATACTCTGCGGGATAAAACCACCCCAGTCCCCTGGAAAATTTCCCCACATGGAGAATGGGGGTTCCGGGATGCTTTTTGTCCGGGCAGGGCCACTGGATGCTCTCGCCCTTATCCAGCCTTCTGTGGCTGATGCCGCCGAAGATCGGCGTCAGGGATGCGATCTCATCCATGATCTCCTCGGAGGTCAGCTGGGGCTGGGGATAACCCATCCGGTTCATCAGATCGATGAAAACATCCGTGTCGAGGCGCATCTCACCCTCAAGCTGCACCGCCTTGCGGACCCTCTGCACCCTTCTCTCGGTGTTGCTGAAGGTTCCTTCCTTCTCCGCATAGCTGGTACCCGGCAGGATGACGTCCGCATACTGCGCCGTCTCCGTCATGAACAGGTCGGAGAGCACCAGAAAGTCCAGACTCTCCAGCGCTTTTTTGATATGATTCTGATCCGCGTCGGTGACCACGGGATCCTCGCCGAAGATAAAGAGCCCCCGGATCTCCTTGCGGATGGCGGCGCCGAACACATCCGTGGCGTGCATGCCCGGCTTTTTGTTCAGCTCCACACCCCAGGCCTTCTCGAACTTCTCAATGACTTCAGGATCCGTAACCTTCTGGTATCCGGGGAAATCGCCGGGCAGCGCGCCCATGTCGCAGGCGCCCTGCACATTGTTCTGCCCCCGCAGAGGATTCACGCCACAGCCGGATCTGCCAAGCTTGCCCACCAGCATCGCCATGTTGGACATGGACATCACGCCCTCCGTTCCGGTGGAGTGCTCCGTCACGCCCAGACAGTAGATGATGGGCGCCTTCTTCGCCTTGGCGTACATCAATGCCGCCTCCCGCAGATGATCGGGGTCGATGTGACAGATCTCGGCCACCTTTTCGGGGGTATAGCCCTTCACGATCTCTCTGAGTTCTTCAAAGCCTTCCGTCCTGGTCCTGATAAACTCCTCGTCTGCCAGCCCCTCGTTTATGATCACGTTCATCATGCCGTTTGCAAAGGCGACATTGGTGCCGGGCTTTAACTTCAGATGGATGTCCGCGCTCTTGGACAGACCGATGTCCCTGGGATCCACCACGATCAGTCTGGTGCCGCGCTCCACCGCCTGACGGATCTGCATACCGATGACCGGATGCGCCTCCTCCGGGTTGGAGCCCACCAGCATGATCACGTCCACATCCTGGGTGATGTCCGAGATGGGATTGGTCATGGCGCCGGAGCCAAGGGTCATGGCAAGCCCTGCCACAGTAGCCGAATGGCACACCCTCGCGCAGTTGTCCACATTGTTGGTGCCGAATGCGCAGCGCACCATCTTCTGCAGCATGTAGCAGTCCTCATTGGGAGAACGGGAGCAGGCAAAACCTGCCAGGGAATCGGGGCCGTACTGTTTCTTGATCTCCGTAAACTTCGCCGCGATCAGATCCAGCGCCTCGTCCCAGGTCGCGCGCTCAAACTCACCCGTACTGCGGTTCCTGATCAGAGGATATTTCAGACGCTCCGGGGAGTGCACAAAGTTAAAAGAGCCAAACCTTCCCTTGACGCAGAGGAGATTTTTGTTGGAGGGGCCGTCCGCAGGCTCCACATCCACGATCTCATTGTCCTTCACCACCAGATAATACTGGCAGCCGGTAGCGCAGTGGGGGCAGGTGGTGAGCACCTTCTTCACCTTGCCGACCTGATACTTTTTGTGGTTCTTTGCCACCAGCGCTCCGGTGGGACAGGCCTGGGCACAGTTGCCGCAGGACTCGCAGTCCGTCTCCTTCCAGTCGGGGCCAAAGGGCGCGTCGATCAGCGTCCTGGTCCCGGTCTTGCCATTGTGGAGCGTGCCGTTGCAGGCAACCTTGTTACAGGTGCTCACACACCTCTGGCAGTTGATGCACAGCTCCGGATAATAGGTCAGGAAGGGATTCTCCTTCTTCGCCTCAGAGGGAAGCGAATTGCCCGGATAACAGGATTTGGTGATCTCATACTCATTTGCCAGATCCTGCAGACGGCAGTCGCCGGATTTACTGCAGGAAAAGCACCTCACATCGTGGTTCGCCAAAAGCAGGTTCAACACCTGTTTCCTGCTCTTTATCACCTTTTCGGAGCAGGTATTGATCACCATGCCCTCTTTGACCTTTGTGTTACAGGAGGTCACAAGATGATCCTTCCCCTCCACCTCCACCACACACATCTTGCAGGCGCCGATCTCATTGACATCCTTCAGATAACACAGGGTAGGGATCCTGATATCGGCTTTCTGCGCCGCCTCAAGGATCGTGAGGGACTCCTCCACAAAGAGACTGATGCCGTCTATTGTAATGCTTACCATAGAAAGATTCTGCTCCATATTATTCCCTGCCTCCTTCCACTACTCCACAGCCGAAATGGTCGCATCTTAAACACTTGCCGCACTCCTGCATCGCCTCGTCATAGGACATGCCGTTCTCCACAGGCTCAAAGTTCTTCTTTCTCTCCCGCGCCGAGCGGTCCGTCATATGCACTCTGCCGTAGTGATTTCTGTTGTTCTCCCGGGGCTCGGGGATCCTGATATCATCCAGATATTTGTGATGGTATCCCAGATATTCGTCAATGTTGATCGCGGCGATCTTGCCTGCGCCGATGGCTTTGATGACGGTGGCAGGGCCGAACACACAGTCGCCGCCCGCAAAAATCTTGTCGTACCCCTTCAGGCGGGTGGTCGCCTCCGTCTCGAAGGTCTTTCTGTGGGGATTTACACTGTATTTCTCAAAGGGCTCCGAGACGATGTCCTGACCGATCGCCATGAGCACGATCTCACAGGGAATCTCAATCTCCTCCTTGTTCGCCTTGACTGCGGAGGGTTTCCCCTGCTTGTCATACAGATGCACCATCTGGGGCTGTGCCACAAAAGCGCACACATTGCCGTTTTCATCCGCCTTGATGCGCACGGGCGCATTCAGCGTCAGAAGCTCCACGCCTTCCTCGATGGCTCCCTGAATCTCGGAAGGCAGCGCCGTCATATCCACCTGTCTTCTGCGATAGATGACCGTGACCTCCTTCGCGTTGCATCGGATCGCGGAACGGGCGCAGTCCATGGCCACATTTCCGCCGCCCACCACGACCACACGCTTGCCGGTATAATCGGGAATATTGCCCCGTCCGATCTCCCCCAGCATATCCACCGCAGAATATGCGCCGTTGCTGTCTATGCCTTCCACCTTCACGGATTTGCCCACCTGGGCGCCGATGGCGATATAGACCGCATGGTACTCTGAAAGCAGCTCCTCCATCGTCACATCCCTGCCCACCGCGGTGTTTAAGCGCACCTCGATATTGCCCGTGGAGAGTACCGCGCGGATGTCCTCGTCCAGCCTCTCCTTGGGCAATCTGTAATTGGGGATGCCATAGCGCAGCATACCTCCCAGGGCTTCCCTCTCCTCAAACACCACGACCTTGTGCCCCATCAGGGAGAGGAAATACGCCGTGGTCAGCCCGGAGGGACCGCCTCCCACGATCGCCACCTTCTTGCCCGTGGAGACATTGCACTCGGGCACCTTCACCTGGTCTGCAGCGATCTGGTCCACGGCAAACTTTTTCAGCCCTCTTATATTCACAGGGCTGTCTATCAGATCCCTTCTGCACTTTTCTTCACAGGGATGTTCGCAGATAAATGCGCATGCCGTGGGAAACGGATTGTCATGCCTGATCAGATTGATGGCGTCCGCGTATCTGTGTTCGCCGATCAGGGCTATGTATCCGGGAATGTCTACATTGGCAGGACAATAAGAGATACAGGGAACCTTCTGCCCGATCTCCTTCTGGCATCTGTGGTCGCGGATATGGCTCATATACTCGTCGTGGAACAGCTCCACACTCTGGAGGACGATATTCGCCGCCTCATATCCGATGGCACAGTCCGCCGTGTCCTGAATCATCCGGGCAAGCTCAACCATGTCGTCAAAGGTCTGCATGTCGGCACTGCCCTCTAAGATCTGTCTCATCATGTTCTCCACCTGCTCAAGCCCGTCCCGGCAGGGAACGCACTTGCCGCAGGTCTGGCTCCTTGAACTCTGCAGAAACGCAAGCTGCACCGCGATGGGACATACCCCGGGCGGGTTCGCCTTGACGCGCTTCACAAACTTGTCAAGAAACTTTGTCGTCTTCTCGTTCATCTCATTTTTGTGTAATACCTTCTCTTTGTACATGAAAACCTCCCTTACAGACAGAAATGCAAAACGATCCTCAGGATTTTCCCGTTTTATTTCATCATACTATAACCAAGGTACTAAAACAACAAAAATATGAAATTCATCGAGTCAAAATTATGAAATGTTCCCATCGGGATCTTTGGGCTGCCCCGCAAAGTTTTCCCCCGCATAAACCTCAAAGCTGTCCGGCCACGCCCGGCACAAAAGACTCAGCCCCTGCTCTTTTGCCATCTCCACCGCCTCCGCGGTAGGCACCGCCTTGGAGACCAACGTCGGGATTCCCGCCGCCACAGCCTTTTTCACCATGTCCGTGGGCACACGCCCCGTGGTGAACAGAATGCAGCGGCTTCTGTCGATCCCCTCCATGGCGGCATATCCGACCGCCTTGTCCATGGCATTGTGTCTGCCCAGGTCCTCCGCCGCATACAGCACTTTTCCCTCCACTGCCAGCAGACAGCTGTGGGTTCCCCCGGTGCTTCTGTGGAGGCTTAAATCCTCCGCGAAGGCACGGGCAAGGGCAAAAATCCACTCCTTCCTCCACAAAACAGGCACAGACTTCCGGGGCAGGATCTGATCCTCCCGCCTTTTCAGGTACACATGATTGTCCGTGCAGCAGGTGGGTTCTTCCGCCTCCGCCTCCTCAAACGTTACATCCTCCCTCAGGAACACTCTCGCCCGGTTCCCGCTCTCACACAGGTAAAGCCGCCCGACCTCCTCCGCGGATGTGATGACCCGCTCCGTGATAAGACGCCCCATCACGAGCCGCTCCAAATCCTGAGGCGTACACACCAGCCGGGCAAACAGTCTCTCGTTCACGAACACCTCCAGGCGGTGTTCCGAAAGCAGCAGACGGGACACGGCTGCGGTCCCTTCCGGGTCCGCGCTGCGCACCACATCCGCGGTGTATTCCATTGTCATGTCATTTTTTGCCCCACGCAGTTCCATGTCCCGATCCCTCTTCTTTCTCCCGGATGCGCTCGCCCGAAGGGCACCTTCCGCCGCCGCAGAGCTCTCATCCGCGCTTCATCGTCCGCGGTCAGTCGATGCTGTTTTGTACACCGATGAACACCGGCAGATTTTTTTCACAGTCTATCAGCAGATAGACAAACGGTCTGTTCAGATATACATAATAGGTGTTCGTCTCCATCACCGCGGTGAGCTTTCTCATCTCCACCGCCGTTGCCGCTGCCGCCTTTGTGCCTTTCCTGTCCACCGAGATATAGGTCTTGTGAATGACCCTGTCCAGATACAGCCCCTCCTGCGCCGACGGGCTGTCCGGGTCAAAGGCGCCTATGCCGCTCAGATCCGCTTTCTCAGGATCAAAGGCATCCTCCATGCCCATCTGCGCAAGAACTTTTTCCATATTCACCCCAAACTCCATCTCGTATTCGGGAATGGCCGCGTACACATCCCCGTATACGGGATTTTCCAGGATCTCATGGAGGCGGCCACCGTCCAGGGAAGCAATGTACTCTTCCACGCTGATCCCCTCGTCGGGCAGAAGCGCCGCGAACGCGTATTTCCCATCCGCGTAATATTTGATGAAGCCCTGTGCATTCTCATCCTGAAGATAATCATGCTCCGTGGAGTACATCAGCTTTACATCCTGCGTGGTGCCGTCCCTCAGCGTAAACACATCGTCGCGGACATCCTCGTCCCGGTACTGATCCTGCCAGTCCGCTTCAAAGGCAATGGCATCCACAAGGTACATAAAAGCATCCTCCTGCATGACATCCAGGATCTTGGGGATCATTCCGTCCGTCTGCTGCCCCACCCAGCCGTTGATCTCCTCCAGCGCCGCATTGTCAAAGGGGAGCCGGCGGATATCCGCCCCATAATACTTTTTGTTTTTCTCCGCAAACTCTCCGTTCAGGGTAAAATCCTCACACTCCTTCATCCAGATGGCATTCGCCGTATGGAGCCTGTAGTTCTCTCCCTGGGGCAGAGTGCTCACATAGCTGTCCAGATAGGGGTTCAGACTTTCTATAGGAATCCCGAGGGTCTCCTCCATCTGTTTCAAGGTCTCTCCCCGGGCGCCGTTTGCCGTCATCGCCAGCGCCTCCAGCACGGACAGGGGAGAGATCAGGACGTTTTCCCCGCTGTCCTGCCCGGCGAGGACTTCCTGAAAGAGTCTCACGGCAAAATCCGTCGCCTCCTTTGTCCTGTCCTCCGAAAATTTCGCCGAGCCGAGGATCTCCAGCGCCGCCGCCTCATATTCGCTCCACCAGTCTTCGATTCCCTCCGCCAGCGCCACATAGCTGCCGGATACCTGCATCATAGGCTTCACATAGGTATATCCGTCGGACTGTTTTTCCCCGGATTCCTCATCCGCAAAAGGCAGAAGAACGATATAGTCCCAGACCTCATGCTGGTCATAAGTTCCCATCTGCCCCGTTCTTCCTCCGGGCAGAGTGATCTCATGTTCCTCCAGCCCCGTCCCGCACACGCCGAACCCGTCGGCATAGTAGTACAGTCCCACGGCGCCTTCTTTTCCCTCCGGCCAGAAACGGATTCCGTCATAGCCCAGACAGTCATGGGTTCCGTCATCCTTCACAGTGATCTCGTACTCCCATCCCTCGGGGATGGTGAGGGTCACGCTGCCCTCCGTGCCGCCGCTGGACACCACCTCGTTCGCGGGCTGCTTTTCTGCCCCGCCGGGCTCTTCCTTTAAGGTCCGGCTGTCCTCCCCCGAACTTACGTCTGCCGATCCGATCTGTGTGAACGTCCCTTTCTCCCCCGGCACTGGTCCGTGCCCGCCGCATCCGGCAAGCAGCAGAGCAAAAAGCAAAATCCATGCAGCCGCTTTTTTCATTTTCATATCCCTTCCTCCGTTTCTCCGGACGGTTTTGGCGGCGTCCGGAAAACGCCGGGAATACCGTCCTTTACCAAAACAGACGGCAAATCGTCCCGAAAGTTCTCCCCAAATGCCTCTTTTTTACAAATGATATTATCTCGCGCATTCCCCCGCATCCCCCCGCAGGATCTCCAGCCCGTGCTCCAATGTGGGCAGGAGAAATTCCAGACTCTCGCGCACCGCCCTGGGGCTGCCGGGCAGATTGACGATCAGCGTCCGCCCCCGCATGCCGCACACTGCCCTGCTCAGCATGGCTCTCGGGGTGATCTGCATACTGTGGGCACGGATGGCCTCCGCGATGCCGGGGACATTTCTGTGCATCGCCCGAAGCGTCGCCTCCGGCGTATTGTCCCGGGGGGAAAGCCCCGTGCCGCCTGTAGTGAAGATGACGTCCACCTGCTCCTCGTCCGCCAGGCGCACCAGCTCCGCATACAGCCCCTCCTCGTCGTCGGACAGGATGCTCTGGCTGCGCACATGATATCCGGCAGGTTCGATCATCTCCCGGATGGCGGGACCCCCCGCATCCTCCCGCTCTCCGCGGCTTGCCTTGTCGCTCGCCGTCACGATCCCCGCCGTAAAGCGGTAAGGTTTCTCCCCCACCAAAAGCTCATCCCCCACACGGATGACGCCGCCCCGCAGCACCCGGGCAAAGACGCCCTCCCTGGGCATGATACAGTCCCCCACCTGACGGAAGATCTCGCATTCGGAATGGCATTTTTTGCCGATCTGGGTGAGCTCCAGCACCACCTCGCCGCAGAGAAAAACGGTTCCCACCGGAAAGGTCTTAAAATCAAAACCCTCCACCAAAAGATTTTCCCCGAAGGCGCCGTCCCCGACCTGCGCCCCCCGGGCGCGGAAACGCTCCACCGCGTCCCAGGACAGAAGACTCACCTGGCGGTGCCACTTCCCCGCGTGGGCGTCCCCCTTCAGCCCGAAATTTTCTATCAGGACCGCGCTGCCCACATTCTTTTTGCCCGTCCCTTTTTTCTCACTGACACACACCGCTCTGACCTTTCCCATATGTCATCCTCCAATCTGTACCATTCTTCTCTCATCCGCCCCTTTTGTGTGCTCCCGCAGTTCCCGCTCAAAATCATGCTCCCCGGGCTTTTGCCGCACCGCGTCCAGGATCGCCCCGCAAATCTCTTCGTCCGCAGCGCCGCCCCGGATAAAAGGCTTTAACTCCAGCCCTCTGTCATAGTGCAAACAGAGTTTCAGCCTCCCCTCCGCCGTGAGACGGATGCGGTTGCATTCCCCGCAGAACTTATGGGACATGGGGCTGATGAAGCCGATCCTGCCGCGAAACCCCTCAAACGCGACATAGTCCGCAGGTCCGTACCCCCGCTTGTGCTCCCCGGGCAGAGGCTGCGCCGGACCGTACTCCGCCTCCAGCCTTTCCAGCACCTCCCCCGTGGGGATTCCGTGAAACCGCTTTCCGCAGCCCATGGGCATCAGCTCGATGAAGCGCACATCCACCGGCAGCCTGACCGCCAGGGCGGCAATCTCCTCCAACTCCGGCTCGTTCCACTCTCTGCAGGGCACACAGTTGATCTTTGTCCGCAGCCCTGACGCGGCGGATTCTTCTATCGCCCGCAGCACATTCCCCAGCCCGTCCCTCCCGGTCAGCCCGCGAAAGACGCTCTCTTTCAGCGTGTCCAGACTGATATTCACCCCCGAAAGCCCCGCCCGCAGGAGTGCGGGCAGACATTGGGAAAGCAGCACGCCATTGGTGGTGAGCAAGACCTCCTCCACTCCCTGTATGGCGCTCACCTCCTCCACCAGCTTTTCCAAATTTTTGCGCACCAGAGGCTCTCCGCCGGTAAACCGCACCCTTCTGACTCCCAGCTCCGCACAGACGGCGATGATCCGGGAGAGCTCCTCGAGGGTGAGCAGCTCCCTGTGGGGAATCTGCTCCACCCCCTCCGGGGGCATACAATATTGACATCTCAGATTGCATTTGTCCGTCACCGACACGCGGAGATATTCAATCCTTCTTCCAAGATCGTCCCGCATCTTTTCATTCTTCACCCTTTCATCCTGCATCTTTTCATCACTCAGCGCTCCAGTAAGATCAGTTTCTCCTCCGGGATGTAAAGCTTAAGCCTCCCGCCGGTAAAAATTCCCCGGGCGCGAAGCCCCTCCCACTCTGCTCTGGGAAATCTCGCCGTAAGAACAGTCTCCCCCGTTCCCGGAAAATCTGCCTCAGGAACCGTTTCTTTTGCCCCCGGAACTTTTCTTCCGCGGCAGCAGACTGTCACATAAAAGGGTTCCGAAATCTCCCGGAGGATCTCGCACCCGATCCTGTTTTCTTCCGGTCCGGTTCCTTCCGATCCGGTTCCTTCCGGTTCCGTCTCTGCCACAAAGTCATGCGCCCGCACCGCCGCATACCGATACCGCCCGGCATCCTCCCCGGTCAGAGAGGGCGCTTTAAGATACATGCCCCAGTCCGGGGCATACCATCTGCCATCCTTTTTCTCCACCCGGCTCACATTCTCACAGCCCGTCAGCCGGATGGCGGCGAGGGTGCGGGGCGAGGAAAAAAGCTCATCCTTAGGTCGGATCTCCACGATCCTCCCCCCGTCCATGACAGCGATGCGCTCCGTCATCCGGCAGACCTCCTCCCTGTCATGGGAGACAAACACGGCGCGTCCCCCGCAGCTTTCTATGGCGTCCAAAAGCTCCTGTTCCAGCCGCAATTTCAGATGCCCGTCCATCCCGGAAAAGGGTTCGTCCAACAGCAGATACCTGGGCCCTGCCGCGAGCATACGGGCCAGCGCGGTCCTCTGCTTCTGCCCGCCGGAGAGCTGGGCGGGATACAGCCCCTCCCGCCCCTCCAGACAGAACCGCCGTACATACTCCCGCGCCACGGTCTTGTCCCGGGCGCCGCACAGAATGTTTTCAAACACCGTCATCGTGGGAAAGAGCGCATGATCCTGAAACAGATAACCGATCCTGCGTTTCCCCGCAGGCACGTCTGTCCGCCTCCCGGAATCAAACAGCACATCCCCGTCCAGGCGGATCACGCCCCTGTCAGGCTTTTCGATTCCCGCGATACATTTCAATGTCAGGCTTTTGCCGCAGCCGGACGCTCCCAGAATGGCAAAGACCTCATCCTCCGTCTCAAAGGAGACCTTCAGCGCAAAGTCCCCGTAGGTTTTCTCAATATCCACATACAGCGACATTACCGCACCTCCTCTTTGGAAGCGTCATGTTTTTTGGGTTTCAGCGCAAGATTCATCAGGAAGACGGAGAGGAAGGAGACTGCAAGGATCACTGCCGCCCACCGATAGGCCAGCGCCCGGTTGCCGCTCTGCATGGCGGTGTAGACCGCAACGGACATGGTCTGCGTCCTGCCCGGAATATTGCCTGCGACCATAATGGTCGCGCCGAATTCCCCCATCGCTCTGGCAAAGGAAAGGATCGTTCCCGCCAGAATGCCGGGGCGTGCCGCCGGGACCTGTACCCGCCAAAAAATTTCCGTCTCGGACATTCCCAGCGTCCTCGCGGCATGGAGCAGACTGACCTCCACCTGCTCCAGAGCTCCCCGCGACGCCCTGTACATCAGGGGAAAAGACACTGCCACCGCCGCCAGGACCGCCCCCTGCCAGGTAAAGAGGAAACTCCACCCAAAACGCTCTAAAAACTTTCCCGGCGCCGCATTTCTGCCAAACAGCACCAGCAGGAAAAACCCCACCACCGTAGGCGGCAGCACCATGGGCAGGGAAAACAGACCGTCCAGCAGCCCCTTTCCCTTTTTCATGCCGGTGACCAGTCTCGCCGCAAAAAGCCCCAGGAAGAAGGTGAACACCGTGGCACAGCCCGCCACCTTCAGCGAAATCCATAAAGGAGTATGATCCATCCTCTCACCTCGTCTCATTCTCCGAAAGCGCCGCCCGGGTAAAACCGAAGCGTTCAAACAACCTCATCGCCTCGTCCCCCTCAAGATAGCGGACAAACTCCTCCGCATCTTCCGTGTGGGCGCCTGCCTTCACCACCCCCACCGGGTAGATCACCGGGCTGTGGCTTCCCTCCGGCGCCTCCGCCACGATCTTTACCCCGTCACTTGTGTAGGCATCGGTGGCGTACACCACGCCGCAGTCCGCCGCCCCGGTCTCCACCCAGGAGAGCACGGTGCGCACATCCGATCCGTAATTTGCCTTCGCCTCCACCTGCTGCCAGATCCCCAGAGATTCAAAGACCTCTCTCGCGTACTGCCCCGCGGGCACGCTCTCCGGCTCTCCCAGCGCGACCATGGAGACCCCTTCCGCGGCAGCATCCTCAAAAGACGCCGGGCCGCCCTCCCGGTCCGCCGGCACCACCAGTACGATTGTATTCTCCAAAAGCTCCACCACGGAATCGGTATCCATCAGCCCTTCCTCCTTCAGGGCATCCATCTGCTTTGTGCCCGCAGAGAAGAATACATCCGCGGGCGCTCCCTCCTCGATCTGGCTCTGCAGCGCACCGGACGCCCCGTAAGAAAACTGCAGCGTCACTCCGGGATGGGATGTCTCATACTCCGTCTTTAGTTCCCCGCACACATCCGTCAGAGAAGCCGCCGCCAGGATGGTCAGCTCCCGCTTCTCCCCGCCGCAGCCGGACAGACAGAACAGATCCGCAAGCAGCGCCATCGCCGCAAACAGCGCGCCGACCTTTGTCCGGGCACGGCTGCGCCTCCTTATTGCCTCTTTCTTTATCATCTCTTTCTTTACCTCTCTCTCCGGTTCCGTTTCCCGATCTTTTTGGCTGCCCAGGTCCCCTGCCCTTCCGGCAGCCGAAAAACTTCTCAGAAAACACCGGTATTTAGAGAGACAGATCGGGATTTACAAAATGACCGCTCTTGCCGCCCGTCTTTTCCACCAGGCGGATTCCCGAAATCATCATGCGTTTGTCCAAAGCCTTACACATGTCATAGACGGTCAGAAGCGCCACGCTCACCCCGGTGAGCGCCTCCATCTCCACCCCGGTCCTGCCCTTAAGCTTCGCCGTGCAGCGGCATTTCACCAAAAGCGTTTCCTCCTCCGGCTCAAAGTCCACTGCCACCTTCGTCAGCATCAGAGGATGGCACATGGGGATCAGCTCCGGAGTGCGTTTCGCCGCCATGATCCCCGCGACCCGCGCCGTTCCCAGCACATCTCCCTTGGCCGCCGTATGATTTACAATGGCATCAAATACTTCCCGGCTGACCCTGATACTGCCCTCCGCCACCGCCGTGCGTTCGGTCTCCTCCTTGGCGGTCACATCCACCATGACCGCATTTCCGTTTTGGTCAAAATGTGTAAACTCTCCCATATCGTCTCCCGTCCTCCTATTATTTTCCAAAACCGCAGTTGGGAAAATGGCACTCGGGACAGCTTAAGCACAGCCCGCCCTCGCCATAGACACTGATGTCCTCCCGCGTCAGCTTCTCTCCTGCCAGAACCCGGGGCAGTATCAGATCAAACACAGTCCGTTTCGCGTACATGACACAGCCCGGCAGTCCCAGGATGGGCACGACCCTGTCTTTGCACTCATAATAGGCAAGCAGAAACATGGCTCCCGGCAGCACCGGCGCGCCATAGGAAACGATCCGTGCCCCATAATCCCGGATCGCCCCCGGGGTCTGATCGTCCGGATCCACGCTCATGCCCCCGGTGCAGAGCACCATGTCTGCCCCCTGCTTCACATAAGCGTCGATGGCGTTCATGATATCCTCTCTCTTATCGTCCACGATACTCTGCCCCACGATCTGTGTGTCATACTCGCCCAGCTTTCCGCGGATCGCCGGTCCGAAGGCATCCTCGATCCTGCCCTTGAACACCTCGCTTCCGGTGGTCACGATCCCCACCTTCGCATGCCGGAAGGGAAGGATCTCCAAAATCGGGCTCTCCCCCGCGGCGCTCCTCGCCCGGTTCATCTTCTCCGATTCGATCACCAGCGGAATGATCCGGGTGGCTGCGATCTTATCCCCCTTATGGACGGGAAAGTTGCCGTGGACCGTGGCGATCATCATCTCCCCCAGCGCGTTCACCGCGTCCAGTCTTTTGGTGTCAACCTTGAGCAGCCCGTCCGCTTCCGCGCGGATTTCAATTTTACCCTCTTTGGGCGCGGACGCGGACATATGCTGCCCCAGGCAGATGTCCCGCAGGATTCCTGCCGCCTCGTCCTCATGGAGGATTCCCTCCCGCTTTTCCCACACATAGAGATGTTCCTTTCCCATGGACAAAAGCAGAGGAATGTCCTCCTTTGTAACGATATGCCCCTTGCAAAATGCCGCGTCCTTGACTACCCCGGGGACGATCCGCGTGATGTCATGGCAGAGCACATGCCCCACCGCATCCTTTGTCTCTATCAGCTTCATGTCAGTTCCTCTCAAAATGGTTTTTTACGCACAAAAAAATCCCATGAATGTCATCCATGCCAAACACCGGGCATTTCACTTCTTCCTGGGATACTACATCGGTTGCCAGACAGATCAGCGTGTCCCTGTCACAGACAGGCGTCCGGGAACGCTCCCCGCGCACCACCTCCACCTTGGGATAGGGGGAGGCTTTCAGCCCCTCTATGATCACCACATCCACATCCCCGCAGAGGGAGAGCAGCGTTTCGATATCTGTCCCCTCCGCCCGGTTGATGGAATACTGCGTGTCCGAGAAGATGGCGCTGCAGACGGCTCCCGCCCTGCGGAAACGTTCCGTGTCCGTTCCCTCGTGATCCATCACATACTCATGCCCATCGTGCTTGATCGCCGCAACCGAATAATCCTCCGCGATAAATTCATTGATGAGCTTTATGATCAGCCCGGTCTTGCCGCTGTCCTTCACCCCGCTGACACAGAAGATCATGGGGAGCTTCAGACGGGCATACTCCTCCCTGGTGTTGATATTTCTGACGATCTTTTTGTCAAAACAGGAGGTCTCTAAACGGATGTATTTGGTGCGCGCCTGGCGCAGCACATTTAACAGCCGGAAATGCCCGCTCTCTATCTGCCTTTGGATGACAGGCAGCATTTTTTTGGAATAGATGGCGCAGAGCGGATGAATGTGCTCCTCGTCCACCAGGCAGTAGCAGTCATAGTCCGAGGAGATATACTCCGCCATGTACTCCACCAGCTCTTTTTTGAGAAAAGGCATATCCGCCGCGCAGATGAAGACATACTCCTCGCTGGCGGCGCGAAGCACCTGATAAATCCCCTCCATGGGACCGATATCTCTGTGTTCATCGTAGACCACCTGATATCCGGTATCCTCATAGATCCCCTTTTGGGCAGCGGAAATCAGCACCTGGGAGAAACCGGAAAGTTCCCCGCAGATACGATCGATAAACCGTCTGGATTCCAGACAGAGCAGCGCTTTGTCCTGCCCCATCCGTGTGCTCTTTCCTCCGGCGAGCACCCCCACACTCAGCTTCGCTGCCATGTTAAATCCCTCCTCTGATATGGAGGATAGAGACCTCCTCCCCCGCTTTCACACTGCGTCCGGGCTCTAAGTCGATCAGACAGTTACATTCCGTGAGATTGGAAATGACCGATGAGGAGTGTACCCGGGTGGGCAGATACACTTTTTTGTCCGATACCTTCGCCCGGATAAAACGCCGCATCCGGTTGGTCTTGGGATAGTCGTCCCAGAGGACCGCCCTTTCTTTCACCGGGGCAAAGCCCTCATGCCCCATCATCTTTGCCGCAAGCGGCCAGAAATAAATCTCAAAATTCACCAGCGCCGCATACGGATTCCCGGACAGGCTCAGTATGACCCTGCCGTCCTTTGTGCTGCCCGTGGTGGGCGTTCCCGGCTGGATGTTGGCTCTCCGGAACAGGATCTTTGCTCCGATGTCACACAGCACTTTGGGAACGATATCCCGCTTCCCCACGGAGACGCCTCCTGTGGTGATGACAATGTCCGCCGCCCTCAGCGCTTCCGACAGTCTGTCTGCCAAAAGACTGTCCTCGTCCGGGCAGAGTTCCCGGAACACCACCTGCAGCCCTTCCCGTCGGACTGCCGCCGCGAGCATATGGGAAATACTGTTGTAAATCTTCCCTTTCCCCAGGGGTTCCCCGGTCTCACACAGTTCAGACCCCGTGCAGAGGATTGCCACCCGCACCGGGCGGTACACCGGCACGCAGCTTTTTCCGGTCTCCGCAAACAGCCCGATGTGGACGGGAGAAAGTCTCGTCCCGCTCCCGGCTATCACATCGCCGCAGGAGATCTCCTCTCCGACGCCGCAGTAGTTCTGACCCGGTCTGGACGGGGCGTACACCTGCACGCTCTCCTCACCGTAATCGGTATCCTCCTGCTTCACCACGGCGTCATATCCCTCCGGCACAAAAGCGCCCGTCATGACGCGCACAGCCGTGCCCGGCTCATACCGGATCTCTTTGTGATCACCCGCAAACAGCTCCGCCGCCACCTTAAGCGTGACGGGATGATCCCCCGAGGCGTCCGCCACCTCTTCCGCCCGCACCGCATAGCCGTCCATGGCAGACTTAGGATAGGGGGGCACGGGCATCCCGGCGCAGACAGTCTCCGCCAGCACCATCCCCCACGCCTCGTCAATGGGGCATTGTATGATCTCCTGCGCCTTCACATTCTGCAGCAGAAGAGTCAGACACTCTTCGATTTCAGGGAGATTCCCCTTTCTTTGCTCCGTATTTTGTCCGGTATATCGTTCCATAGGGCTCCTTTTTCCCGATTTTGCAGCGGCAATTTCGATTGCATGCTTTTAAAAGCATGCTTTTATTATCGGTCATCTTATAAAGTGCGTCGGCATCCACTCCTCCGTCTCGGGCAGACCAAAGCGCTCTTTTCCCAGCGCAATGCTTTTCATAAGAAAAACCATATTTCTCGCAAGCACCCGCATCGTCTGCCTGCCCTCTTCGTCCATCCGGGCCTCGCCCTTATTTCTGCCATGAATACTGTTCCAGTACAGGCTGGAGGCGATCGGCATATTGGCAATGGTAAAATATTTATTCAACTCATCGAATGTGGCAGAGCACCCGCCGCGTCTCGCGCATACCACACTTGCTCCCACCTTCATCGTCTTGTCAAAATGAGTGCTGTAGAACAACCGATCCAGACAGGCGATCAGGGTGGCGTTCGCGGACGCATAATAAACCGGGCTGGCGATCACCAGACCGTCGGCCGCCTCAAATCTGGGCGCCAGTTCATTGACGATATCATCAAATACGCACTTTCCCTTTTCAGCGCAGCTTCCGCAGGCGATACAGCCTCTGATATCCAGGCTGCCGATCTGAACCGTCTGGGTTTCCACGCCGTTTTCTTCAAATATGTTCTCCATCTCGCGGATGGCAATGGTCGTATTTCCATCCACTCTCGGGCTGCCGTTGAGAATCAATACCTTTATCCTGTCCGACATATCACATTCCTCCATTCCTGTCAGTCATCATATCGAAAATAATCAAAGTCCGCCGCTTTCCTGCTTCCACATCCGCCGTTGTTGGCATAAATTCCCACCAGCGTCCCGGTGTGGCGCTTGGGATCGTCGGGCACTCCCTCATCGCACAGATAAATGCAATTCTCCAGCACACCTATCCGCTGCCAGCTCTCCCCGTCCAGACTGTAAAAGAAGGTTCTGGTCAGCTTCTCCACCTCCACTTTAAGCCAGACGGGCTGTTCGGGGATGTCCTCCACCTCCGCTGCCAGCTCCTCGCCGTGATTGCGGTTGATGACCAGCCGGATCCTGCGGCCGCCCTCCCAGCAGAGCGAACATCTGACATAGGTCGCGGTGCTGTAATAACAGGTCAGCCCCGCCTGCTCCCCGTCTCTGTCCGGATAAAACTCCACCTTGGTCTCTGCGGTGTAGGAAAGCTCCTGCTCCCTGCGGAGCAGAGTGTTCTTTGCGCGGATCTCGTTCAGCTGCCCGTCCCTGGTCCAGATGCGGAAATAGCCGGGACGTTCCGTCAGGGACCAGGAACCGTTGTCCGGATTTCTCACAAACTCCCACTCCGGGTTTAACCTGTCCGAATCAAAATCGTCAAACAGATTTCTCTCAAAAAGGCACTCCGGCAGATCCGGCGCGGTCTGTTCCGTGCTTGGACCCTTTCCGCCGTTTATGGTAAACCATCCGTCCTTTGTCCACTGTACGGGATCCAGTGCGGACTCTCTGCCCACGGTGGTATATTTCCCGCCGTTGGGTCTGCCGCAGAGATAATAGCACCACCAGTTTCCCTTCGGATCCTGTACCAGCTTGCCGTGCCCGGCGCGCTGGATGGGCGCATCCGGGTCAAGCTGGCGCATCACGGGATTGTAAGGGGAGCATTCGTATTCCCCATAAAGAGAGCTGCTGCGCGCTGCATTGATCCCGTGACCGTATCCCGTTCCGCCCTCCGCCACCATGGCGTAATAATAACCGTCTTTTTTAAACATATGCGGTCCTTCGGAACAGCGCTCGCCCGTGCCGTCCCACGCCGTCCTGATCTCTCCCGCCACCGTAAGCCCGTCCGCGGAGAGGGGCACCGTCTGCACCGCCTTTGCGATCAGCATATACCGCTTCCCGTCGTCATCCACAAAGAGCGACGGATCGATGTTATCCACCTCAAGACAGACCGGCTTGCTGTAGGGACCCTCCGGCCGGTCCGCCACCATGACGAGCTGGCGGCGCATCACATTGTTGTCACGCTTCCCGTCCGCATTGAGCCGGAGGGTGGCGTAGATATAAAACTTTCCGTCAACATATTCCATGTCCGGCGCCCAGATGCCGTGGGAGTCCCGGATATCGCTTAAGTCCAGCCATTCCGGGTTACAGATGGCATGCCCCACGATATGCCAGTGAACCATGTCCCGGGAATGGGAAATGGGAATCGCCGGAAAATACTGGAAACTGGAGTTGACCATGTAAAAGTCCTCCCCCACCCGGATCACCGACGGATCCGGGAAAAATCCCCTCTGCACAGGATTGTGATACACTCTCTGTCCGCTCATTCTGTCTTCTCCTTTCACTATAACCCCGGGAGGATCCCCTTCCGGAGACCTTCTCACTCGTCAATATGAACCAGCACATAGCCGTCCTGCAGGGTGATGGAGCCTTCCTTTGGCCAGCCCGGCATGGTGTCACCGATCGCCTTTGCCTCCGCGAGGGTTTCCCGGTCCGTGATCATGGGAAAATCATGACCGTGCATCCTTAAGAAGTTCATCATCTCCCGATTGGTGCCGTCAAAGGCATCAAACGCCCACTGGATCATGGGGAAATTGGCTTCCCCCACAAAACTGTATCCCCAGACGGAAAAATACTTTTCTTTCAGATGGGGATCGATCTTGTCCGTAACAGTGGCAATGTAACGATACTGCCAGGAGCCATAGGGTACATAATAATCCTCCGAGAGCGCGTGGGGCGTACTGTAATGCCCGGTGAACACCACCGGCGTATCTGTGCCGTAATCCCGCTCGATCTCATAGGCGATATCACAGAGCATCTCCCGGGTGCTCTCATATTTTTTGTGATCCGTATAAAAACTGCGGTTCATAAACTCCGCCTGATTCCATATCACGACCAGTGCCAAAACCAGGGATACGGCGGTAAGCTGTTTCCGGAACCGCTTCCGCCCCTGGACATCAATGCACACAAGCCACAGCCCTGCCGCGGCAAAAAAAGGAAGATACTGACAGGAGCGGTAATAGGTCAGGCGCATCTCCGCCAGCGTCAGAAGGAACGGTGTGACAAGCATTCCCGCATACAGCAGCAAAAACCAGAGATTCTTCTTTCTGACCGCCAGGATCAGACTTTTGATGCCAAACACGAACACGGAAAACTCATACACTGTCACCGGAAGATAAACCACCGCGTTGAGATGATACACCACCCAGAAGCGTTTCACCAGCATGATCAGATCCTCCAGCCCCTCCCGGGTGAACAATCCCCGCATCTCCGTCAGACTGCGCTGCTCCTGCCTGACCTGTTCCAGAACGCCCTGCAGATGGAAAAGCTCTGTCGTCAGACGTATCATCCCGCTGCGAAGGAGAACACATCCCACCGTAAGAAGCGCTCCTGCCGCCAGATGACCTGCCACGGCGGAAAATTTCAGCTTTTTTGAGTCTCTCATCCCCCAAAAGAACAGCAGCACCAAAATTCCCAATATATACAAGATCAAAAAGGACTCGTAACAACCCACTGCCGCCCAGATGAAGAGAAGGCTCATGGCAAACGCCCCGGCTTTCGCCTTTCCCTTTTTCCCCACCGCATCATAAAAAGCAAGCAGAGACAGCGCCGTGAGCACATAGCCAAGCCCTGCCCCGTCATGCCAGTAATAGACGAACACTTCGCTGATGATGGGATTGGAGACAAAGGCGCAGGCAAAGACCGTGGAGGCATACACGCCTGCCCGTCCTGCCGTGATCCGCCGAAACAGCACATTGAAGAGCGTTGCCGCCAGCATGAGGAACAGCACCCCCACAAGCTCCGTCATAAAGGGCGCAAAATCTGACAGATGGAACAGTTTGTTCAGCCAAAAGATCGTCCAGCGCCCCATGACCACCTCCAGCCCATCCTCCAGATAGACTGCCACCGCGGTGTCATCAATGCCGATGGAAGGCTGCACGATGGCATAGCCATAACTGCACGCCGCTGTGATGGAAAGGGCGATGATATACAGTTTTTGCCGAAGAAAATATTGTAAGTCTTCTTTCAACCGCGTCATGGAAACTCCCAAAGATATGACTTGAATAAGAATAGTATAACACAGATGGGGACACCATGAAAGTGTCCCCAAAGATTTTTGTGTACTAATTTTTGCAGTGATGTCTACTCGTGCAGTTTTTACATCATTCCGCCCATTCCGCCGCCTGCGGGCATGGGAGGCACATCCTCCTTGATGTTTGCCACAACGCTCTCCGTGGTGAGCAGAGTGCTTGCCACGCTGGTAGCGTTCTGCAGCGCGCTTCTGGTGACCTTGGCAGGATCCAGAATGCCTGCGCTGACCATATCCACATACTCTTCCTTCAGCGCATCAAATCCTACGCCGGTCTCGGACTCATACACCTTATTGATGATCACGCTGCCCTCTAAGCCTGCGTTCGCTGCGATGTGGAACAAAGGCGCCTCCAGAGCCTTGAGCACGATGCTCGCGCCGGTCTTCTCGTCGCCCTCCAGGGTCTCAGCCAGCTTGGCAACATCCTTGGAAGCGTGGATATAAGCGGAACCTCCTCCGCAGATGATTCCTTCCTCCACAGCCGCTCTGGTAGCTGCCAGAGCATCCTCCATGCGCAGCTTCGCCTCTTTCATCTCGGTCTCGGTGGCAGCGCCCACACGGATCACAGCCACGCCGCCGGCCAGCTTTGCCAGTCTCTCCTGCAGTTTCTCTTTGTCAAAGTCGGAGGTCGTCTCCTCGATCTGCATCTTGATCTGATTGATGCGGGCCGAGATGGCATCCTTGTCGCCTGCGCCGTCCACGATGACAGTATTCTCCTTCTGAACCTTCACAGACTTCGCATGACCCAGCATATCCATGGTGGCATCCTTCAGCTCATAGCCAAGCTCGGAGCTGATGACAGTGCCGCCGGTGAGGATCGCGATATCCTCCAGCATAGCCTTTCTTCTGTCGCCGTAGCCGGGAGCCTTAACGGCTACCACATTGAAGGTGCCGCGCAGCTTATTCACGATCAGAGTGGTCAGAGCCTCGCCCTCCACATCCTCGGCGATGATGAGAAGCTTGGAGCCGGACTGCACGATCTGCTCTAAGATGGGCAGGATCTCCTGAATATTGGAAATCTTCTTGTCGGTGATCAGGATGAGAGGATTCTCCAAAGTTGCCTCCATCTTATCCATATCGGTAGCCATGTATGCGGAGATATAACCTCTGTCAAACTGCATGCCTTCCACCAGATCCAGCTCGGTCTGCATGGTCTTGGACTCCTCGATGGTGATGACGCCGTCCCCGCTGACCTTTTCCATGGCGTCGGCAACCAGCTTTCCGACTTCCTCATCACCTGCGGAAATGGCAGCGACACGGGCGATATGCTCCTTGCCGTTGACCTTCTGGCTCATTTTGGAGATCGCCTCCACTGCACAGTCGGTGGCTTTCTTCATACCTTTTCTCAAAATGATGGGATTTGCGCCTGCCGCTAGGTTCTTCATGCCCGCGTTGATCATCGCCTGGGCGAGAACCGTAGCGGTGGTGGTGCCGTCGCCTGCCACATCATTGGTCTTGGTGGCAACTTCCTTTACCAGCTGCGCACCCATGTTCTCAAATGCGTCCTCCAGCTCGATCTCCTTCGCAATGGTCACACCGTCGTTGGTGATGAGGGGAGCGCCGAAGGACTTATCCAGAACCACGTTTCTTCCCTTGGGTCCAAGGGTAACTCTCACGGTGTCTGCGAGCTGATTGACACCGGACTCCAATGCTGCACGGGCTTCTGCACCGTATTTAATTTCTTTTGCCATAACTGATCTCCTCCATATAAAATATTATAAATCATCATTCTGACCCCTGCCGCATACTGCAGAGAAAATTACTGGATGATCGCCAGAATATCATTCTGTTTTACAATAATGTACTCATCCTCGTCTATCTTCACTTCCGTACCGGAATACTTGGAAAAGATGACCTTGTCGCCAACCTTTACTTCCATCTTCACTTCCTTGCCGTCCACCATACCGCCGGGACCGACTGCAAGGACTTCCGCCTGCTGGGGCTTCTCCTTATTCTGACCGGGGAGTACGATACCGGATTTCGTGGTCTCCTCCGCCACCAACTGCTTTAACACCACTCTGTCGCCTAAAGGTACTAATTTCATGTTTCTGCCTCCTTATATAATGTTGCTTTCAGATCCAGCATTTGTCTTTGTTAGCACTCGTTTGTTTCGAGTGCTAATCACTAAACCATATATTAGTTTTATATGCGGAGCTTTGCAAATGGATTCTCGAAAAAATATAATCCAATATCTTCCATTTTCATATTATTATCTCGTTATTTCTCGTTTATTCTTTTCAAAGTATGAAAGTAAAGATTTTATAATTCGTTTATAATTTCCATCCGAGGGGCAGATACCTGCCGGTTGTCCAATCAAAGGATTGGTAGATTTTTCCTTTTTTATACGTTATAATGGACACAATATGATACAATTTCGGAAAAGAAAACACAATAAACGGAAAAAGGGAGGGCTTCAGAAATGTATGAACTGGTGCAGGTGTCGGAAAAAAGCTTCTATATACAAAGCCCCGCAAAGATCGGGCTGGTCCTTTTAAACGACACGGAGGTCTGTCTGATCGACAGCGGCAATGACAAAGACGCGGGCCGGAGGGTTCTGAAGATTCTGGACGCCAATGGCTGGCGGCTGAAAGCAATTTATAACACCCACTCCAATGCCGACCATATCGGCGGCAACAAATATCTGCAGACACAGACCGGCTGCAAAATTTATGCACCGGGAATCGACTGCGCTTTTACAAGGCATCCCATCCTGGAGCCCGCCTTTCTCTACGGAGGCTGTCCCTGCAAAGATCTGCGCCACAAATTTCTGCTGGCTCCCGCAAGCGATGCCGAATATCTGACACAGGAAACGCTTCCCGAGGGCTTTGAAAGCATTCCCCTTCCGGGGCATTTCTTTGATATGACAGGGTTTAGGACACCGGATGACGTGGTATATCTGGCGGACTGTCTCTCCAGCCGGGAGACGCTGGAAAAGTATCAGATCGGATTTCTCTATGATGTCGCCGCCTATCTGGAGACACTGGAAAAGGTCCGGACGATGGAGGCGAAGATGTTCGTGCCTGCCCACGCCGAGGCAGCGAAAGAAATCGACCGTCTGGCACAGTACAATCTGGACAAAGTATCCGAAACAGCAGACCGGATCGTGGAGTTTTGCAGGGAACCTATCTGCTTTGAACAGCTCTTACAGAAATTGTTTTCCTGCTTCGGGCTGACCATGAATTTTGAACAGTATGCGCTGGTGGGCAGCACCGTCCGCTCCTATCTTTCCTGGCTGAAAGATACGGGAAGGGTGACTGCTGTCTTTGAGGATCATCTGCTTCTCTGGCAGAGCGTCTGACACCCGGTTCACGACAGTCTGCCGCCCTCGCTTTGGCTTTCCGTGCAAAAGAGCGGTTCCGGCGCCATCTGAAATGGCACCGAAACCGCTCTCTCCTATTGCTTTCTGCAGGATCTTTCCTGCACAAAATTTTCTGAAACATATTCCCGCTTGTTATCCGTCAGCACTTGATCTCTAAATAGCCCAGAAGCTTACTCATATCGTACTCCTCCAGCACACCCAGATTGGAATCGTAGTACTTCCCGTCATAGTGTACCAGATAGTGACAGAAGCGTCCCATCTTCTCCATCATGATGCAGCACTTGGGCAGCACGGTGTCACGACCCTCGGTGTAATTGATGATGTCAGTATGGTCGATACCGTAATAGTTCAGGGCAGAGATCACGCGGCCCATGGTTGCCTGCCACTCCCTGCAGTCCATGACGGTGATCACCTCCGCGATGGTCACGCCTGCCAGCATCGCCACACAGGCCTGACCGCACAGACCGTCCTCCGGCTGGATGATGACATTCATACTGTCGATCTTACGGATGGGATTCTCAAAGCTGTAAGGGCTGTTCTGGTCCATGCGGATCAGGGAGCCGTTTACATGAAGCAGGATCTTATGGGGAACACCCAGTTCCACGCTCACCACTTCGCTGTCGGGAATATGAATCTCATAATTTCCTTTCTCCCGGGGCAGCAGCTCGCAATCGATGATCTTATTGTCCAAAACCACATCCGCCTTGATGACTTCTCTCTGCTTACAAACCTCCCAAATATTGAAAGGAATGGGGATCATATAGCCCTTGTCGTTTTTTTCAATCTTGGATTCAAAAAAATATCTCATGTTTCCTCCATTTCCGTCCGTCTGCACTGGTGTCAGCCCGGCTGATTTATCAATTTATTTAGTTTGATTGTACCAAATCCGAGCGCAAAAGGAAACTGTTTTCTTAATATTTTTTTGAATTTCCTGATAAAATCTTCCGGTGACGGGGCAGGACTTCAGACGGGCGCTCTCCGCCCCCGTCTCAGCTTACTCAGCGTCGAGATACTGGACCGCAAGCTCAGAGATGGTTCCGTCCTCCAGCATCTTCTCAATGGCGCTGTTGATCTTCTCCAGCAGCTCATCATTTCCCTTAGCCACTGCGATCGCATACTCCTCATTCTCAAACGCATCCGGGTCTTCCACGATCTTAAGCCCCTCATTGTCAGCCACATACTTTGCAGCGGTTGCAGAGTCGATCACTACCACGTCGCACTTGCCGTTTGTCAGCTCCATGACAGCCTCCGTTCCCTTCTTGAACGCCTCGTAGGAATACCCCATCTTGTTCACACAGGTCTCACCGGTATACCCCTGCACAACGCAGATCTTTTTGCCTGCCATGTCGGCGGCGGATGCAATATCGGAATCCTCTTTGACGATCATCACCTGGGTAGCGGTGTAATAAGGGGTGGAGAAATTTACGGATTTTGCTCTGTCCTCGGTAATGGTCATGCCTGCAATGACAGCGTCGATCTGACCATTCTGCAGCGCCACCAGCAAAGAGTCAAACTCCATGCTCTCCATCTCTGCCTCCATGCCGTTCTCTTCGGCAATCTTTTTGGCGATCGCCATATCAATACCGTCGAAAGTACCGATAACACCCTCCGCAGCCACAAACTCAAAAGGCGGGAACTCCGGATTGGTTCCAAATTTGATGGTGCCGCCCTGAGTGCTCTCCGCGCTGGAAGCATTCTCCGCGCTGACTGCCTGACTGCTCTGACTGTCTGCGCCGCTCTGACCGCATCCTGCAAGGATACCCGTGAGCATGACTGCCGCCAATACCAGCGCAAGTTTCTTTGTTCCTTTTTTCATAATCTCTCTCCTCCTGATATAAAAATATATGTAAGACATCCCGCATCGGCGGGATCCTTCTTACCGCAACCACACATGGCCGTAAAGCTGCCGTCCTACAGCACTTTGCTGAGAAAATTTCTGGTCCTCTCGTTCCGGGGATTGCCGAACACTTCCTCCGGCGTACCGCTCTCCATGACAATGCCCTGGTCCATAAACAGCACCCTGCTCGCCACCTCTCTGGCAAACCCCATCTCATGGGTCACAATGACCATGGTCATACCGGACTTCGCCAGATCCTTCATAACATCCAGCACCTCTCCCACCATCTCCGGATCCAGCGCGGATGTGGGCTCGTCAAACAGCATGATCTCCGGATCCATGGCAAGCGCCCGGGCGATGGCAACACGCTGCTTCTGACCGCCCGAGAGCTGGGCGGGATAGGCATCCGCCTTCTCCGACAGATTGACGCGGGCGAGAAGCTGTCTGCCCTTTTCCACCGCTTCCTCTTTGTTCATTTTCTTTAAAAGCGTGGGAGCCAGTGTGATATTCTCCATGATGGTGAGATGGGGGAACAGATTGAACTGCTGGAATACCATTCCCATCTTCTGGCGAATGCGGTTGACATTCACCTTGGGAGCGTTGATCTGCTCGTCGTCCACATAAATCTCACCTCCGGTCGCCGTCTCCAAAAGATTCAGACAGCGCAGGAAGGTACTCTTGCCCGACCCGGAAGGTCCTATGACCACCACGACCTCCCCCTGTCTGATATGCTCGTCAATTCCTTTTAAAACCTCGAGGTCGCCAAACTTTTTCTGTAAATTTTTTACCTTGATCAATCGTTTGTCCTCCCCTCATCGAATATCGGATCTGCGCAGCCGGTTTTCCACACGCTTCAATACAAGCGTCAGAATCTTGATCAGCACATAATAGATGACTGCCGTCCCAATTAACGGCATAAACGCCTGGAACGTCGCGCTCTTGATAAAGTCTCCCGCCTTCTGAATGTCCATCAGCCCAACATAGCCCACGATGGCAGTCTCCTTGATCAGCACGATAAATTCATTGCAGAGCGCGGGAAAGATATTTTTCACCGCCTGGGGGATAACGATCCTGGTCATGGTCTGATAAGCATTGAGCCCCAGCGAGCGTCCCGCCTCCGTCTGACCCTTATCGATGGAGAGAATACCCGCGCGGATGATCTCCGACACATAGGCGCCGGAATTGATCCCGAAGGCAATCGCCGCAATGATCCATTTGGGCCAGTGTACCGAAGCAAAGATGACAAAATATATGATCATCAGCTGAGTGACCGAGGGAGTCCCCCGGATAATATCCGTATATATGCCGCCCAAAGTGCGCAGAAAGCGGTTTTTGGACAAATTGCAGAGAGCGATGAGCATACCGATGATAATCCCCAGCACCACTGCCAGAAGGGAGACTTTTATGGTCACACCGATACCGCTGACCAACAGCTTATATCTGTCCTCCCGGACAAAACACAGATAGAACATATCGCAAACTTCCGACCACCAGGCAGCCATCTATTCTTCCTTTCCGAAAACCTTTACGCTTTCACAAATGTATTTCCCTATGTCTCTCAAGGGAATGCCACTGGACTTTTGACGAATTATAGCACAAATAGCGGGAGAAAGAAAGAGAAATTTACTCGTCCGGCGAAATTCCGCAATCTATGATCCCGCGGATACGCAGGAAAATGATACGGGGAATACACTCCATTGACATCCCCGTGCCTTGTGCATTACAATATACAGTACATGTAAAATACAATACAGATCAAGAGATTACGGAAGGAAACTGCCATGGCTTTTGACGGCGTAACCATAGCAAATATTGTGTCGGAATTAAAGAAAACCCTTATCGGCGGACGGCTGTATAAGATTGCCCAGCCCGAGGAAGATGAGCTGCTTTTGACCGTCAAGACCGGGGACGGACAGTTTAGGCTCCTCATTTCCGCCGGCGCATCCCTGCCCCTGATTTATCTTGCGCGGGACAATAAACCCAGTCCCCTGACCGCCCCCAATTTCTGTATGCTTTTGAGAAAGCATCTGCAGAACGGACGCATCGTTGACATCTCCCAGCCGGGGCTGGAGCGGGTCATCCAAATCCACATTGAGCATTTGGATGAATTGGGGGATCTTTGCCGCAAGACGCTGGTGGTGGAGATCATGGGAAAACACAGCAATATTATCTTCTGCGACGCAGAGGGCCGCATCATAGACAGCATCAAGCGCGTGTCCGCCGCGGTCAGCAGCGTCCGCGAGGTTCTTCCGGGCAAGCCCTATTTTGTGCCTCACACCCGGGACAAACTGGATATCTTCTCCGCGGATCAGGAAACCATGCTGCAGGCTCTGCGCGCCAAACCCATGCCCCTTTTCAGGGCGCTCTACGACAGTTTCACCGGCATCTCCCCCATTCTGGCCCAGGAACTGTGCTTCCGCGCAGGGCTGGACGGCGAAACCCCCACTGCGGCATTTGAACGGGAAGACTACCGGAAACTCTTCCTTGGGCTGGAGGAGCTGGCGCAGACAGTCCGGAAAGCGGATTTCTCGCCCTGCATCGCCTACCATGGCAGACAGCCCGTGGAATTTTCGGCGATTCCCCTGACCATATATGCAGCTCCCTTTGGCGGCACTTCCGGAGAGCGGCTGGTCTCCTTTGCCACCATGTCCGAACTTCTGGAGACCTATTATGCCGAAAAAAGCACTCTGACACGCATCCGTCAGAAGTCTGCAGATCTCAGGCGCATCGTGCAGAACGCCCTGGAAAGAAACGTGAAAAAATATGATCTGCAGCTTGCACAGCTGCGGGATACGGAAAAAAGAGAAAAATACCGCATTTATGGCGAGCTTCTGAACACCTACGGTTACAGCGCCCGCCCCGGGGCGGATTCCATAGAGGTGACAAACTATTACACCAATGAACCTCTGACCATTCCTTTGGACACTGCCCTGACCGCCACGGAAAATGCCAAGAGGTATTTTGACAGATACAACAAATTAAAACGCACCCATGAGGCGTTGACCAAATTGAGCGCAGAAGTCAAAGACGAGATCACCCATCTGGAATCCATCTTAGCCTCGCTGGACATCGCCCTTCAGGAGGAAGATCTCATAGAGATCAAAGAAGAGCTGATCGAGAGCGGCTACATCCGCCGAAGGGATTTTGACCGGAGAGGGCAGGGGACAAAGAAGCAGACCAAAAAAAGCAAAGCTGCCAGCAAGCCTTTCCACTATATTAGCAGCGACGGTTTTCATATGTATGTGGGAAAAAACAACTTCCAGAACGATGAGCTCACCTTCCGCTTTGCCTCGGGAGGAGACTGGTGGTTCCACGCGAAGGGAATCCCCGGTTCCCATGTAGTGGTAAAATGCGACGGGACGGACACGCCCCCCGACTCCACCTTTGAGGAAGCGGCGCGGCTTGCCGCCTATTACTCCAGGGGGCGCGGGGCAGACAAAGTAGAGATCGACTATGTTCAGAAGAAACATGTCAAAAAACCCGGCGGCGCAAAGCCCGGATTTGTGGTCTACTATACGAATTACTCCATGATAGCTGCCGGAAATATCGACGGCATCCGGTCAGCGGAGGAAAACTAAAAACGGGCGGCTGTCAGCGCAGCAGCCCGCATTTTTTTGCTATCTTTACAAGGAGATGCCCCTTGGGAAACCCTAAGAGTTCCTCCTCCGTCAGCCCCTGGAACAAAAGCATCATTATGAAATACACTGCCACCGCCACCGCCATCGCCGGCAGCAGGGCGATGCGCATGGATTCCAAGAGCAGAAACATCAGCTCATACACTGCCCGGGCTGCCGCGCCCATCAGCGCCGCGGAAAGCAGCGGAATGCCAAATGTCCTCACAAATTCCTGCCGATATCCGATGGCGCGTCTCACTGCCCACTGATTGAGCAGACACATGATTCCGGAGTAGACCGTGTTGGCGATCACAAGGCTGTAGAGGTCCAGCTTTGTCCCATATAACAGCCCGAACAGCGTCACCGTCTGGATGACCAATGCGGCGGCGGCGTTCAGGATAGGAGTGTTCACCTTTCCTAGCCCCTGCAGAATGGAACTGTTTAAAGTGGACAGCGCATAGAACACCACCGACAGAGACAATGCCATCAGCAGATACCCCGCATAGGTCAGTGTCTCATCCGACTGGGAGGGGAAGAGAAATGCCGTCAAAGGTTTTGCCAGCGTCAAAAGCCCGATCGCCGAAGGGATGGAGATCACCATGGTGCTTTTGACCGCCACGCCGATCTTCTCCCGCGCCTCACTCCTTTTCCCTGCCGCCACAAAGGACGCAACCGAGGGAATCATGGCGGACGCCATGGCGGAGGCAAAGGCGATGGGAATGTTTGCTATGGTCTGTGCCATACCGGAAAAAATGCCATAGTTGTTATATGCCTGATCGCTGTCAAGCCCCAGCAGGGCAGGAATCTCATCCACATAAATCTTGCTGTTGACCACACCGCCAAGATTATAGACTGCCGTACTCAGGATAAAGGGAGTCACTATCATCGTGATCGTCTTGAGGATCTGCCCGTAGGAGTCCACTTCCCGATGTCTGTCCCTCTCGATCCTCTTATAGATCAGTTTCCTGTTCAGGGCATAAATCCCCAGCATAAACAACAGCGCCATCAGCACACCCGCGCCGGTGCCCAGCGCGCTTCCGATGGCTCCGTGGGTCGCCCTGACCACCTGCAGCTCCTCGTCCTGCGGCATCTCCATCGTTCCCATGACATTTTGGATAAGCAGCATCGCCGCCCCCACACTCACTACGGCATTGGCTATCTGCTCCAGGATCTGGGAGACAGAGGTCTGTACCATACTGCGGTGCGCCTGAAAATACCCGCGCAGCACCCCCAGGATTCCATAGATAAAGATGGTCGGCGCAAAAGTGCGCAGCACCGGAACAGCCGCCTTGTTCTCCAGAAACACCCCTGCGCCAAAAAACAGCGCCATACTTGCCACGCCGCCCACCGCCAGCACATAGCCCAGGGCACACTGGAAAATCCGATGGGCATTGCGGTACTCCTTCACGGCAAGTTTCTGGGCGATCACCTTGGAGATGGCGGAGGGAATGCTGTAGGAGGAGATCAGCAGCACAATGGTGTAAAAATTATACGCCACCTGATAATAGCCGATGCCCTGCGTTCCGATGACAGCAGTCAAAGGGCTCCTGTACAGGAGCCCTATGATTCTGGTTATGATGCCCGCCGCAGCGAGGATCCCCGCCTGCAGGACAAAATTATCTTTCTTTCTTTTCTGTTGCGGCATAATACCTGTCGTACTCCGTCAATAACCTATCAGCCAGTCGTACATCTCCTGATACTTTTTCGCAGACACACCCCAGGAGAAATCAGCAGCCATGGCGCGGTCAATGATCTTATTCCACTCGCGCTTCCTGTCATAATATATATGCTCCGCGTAGCGGATAGTATTGAGCATTTCGTGAGCATTATAGTTGGTAAAGGAAAATCCTGTTCCCGTGTTTTCATACTCGTTGTAGGGCTGCACCGTATCCTTCAGTCCGCCTGTCTCGCGCACAATGGGTACCGTGCCGTAGCGTAACGCCATCAGCTGGCTCAGACCGCAGGGCTCGAACAGGGAAGGCATCAGGAATGCGTCACTTGCGGCATAAATCTTGTGAGACAGCGCATCCGAATAATAGATATTGGCAGACACCTTGTCGCCGTACTTCCAGTCATAATGGCGGAACATATTCTCGTAGCGTTCCTCGCCCGTCCCCAGCACCACCAGCTGAATGTCATCCTGGCAGAGCTCATCCATCACATAGGCGATCAGATCCAGCCCCTTCTGGTCTGTCAGACGGGATACCAGACCGATCATCATCTTCCTGTCGTCCTGGCGGAGCCCCAGTTCTTCCTGCAGGGCATGTTTGTTCTTCACCTTCTCCTTGCGGAAGTTTACCGCATTGTAAGGTTTTACAATATGTTTGTCCGTCTCCGGATTAAATTCCTCATAGTCGATGCCATTGACGATCCCGCGCAGATCGCCGCTGCGGGCACGCAAAAGACCGTCCAGCCCCTCTCCGTAGAAGGTCGTCTTGATCTCCTCGGCATAGGTGTCGCTCACCGTCGTCACCGCATCCGCAAAGACGATGCCTCCCTTTAACAGATTGGCATCCTTGTATGCCTCCAGCTTATCCGCCGTAAAATAGTGTGCGGGCAGACCCGTGATATTCTGCACGGTCTTGGGATCCCATTTCCCCTGGAATTTGAGATTGTGGATCGTGATGACAGATTTTATCCCCCTGAAGAAATCTCCATCGTGAAAACGCTCCTTGAGATATACGGGAATCAGCCCCGTCTGCCAGTCATGGCAGTGCACCACATCCGGTCTGAAATCGATCACGGGCAGCGCGGAGAGAACCGCCTTGCAAAAATAAGCAAATTTCTCAATCTCCCAGAGCCAGTCGTCATTGTAAGGCTTAAAGCCGCTGAAATAACTCTCATTGTCTATAAAGTAATAGTGGACCCCGTCAACCACTGCCTCCAAAATGCCTACATAGACATTCTGCCAGTTAAAATCCATATAAAAATGTGTGACATACTGCATCTTGTCCTTCATCTCCTGCTTCATACAGGTATACTTCGGCAGGAATACACGCACATCAAAATATTCCCTGTCGATATATTTGGGCAGGGAACCTACCACATCCGCCAGCCCTCCCGTCTTGATAAAGGGAACACCTTCTGACGCCACAAATAGAATTTTCTTCATGTTAAAACCCTCCCGGCAGTAGTATGTCTGCGGGGCATCCGCCCATGAGACACTTATTTGTCGTATATATATATTGATTATACACTAATTTGAAATGCGGGAAAAGAGTTTTTTTCATAATTTTAGTCCCTGTAGGAAAGTCGGATCCGGTCGGCGATCAGGGCAATGAATTCCGAGTTGGTGGGCTTGCCCTTTCCCGTGTCCACCGTATAACCGAACAGCGCATCCAAAGTCTCCATCCTGCCCCTGCTCCATGCCACTTCTATCGCATGGCGGATGGCGCGCTCCACCCGGCTGGGCGTGGTCTGAAACCGCTTGGCGATCGTGGGATAGAGGATCTTTGTGATGGAGCTGATCATAGCGGAATCCTCCACGGACATCATGATCGCCTCCCGCAGATACTGATAGCCCTTAATATGCGCCGGGACACCGATCTCATGGATCATATCCGTCACATCCTGCTCTAAATCCCTCTCTGCCGTCTTCTTTGCCACCTCTGTCACCACAGGCTCCCCCGCCGCGCCTGCCCCATTCTTCGTGGAGGGTACCGTGATCATGATCTGAAACTCCTTATTTGCACTCATCAAATTATCCAAAATTTTGTACACTTTCTCATTATCCTTTGCAGTAGTAATGTTTAATTGCTCCATAAAACTACCTCCGGTCATAAAAATTTGGGAATTTCTCTTTTTTCGTACCTGTCTTTGTACCAGTCTATTATAAAATAGGATGCTTTCTGACATCAACTCCAACCCATCGCGCGATTCGTCCCTATATGGCATGAATCCGTGATTTTCACCGGCTGTTTACAGCATTCCTCTCTTTTCTTTCCCAAATTCCCAACAGACGGGCAGCGACCCGCGGACAACGAAGACGGAGCCGGAGGAGGAATTGATTCCTCCATCCGGCCCCGTCCTAAATGATCTGTCTACCGAACACTGATCAGGGACTCTTTCCCTTATTTTACGACAACTTTCAGCTTCACGCTCACCGGTTTTTTGTTCGCTGCCTCATGGAGGATGACCTGACAGGTCAGGTTATAGGTCCCGGCTTTCCATCCCTGACCGGCAAGACGCACCGTGACAACGTGATTCTCGTCCATGCTGACATCGAATTTCCCGGACACTCCTTTCTTGTCCTCCACCACACGAAGGCGCTCGATCTCATAAGCTTCGTCCAGCTGCAGCTGATATTGTGCCGTATATCCGGGATTCGTCCTGTACAGATTCGTTCTGTGAGCGACTGCCCGGACTTTCGGCAGCTTCTCTGTAAGGCTGACCGTCACCGGCTTGACAGATGCCACCTTCATCCCGTTGCTCAGAGTATAGATCATGCTGACCTTACACTTTTCGGACCTGAGCACAGTCTCCGGAAGCGCCTTCAGGACGATCCTGCCTTCGGCCATTTCCGCCGAGAATTTCTTTCTGCTCTCCTGATCCAGCTCCACGGATTCCACCGAAAGCCCCGCGGAAAGATTTTTGACGGAAGGCGTATACACTACGGATGTATTTTTCCGGTTGGCGATATTGATACTGCCTTTTGCGGACAGCTTCACCTCCGGGGCTTTCTCCGTCACCGTCACTGTCACCGTCACTTTTTTAACGGCGGTACCGTTTACGGTGCCGTTGATCACCACCGGATAACTGCCCTTTTTCGCTCCCATCGGCGCGCTGATCCGGAATACTCCCGGTTCGCTCTGTTCTATATTGAGCACACCCTTGGCTTCCTTGACGCTCAGTTCAGGTGCGATCCCGTCGTTGCCTTTTACACAGATCCGCACTTCCACAGGCTCCCTGTACTCTTCCGCGGAGACATTGATCACCGCTTTTGTCACATCCGCCGCCAACGCCAGCTTCTTCGCCTCCAGCACGGAAATCTTACCGCTTGCCGTTACATCACAGGTCCAGGTATCCTTGTGGATGCTCACCCGGTAATTTCCGCCCTTTGTTTGGGTATAATCCACTTCCACACCCTCTCCGTTTTCTTTCATGGACAGCCCGGACAGGGTGATATCTGCAAATTCCATACCCTCCGTATCCACCGGAGTCTTTCCGTTGAGAACCCGGATCCGGACAGGGGTCTGGGCGGATGTTCCCTGGGTCTCCTTCAGGAATACCGCTTCCTCCAGTTTCAGGGAAGGCTTTTTATTCTGTGTGCTGACTGTGAGCTTAAAGGGAACCGGATCATACCCGGGCACGGACACATATACCGTCACCTGACATTTGAACGCATCCGAGGCAAGGCTCTCTTTGCTCAGCCCGACCGCCTTAAGCACCAGCTTCCCGGTGCCGGGATCATAGCTTTCCACACGATATCCGCAGGAATCTTCCGTTTCGTCGGACCAGACGTCTTCTATCACATATTTACTGCTGCTGACAACGAACTGAGCAGCGACCGCTTCCTCCCCGCAGTAAAAAATATTGGGTTTCACGGTCTGTTTGAATTTCACGGACTTTGTATCCGGTCTGGTGACATCCACCGTCACCTTCAGCGGAAGCTCATAGACACTCTCCCTCTCCGTCTCTGCCAGCAGGATGATCTTCTCCGTCTTTTTCGCCGTATAGTTCACCGCGTCCAGATACCAGGCGCCGTCCTCACCCTGTACGGTGAAAATCCCTGCCCTGCCGTCCGCCGCCGGATCGCCGCCGGCATCCTCCGCACCTTTGACACGGACATTCGTGATCCCGTTATCATTCTGGGCGATCAGTCCGATGGGAACCGCTTCCTCGGAATACTGGTACACCGTGACGGATTGTCTGTCGATCAGGGGCTTATAGTCCTCCACCCGGATTTCCACCGCGCTCTGCCATCCGGCATCGGTCCCGGCCGCATAAATCCATGCGATACCCGCCTTCTTCACCGTGACGACTCCCTTTTTGTCAACACTCATCACCGAGGTGTCCGAGGAACTCCATTTCACACCGCCGCTCAGGGCTGCCCCGGTATCCCCTGCCGGTACCGCTTCCAAAGCAATTTTACAAGCGTTCTTTTTATCAAATTTTTCCGCATCCACCGCGATACAGGAATCGCTCACCCGCGCGCCCGAAGCCTCGCTCACATCCAGTGCGCCCTTCTGCGGCTGCTCTTTGGCAGGGCGGAGCACTGTCTGCTGTACCCCGACGGTCAGTTCCTGCGTAAACTGCACGCTGCTGCGGGTCTTGGGATTGGTCAGCGAAACGGTCACTTTCAGAGTATCCGGCCCTGCAACGCGGACTTTTACACAGCTGTCGGTCTCCCCGGACACGATACTCAGACTGCCGCCCACGCTCCACTGATACCCGGGATCGAAGGCTTCCGGCGCGCAGCCGGTATAGATACCCACAGCCTGATAGGAAGACTCCGCTCCCTCCAGAACACTGGTCTCGCCCCGGATCTGTACTCCGGAAAACTTTGTCACATACACCGGGATCCGCGCCGTCACAGGCGCATATCCCTCTGCGCTGTAAACCGCCCGGAACAGCTGCACCGGAAGGGCATCGTCCGCCGCGGGAACCTCCGCCGCGTCCTCCCATTTCCATCCGGCGGGCAGCTCCAGATCCGCCAGGCTGTCATCCGCGCCTTCCAGGAAATACAAGGATCCGATCTCACTCACCAGCCGGTCCGTTTCCTGCTCGTCCAGGATCCCTTCTACCGTGATGCTGCAATCCGCCGTATGCTCCGTGCCGTCTCCCGCAAGAAGCACTGCCCGGATCACTGCCGTGCCGGGATGTCTGCCCGCCACTTTACATCCGTCCTGCGTATCCCCAAAGACTTCCGCCACATCCTCGTCGGAGGAAGAAAACGTGATCCGGCAGTCCTTCGTCCATGCCTTTTCAGGCGTGACCCGGGCATGGATCGCGGTGACGGCGCCGGTTACGATGGAAGACTCCTCTGCCCGGATGGTAAAACTCTCCACCGGCGCCGGCTGTCTCTTTACCGTGACATCCACCGTTTTGCTTCTGCCGCCCACCGTGACGCTGATGGTCGTATTTCCCTCATCCACGGCCGTCACGACCGCGCATCTGGGATCATTTTCCGATACCTTGACCGAAGCCACTTTGGGATCGGAGGAGGCAAAGACCGGCGATTCCTTGGTGTTCAGGACACGGATGTCCGCCTGCCGCCCGGTCTCGCTGTCCGGATCTAAGACCAGAGTCCTGGGAGACACGCTCCAATCCTTGGGCATACCGTCCTTCAGCCCCAGAATGACTTTGGAGAATATTCCCGCCTCCCCATGGCTTCCGAGAATCTCCACATCATAAAGCGCATCCGGATCCGGAAGGGCATCGATCAGGCTCTGGGTAAAATAATAGCTCCCTTCATCCGTCACATCACTCTCGCGGATGGTAAAGGAATGCACCGCTTCCGTATCATAAGGGTGATGGATATTGACCGTGATCGGATAGGCATCCTTATCATTGACCGAAATGTAACATATTCTTCCCTCCGAAGCAGTGGTGGTTCCCTGCCCAAAAGGAGCCTGGGCATAAATCCGGGTATACAGCCCCTTCGGATCGCTGTAAAACAGTGTCGTTCCATCCTCCTGGTAAGGCTCCCCCAGATCACGGTGTTCCACACGGATATAATATCCCTGATACGCCTCATCATAGGATAGCCCGGTCACCTCCAGCCGGACCTGAGAAGAACCTCCCGTTACGGCACTCCGGTAAGTAACCTTTGCCGTAAGCTCCGGTCCCGGATTTCCATAGGCATCTGTCAGGGCGACGGTATACTCGTCCTGTTCCCGGACAAAGGGTGTGTAAACACTTAGCTGGAACCGGGTGGAATCCTGCCAGGAAGCATACGGATTCCGGGTAAAGACCAGCCTGTCATCCGCTTTGACCTGTATGGTACAGCCGGATAACTCCGTCCCCTGATGCCTGAGCCGCATCGTGTAGCTTCCGGGCACAAGATCCAGATCGTCAAATGAAGCATACACACGAGTCAAAAGTTTGTCACCGCATTGATAACTATATAATGTTATCCGGGCGGATCCCAGCGGGCTATCCGCTCCCGCTTCGGTCAGCTCCACGGTAAAATCTTCCTCCTTCGCGGAATCAAAGGGAAGGACGGAATAATAACTCCCGAAGACCTTTCCCTTGCCCGCCACAACGGGAGAAGACACCGACCAATAATCGGAACGAGTATCGCCTGTCGTGCCCGCGTTTATCTTTATGGATTTGGAATAAACACGTCCCCCTGCCGTCACCTCCAGAACATACCAGGCTTCCGGCAGCTCACAGGGATTTCCGTCCTTCACGGGAGTCAGATAGCAGATGCCGTCCGAGACGATCTGGATCTCCAGCCCGATCTCCTCCACCGGATGGGCGCTGGACGGAGAAAAGCTGCTGCCTGTGGCATCATACCGTATCAGTTTAAACTGTGTTTTCTCCCTGTCCAGGCTGACGGCAACGCCGGTCTCCAGCCTTCGGATAAGCTGGTTCCAGGCGCAGTAGTAGATTCCTTCCTGAAGGGATACGTTCAGAGTATCCCTCCCCAACACGACTTCATACCCTTCCTTGGGGGCGATTTTCACCTGGATCATATCGCCCGTCCGGGCGTTCCAGTCCGCTTTGCGGAATTTCACAACATACGTGTTTGAAGAAATTTTTCTCGCATTGACATAACTGGTCTTTTGTACCCGCCCCTGATAGGTGAACGTATAATCCAGCTTTGCGGGGTCAAAACCTTCCCCCGATAATTGCAGATAACAGTAATCCCCCGTAGTGTCATGATCAGACGCCGCCAGACTGATACTGGTTATCACGGCACTGTCTACGATCCTGACCACATCCTCAAAGATTTCCTCCGTCCCATCATTATACACTAACTTCACATCATACTGCCCCGCGGCAATGGCGCCGTTCCTCAATTTGTTCATGCCCGCGCCATTGTAGTACAGCTGCATGCCGGAAAGCATAATGGTATCGTCGGAAAGCTTCCGGTAACGGTTCTCAGATACCGGGGAACGTCCCGTTCCCGGATCTTCATTCTCTGCCAGCACCTTCTCCCCGTCCAGCAGATACATTGCCTGTAAAGGCTTTTCACTGTAAACGCGCACCCCATAGCTTGACGCGGCACCGCTGTAACCCTTGTCAACATCCAGAATCGTGCCGCCGGCCTCCATGGTGAAGGAAGTCTCCACTGTCGCCACCGGCTCCTCCCCGGCATAGATTCCCGCCTCGAGGGTATGTTCTCCCAAAGTGATGCCGCTGTCCAGGACATACCGGATCGATCCCGCGTTCTGGCTGATAGACTGCCCCAGCCTGACTTCCTGCGTACCGTCCACAACAGCCCTGAACGTATAGGGAAGAGAGGTCTTATAGTTGTCAAACCGGATCAGCAGCGGGCTATTCCCGCCCACCTGATAATAATGATCCTCTGTCACGATCCGCGGTTCGCCTGTGCGCTGGGATTTTACCGTGCTGTCATAGTTGACAATGGATGCTCCCCCGGGCATTTTCTCATAGGCTTTGGCGAACTCCTCTTCCGGAATACAGTTCCCGGTCAGATATACATATTCCAGCGAAGAATTCCGGCTCAGATCCGGCAGCGCGGTCAGATCGTTTCCGTCCATACTGAATCTTTTCAGAACGGAAAGCCGGGACCAGTCGATTCCCGTAACATCCTTTACCTCATGATTATTCAGGGTAAGATCCGTCAGCCCGGTCAGATGATCGATGCCGGTGATATCCTTTATCGCAGGCATATCAAAACTGCTGCGGTACGAAGAGAGATAAGTAATCTTCTCCAGCTGACTGGAAGTGATCTCCGCCGCCGTACTCTCCACGCCTGCCCGGTCCAGGACCAGCTTTCGGAATGTCTCATCCGGAAAAGTTTCGCCGACATTATAGGTCTGTTCCTCCTTTGTGGTAAACGAAAGATTCCGGGCTTCCTGATCAAAATATCCTTCCCTGCCGGAAGAGTCAGATATGGATCTGAAATGTAAGGTGAGATTATATTTCGTGCCCGGTTCCAGCCCTGAGATCGAGATCCCTTTATTGCGCGAACTGTCCGAAGGGGAATAGGACACAGAACTGTAAGAAGTTTCGGGCACACTCTCCCCTTCCTTGGTATAAGAGGCGTATACATAAACAGAGACGCTGTTATAACCGCCATATGCCATATCCCCGGTATAGGAGAACGGAATGTACGCACTGCCGCTCCCTGCCACGATGGTTCCCGTAGTAAAAGTAATATCCGGCACCGTCTCCCTCTCAAAAAAATCGGATAACGATTCTCCGAAGGGCGCTTTCACCGCAATCCGTTTTGTATCCTGACGCAATGTTTCCCGGAGTGTAAATGTCAACATTCCGGTAGTTTCATCATAGTCGGAGCTGCCGTAGGTATTTCTCGTCGTCTCCTGCCCTTGGGCATCATACTGGACGATACCGAAAGATGGATACATATCCCACAATTCTTCAAACACAGGTCCGTATTCCCCGGATACCGATACCCCGAATCCGCTGAAGACCACATTCAGATTTTTAAAAGAGCTTTCTTCTCTCTCCCTGAGGCCAAATTCCCCTAAATCCGTTTCCCAAAGGGTCTGTTCAGGTGAAATAAACAGAGTAGTTGTATGGTATGTCCACGAAAATTTCCATCGATAAACGGTATCTCTGCTGAAAGAGTCGTCAGAGATGTCAAAGTAAAACTGCTGACCTTCTTTCGACATCACAGTCGACATAGAAGGAATAGAATTGCTTATGGATTCCACCGTGTGCCACTCGTCGCTCCCGGGTGCCGCATATTGCAGTAAAACCGTATTCCTGCCGATGTCTCCCATATTGATCTCTCTGGCGCCAAGGCAGGTCAGAGAAACCATCATCTCATTTTTCCCGGTCTTCACTTCTGCCTTAAGCTTTGGCAGTTCCTCCCTCTCATAGGCAGTATAATCATACTCTACAGATTCCAAAGCATCGCTGCGGACAACCCGCAGATCCACCCGGACTGTCTCCCATTTCAGCCACTGGGTACTTTTACTGTCTCCACTGGTGGAATAGATCGCCATCTGCGTTTCGTCCACTATTTCATTCTCTGCATTGTATTGCGTAATAAAAACCGTTCTTTCCTCCTCATCGGGATAAAGATCGCCCTGTATGGTGACTTCTGCCTGAAGATCACTGACGCTCTCCACCGCGATATACGGACACTTTTCACCGGTGTTTTCCGCCATGGCTTCCGGCACATGTTCCGGCTCATCCGGTAAGAGATCCCCTTCGGACACGTCGGTCGTCCCGTTCCCGGAGACACTGTCCGTTTCACCGCTTTTTGCCTCCGTGCCCTCTTCCCGGGCAGATCCGCTCTCCTGCGCCGGCATTTCCGATGCCGCAGATTCCGCCGGCTCCGGGGAATTTTCTGCCGCCCGCACGGACAGTACAGACTCCGGCAGCATCCCCATCGTCATGACCGCAGCCAGCAGAAGCGCCAACCCTTTCCTCCCGATTCTCACTGCTTTACTTTTGCTCATCGCTTTCTCCTTTTCTGTTCATTTCAGCGCATGTAATTGTTTTTATTGTACCTCCCGAACCCCTTTTGGTCAAGCGTAACATGACCCGCAGGACCGCATGCGGGACCGCATGCAGAATTGCACGCAGGATCACCTTCCACATACTTTGAAAAATCTTTGCCCTTCCCCACGGTTTTGGTGTATACTAAAACCAGTCAGACAAATCGCCAATGAGAAACGAGAAAGGATATCCGACAACATGACCAAACAAGAGATCAGTGAGATCAAACGTCGTTTTACCATCAAAAACTGCGCCATCACCCGTATCTGCGGCTGCTATGTGGACGGCGAGAAACAGAAGAAAACGCTCTTTGGACAGGCTTTTTTGTCCCTGCCGGAGGAGGAAATGTTCAAATATTTTGAGATATTCCGCAAGTCTCTCTCCGGAAGTCTGGGCAGGAATCTTTTGAACCTGGAATTTCCCCTTCCCGCCGAACAGCCCGGCGGCACTCAGGACTTCCTGCTGCGTTTGAGAAACAGCGCCCTGAAGGACGATGTGCTTTTGGACGCCTTGTACGACAGGATCATTGAGACCTATGAATATGTAGGCAATTACCTGATCCTGCTGATACACGACGCGTACGATGTGCCCGGGAAGACGCTGGACGGGCTGGATATGGACGACGCCTCCGACGAGGTGTATGAATACCTCTCCTGCTGCATCTGTCCCGTAGAGCTGTCCCAGCCGGGGCTGTCCTATGACGCGGAGGAAAATCTGTTTAAAAACCGCGTGCGCGACTGGGTGGTGGGCATGCCAAAGACCGGTTTCCTCTTTCCTGCCTTCCACGACAGAGGGGCAGATATCCACGGGGCGCTTTACTATTCCAGGGACGCGGAGGAACTGCAGGAGAATTTTCTGGAGCACCTTCTCGGCTGCCCTGTCCCCATGTCTGCCGGCGCACAGAAGGAAACCTTCCAGACGCTCATCGAGGAGACTTTGGGCGACAACTGTGCCCTGAGCATGGTCAAGACGATCCACGAAAAACTTCAGGAGATGGTGGAAGAACACAAGGAGGAACCCGCCCCCCTGATCCTGGACAAGAATGAGGTCAAAACACTGCTCGCGGGAAGCGGCGTCACCAACGACAGGCTCGAAGAGTTCGACGACTACTTTGACTCCGCCGCGGGGGAACACGCCGCGCTCTACGCCAGCAATGTGTTCAACACCCGCTCTTTCGATGTAAAAATGCCGGATGTGATCATCCGGGCCAGCCCCGGCCGCACCGATCTGATCGAGACCAGAACGATTGACGGCAGAGAATGCCTTGTGATCGCGCTGGACGGCGCAGTGGAGGTGAACGGCATTCTCGTCCGGACAGCGGCGCGCCGCGAAGACTCCGCCGAAACCTCACAGACGGATTCCTGACAAAAATAAATGCCCCGCAACAGACTACGGGGTATCCGGTCCCGCGGCATTCGATCCGCAGACAAATTATTTATTAAAGGAGACATGAACATGTGTACAGCAGCAACCTACAAGACAAAGAACTTTTATTTCGGGCGCACCCTGGATTACGGCTTCTCCTATCATGAGTCCGTGACCGTGACGCCGCGCAATTTCCCTTTCCGCTTCCGAAAGGTCGAAGATCCCCGCAGCCACTATGCCATCATAGGCATGGCGACCCTGTCGGAGGATTATCCCCTCTACTATGACGCCACCAACGAAAAAGGGCTGAGCATGGCGGGATTGAACTTCCCCGGCTATGCGGACTATAAAGCCCCGGAGACGGGCAAAGACAATGTCGCCTCCTTTGAGATGATCCCCTGGATCCTGGGACAGTGCGACACCGTACAGGATGCCAGAAGACTTCTGGCAAGGATCAATGTGGTAAATATCGGCTTCAGCGAAAAATATCCCCCTTCCCCCCTGCACTGGATCATCTCCGACAGAGAGGAATCCATCACCGTGGAGTCCCTGAAGGATGGGCTGAAGATTTATGACAATCCCGTGGGCATTCTCACCAACAACCCGCCCTTCGATTATCAGATGTTCTACCTGAACAATTTCCGCTATGTGTCGCCCGAGACCCCCGACAACCTGTTTTGCAAAGATCTTCCCCTGGAACTCTACAGCCGAGGCATGGGCGGCATGGGACTGCCCGGAGATCTGTCCTCTGCGTCCCGTTTCGTGCGGGCAGCCTTCACCAAATTAAATTCCCTCTCCGGCGACTCGGAATCCGAGAGCATCAGCCAGTTTTTCCACATCCTCGGATCCGTCTCCCAGGCGCGCGGCACGGTACATCTGGAGAACGGAGAGTATGTTACCACCATCTACACCTCCTGCTGCAACACAGACAAGGGGATCTACTACTACAAAACTTATGAAAACAGTCAGATCACCGGTGTGGATATGCACAAAGAGAATCTCGACGGAGACCGTCCCATAAGCTATGCCCTGATCACAGGGCAGCAGATCCGGATGCAGAACACACCGCAATGATCATCCGGACAGCATATTTAAGAGGCTTTCATAATTTCCAGCCATACTCCCGCAGCTCACAGTTGCGGATACCGAAGGAGGCAAACTCCTCATTGGGCATATCAAAAAAATAAGACTGGAGGATCCGGGCGATGCCATTGTGGGCGACCAAAAGATACGTCTTACCGCCTTCCTCGTCCCGGATCTCATCCAGCAGATCGTAGACCCGCTGCGCCACCCGCAGCATGGATTCGCCGCCCTGATAACTGTCGATAAAATGCGCCTTCGCCAGCTGGAATTCTTCTCCGTCCCGGGGCGTTGACTCATATTTTCCGAAGTTTTGCTCCGTCAGTCTGATATCCACTCTCACAGGGATCCCGGTCACTTCGCTGATATGGCGCGCCGTGTCAAGGGCGCGCTGCAAAGGGGAGCTTAGGATCTCGTCTATCCCGTATTCCCCCTCCGCAATTTTTCTTCCCAGTTCCACTGCCTGCTCATGCCCCAGCGGGGTCAGCGCGATATCCGTCGCACCGCAGATCTTATTTTCCACATTCCAGACGGTCTGCCCGTGCCGTGTGAAATAAACGCGCTTTTCCATCTTAAATACCTCCTGCCTGTACATTACCAAAAACGGATGCCTCTTCCCGATCCCGGACATTGTACAGCAGGCAGCAGCGGTTGTCAATCCGGCAGACTGTTTGCCACGCACAGCGCGCCGAAACCGACCCGGTTGTTCGGCGTCTGTGTCTCTCCCCGAAGCGCTCTCGCCCCGGCTCTGAGATATGCCTTGATCTTCTCCCCGTAGAGGAAAGGGTCATTTCCCTGCACGATCCCCCACTCCATCAGGCGGGCGGCTCCGCCGGCGGCAATGGGCGTGGCGAAGGAAGTGCCCGTCACCTCCGAGTAGCCGCCATAGAGATTGGGCGCATAGATCCCCACTCCCGGCGCCACAAGATCCGGCTTTACCAGCCCGGCAGTGACCACACCCACGGTACGGTCAACATCCGCATACCCCCGTCCGGAGAAATCCGCGTAGGAGTCATAGACCTCATTGTATGCCCCCACGGTGATGACCTTTGCGGCGGTGGAGGGAATGGTCAGCGTCACTTCCGGCGAAGGGGTATAGAAGAAGGTGCCCGTGCTGCGCGCGGCGCTGTCCGACAGATAGAAATAAAATTGCCCGCTCACCACGCGGACGGGCCAGAGCACAAAACTCCAGATACCGTTAGTCAGATAGGCAGCCCTTCCGGCTCCCGCATCCGCGCCGCTTGACGCCGGCAGAAATTCCAGGTAGAGTTCCTTTGCCACCGCATAGGGCGTGGGTTCCCCCTGATATGCCAAAATCTGTGTCCCCTCCAGTGTCAGGGTGAATTTTCCGCCGTCCACCGGGGCTGTCAGCTCTGCCTGCTGCCCGCCCGGAGCAGTCAGAAAGATCCTGTACTCATCGCTGTAGTTCTGCCACAGCTGCACTCTCAGGTTTCTCTCATAGTTAGCGACGGCAAGCTCCACGCGCACATTCTGAGGGCGTGCGCTTTCCTGTCTCTGCCCCCCTGCCGCGCCGCGGATCCCGCCGGTGTTTATACTGCCGCCGACATTTGTCCCGGCATATACGTTTCCTGCCACATGCCCTGCACTGGCGCCCTCGTTTCCGCTTCCCACACAGATGACCGTGCGCCCGATCTCTGCCGCATTGTCGAGAAATCTCTCAATGAGAGAACTCCCGTCATGGGCGCCGTAACAGTTTCCGAAACTTAAGTTCACCACCAGCGGCATCCCCATCGAGACCGCCTTGTTCACGCCCCAGGCCACTGCCCTCATCAGCTCCGTGGTGCGGGGAAATCCCAAGGCGTCCGCCACTCCGAGTTTGACGATGAGCAGTTCCGCCTCCGGCGCCGCCCCCCGGTATCCCGTCCGGGAATCAAATCCTGCGGCGATCCCGGCCACCGCCGTGCCGTGCCCGCTCACGTCAATGCTGGGCAGCATCATAAACTGTTTCTGGGGGTCGCTCTCCTGAAGGGCTGCATCGATGGCTGCCGCATCATACTCTGCTCCAATACGAAAGCCCTCCGGCGGCTTCTCACCCTCCCGAGGGCTCAGGGACTGATCCCAGAGATATCGTATCCTTGTCCTGCCACGGCTGTCCTGAAAATCTCTCCGCTTCCAGTCGATCCCGCTGTCCGCCACCAGGATCAGCACGCCTCTGCCTGCCAGATTCCTGGCTGTGCCTCCAAAACAGTCCCCGTCCCCGGGGCTGATGCCCGTGTACATATCCTGTGGTCCAATGTCCAAGGAATAGTAATATCGTTTGGGTTTTTCCAGATATTCTATCTGTTCCAGCCCGGTCACCGCATCCACCAAACCCTCCGGCACCGTCAGGATGGCATAGCCTGCGATCAGCAGCTCCACCGCCACGGCCGGGGACAGTTGTGATACTGCCGCTTCCAGGTCACCGTGGTATTTTACGATCAACTCCCACCTTCTCGTATTTTCATCGAATCCCACATTCAAATCTTCCGTGCGCGCACGTTCCTGCGCTCCGGTCTCCAGCGCAAGGTTTAACAGATTCTCCCTCTTCTGATTCATGGCATCCCCCATTTCGTCCGTTGCAATATCTTATGCCCGGACAGTGTCCCGGATGCCGGAACAGGAGCGGAATCTCTCACTCCGCAAAAAATGTTCCCAACACTCTGACCATAGCCTCCGTATCCCTGCTGCCGGCAGTCTCTACCGCGGAGTGCATGGCAAGCTGCGCCAGTCCGATGTCCACGGAGGGAACGGACACATGGGCGGCGGAGATATTCCCCAGCGTGGAGCCTCCCGGAATGTCGGAACGGTTGGCATAGGTCTGAAAGGGCACTCCCGCGCGGATGCACCAATCCTTCATCCTTGCCCCGGACAGAGCGTCCGTGGTGTATTTCTGACTGCCGTGATATTTGATGACAATCCCTCCGTTTAAATAGGGGCGGTTGGTGGGGTCAGCCATATCAGGATGATTGGGGTGTACCGCGTGGGCATTGTCGGCGGAGATCAGAAAACTGTCCGCAAGCATCCGCCGCATGTCGCAGAGACGCCCCATGCTCTCGCACACCCGGACAATGACATCCTCCAAAAAGGTGGAATCTGCCCCCTGCCTCGTGCCGCTCCCCACCTCCTCATTGTCAAACACCGCACACAGCGCAATATACTCTCTGGGTCTCACATCGAGGAAAGCTTCCATGGACGCAAACACGCACTGCAGATCATCCAGCCTGGGGGATAACACAAACTCGCCGTCTCTTCCCAGGATTCTCCCCCTGTCCCTCACATACAAAAACAGATCCTGTCCCAGGATATCCTTCTCGTCAACTCCCAGAGACTTTGCGATCTCCCGCAGCAGCATCCCCTCCATGCCCTCCTCACGGGATCGATCCTCTCCCTCTTTTCCCGCCTGCCCGGCGCAAACGGGATATTCCGCATACAGCGGCAAAAGATCCACCTGGGGATTATACTCCACGCCCTTGTTCATCTCCCGGTTCATATGGATCGCCAGATTGGGAATGACCAAAAGATCCCTGTCAAGATTTACCAGGCGGCTCACGATCCCACCGTCTTTTCGCACAGCCACACGCCCTGCCACGGACAGCGGTCTGTCCAGCCATGTGGACAGGATCATTCCGCCGTATCTTTCCGTGTTAAGGCGTACATAATGCTTGTCTGTCCCTGTCTCGGGCTGCTCCTTGACTTTAAAGGTCGGCGAATCACTGTGGGACGCTGCCATGTGAAAGCCCCCTGCCTGCCCCTGTGGCAGCCGGAAGGCGACAAGCGCGGAGTCATTGCGGCTCACAAAATAATCTCCGCCCCCGCTGACCTTCCATTCCCCGCCTTCCTTCAGTTCCTCAAATCCTTTCTCCAACAACCGCCTGCGCAGATTTTCAACCGCGTGAAAACAGCTGGGGCTGCTTTCGATAAAGGAAAGCATTTCCCTGTTATAATCTCTTCCCATCTCTCACTCTCCCGATTTTCCTTCTGTCAGCCTTCCGGCGCCGCCTCAGCGGTATACGATTCCCCGGGCAAGCCCGTCCACCTTCTCCTGTTCCACAAACAGCCCTGCCACGGCAAGCGCAAAATCAATGGCGGTCCCCATCCCCCGCGAGGTTATCACATTTCCGTCAATCTCCACCGGCCCGGCGGTGACCACCGCACCCTCTAAGTGGCTCTCAAAGTCGGGATAGGAACAGGCCCTCCTTCCCCTTAAAATGCCTCTGTGCCCAAAAATACTGGGCGCGGCACAGATGGCGCCGATGTACTTCCCTGCGGCATAAAAGGCATCGATCTGCGCCATCAACGCCTGATGGACCTCCAGATTGCGGGTTCCCTCTCCCCCGCCGGGCAAAAGCAGCATATCGTACTCGTCAAAGTTTACCTCGGAAAAGGTCTTGTCCATGTTGACCACGATCCTGTGGGAACCCTCCACCGCCTTATCCTCCGTCACGGACACCATATCAATAGAAAGCCCCAGTCTGCGGCACACATCCACCACGGCAAGAGCCTCTATCTCCTCATATCCTTTTGCAAAAAAAATGGCAATCTTACTCATTTTCCGCTCCTCCATTCCGTATATGTCTATGCTCTAGAGTATCCCATTCTTTCCAAAATACTCCATGTTTTCAGTATACACACATCCGGCTCCTCCTGCAACAAAAGCTTTGCGTGCCGGACCGTCCTCCAAAGTTTACCTATGCGTCTTTTTTCAGAACGACAAAAAACTGCCGCTTCGCAAAAGTTCATTTGCTAAAGCGGCAGCCTGTCTTCGGTAAGTCATCGTTATCACGATTCTATGTCATAGCGGAGATTTCCCTGCACATTATAGGTTCCGTCTGCCGTATACCCACTGGCAGAATTGGCCTGCGTGGTCAGATAATAATTTACAAGGGAGACATTCGTGGCGATAGAGGAACCGTATTCTTTAAAGAACTGCTGTACCTTGGACATATCCGAATTTTTGAACACATCCTCATCAACCGTCAGTTTTCCCTTTTCGTCAACGCTGATCCCGAACTGCCCGAGGGCATCCTTGTTCCGCGCCGTCACTTCCATGATCCGTGTCAGATTCGCTACTACACCGGAATTATAACTGGATCTGGCAGTATCAAGCATACTGTTATAATTACCCGCAAAACTCTTTACCGTATCAAAAAGTTTCCCGATATCGTATTCTTCTGTACCATCCTCTGCCTTGATCTTTTCATATAACGAATCCGAGATCAGTTTCCCAATATCCGTCTTGAGCGCCGCCGCACCGGAATATGCCGTCTTGTCCTGTTCCTCATCGGCTTTGTCCGTGCTGCTTACCGCGCCGGCAGAAACATTTGCAAAACCAAGACGGGACATCACCGTAGAACCGTAACCCGTGACGTTCTCTTTTGTAAACAGCTCCTGTACCTTGGAGATATCCGCTGCCTTTAATTTGTCCTGATTTAACTGCAGTGTTCCGTCCTCATTGACCGTAATGCCGATTTCAGCAAGCTTTTCAGCGTTTGCTTCCGAACTTCTCATCACAGCCGCAACATGCGCCGTTTTGTTTGCCAGCGTGGAGCCTTTTGCCGCGTTGACCACATCATTGTACTGGGATACATAATTTTTTACCGCGGAAACCACTTTGTCTGCGGCGCTCGTTCCATCCTTTGAGGCTGTATAGGTATTCTCGTTCTGCAGCGTCGAAACGGTGTTCATCAGACTGGAAATACCCGATGTCAGATTGGCATTTGCCTCCTGCGTATCCTTGGAAACCTTCGGATGTCTCTTCTCGTCCAGAATCCGGTCAAGCATATTGCCCGTACTGGCTGTTTTATTGGAAGCCGTTGTGCTCTGGCTGCCTACACTGCCATAATAGCTTTTCATCAGCTTGCCATAGCTTCCGTTCTTGATCGCCGCATAGTCAGAAAGTATATTCTGACCGCCCGTGCTGCCGGACATTCCCTGAAACAAATAGGAATAATCCTGATCCATACCTACATTGATACCAATGCCCATACTATCACTCCTTTGATTGTGCTGTTACCGGTTACCTAAGGCATCCATGCCTCTTTCCTTAATTATATCGGTCTGTAATCCATTTATCTTGAGGTCATTATATCACTTACTTTTAAAGATTACAAGATATACCAAAAAAAAATGTTTTTTAAAAAAATGTTTTTTAAAAAATGGTTTTTCTGCAGGCTTCCTCCGTGAAGCTGCCCCCGGGGCTTGTATTTTTCCCCCGCCGTGTTATAATGATCGTGTATGTACTCCTGCGGAAAATGAGCCATCCGAACGCGGAGACGTAACAGTATGAATCCGAGGTGTTGTTTATGGAGATCGAAAGAAAATTCCTGATAAAGACCCTGCCTGCAGATCTGGACCGGTTTCCCTGTCTTCATATCGAGCAGGCTTATCTGAATGTTGACCCGGTTGTGCGCGTGCGCAAGGAAGAGACCCATTACTATATGACATACAAGGGAAAGGGAATGCTTGCCCGGGAGGAGAGCAATCTGGCTTTAAACGAGGAATCCTACTACCATCTGCGGGATAAAGCGGATGGAAATATTATTTCCAAGCGGCGTTACCTCATTCCGCTGGATCACCCCGGCTTCCGTGAGGGCTGTCCCACACCGCCGCAGGGCTACAGTCTCGTCATCGAGCTGGATGTATTTGACGCGCCCTTTGCTCCCCTGGTTCTCGCGGAGGTGGAGTTTGGAAGCACGGAAGCCGCCAATGCCTTCCAGCCCCCTGAGTGGTTCGGGGAAGACGTCACCTACCATAAAGAATATCACAATTCTTATCTGGCAATGCAGAAGTTCTGACGATCCCGCGCATTGCCAGATCTATCTTTTGTCTTAAATCCTGCCGTAGAGCCTGGTCATCTTATAGATCTTCTTCGCCAGCTTATCGCTCATTGCATCCGCATCCATCCGCCACTTCCAGTTCTCGCCCAGCGTGGAGGGAATATTGATCCTCGCCGAATTATCCAGCTCCAGCCAGTCCTGCATGGGAATGATCACCGTGTCTGCCACACTCGCCACACACGCCCTTATGATCTCCCTGCACAGCTTCTTCTCATCCTTACAGTGCAAATACTTTTGGGCAAAACGGATGTCCTTTTTGGGCATATGATTCAGAAAACCCGTCACTGTATCATTGTCGTGAGTTCCCGTATAAACCACACAATTCCTCTCATAGCGGTGGGGAAGATACTCACTCTCTCCTGTGGAGGAGAAAGCGAAGAGCAGGATCTTCATACCGGGGAATCCCGTCCTTTTTACCAGCCGTCTCACGCTGTCCGTCATAAATCCCAGATCCTCGGCGATCACCCGCTTTTTGCCCAGTTTCTTTTTCAGAGTGGCAAAAAGTTCATAGCCCGGCCCTTTCTTCCACTGACCGCCCACTGCGGTCTCATCCCCATAGGGAACCGCCCAGTATTCATCAAATCCCCTGAAATGATCGACCCGCACCACATCATAAAGTTCATAGCAGTGCGCAAAACGGCGCATCCACCAGTCATACCCAGTCTTTTTGTGGTATTCCCAGTCGTAGAGAGGATTCCCCCAAAGCTGCCCCGTCTCGGAAAAATAATCCGGCGGACAGCCCGCAACCTCTGTGGGATATCCTTTTTCATCCATCTGAAACAATTCGGGATTCGCCCAGGTGTCCGCACTGTCAAAAGCGACATAAATGGGAATGTCCCCCACGATCTCGATCCCGCTCTCATTGGCATAGCGCTTCAGCGCTTTCCATTGACTCAGGAAAAGATATTGTTGAAACTGATAGAAATCGATCTCCTCCTTGAGCTTTTTACGATACTCGGTCAATGCGCTCTTTTTGCGGAGCCGGATATCCTCATCCCACTGGGTGAAGCAGACGCCTCCAAAGGAATCCTTCACCGCCATATAAAGCGCATAATCCTCCAGCCAGTAAGCATTCTGCTTAACGAACGCCGCATACTCCTCCTGCTTTTTGATCTTTTTAAATCCGCGTTTAAAAGCCTTCCTGAGCAGCCCGAACCTTCCGTGATAAATCTTTTCATAATCCACATACCGCGCATCGTCGCCAAAGTCACAGGCATCGCATTCCTCTTTGGTAAGCAGCCCGTCCCGGATGAGATATTCCGGATCGATATAATAAGGGTTCCCCGCAAAGGTGGAGAACGACTGATAGGGGGAATCCCCATAGCCCGTAGGTCCCAGCGGCAGGATCTGCCAGAGCGTCTGCCCCGCCTTTTTCAAAAAATCCACAAAGCGGAAACTCGCCTCGCCAAAAGTTCCGATCCCGTATGCCGAAGGAATACTTGATATAGGCATCAATATCCCCTGTTGTCTCATGCTCAAAACCTCCTCCATGTCCCTGTTTTTTAAACTTCCGATTCCGCCTTTGCCTGCTTCATAGAGTATTTCTCGCGGTACATTTTCTTATCCGCACGGCGGGAAGTATCGTTGATACTGTGGTCAATACGTTTGTCATAAACATCATAGCCGCAGGCGATCCCCATGTCGATCTCAGGGTGTCTGCGGTTGCACTCCGCCACCGCATCCTGCATTTTTTTAATGCGCTTCTTTAATGCTTCCACGGAGATATTCTTCAGGATCGCGGTAAATTCATCTCCCCCCATACGGTAACACTGCCCGGCATCCCCGAAGCAGTCCTGAATGATCTGCGCACACTCCCTGATGTAAAGATCCCCCTTCTCATGCCCCAGCGTGTCGTTACATTTTTTCAGGTTATTCAGGTCAAACACTGCCAGGATACAATGCTCCGGCGAGAAATCCTCCCGGCCGGTATAATCCACATATGCCATACGGTTATATAGCCCCGTGAGCTGGTCATGATAGGCTTTGCGCTCAAAAGTACGCGCCTGCATACCGAAACGGATCAGCTCCCTCGTATCTTTCACGGAATAAGCCCCCAGCGCAAATATATAGATGATCACTCCCAGCATGCCCAGCATATTCACCGCCATCCCCCTGCTTAAGTAGTAGACAGCGATATCCAACAGCACACCCACCAGACAGACCATCAAAAAGAATAAATTCCGCTTCATCCTTTCATTCATGCCCTTGGTGCGGATCTCATAAATCAGCATTCCGGCAGTCACCGCTGCAGCCACGATCAGTTCCGCATGGATCACCCAGAGCATCTGACGCATATCCAGTATGTTCAGAAACTGGATGATCAGAGTGACCGTAAGCCCCACGAAACTGGTGATCACGGGGACATACCAAATCTTTTTATCCCGGGTGCTGCCCAGCTCCCTCACAAACAATACAAAGGGAACCGGGGTCAGATGCAGCATCAGATAGGGCGCCATATATAACGCCGGGATCTGGGGGAACAACAGATACATTGCCATATTGTCCGTCAGCTTCCACAGACCGATGACCACCGCGAACAGCCCCAGCATGACCAGGCTCCTGTCCATCTCCTCATTCCTGAAGTTATAGACGGCATACGCCACAAAAATAATCCCCGCCAAAATGGAGATAATACTCAAAAGCAGCGTGGGGAGCTGGAGGAGAAAAACATCCGTGGAGATGGCATACTTCTCCCCAAAGTAAAAGGCAGGCTTCACCCCTATGCTGCTCTTGTAAACGGGATAAATCAGCACACGGATCACTTTGCCTGCATCGTTATCGTCCAACACCACACTGTTCCAGACACAGCCCGGTGTCCTGCCAAATCTGTTATAACGGTACGCCTGCATCCGATAGACGCGCTCCCCGTCCACATACACCCTGACATTCTGATGAATCGTATAAAACAACAATTCCCTGTAGGAACCCTCGATCTTATCAAAAGAAAAAAGATACTCCTCACAGATTCCCGTGGGAGAAGCCGCATTTTCATATATCGTATATGTATAATCCTGCGGTATCTCGTACCCTTCCAGCAGCCGCCGTACCTGCCCTTCCCTCCGGAAATTCACAAACATATTTAGAAGCAGGAGGATGCAAAAAAACAAAAATCCCAAATAAATTTTTGTAATGATACTTTTCATTCCATGATCCTCTTGTGTCAAGTGTTCAAAATTTCCCTGCAAAATTCCTGCCGCATCAAAAAAAAATAAATCAGACCGCAGGGAGACGACCTGATTTATTATAGCATTGCGCACAGCAATTATGCAACAGTATCCTCTTGTTTTTTACCTTTTGATCCGCTCATAAAAGGAATCTGCATCCTCCCGGGCCTCATCGGATCAAATATATAAAATACCCCGCGTATCCTGCCAGCAGAATGAAACCGCCTACACGGTTCAGCTTTCTGCCCGGGATCACGCAGATCCAGAGCAGGGTCACGGTGACAATGGCACAGATGCTGTCAATCAGGAAATTTCTCCCATAGGGAACCGGTGTGATCAAAGCCGCGGTACCCACCACAAACAGGATATTAAAGAGATTGCTGCCCACAATGTTGCCCACGGCGATATCCGCCTTGCCCTTGACGGAAGCGGTCACACTGGTCACCAGCTCCGGCAGGGAAGTGCCCAGCGCGACGATGGTAAGCCCCACCAGACGCTCGCTCATGCCAAATCCTATGGCGATAGCCGTAGCAGCGTCCACCGTGATGTCACTTCCGAACACGATCAGCGCGGCGCCCACGAACACCATGATGACCATTTTCAGCAGGGATTCTTTCTTTCCCGCCTCCGGCGCCTCCTCGACAGCCTCCTTGTCTGTCTTAGACACCCAAAAAAGATACACCAGATAAAGGATCATAAATACCCAGAGAACGGCGCCGTCCACGCGCCCCACCCAGTTGTCTATCAGGCCAAGCGCTGCCAAAAGCGCCGTGACACCGATGGTAAACGGTATCTCGTAACGGATGGTATTGCGTTTTACCGCAACGGGACAGACCGCCGCAGTCAGTCCCAGAATGATCAGCACATTTAAGATATTGCTCCCCAGCACATTTCCGATGGTGATATCCGCGCTGCCCTTCAGGGCCGCGGAGATACTCACCGCCGCCTCCGGAAGCGAGGTTCCCATGGCCACGATCGTCAGCCCGATGACAATCTGTGGAATGCCGAACTTATCCGCAATCTTAGAGGCGCCCTCCACAAACCAGTCCGCACCTTTGATCAAAAGCACAAAACCAGCCACCAGCAGCAAAAACTGTAACACCATTTCCATTTTCTTCTCTCCTTTTGAGGTATTCGTGGCACCGAAAATAAAAAGCATACCTCCGGCTCATTTGACCTTCTCCCATTTTCCTTCCCTGGTATCGATCACATCACACACCGTGAGCACACCCTCCTCCACCGTAAAGCGGATGTCAAATCCGGCGAACGCCATACCATACACATAGTCCGGCCGCTTATTGTATGCAGCTCTCGGATCCTGCTGCAGCACATGGAGCACGGCATCTCTTTTTTCCTGCGGCAGTCTGTTGAGCAGCTCCTGCGCAAACACCACCGGAATGCCGTCGTCTTTGTGCGCCTGTCCAAATCCTCCCGATGCCTGAGGACGGGCGTCCGCATAGGGCAGATATGGTTTGATGTCATAGATGGGTGTTCCGTCCATCAGATCGACCCCCGATACCAACAGCCGCGGCGCACGCTCTCCCTCCCGGATGACACGCTCCAGCTTCACGCAGGATAAGCCGATGGGATTGGGTCGAAAAGGAGAGCGTGTGGCAAACACACCCCTCTTTTGTCTGCCTCCCAGTCTGGGAGGACAGACCGTCGCCGACCACCCTTCCCTTTCTGCTTTGGAAAATTCCCACAACAGCCAGAGATGGGAAAATTCTTCAATGCCAAGCAGCGCGTCCTCCCTGCGGTATGGCGGCTCAAATAGGATCTCCCCCATAAGTTCCTCCACCAGACCGCTCTGTCTGGGGATACCGAATTTTGTGGGAAAATCCGTATGGATCCTGGCGATGATCTGCAGATTCACGGGGGACTGCCCCCTGCCCGGTTCCTCACCCATGCCCAATTTCTCCTCTTACCAAAAAATGAAAATGGAATCCCATCTTAACAGGATTCCATTTTGACAGAGCTGCTGACCGGAATCGAACCGGTGACCTCCACATTACCAATGTGACGCTCTACCGACTGAGCCACAGCAGCATTTGAGGGACGCTTGCGCAATCACCGTGTTTCATTATAGCAAGTCCCCCCTGGTTTGTCAACCACTAATTTCTGCTGTTTTGCCTGCTGTGTTGCCTGCTGTTTTACCCTTTCAGATCGCGGATAATGCCCTCGATGACCAGCTCCCGGATCTGCCTCACATCCGTGTGAAAACATTCCTCCGTGCAGATACTCATCATATAGGTCAGGACTTTGCAAAATACCGTATAGATCAGATAGTCTGCCGGGATTTCCCCGTTGATCTCTCCCCGCTCCACTCCCTGACGGATGATATCCCCAAAGAGATATTCCGGGAAATTGCGCGCCTCAGGGGCGCGCATGAGCTTATCCCTCACCAGGCGGCTGAATCTCGAGTCATCTGTCACCGCGTGTACAAAGCGGACAAAGCAATACTTTTTCTGACTGTCCTCATCCAACTGGCAAAAAACATAGTCGAGCTGCTCCCGAAGGGAACCCAGCTTCCCCAGGCTGTCACTGATCCGCTCCGCGATCCGGTTGACATAAAAAATAAATGCGCAGGCGAGCAGTTCCTCCTTGGTCTCAAAATATTCATATGCCGTGCCTTTGCCGATCCCTGCCCGTGTGGTGATGGCGGACACCCGCATCTCCGGCAGAGCCACGCCCTCTCCCACCAGACAGTTTACCGCCTGATACATCAACAGCACCTTCTCGGGAGTTTCCGACACAGACTCCATGCCCGTTAATTTTCCCATATTCATTCCTCTTTCAAGATCTCATCATCGTCCACTTTAAACCTGCTCTGTTTCTTCTTTTTATCCAGTATCAGATAGAAACTGGGGATTAAGATCAGCGTCAAGATCGTGGATGCCACCAGCCCTCCGATGATCACCAGCGCCATGCCCTGCATCATGACTGCGTTGGTGCCGATGCCCACACCCAGCGGCAGCATGGAAAGGATTGTGGTCAGTGTCGTCATGAGAATGGGGCGCAGACGGATACATCCCGACTCGATCAGCGCATCTTCCACCGGCATCTCCGCCCGCAGCATATTCGTGGAATCCACGAAGAGAATACCGTTGTTCACCACGATACCCATGAGCATCAAAAATCCCATCAGAGATACCATGCTCAGCGTCTGCCCTGTCACAAACAGAAGCAGGAAAGATCCGATCAGGGCAAAGGGGATACAGGTCATGACCATCAGCGAAAATCTGGAAGATTCAAACTGCATCGCCATCACGAGGAATACCAGAAATACCGCGATCAGGATCGCCCGGAATATGGACCACAGCTCCTCATACATCATATCGGTCATCATGCTGTCCGCAGGGGTGACACTGTCCGGGAAGTCCAGTTCATCCACCAGTGCATTGATGGCATCCTGTGCCTCAAACGTCTTCTCCGAATTCAGTGTGGCAGTGACGCTCACATAGTAAAGCCCGTTCTGCCTGGTCACGCTCTCCTGTCCCTCGGTGTATACCAGTTCTGCGATATCCCGCAGAGGGATATTGATTCCGAAGGAAGTGGGAAGCATCAGATCCATCAGCTTGTTCAGATCGTCAAACTCACCCTCCGGGTACTCCAGATACACCTCATACTCCGAACCCTCCCGCGTGATGGTCAGGGGGTTCACGCCGCTGAGCACATTATTTAACGTCATACCCACCTGGATCGGAGTGAGCCCATACTGCATCGCCTTTAACGGATCCACATTCACCTTCACTAAAGTGGTGGCATTCTGGAGAGAGTTGCTCACCTTGACCACGCCGTCCAGCTGACGCATGCCATCGGACAAAAGCCCCGCCGCCACGCGCAGATCATCCATGGAATATCCCTGCAGGTCGATCTCATAGCCGCCCGTCATCATCATGGAACTCATACTGCTTCCGCTGGATGATACCGTGATATCCATACCCGTCATGGTGGACCCAAGCTCATTCCACTCGTCCACCACCTGGGCGGTGCTCATCTTCCTGTCTTTTTTCAGATTGGCCGTCAGCGTCGCTCCCGTGCCGCTTACGGAAACGCTGTAGTCCTCCACATCCTCATGCTCCGACGCGATCCGCTCCCACTCCCGGATGGCACGGTCCATCACGTCCATGGTCGTGCCGGAGCGGAACGATACGGACACCTGCACCATCCCCTCGTCCGCGGAGGGCATCATCTCCACATTCAAAAGCCCTGCGATCACGAAAGATGCCACCAGCAGGAGCACGGAGATAAACAGGACCGTCTTTTTCCTATGCAGGATTTTGGGCATCTTCCTGCGATAAAATCCCGTTACCTTATCCAATACTTTATCCACGAACAGATTCTCTTTCTCCTTCGGCTTAAACACACAGAAGAAGAGGGGAACCAGCATCAGCGCCGCGATCAGCGACGCAAGCATGGCGACCACGATGGTCATGCCCAGCTGGGAGAAGATCTGTCCCGACAATCCCTTCATGAGCGCCAGGGGCAGATACACCACAATGGTGGTGATGGTGGAGGCGACAATGGAGGCAGTCACCTCCTGCGCGCCCTTTAACACCGCATCCCGAAGGCTGATCTCCCCTTTCTGTCTCCTGAAACAGCTCTCGATGACCACGATGGAAGCATCCACCATCATACCGATGGCGATCACCAGCGATCCCAGTGTGACGATATTTAAGGAAAAGCCCAGAAGGCTCATCATGATCAAAGTCAGGAACAGGGAGATCGGCATGGAAGAGCCTACGATCAGGCTCGCCTTGAAATCCCCGAAAAAGAGAAACAGTACCAGCATGGTCAGGGCAACGCCCAAAATCAAAGTCTCGAACACCGCCGAGAGGGAATCGATGATGGATTCGCTGGCATCATAGGTGATCTCAAACTCCACGGCGGGCACATCCTTCTGGATGCGTTCCAAAGCCTTCACCACATCCCTGCAGACATTCACCGTGCCGAAACTGCTCTTATTCTGAATGCTGATGCTCAGATTGTCCAGACCGTTATAACGGCTTAAGCTCTCCGCCGCCTTGGTGGACATGGATACCTCTGCCACATCCTGCAGCGTGATCACCTGACCGGTCCCCGTCATAATGGGCACCTCTCTGAGTTTCTGCACCGTGTCGTATTCCATTGCCGTGGTGATGCTGATGTCCTGACTGCCCTGCTGCACGCTTCCCGCCGGATAGGAGAAATCCACCGCCGCGAGAAACTGGGAAACAGAATTCATGGTCAGCCCGTACTGATTCATGAGGGTATTGTTCAGCTCGATCTTAATATATTCCTCACTGCCTCCGTTGACTTCCACCTGTGCCACGCCGGAGATGGTCTCCAGCTCCGGGACCACGGATTCGTTCACCACTTTGAGAATATCCACATCTCCCGTCTCCGTGGCGGAAATGGTCATACAGGGCAGACTGTTTACATTCATTTCAATGATCGTAGGTTCTCCCGCATCCTCGGGCATGGAAAGCTTCGCCACCTCCAGAGCCGCACGCAGATCGTCATGGCACTCGGTGATGTCCACACCGTACTCATAGGTAAACAGCACCATACCATAGTTTTCATAGGACATGGTCATGGTGGAGTCCACACCGCTCAGGGAGGAACCGGAATCCTCGATCACCGAGACCACCAGTTCATCCACGCTCTGCGCATCCGCGCCGGGATAGGTCGCCATCACGATCAGCATGGGCATCTCCATATCCGGGATCAGCTGAAGCTTAAAGCCAAATACGGAGGAGATCCCGAACACCGCCAGGGCGAGAATCGCCAGCATACAGGATACCGGTCTCTTTAAAGCAAACTTTGTCAGATTCATCCCGCGTCCTCCTTAATTGCCGTCGGATGCGTTCCCGGCAATCTTAGCATCCACTTCCACACCGTCCAACAGCCTGGGAGACCAGCTGGTGATGACAAGATCGCCGTCGGCAATGCCGCCCGTGATCTCAATGCTTGTATCGTCGAAAATACCTGTCGTGACATAGGTCTTCACCGCATGGTCATCCTTCACCACATAGACATAGGCTCCCTCGGTGTCATAATATACGGCATCATAGGGAATGATGATCTGCTCCTGTACCGTGTAAGTATCACTGGTGATCTTGACGCTGACGCCGCTGGGCAGCTCTGTGCCGTCTGCATGGACAACCGCCTTGATCTGGAACAGCCCCGTCTGGGCATTCACCGCATTTCCCACCTCGGTGATCACGCCGTCAAACTCCGCGCCGTTTCTCTCCACCTTGATCTTCTGATCCCTCTTTAAGGTATTTCTGATGGATTCACTCACCTGGAATGTGGCCGTCATGGTATTGTCCCCGGCGATCACATAGGCATAGCTGGCAGAGGTTGCCATGCCGTTCACTTCCACATTCTTGGCGATCACCCTGCCGGAGATGGGCGTCGTCACCTGATAATAGGAGAGCGCCAGCTCGGCGGAATCCACCCCAAGCCGGGCAAGCTGCAGGGAGGTATCGAGCTGTTCTTTGGTATCCTCCAAAACCTCGCCCTGGGTCAGCTCCCTGGAACTTTTGGCCGCCTCATAAGTCTCTGCCGCATAATTATAGGCTGCCTCCGCCGCATTAAATGCCATCTCGGCCTGGGATTTCTGTTCTTTTAATTTCTTCAGCTCCGCATTTGTCTTCTCAATCTCCGCATTTGCCTCCTCAATCTTCGTCGGATCCGTCTGAGACTTCCCTTCTTCTTTCAACTCTTTGAGCTTCTTCTTCGTCGCGTCCACGGCATCCTCCAGCTGATCCAGAGCATCCCCCGCATTTTTCCACTGAACCTGAGCCGCAATATAATTTGCCTCCGCGCCGCTCACCGAGGTATCCAGCTGGAGATTCGCCGATTCCTGCTGTGTGGTCAGGGCACTGTCTGCCTGCTGTTTGGCATTGGAATAGGTAAGCTGTGCCTGCTTAAGCTGGAGTCTGGCGCCGCTGTCGTCAATCTTGAACAGCACATCGCCCTCCTGCACTTCGTCCCCCACCTCAAAGAAAGTCTCTGTCACGGTTCCCTGCGCCATAGGAATGATATAGACGGATTCCTCGGGGGATATGGTTCCCACAAACTGATTGCTCAGCACCAGATTTCCCCTTCCCGCCGCCTCTGCGTCCACAAGGATCGCCGCCTCCGCCTCCTGCTCCTGCCCAGAGCCGCCGCATCCGGTGAACATAAGCCCCGCGCAGAGTGCCAGACTGATCATATATTGACTCTTTCTTTTCATCTCATCTCTCCTCCGATACACTCGTCCGACCAGTCGGTCGGAAATTACGTTGTGATTATACGCCCGCTCTCTGGAAAAAGTCAAGAAGCTGGGCGGCAAAAAGTTATTAAATAAATATAAAATGAACCATAAAACAGGCGGATGTCTTTTCAACATCCGCCTCACAGCATCCGCCTGATCTTCCCTTTCAGCCTCTGCAGCGCATTGTCCGTGGCTTTCTCCTCCCTGCCCAGCACTTTTGCGATCTGAGTGTAGCTCATGCCCGTCATATGTAGATCCAGCACATGTTTCTCAAATTCGGAGAGTTCTTTTTCGATACGCTTTTCCAGATAATCCACCCGCTCCTTGTCCAAAAACAGCTCCTCGGGATTGCGCTCTGCCCGGTCCGGAAGCGACTCCGCAAGGTCCCGTCCCCCGCCGTTTGGCTGCCCGGGGTCATCCCCGTAGAGGGAAATGTAGGTGTTCAGCGGAATGTGTTTTTTTCTCTGGGATGCCTGCACCGCCGTATACATCTGCCGGCTGATACACAAGTCCGCGAAGGTGGCAAAGCTGGCGTCCCTCCCGCTGTCATAGTCCCGCACTGCCTTGAACAGCCCCAGCATTCCCTCCTGGATCAAGTCCTCCTGTTCACCCCCCAGAATGAACATGGATTTCGCCTTGCTGCGCACCAGGGATTTATATTTCTCGCAGATATAATCCATAACGGCAGCCTCACCGTCGCGCAGACGGTGGATCAGTTCTTCATCCGTGGACTGCCTGTAATTTTCGTATTCTCTGACCATGCCTTCTCCCCCGGCTACCCCTGCATCCTCTGGCGGACTACCTCGTAGGCGAGCACACCCGCCGCCACGGAAGCGTTCAGGGAATCAATGTCACCCCGCATGGGGATGGATGCGACCATGTCGCACTTCTCTTTCACCAGGCGTCCCACACCCTCTCCCTCGTTTCCGATCACCAGACCGATCGCACCCTTTAGATCCAGCTGGTACATGATGGTGCCGTCCATATCCGCACAGACGAACCACATCCCCTCTTTTTTCAATTCCTCGATGGTCCTGACCAGATTCGTCACCTTCGCCACCGGCGTGTAATTGAGCGCCCCCGCGCTGGTGCGCGCAACCGTCGCCGTCAGCCCCACCGCACGGTTTTTGGGAATGATAACGCCATGTGCCCCTGCCAGATTGGCCGTGCGGATGATCGCCCCCAGATTGTGGGGGTCTTCCACGTTGTCCAGCAAAAAAACAAAGGGCGGCTCTCCCTTGTCCCGGGCAATCTGCAGAATATCCTCCACCTCGGCGTATTCATATGCCGCCGCCCGGGCGATGACACCCTGATGCTTTCCGGTCTGGGAGAGCTGGTCGAGGCGTTCCTTATCCACATACCTGACCGGTGTGTCATGCTTAGACGCTTCCCGCCGGATACTCATGACCGGTCCGTCCTGACAGCCGTCCAGGATGTAGAGTCTGTCGATGGGTTTCCCGGCGCGGAATGCCTCGAGCACCGCATTTCTGCCCTCGATGACGGATTCCCTCACACGGTCGTCCTCTTTGGCATCCATCCTCTTATCTTCCATCCGTCTGTCCCTCATTTTTTTCTCCGTCCTTTAAAGAAATCATGCCCTGCCTGATGAGCTCCATCATGCGCTCCTGACGTCCCGTAAGATAAAGATATCCTATCAGCGCCTCAAACCCCGTCGCCTTGTGGTAGTCCGAGAGCGTGGCATTTTTTGCCGTGGTGGCAGGCTTCGCATTCCGTCCGCGCTTATAGACGTCCGCCTCCTCCTCTGTGAACATGCCCTTTAACGCAGCTGCCATCCGCGCCTGGCTTGCGGCATTCACATACCGGACCGTCCTTTTGTTTAATTCCCTGACGGCGCGGTTTGCCTCCTCCACCACCAGCGTCCGGATGACCAGCTCATAGACACTGTCACCCAGATAGGCGAGCGTCAGAGGCGAATAAGTGCGGATATCCTGTTCCTTCCTATCAAAACTTTTCAGTATCAGATCTAACATTGTATTCTCCAAACCCTGACAGATATCTGTATTCTGTCTGCATCTGTACACTTTATCCCTGCACTCTCTCGATCTTGACGCCTTCCCTGGTATCCTTGAGGGCGATTCCCCTGGCGAGCAGCTCATTCCGTATTTCGTCGGCGCGGGCAAAATTCTTCTCCTTTTTCGCCTGCTGGCGTTCTTCCACCAGCTTCAGGATCTCCCCGTCCAACGCCTCTTCCTTCTTCTCCGTGATCAGTCCGCAGATGTCCGAAAGCATCACGATCTCCTCTTTGAGCGCCTCGAGAAAGGCACGGCTGGAGTCAGCCTTCGCATAGGTGTTGGCAAACTTTACCAGTTCAAAAATCGCCGCGATGGCATCCGCGGTGTTAAAGTCATCATCCATCGCCTCGTCAAATTTATCCTCAAAGCCCTTTGCCTGCGCCGTCAGGGTATTCTCCTCCCCGCTCATCTCACGCTCCGGCGCCTTCTCCATCAGATATTTCAGGTTTTCCACACAGGTCACGATGCGCTCATAGCCGTTCTTTGCCGCCTCCATCAGTTCGGCGCTGAAGTTTAACGGGCTTCTGTAATGGGCGGACAGCATAAAGAAACGCAGAACCTGCAGATCATACTTTTTACCGATGTCGCGCACCGTGAAGAAATTCCCCAGGGACTTGGACATCTTTTTGTTGTCAATGTTGAGGAACGCATTGTGCATCCAATATCTGGCGAAGGGCTTCCCGTTTGCCGCCTCCGACTGGGCGATCTCATTCTCATGGTGCGGAAACACCAGATCCTCGCCGCCGGCATGGATGTCAATCTCATCCCCGAGATATCTCTTGCTCATCACGGAGCACTCGATATGCCAGCCGGGACGCCCGTCGCACCAGGGGGATTCCCAGCTGGGCTCTCCCTCCTTTTTGGGCTTCCACAGCACAAAGTCCAGAGCGTCCTCCTTCTGCTCCTCCCCGGACACCAGAAGGGAGCGGCTGCCGCCCCTCAGATCATCCAGATTTTTGTGGGAGAGCTTTCCATATTCCTTAAAACTCCGCGTGCGGAAATACACGGTTCCGTCCTCTGCACGGTAGGCATGCCCCTTGTCGATCAGTGTCCGGATCATCTCCAGCATCCCGTCGATCTCCTGTGTTGCCAGCGGATGCGCAGTTGCCGGTCTGACATTCATCGCCGCCATGTCCTTCCTGCACTCCGCAATATATCGCTCGGAGATGACAGAGGCGTCCACGCCTTCCTCGATCGCCTTTTTGATGATCTTGTCATCCACATCGGTAAAGTTGGAGACATAATTGACCTCCAGCCCCTTATGCTCCATATAACGGCGTACCGTGTCAAACACGATCATGGGTCTGGCATTCCCGATGTGGATCAGATCATATACGGTGGGGCCACAGACATACATTCTGACCTTCCCCTCTTCAATGGGGACAAATTCCTCTTTCCGTTTGCTCAATGTGTTATAGATTTTCATGTTCCCTGCTCCTTGTCTTCTATTGTTAACGGTTCTCCTCCCGCCGGATCTGGCGCATCTGTTCCTCCAGGGCAAGGAGTCTGTTGGTGAGCTCCGTATTCGCCTTCTGCAGGCTTATGATATCCTCCCGCACGGGATCGGGCAGATCCGTCTGATTCATGGTCTCCTGGGGCAGGACCATATTGTTCCTGCGCACCACCCTCCCGGGCACGCCCACCACCGTAGAACCCGGCGGGACCTCACTGAGCACCACGCTCCCGGCTCCGATCTTGGAATTGTCGCCAATGGTAAAGGAACCCAGCACCTTTGCCCCCGCGCTGATCATCACATTATTGCCGATGGTGGGATGGCGCTTTCCGTGTTCCTTCCCCGTGCCTCCCAGAGTCACCCCCTGGTAGAGCGTCACATTGTCTCCGATGATCGTGGTCTCACCGATGATGACGCCGTTCCCATGGTCAATGAACAGCCCTTTCCCAATCTTCGCGCCGGGATGAATCTCAATGCCGGTCTTTCGCGCGGCGCGCTGGGAAATATACCTCGCCCAGAAATAATGCCCTTTCAGATACAGCCTGTGCGCCAGGCGGTAATGAATCATAACCTTAAAGCTGGGATAGAGAAACACCTCCATGGCGGAATGAATGGCGGGATCCCTCTCCCTGATAATCCTTATTTCCTCGCGTATGTTCCTGATAATCCCCATATCCACCTCATTTACAATCCTGCGGCATCGCGGCAGCCCTCCGGGAAACAAATTAAAAAGGATAAACCCGTCTCCTCTCAGAGACGAATTTATCCGCGGTTCCACTCTGCTTAAGGGCATAAGCCCTTCCCTCGCCGCGTTTAACGCACGCCCACGTGCCCTCCTACTCTCATCTGCGCCGCAGACGCATCCCGTTTCAGAAAGCCGGCTCCCGGATGCACTTCCTTTTCCCGCCGCGGGGAGCGCTTGCAGCCTATGACACTCCCTCTCTTGCACCTTGGACGAAAAGTACTCTCCCCGTTCTAAGCCTTTCTTTATTCCGATGTCACACTTCTATCTAAAAGAATATGCAAAAAGCAGCCGTTTGTCAACTGTTTTCGCGCGGCAGATCCGCCGGGCATCCGCCGCAGCCGGCGCATCTGCCGCCCGTCTCCTGCGCCGTGAGGTCAAACGGGCTGGTGAGCATACAGACTGCCTGGGAGGAAATTCCCTCTCCGTTTCCCGTAAAACCAAGCCCCTCCTCGGTAGTCGCCTTCACGCTCACCTGCCGCCTGTCAATGCCCAGCGCCCCGGCGATCTTCTCGCGCATGGCGTCAATGTGAGGGCGCATTTTGGGCGCCTGGGCAATGATGGTTGCGTCGATATTTTCAATAAAATATCCCTCCGCCTCCAGAAGCTCTCCCACTTTTTTTAACAGGGCAACAGAATCCGCGCCCTGGTACTCCGGATCCGTATCCGGAAAATGTTTTCCAATGTCCCCCAGTGCGGCGGCGCCAAGCAGCGCATCCATGACGGCGTGCAGCAGCACATCCGCATCCGAATGTCCCAGCAGCCCTTTCTCATAAGGTATCTTCACACCGCCGATGATCAGGTCCCTTCCCTCCACCAGCCGGTGAACATCATATCCCATTCCGATCCTCATATCGCTGCCCCCGTTTCCAATCTCTCCTTTATTTTTCTGCCAGCCGCATCAGGCTTTCCGCCGAGTCATATGCCAGCACCGTGTAGGCGCTGCTCTCATAGACGATCCTGCCGTTCTGAACGGTATCCGCCCCTGCCGCCTGCGCCATCTCCTCAGCGTCCAGCAGAAGAAACACCTCTCCCTGAGCATACCCGTTTTCATAATATTTCATCGGTGAGGACCAGCGGAAAAATTCCAGGTGTTCTCCGTCCCCCACATTTGCCACCTCCACTTTTCCATCCGTGAGCTCCGTGACGATATTGGCATTCCAGTAGGTGGCATAGCCGAACTCATAGCCGTTATCCTCCAGAAACTCTGCCACCTGCCGCCTGTCCGCGTTTTTGTCCACCGTCAGGTAGGAAAGTGTGGTCTTTCCCACCGCCAGGAGCAGACAGAGGGAAAGGATCACACCCACTGCCATTCTGTCAAAATACCGCTCCTCCTTCTCCATATAAAAGCACAGCAGCGGAAGGACAAAAATAAAAATAGTGATGTAATATCTGGGCACCATGGTACTCGTGGTAAATACGAACACAAACAGATTCACGCAGAAACTCACCGCCAAAAACAGACTCACAAACCGCCTTTGGCCATAACTTCCCCTGCCCGCCTGCACACAGACATAGGCAAACACGGCGATCATCACAAAGGCGGCGAGCGTCACCACACCCCGCAGGGACAGCACGCCTCTGTCCGGAATATATCCGAAGAGCATCAGAAGACTTCCCAGCGCGTTCTGCAGCCGCTCAAAGAACACCCCCTGATACACGGAGATAAAATTGGTGGCGTCATAGGTCTGAAACACATATTTCCTGCTCACATACAACACATTCACGGCATATCCGGCGACACTGCCAAAAGCTCCCAGAAGACTGTAGCCTAAATATTTCATGGCGGCGCATTTCCACAGGTTTCTCCACTGCTCTTTGAAATCTCCACCCGTCCAGTTCCTTCGAAACCGTTCAAACTCTGCCGACCGGAACAGATAAACCACACCCGCAAGCACCAGCGGGAACTGCAGTGCGAGAAGATATCTCACCCCGGACACGCCACAGATCAAAGAAACCAACAGATACAGAACGATCCGGATGCCGCGCTCTCCCTTCCGTCCCGTTCTGCCCACTCCGGCAAGCCGCAGATACGATCCAAAGAACAGAAACGAAATCATGACATGAAACAGATAGGTATTCCCCATTCCCATATGGGTCATCATCGTCTCGGAAAAAGGCAGAAGCAATACCGCCGCAGTGGTTACCACCAGCCCCCTTCTGACCTGAAGCGGCCGCATGCAGAAAAAATACGAGGCAAGCACAAGCACATAGGACAGGATATTGGTGACTGCCCGGATCACATGCCAGCTGCCGAAACAGCGAAACAGCGGTCCCATAATCCAATGCGTATAAAGAAAACGAAACTCCGTGGAATAATACCAGTCCGGCGTGGCAAAAAAATGCCCCTCATCCGCCAGCGTCTTTGAAAAGATCATCTCCGCCGCCATATCCGAGTCCAGCCAGTGGTCATGGCAGAAAATATTCAAAAACACCAACAGCGACAAGCTCAGACCCAAAATCACATAGGGTAAAATCTTTGCAACCTTTGCCCTCACTGCTCACTCCTCCTGTGGGATGCCTTGTCTGCCCTGCGCCGAAATCCTCCCGCCGCAAAATTTCCCCTCTGCCCGTAGTCTTCACGTCTGTCCCGATCCGCGTTTCCCCGTCCAAAAGGGCTGGCGCCACGGGTTCCCCTGCCCCTGTCCGGCTGCCCTTTTCCGCCGCGGATTCCCCTGCCTCTGTCCGACTGCGCTCTGCCGGACCGCCTGCCGCCGCGGATCCCCTCTTCTCTGCGGGTGCGGTACTCGTCCGCGGGAATCTCCTCTCCCATATCGCCCACCTGGTATTTCAACATCACGGCCGCCAGCAGGAGCGCATCGCATTCTTCCTCGTCCATCTTCTTTTGAAGGAAGGATTTCATCATCTCAATATCCTTGTGCTCATGAAGCTCCCATGCCTGATCCAGATACTTCTCCGCCTTGGATCTGAGCACCTTCTCTGCCCCCGGAAGCTTCTTCTCCTCCACCTTCGTCCTGCAGACTCTCTCGATGTCGCGGATCTTAAAGATCTCCCTGCCGCTCACAAAGGTAAAGGAACGCCCAGTCCTGCCGGCCCGCCCTGTCCTGCCGATGCGGTGCACATAGTATTCGATATCCTGAGGGATGTCATAATTGATGACCGCCTCCACATCGTCCACGTCAATTCCTCTCGCCGCCACATCCGTGGCTATCAGGATGTTGGTGCTGCCGTTGCGGAAACGTCCCATCACCATATCCCTCTGATGCTGAGCCAGATCTCCGTGCAGCCCTTCCGCCTGATAGCCTGCCCGTTTTAATACTTCAGAAAGCTCGTCCACCTTTTTCTTCGTGTTGCAGAAGATCAGACAGAGTTTCGGCTGATAATAGTCCAGGAGACGCACACAGGCGGCATCCTTATCCTGGCTCTTAATGCGGTAAAATTTCTGGCTCACCAGGGGAATGGTGAGTTCCTTTGCCTCCACCTTCACCATTTGGGCATTTCTCTGGAACTGCCCTGTGATCTCCAGAATAGGGCGGGGCATGGTCGCGGAAAACAGCGCGGTCTGATGTTCCTGCTCCACCTGCCCTAAGATCGTCTCCATATCCTCGCGGAATCCCATGTTCAACATCTCATCCGCCTCATCGAGCACCACCATATTTACATAATCCGTCTTGATGGTGTGGCGCCGCATATGATCCATGACGCGCCCCGGCGTACCCACAATGATCTGCACGCCCCGAAGCCCCGCGATCTGCCTGCTGATGTCCTGTCCGCCGTAGACAGGCAGGATCTTGATCCCGTGCATATATTTGGCAAGCTTTCTGAGCTCTTCCGCCGCCTGGATCGCAAGCTCCCTGGTAGGGCAGAGAATGATGGTCTGCAGCTTCTTTAAACCGGGATCGCATTTTTGAATGGCAGGGATACCGAAGGCCGCCGTCTTGCCCGTTCCGGTCTGCGCCTGTCCGATGATATCCTCCCCCCGCAAAAGCCTGGGGATCGCCTGCTGCTGGATGGGGCTGAGCTTTTCAAACCCCATCTCACGGATGGCGCGTATCACCCGCGCGTCCAAAAGCTGCTCTATATCCTCCAGCGCCGTCTCCCCGTGTTCTTCCCCGCTGTGTTCTTCCCCGCTGCCTTCTTTGTTGAGTTTATGATCGTTTTCCCACATTTTGTCCATACGTTTATCCTTCATATTTTTATTGTTGCCCGCTTCTTTCTCCGCTTCTTTCTCCGTTTCCCTTGGCTCTTCCCGCCGGCAGGATCGCCCTCTCACTGCCTTTTCATAAATAAAAACGGAGAAATCACAATGTCCGTGATTCCTCCGGCGTCCTCCAATCGACTACAGCACATGATAGCCCTTGGATTCCAGACATGCCCTCACTTCCAGAATATCCTCACAGTGGAAAACCATAATGGGTTTGCCGGAATCACGGTTAAAGGACAGATACAGATAATCCACACTGATATTACTGTCCATGAGGATCGTGAGCATCCTGTTGAGGTTGCCGACCTCATCCTCCACTTCCACGCCGATGACCTCCGTCATACGGCAGATAAATCCTTCCTTCAAAAGAGCCTCCGACGCCGTCTCCGCATCGGAAACCACCATGCGCACGATACCATATTCCGCGCTGTCATTGGTGACGGAGCCTAAGATATTGATGCCCTGTTCGAGCAAGATACCCGTAATTTTCTGCATGGTGCCTTTTTTATTTTCTGCGTATATGGAAACCTGTTTCATACATTCCTCTCAATCCCCCGCCGAAAGCGGCATATAAATTTCAGAGAACATTGTAAACCGTTTTTTATTGAAAGTCAATGTCTTTCGCTTCAGCCGGCAGAGCGCCCTCCTGTTCCGGGCTCAATATATCCAGCATTTTCTCCGGATCCTCTGCGGCTTTCACCCTGTCATTGGCGTCGAGGATGACCCCGTTCTCGTCGATCAGATAGGTGGTGCGCACCACTCCCATGGATACTTTCCCATAATTTTTCTTTTCCTTCCATACGTCATAGGCCTTGATGGCTGTCAGCTCCGGATCAGAGAGTATGGTAAACGGGAGGGAATATTTCTCCTCAAACTTCTTGTGGGATGCCACGGTATCTTTGCTGATCCCGATGACCACCGCGCCCTTTTCCGTAAACTGCGGATATCTCTGTGCAAACCCGCAGGCCTGTTTCGTGCAGCCGGGGGTGTTATCCTTTGGGTAAAAATACAAAATAACCTTTTTCCCCCTATACTGCTCTAAAGTATGAATCTCTCCATTCTGATCCGGCAGCATGAATGCCGGCGCCTTCGTTCCCGCTTTTAACATGATCATCCCTCCCTGCAAACAAACAGATCTATTTTCCGGCAGCGGATTCGATTCCCGTTTTCCCCTGCCGTATCTCAAAGATATATTTTTCATATGCGTTGACAACCTGAGTCTCGTTATAAGTGCACAGGCGCGGATATTTTCTCCCATAATTCATATGCACATGCCCATGGACGAAAAAAGCCGGTTTATATTTGTCGAGCAGATCATTGAACACATCAAAACCCATGTGGGGCAGATCCTCCCCGTCGTTGAGCCGGTACGCCGGCGAATGGGTCAGCAGGATATCGAACCCCTTATGGTATTTGATCTTCCACCACAGTTTCCAGACTCGCCTGCGCATCTGGGACGGGGTGTACTGGTTTTTCCCCGACTTATAGCGCATGGAACCGCCCAGCCCCAAGATGCGGACCCCCTGGTGCACATAGATTTCATCCTCAATGCAGATACACCCCTCCGGCGGAGTCTCATCATACGGATCATCATGGTTACCGCGTACATACAGGATCGGCGCATGGGTAAAGGTGGCCAGGAACGAAAGATACTGGGGATTTAAATCTCCGCAGGAGAGAATCAGGTCGATTCCCTCCAGACAGCTCTTTTCAAAATAATCCCACATAAATTTGGATTCCTGGTCAGCGAGTGCCAAGACTTTCATCGGAGGTTTCCTCTTTTCTTAGAAGTTTCCGTCACCGGTATTTTGTCAGACTTCCGGAGTCTGGGTTTTGTTCAATCCCTGCATTTTTGCAACCGCCTGGGCTTCCTCCGTCAGATCGGTGATCAACGGGATCCTGCCCACCACATTATCCACCAGCCAGTCCATGGTGATGATCTCCTGGGGCGCAATGATCTCGTCGGCTCTGTTCATGACGGTCCCGTCCTGACTGCGCAGTTCGCCGGAAAAGGGAAGCAGCAGCTCCGAACAGATATTGTTATGGAGCAGATCTACCAGCCTCCTTGTTCCCTGCGGGAGATTCTGGGAACAGATTAAATCAACCACACCGGATGCCATGCCCCACCAGTAACTGATGGCACGGTTGCCTGAGCTGACGTCATCCTCCCTCCAGTTTCCGTTCAGTACGATGCGGACAATTTTTTCATAAAGTTTCCCCCAGTGCCAGGTAGGCATCGCCAGATTGTCGGGCTTTTCCTGGCTGACACAATAAAGCCCGAAATGTCTGGTGGTACTGTCAGGGGATTTCATATCCCGGTCTATGATATAATTGATCTCAGGGTCATGGACGATCTCCACGTCCCGATCCTTTAGCGTACTCCAGTCCAGATAAACCTTCGCATTGGGGTTCACCATCCTGGCGCCCAGAGCAAAGGCATTGATATTCGCAGCCATGCCGTAAATCGGATAGTCGGCGATGTAACCTATCTTGTTCGTGGTCGTCAGGGAACCTGCAATGGCGCCTGCCAGAAACTTTGCCTCATACATTCTTGCATAATACGTCCGCAGGGTAGGATGGGAAAGATTCAATGAACAATTCAAAATCTTCACATCCGGATAGCTCGCGGCAATCTTTAAGCTGGAAGGTATCATCACCGGGCTGGTGGTAAAGAGCAGCTGATACCCATCCCGGATCGCCTCCTCCATTTTTTCCAGATCGTTCTCACCGGCTACAATGCTTTCAAAGGTCTTCGTCTCCACCTGTCCGGGAAAGATATTCTCCAGATACAGACGCCCCAGTTCATGACTGTAGGTCCAGCTGGAGGTCCTGTGGGTCTTTTCGTAAAAAAAAGCGATCTTTAGCTTATTGGCATTGTCGGGCAGGATCCGGTTCAGCAGATTCTTGTAGAGATTGGAGGAAGTGTTTTCCTCAGGCGGTTCCATAAACAGCTCTATGGACTTCTCCTCCGTCAATACCAGAAATTCCTCCCAGATCTTGGAGAGATCATTCTTTATTTCCTGGGAGCTTTTCTGCTTTGTCTCCTGATACCCGAATATGGTAATATAGGTTAAGAGGGCATCTCCCACGGTAATGGGAAGTTTTTTTCCGCCCTTTGCCTCGAAGATCTTCCGAAAACGGATATAAATGTCGCTGAATTCCAGACGGTCGTCCGATGTCCAGACTTCCCCCTTGGGAGTGCCTATCCTGTCCAGAAGTTCAGCAAACCGTCCGGGTTCACTGAAATAGATATAATTGATATTGGCAACCGCATAGAAATCCAGGAATTCATAATAAATCTGGCTTTCTTTTGTGTCCGTGCGCTTAGGAACCACACGGATCACGGAACAGGGAATACTGTACGCATCCAGATACTTGAGGACGCTGACCCGCTTATTGCCCTCCAGCACATAGAAACGGTTCATAAATTCGTAAACCTTCACGGGATCGCGCAGTCCCTCCTCCTGCAGGGAGGTACAAAGCTGTACCCATTTGTTGGAAAATTCCGTGTTGAGGGCTAAAAGGGGCATGAAATTGGACGCAAAGGCATTGGTCCTGCCTCTCGTCCGGGTACCCACGATCAGCTCCATGGGGATCTCGCACAGACCGAGATTGACTTCATATTCCACTTTGGTAAAAGACAAAATCTCATCCAGAGCCGGCAGATAGGGGTAATCCCCTTTCTGCAAATGGGCACGGTATGCTTTTTGCCCCATCTTTAACGCATCAGCGTATTCTTCAAATGACATTATAACCTCTTTTCTATTGATTCATGTCTCAATGATGTCTAAATCAAAATATGTTTCCGAACAAAGTCATAAACTGCTCCACAATATAAACCGTCAGACACGCTCCCGCCGCCACCGTAACCAGATTTCTGCGGCAGCAGGCCAGTATGAGGGCTGCCGCCACGCCGGCAAGCGCTCCCGGCAGACTCTCCGTGGCATAAAAGACCGTCGGTACGGTCATTGCCGTCAGACAGGCATAGGGAACATAATACAAAAAAGAACAGATCCACGGATTGGTGATCTTTTGTCGGAAAACGGTCAATGGGATCATGCGGATGAGATAAGTCACCAGCGCCATGACCAGAATATACAGATAAATCATTTTATCAAGCCTCTTTTTTATCCGTCTCCTGTGGAACCGGGAACAACAGCGCCCCGATCGCGGAGGCAAGGATCGTGCAGATAATGATCGACATCCCCGCCGAAATTCCCGAAAACAGTGGGATATAACAGATCATACAACTGAAAAATGCCGCCATCAGAGCCACCCACAACACCGGTCGTATTGTGACGGCGGCAGGAACCACTACCGCAATAAACATCCCATATAATGCCAGGCTTAACGCGCTGCCTATGGCAGGCGGCAGGACCTGCCCTGCCACCGCTCCCAGCACCGTTCCGCCGGTCCATCCAAGGATCGGCAGGCACTGCATTCCCACCATATAGGAGAACGTAAGGCTGCCCGTATGCCCCATAGCCACCGCAAAAATCTCATCCGTATTGGCAAAGGCTACCACCATGCGCTGCCAGACCGGCATTTCCTCCGGCAGTTTCTGTGACAGCGACAGACTCATCAACGCATAGCGCAGATTGATGATAAGCTGTGTCAGAACCAGCTCCAGAAGGGTTCCTCCCGCCCCAATGATGGTAATGCCGGCGAACTGCCCCGCGCTGGTCATATTGGTAAGACTCATGAGGGCTCCCTGAAAGACATTGATCCCTTCCTTCAGCGCCATGATCCCCACACTGAAACTGACGGACAGATAGCCAAGCGCAATCGGCACACCGTCTTTCAGCCCTTCCATAAAATGCCCCTTCACTTCCCTGCTCCTTCCTGAACGCAATCCGCAGCGTCTCCCCGGTGTCTTGTCTCTCTGTTTCCGGCAGCTTCCCGCGGTCGTATAAAGGATCCTTGCGCAGGATTTTTCGGGAATGGGAAACCGGGGCGGCACAGACCGACCCCATAAGATCGGTCAGTCTTTCCCCGCTTATCAAACGGCTCCATGAAACCAGAGCACCTTACAAAACTCATACTCCGGGTCACGTTTCATGGCGTGAACCACGCCCGCAGGCACCAGGAATGCCATGCCCGGCTCCATGACCAGCTCTTCTCCGCCGATCAGGGCAGATCCGCGCCCCTCCAGCACAAAAAATCCCTCCTGATCCTCGTGTGCGCTTCCCTTTCCGTACTCGTCATAGGTATAGACGGAAATGCCCATGCGGCATCCGTTCACACAGCCGTGTCTTTCATCCAGCAGCGTGTATCCCGTCTTTTCTCCCTCCTGTCTCATCAGTTCGTCCAGTTTTACATAAGGAACCATTTTTCTTCCTCCCCAATTAAATCATCTCTCTTTTGCAGGACAAGCCCGGTCCCGGCAGACTTATGTGGCAGCATGGGGAACCGAAAGTTTTCCCCCCTGCTCCAACAGTTTCTCAAACTCCTCCCGGCAGACCGGATGGGAATAAAAATATCCCTGCAAAAGCGTAGCGTTCAGTTCCTTCACAATATCCGCCACCTTAGCGTTTTCCACGCCCTCTATAATGGAACTGCATCCCAGGCGCCTGCACATTTCCAACAGGCTGTCAATGATCACATAGTCTATGTCATGTCCCGGCTTGGCCAGCTCCCGGACAAAGGAATGCTCCACCTTGATATAATCCACATGCAGCCATTTCAGGATCTCCATGGACGCATACGCCGTTCCGAAATCGTCCAGCGCCATCTTAAAGCCCTGCGCCCGCAGCCTGTCGAAGATGGCGGCAAGTTCTTTGGGAGCGTCCACCTGACAGCTCTCCGTGAGTTCAATGATGATCGATTCCGGATGAACTCCGTACTTTTCCAGACAGGAAACCGCCTTTTCCTCAAAGGTATCGTCCATAAGCTGCTGATACGATACGTTAAAGCTCATCTGCAGCTCCCCGTACCGCTCCCGCCATGCCGCCTGCTGCCTCATGGCCTGATCCATCACCCAGAAACCTACTTCACGGATATCGCCATAATCCTCCAGGACCTTGATAAACTCCATCGGATAGGAATCCCTGATCCTTTCCCCCTGCCAGCGCAGCAGGCACTCACAGCCCGCGATCGCGCCCGTATCCGGATCGACAAAGGGCTGGAAATACAGCTCAAATCCCTTAAAATCATTTTTGATGCACTGCTTTAAATCCTCCCGCAGCGCGAGACTTCTCTCATGCTCTCTGGCGATCTCGTCCGAGAAAAAGACGAGGTCTCCTCTCTGATGATTCTTGGCGTACTCTATGGAATGCTCCAGTTTATTGATGAGGATGTCCCTCATGTCGGCATCCGCGGGAAAGAATACGCCGCCGGCAGATATGGAAACGCCGACCCTGCGCCCGTCCTCCAGCTCCGTCATCTCTGTCCTCTGACAGATCTCCTTATAAAAATCCGTCACTTCCTCTCGCCCGGCGCCAAACGCGACGACCAGAAATTCATCCCCGCTGAACCGCAGCGCCTTCCATCCGGGCTTACACAGATCCCGGATCTCCCTGGCGAACCTGACCAGGATCTCGTCCCCCACATTGTATCCGTAACTGCTGATGATCTTCCGGAATCCGTCCATACCGATGAGCAGCGCGATCCCGGGCTGCGCGGCGAAATCAAACCCATGCAGCTCATGGGTGGTCAGAAGCCCCGTCAGGGAATCGTATTTGCTCTGCCCGTCTATCCTCGTCATCAGCCCGGCGAAAATGACGGGATTGCCCTCCCCGTCCCGGATCACACTGCCCTTACACTCCACCCAGACATATCTGCCCGCCGCGTTCCGCGCCCGGTACTGGCAGTCATGATACTTCTTCGCGCCGGAGAACACCCCCGTGATATCCTCCATATAGACCGCCAGATCATCCGGATGGATGTGCTGCGCCCATACATTCGCCGCGTCCTCCAGATACTCTTTATCCAGACCGAAATACTCTATGGCAGATTTGGACCACCGGGAAATGTCGGTCCGCATATCGCACACATAGATGTATACATTGTCCGATGCCGCGGCAAACGCTTCAAACAGTTCATTGTTGAAAACATCGCTCATACTATCCCCTTCAACCTTTCCTAATCCAGCCTTACCACCTGATCTTTACCGGCTGCCTTGGCCATGTAAAGAGCCTTATCCACTCTGCTGTAAAGCGCGTCCGCGTCTTCGTCCCCGGCCTGGGTCACTCCGATACTGACGGTCTGGCAGCCTGCGGTTTCGTAGGAAACGGAGGCAAATTCCCGGCGGATCGTCTCTGCCAGAGCCGCCGCGGCATCCGCGCTGCTGTCCGACAGCAACACCATAAATTCCTCGCCCCCCCAGCGGCCGATGGAACAGGAATGCACCCCCGTCGTGGTCTTCCTGAGGACATCTGCCAGGGTCTGGATCACATGATCCCCCTCTTTGTGCCCATATCCGTCGTTCACCTTTTTGAAGTTATCGATATCCAGCATGATCAGGGAAATATTCCCCTGACAGCCCCTCTTTTTCCACTTTTCCAATGTTCCCCGGATCTGTCTCTCGATCTCCCCGCGGTTATAAAGCCCCGTCAGCCCGTCCGTGACGGAGCTGAGGGCAAGCTTCATATTCATTTCTTCCAGCTCCGCGGTGGATGCCTCGATAAAGGACACAAACCGCCGGATGATGGGTATCTTTTCGTCATTGTCGTGGTCGCGCTGCGCTTTGGCCACGTCCACTCTTGCTTTTGCCTCAGGCATATCGCCCTCCCGCATGGCGACGATCACAAGGGTCACGTTGAAATTGAGCATATCGCCCTCTATACGCAGAAATTCCCCGTGGGTGTAAAAACCCGTCGTGGGCGCGACACGGTTAAACAAAACCGTCTCGTTGCTGATATTTTCATCGCCCCAGAACGCCCTTCTGGCCGCACAGGAAAAAGTCTGTATCACCTGGGGCTGAAAGTCCGCGATCTTCTGACCATCCTCCCGGATGCTGGCAAGAATGGTCTCCGGATCCCCGTAAGCCAGCCGGACGATCGCGTCTTCTTCCATGTCGGAGGACATCACAAGGGAATCATCCTCATTGGCCGCCAGAGGGCAGCGCAGGATATCCACACTGCCATGCTCCAGAAAAAGGGGAAATTCCAGCGTATTGGAAAAGAACCTGTCGTTTTTGTTGATGTTTAAAAATCTCCGGTATACGTCCAGGGCCGGCTTGCCGTCCAGCTCATACAAGATCTCCCTGTCTGCCCGGGTCACCCTGAATTTTCTCTTTAACGGTTTCCACCCCGAAATAAACGTGCTGTAGGTATGGAAGTCCGGCCCTCCCAGCAGAAGAAAAACGATCCCGTGTTCCAGAAAGCCGTTTCCCTTGGAAAACACAGCCGCCGTGTCATCGTCCATATCGGGATTGAACGCGCCGCCTCCGAATACCTGGATATCCTTCCGCAGCTTACTCATTTCACTGCAAAAGACTTTCATGGACATATCCATGATGGTGGCGTGCATTTCCACCGCATGAACCCATGGATTCCCGTCGCAGAACCTCCGAAGCTCCGCCACATCCTCCGCCGCGTTTTCCTCCGAAAACGGAAACTGCAGGATGTGCGCCCGGGTCGTCTCATATTCAAACAGCGTACAGGTTAAGATGATCTTGGCATTCACCAGCGCCCCGTCTATGATATTGGCGTTGGTGGTGCAGCCCAGATACAGCGCATCCGGCATCCCGCGGTCCAGGATATCGCAGATATGCCCCAGATGGCTTAGATCCATATCCTCCGAATAGATCCGGAATATGGCGGTCGAAACCGAATGGGAAGCGCGCCACCGGCTGATCTCCTCCAGCTTTTCCATAAGCCCTTCGTCATTGTCATAGAGAATCTGAAACTGTTTCACGGCTTTATCCTCCTGCCTGTTGTTCCCCCACAGTTTTTGTACGGTATGATAATACATATTATATATTATTTCCGCCGCTATCGCAATCCTGAAATGCTCCCCGGACCTACAGAAATGCTTTCCGACCGCGAAAGCAAGGTATCCTTTACCGGGCTGTCCGCCTGTCCACAAAAAAAGCCCCGGGAAAATCCCGGGGAAACGTCCATAAAAAATAGCGAGAGGGGGACTTGAACCCTCGACACCACGGGTATGAACCGTGTGCTCTAGCCAGCTGAGCTATCTCGCCATATCCGGTCCGTGACCGGAGTGGAAGTTATAGGGCTCGAACCTATGACCCTCTGCTTGTAAGGCAGATGCTCTCCCAGCTGAGCTAAACTTCCAAAATCGGCTGTGAGACAACCGACTTGATTAGTATACAATGCGATTCCTGCTTTGTCAACAATTTTTTTGTGAAGTTCTGTAACCGCCTCCAAAGTAAGCGCGTTCAAAGTAAACCTCCTTCGGGCATATAAGCGCCGGTGACTTCTGGCGTACTCAAGTTGATGACTATTTTTCCGCTGTTTTGTTTTTCCGTTACCGCCACATAGTCATCATAAAGCGGGACAAATTCTCCGGCGAGTTCTACCTGATCCGGATGCTCCGCATCAAATTTTCCATTGAGCAGACAGAGGCAAAGATCGCCCACATTGAACATTGCAAAGCGCGTCTTATTCTGCGCCGAAACATTCCTTTCCAAAAGCTGTTTATAAAAAGATAGCGATTGATCAAAGTCGCGCACAATCAGGTATATCAATCCTGTTTCAAGCATTTTCGTTCCCCCATGCAAAAATAATATCTGAAAAACCGAAAGGAGCAGCTCATGTAAACTGTATGGTTGTCAGTTTCCCTGATCTATGAGCTTTTTCCATTGGCGATATTCCGGCGTTTCATCCCATTCCAACGCCCTGTCAATATAAAACTCTGCCAACTCAAAAGACGCAGGGGGCGTCAACGGTATGAAAAGATAATACGCCATTAAAAACGCACAGCGGGCGGCGGTTTTTAAGTTATTTTCTCTCTGAAACCTGTGTAATGACGCCTCTAATACAAAAAACAGATGAAGTCGGTTCACTTCATTTTCATCCGTATAAAAGCAATCCAAGTCATTGGGAGTTAATTCAAAGATGTTTTTTTCATCAAAATACGGCTGTCCAAAATCTATGTTGATCTTCATGCTTTTCTCTCCATAACTCCTGATTTACTTATTTCTTTTGGCAAACTTATCAATAATATTGTCTGCCCAAAAAGTAATGAAGAAATCCGCAGTCTCCGCAAACAGATCGACAATGAAATCAACCATATAAGTTTCCTCCAAACCATTTTACTTGATCCACAAGTTTCTCTGTCAATCAGTATAACATATCTCCACTGTTTATTTCAAACCAATCTTATGCACCCATTTTTCGAGTTCTCCGTCACACACGGCAACATGATCCCCATGGACAGCCAGTCCCTCTGTAAGCCTTGATCCGGGACGAAGTGCCGCAATATCCCGCAGAGAATTGGAAAACCGCTGCCGCCGTGTGACTAATTCTGTCCCGCATGAGAGAAGTACGCAATCAAAATCTTTTCCATGATGCCCTCCTATCTGACGTGCAGATCAAACTTTCCGCTTTTGAGCGCCGCAATCACACCGCCGTCGATCAAAAGATCCGTTCCGGTGATAAATCCTGCATCTGCACCCAGCAGGAACGCGCCAGCCGCCGCGATCTCGTCCGATGTCCCCGCGCGCCGCACGGCCGAACAGTCGATCATATTCTGGTAGGTATTGCCCGGCGCATTGAACTCATCATAGGCAAGCGGCGTCACGATAATGCCGGGACTTATGGTATTGATCCTCGCGCCCCGGTCTGCCCATGTGGTGGCTGCCGCCGTGCGTACGCGAAGCTGGTTTGCCCGTTTGGACACGATATAGGCTGCCCCCGGATTGGGTGTCCTGGATCCGTCAAGACACGGGAGAGAAGCAAGCTGATCTGTGGGTGTCATGGCGAGCGCTTCCTCATCCTCTGCAGTAAGCGCATGAGGCATATACCCCGTCTGGCTTGAAACGACCAATCCCGCGCCGCCCCTTGCCATCACTTCCCCAAAGGCATCAATAGCATAGGATGTGCCGATCAGGTCAAGGGCTATGATATGTTCAGGGCTGGCCTGACTGGGTGATGCGCCCGCCGTATGGATATAATACATGACCGGACCAAGCGCAGCCGCTTTCTTTGCAAACTCCCTGATCGACTTTTCATCGCAGGCATCCACGATCTGCGTCTCCACATCGTACCCGCTGTAGGTAAACTCATGGGATACCCGCTCCAGCGCCTTTTCACTGATGTCGCCAAGCAGGATCTTTTTGCCCGCGGCGATCCGGCGAACAATGGCGCATCCCATACTGCCCGCTCCTAAAAGGACAACAACTTCTTTGTGTTCATTTCGGTCTAAAATCATGCTGATTCCTCCTTATTCCTCCATCATCTCTGCGCACTGTTTCAGATGATCCCCGATCTTCAGATGCTGCGGGCAGGCGCGCTCACACTGTCTGCAACCGATGCAGTCAGAGGCGCGGCATCCTTCCGGAACAGCCGCATAGCGTTCCTTCGCCTGCGCACTCTGGCCGCTTCCCAGCTGTAAATTTGCCAGTTTTTCATATAGGAAAGGTTATCCTCCATCTGGGCAAGGTCCGACATCCCCGAAAGCACCGTGATGATCCCGTCCAGACTTGCCACAAAACGGATCGCCCATGATGCGGAAGACGCATCAATCCGAAACCAAGCTTGGGAGTTTCTTTTCCAAAATAATCTGGATTCCCGCCAACGACTGCATTTGCCAAAACATCCTTCACAACCACCGCGCCTCCTGCGATCACGGCATTGTCCCCTGCCGTCACAATGGTCACACGGGGACCGATCTGAACCTGATCGCGGATATTATACCGCCTGCACGATCATGACTCCACACCATTTCCGTCAAAAAGTGGTTTATGCCACATTTCATGCAAAAATGTGGCATAAGTACACACGAGTTGATTTTTATACACGAATGAATTATAATAAAATATATTTGCTGTGGAGGAATGGTCATGTCAAATACAGAAAAAGAAGATCTCCGCGTCATACGAACAAAGGAAGCCATCCGCAAGACTTTTGAAGACATGCTCTGTGAAATGGATTATGATAAGATCTCGATCAAAGAACTCAGCGAACGCGCAAGGATCAACCGAAAAACATTTTATCTTCATTACAGCTCACTGGATGATCTGCTGCGCGAATTGCAGAACGAAATGGCAAGGGATTTCATAAAACGCACGCAGGGGCTCTCGCGCCCGCATGATATGGATAAGATCACAAGAGAATTTTTCTTGACCTGTGAGGAGGGAGGGCGGCTTTATGAAAAGCTTACATGCAGCGGCAGCTTCCACTACATCAGCAGGCGCATCACAAACGAGATCATGAGCGAAACATGGGGTGCAGACAGCAGAAAAGCGCAGACCGATCCCTATATTCAAAATATCATAATGACCTTTGTATCTCAAAGTACCATTGAAATCTATAAGCAATGGGTGACAGACGGCAGAAAAATCCCTTTGGAGGATATCATTGAGCTGACATCCAGGCTGATCTGTAAAGGATTAGAAGACCTGGAGAAACGGTAAAGATTCGTTTCATCCGCCCCTTGCCTCCCCGTTTCCGTGAAGGTCTAACCGGAGTAGGGAATCGTCTCAAAATACTCCCACTCGCTGACCCCGTTGACCAAAAGAGTATACTCCTCATTGCGCTCGTAATGGATCTCTCCCGAAACCGCTTCCGCGCCGGAGGGCTCCGCCGTGGTAAACCAGGCTGTCCCCGCGTCGTCCGTGGCGTTGATATACAAAGAGGTCCCCGCAGGCAGCGCAGTCTGCCGTCCGTCAACGGTCACCGGAAGTTCCTTCACGGTGGTGAGTTTCTGCCATTCCCGGTCCGGCCGGATCTCATAAATCTCTTTCTCCGGTTCCAGCTTTCCCTCCTCCGTAAAAGCGCAGGGCATATCTGTAAAATAAGTGCCGAACACATTCAGGGTAAACTGCATCCCCATTTCGTCCAGAGCGATATTCCTTCCGTCCAGAGCGGCCCAGATATCCTCTGTCCGCACGGCCGTCCCATCCTTCAGTTCATAGACGAAGGTCTCAAAATCCGAAGACATCCAGTCAATGTCAAAGAGCAGGAAACTCCTGCCGTCGGGCTTTTGCATCACATAGGCGTGCTGCACCGTCACAAAAGGCTCCACCAAAGATTCGCCGCCGTTTACGCCAAAATCAATTTCCCGGCTTCCCTCCGCAGACATCCTGCCCAGCCACCGCACCGTGTACTCTCCGTCCGCCAAAGACAGCTTTGTCTCACAGTTTTCCCTGAGGGCAAGGATACAGGCGCCGTCCCCCGGCAGATACTCCGGCTTCATATACTCCGCCACTTCATCATAGGGCACGCTGACTTCGATATTGCCCGAGGCATAAGGGCCGATCTCATAGGGCACATAGACGATCACGATCCCCTCACCGTCCAGATACCAGCCTGCCTTTTTGATATTTTCCCGCACATAGGGCGCATAATCCTCAAAGAGATCTTCCTTTCGCCCGTCCAGCCTCTCCAGCACATACTCCGTGAGGCAGTCAAAAAATCCGGGCGCATCCTCCGCAAGATCCTCCAGGGCGAGACTTTGACCGCTCTCCAGATCGATCACATCGCCCCACACCCCGGTATCGTCGTGAGCCCCGCCGCGGTACACGCTGGTCAGATTTCTCAGACTGAGGACCCGTTCGTCCAGACGACAAACCCCGGCGACCGTGGCGCTGGAAGTATAGGGAGCAAACCATCCGTCCACATCATACATGTCGTCGTAAAACTCCCGCGCTTCCTCTAGGGCATCCTCCGTCTGCGCGAAAAGTTCTTCCTCCGTGGTGTGGTATTTCTCCCTGACAGTCTGCGCCGCCTTTTCGTATCCTTCCCCTTCCAGCGTGATGTTGTCCGTCTCATAATACATCAAAAGCGTCTCTCCGTCCTCCATATAGCGCGGCACACTGATACGCTCTATACGGATCCGGGGAAGGGTCCGCGCGGTCTGCTCCCGCAGATCGCTGTCCGAAGGATCCGTAGAAGATTGCGGTTCCGTCCGGGCACAGGCGGACAAAACCAATGTGCCCGTCAGAACCAGCGCAATGGAAAGTTTCATGAAACTTTCCATAAAACTTTTCATGAATTTCTTCGTGAATTTTTTCATATTTTTCCCTCAAACTACATCTTCTCCGGGGCAGCAAATCCCAGAAGGTCGATACAGGTCTCCAGGACATCCCTGGTCAGTACCAGAAGCGCGATCAGACTGCTCTTTCGCCCGGCATCTTCCTCGCTGAGGATCTTCGTCTCATGATAGAAATGGTTGAAAGCATTCGCCAGGTCATAGATATAAGCGCATACCTTGTTGGGAGCGATCTCCGCGCAGGCTGCCTCCATCATGGCATTAAACTGGCTAAGCTGCATCATCAATGCCTTCTCGGATCCGCCCTCAGCCTTCAGAAGCGCTGCTTTTGCGGGATCACCTCCCTGCTCTCTGTATTTAGCCAAAATAGACTTGATGCGCACGATGGTGTAAAGAATATAGGGACCGGTGTCTCCCTCAAAGGAAGTGAAGCGGTCCATGTCAAAGATATAGTCTTTGGAAGCCTGATTGGACAGATCGCCGTACTTCAAAGCGGAAAGGGCAATGATCTTTGCCGTCTTCTCCGCCTCCTCTGCGGGCATATCACGGTTTTCCGTGATCTTTCGGTACATCTCGTCGACGGTGTCCTTCACCAGAAACTCCAGGCGCATCACCCCGCCGTCACGGGTCTTAAAAGGTTTGCCGTCCCTGCCGTTCACGGTGCCGAATCCCACCCAGCAAAGTTCCGTATCCGGCGTCACCAGCCCGGTCTTGCGGGCACAGCGGAACACCTGCTGGAAGTAGAGCTCCTGACGTTTGTCCGTGACATAGATGATCCTGTCGGGTCCGATCTTGTCCATACGGTCCAAAATGGTGGCCAGATCCGTTGTGTTGTAGAGCGCCGCCCCGTCGGACTTTAAGATCATGCAGGGAGGGATCTCCTTCGTGTCGCTCTCCTCCTTCACGTCCACCACCAGGGCGCCGTCGCTTAAGTAGGCATAGCCGCCCTTTTTCATGTTCTCCACCATATCGGGGATCAGTTCCTGTACATCCGCCTCCCCTTTCCAAAGATCAAACTCTACATTCAGATCATCATAATTTCGCTTTAAGTCCGCGACGGACACCTTCTTAATATGCTGCCAGAGCGCCCGGTATCCGCGGACGCCGTTCTGGATCTTGTAGGTGTTCTCCATGGCCTTCGCCTTAAACTGCGCATCCTCCTTGGAGCGGGCGCTGGCCGCGGGATATATCTCCTCCAGTTCCGAGATGGTAAAGGGAGCCTCCGCAGGGTATTCCCCGGTGTAGCTTTCGTCAAAATAAACCAGACCGGGCTGACGCTCCTGCAGTTCGGCGATCACCAGCCCCATCTGCAGCCCCCAGTCTCCCAGATGCACATCTCCGATCACCTCATGTCCGCAGTAGCGCAGCATCCGCTTTATGCTCTCCCCGATCACCGCGGAGCGCAGATGCCCTACATGAAGGGGCTTGGCAATGTTAGGTCCGCCGTAATCGATCACGATCTTCTCCGGTTTCTCAGGCATGTCCAGACCGAACTTGTCATGCCGCCTCATCTCCATCACATACTGCGCCAGAAACTCCCCGGACAGCTTCAGGTTCAGGAAACCGGGCGCCGCTGCAGCCGCTTCGGAAAAGACTTCGCTGCCCCGCAGCTTCTCCGCGACCTCTCCGGCGATGACGATGGGAGCCTTTTTGTACTGTTTCGCGCCTGCCATGGCGCCGTTACACTGGTATTCGCATAGATCCGGACGATTGGAGACCGTCACCCTGCCCAGCGCGGCATCGTACCCCGCCGCCGCGAAGGCTTCCCCCATCTTCTCCGAAAGTAAATCCAAAAATTTTCTCATGATATTCTCCTTTATGATGTTGCTGTACCCGCAGACCCTCTCCCGCGCGCCTGCGTTTTCATCCGTGGCCGGCCGCATTTTTTGAGAACACGCAGCCGCAAAAGTTCTGTCTGTATAGCCCGTATTGCGCGGACAGTTCCACCGAGCGTTTGTAGCCGTCCTTTTTCTTGAAATCGGAGGGGAGCCAGGCGATCCCAGCCTCATCCCCGATAGCCTGTCCGATCTCATTGATCTTCTGCGCGTTTTTCAGCGGACTGATGGTGAGGGTCGTGGCAAAATAATCGTAATGTCCCTCCCGCGCCCTCTTTGCCGTCTCCCTCAGACGCAGCTCATAGCAGCGAAAGCACCTCTCGCCGCCCTCCTCACAGTGCTCGTACCCTCTCGCCGTCTCGAAGAACCTCTCCGGCGTATAATCCCCTTCGATGATCGTGATCGGATAGCCCCGTCTCTCCTCATTGTATGCGGCGATCAGGCGTTTCTGCTCCTCCGCCCGCATCCGGTACTCCGGCTCCTCGGAAATATTGGGATTATAGTAAAAAACCGTGACGGCAAAATATGTACAAAGATACTCCAGGCAATAGCTGCTGCAGGGTGCGCAGCAGCTGTGGAGAAACAGACGGGGCGGCCAAGAGCGCGCTGCCCCGTCCCGCTCCGTCGATGCCAGAGTGTCTAATACCTTCTCTAATTCTCTTTGATAGTTGATGCGGTTCATATTACATTGCGTTCCTCATACCTTTTTCCCACCTTGCGCCAGTGGATCAGATCGAACCATCCGTCCACATAATCCGCGCGGCGGTTCTGATACTGCAGATAATAGGCGTGTTCCCACACATCCACCAAAAGAAGCGGCGTATAGAGCATCAGATCCGGCACATCCTGATTGGCTGTCTTTACGATGGAAAGCTTTCCCTCTCCGTCCGTCAGAAGCCATGCCCATCCGGAGCCGAACTGGGACATTGCCGCTTCCTTCATCTGTTCCTTCCACTGTCTGTAGGAGCCGAAATCCCGGTTGATCGCCTCAGCCAGCTCTCCGCCGGGCTCCTGCCCGCAGGCTCCCTTCATCATATCAAAATACAGCTCATGATTGTAGACACCTCCGCCATTGTTGCGGATGGCAGTCCGAACGACCGCAGGCAGTTTCTCCAGCCCCGTCAGCAGCTCTTTCAGACTTAACTTCTGCAGTTCCGGGTAATCCGCCAGCGCTTTGTTCAGATTGTCCACATAGGTCTTGTAATGCTTGTCATGGTGAAAATGCAGCGTCTCCTCATCCAGCACGGGCATGAGGGCGTCATACTCATAGGGAAGGGGTCGCACTACAAAAGGATAGATCTCAGGATTCATATTCTCTCCTCGCTTTCCGGGCATCTGCGCCCATAATACATTTGCGGCGGAGGGCAGAAAAACCTTTCTCCAAAATCCTTTTCCCAAAAGATCCGCACAACCGCCGGCAAGGTAGTATATGCAGGTTTTCCCATTTTCATCCATTTATCATATCAAAGCTTTGCGATATCCACCAGCGTCAGGTCGTTGCTCGCGTTCTCCAGGCTGGTAGCCAGAGCCCTTGCGGTGTCCATGGCAGTGATGCAGTTGACTCCCGTCTCGATGGCCGTGCGGCGGATCAGGAATCCGTCCCTGGACTTGTCGCGCCCCTGGGTGGGGGTATCGATCACCAGATCGATCTTATGTCCCAGGATCAGATCCATCACCGTGGGCGACTCCTGGGAGATCTTGTTGACCTTTCTCGCCTTCACTCCGGCTTCGTTCAGCGCCGCCGCGGTACTCCTGGTGGCATAGATGGTGTAACCCAGTTTTTCAAAACGGCGTCCGATCTCGATGGCCTCTCCCTTGTCCGCATCCTTCACGGTAATGATCATCTGCTTATACTTGGGCAGATTGACTCCCGCTCCCAGAAACGCCTTGTAGAGCGCCTCGTGAAAATCCTTTGCGATCCCCAGGCACTCTCCGGTGGACTTCATCTCCGGGCCTAAGCTGATCTCTGCCCCCCGGATCTTCTCAAAGGAGAACACCGGCATCTTGATGGCATAATAAGCCGCCTCGGGCTGCAGCCCCGGCTCATATCCCAGTTCCCGGATGGTCTTGCCGAGGATGACCTCGGTGGCAAGATCCACGATGGGGATGCCCGTCACCTTGCTGATATAGGGCACGGTGCGGGAGGAACGGGGATTCACCTCAATGACATACACATCCTCCCCCTGGGCGATGAACTGGATATTGATCAGACCTTTTACATGCAATGCCTTTGCCAGGCGTCTCGTATATTCGGTGATCTTGTCCTTGATCAGCCTGCCGATGGTGGGCGCCGGATATACGGAGATACTGTCGCCGGAATGCACGCCCGTCCGCTCAATGTGCTCCATGATGCCGGGGATCAGAATATCCGTGCCGTCGCAGACCGCATCCACCTCGATCTCCTTGCCCTGTAGATACTTGTCCACCAGAATGGGATGATCCTGGGCGATCCGGTTGATGATCGCCATGAACTCCTCGATCTCCTCGTCGGAGATGGCGATCTGCATTCCCTGCCCGCCCAGCACATAGGAGGGGCGCACCAGCACGGGATAACCCAGCCTGTTGGCGACTTCCTTCGCCTCCTCGGCAGTGTAGACCGTACCGCCCGCCGCCCGGGGAATCTTCGTCTCCTCCAGGATCTTGTCAAAAAGCTCCCTGTCTTCGGCGGCGTCCACATCCTCCGCCTTGGTGCCCAGAATGGGGACGCCCATCTTCATCAGGCTCTCGGTGAGTTTGATGGCGGTCTGTCCGCCGAACTGCACCACCGCCCCGTCGGGATGCTCGATGTTCACGATGGACTCCACGTCCTCCGGCGTCAGCGGCTCGAAATACAGCTTGTCCGCAATGTCAAAGTCCGTGCTGACGGTCTCCGGATTGTTGTTGATGATAATGGTCTCATACCCCGCCCGGGCAAAGGCCCAGGTGGCATGCACGGAACAGTAGTCAAACTCGATCCCCTGTCCGATGCGGATGGGACCGGATCCCAGCACCAGCACCTTCTTTTTCCCGGCAGTCTCCTTCACCTCGCACTCCCCTCCGAACACGGAGTAGTAGTAGGGCGTGGATGCGGCGAACTCCGCCGCGCAGGTGTCCACCATTTTATAAACCGCCTTAATGTCATTGTCATAGCGCAGCTTTTTGACCGCCTCCTCCGTGCTTCCGGTGAGCCTTGCGATGACATTGTCCGGAAATTCCAGACGCTTTGCCTCCCTGAGGAGTTCTGCCGTGAGAGGCCCTTTGCGCAGAGCCTCCTCCATTTCCACAAGGATGGCGATCTTGTCGATGAACCAGGTGTCGATCTGCGTGATCGCATGAATGTCTTCATAGGGGATTCCCTTGCGGATCGCCTCGGCGATCACCCAGATGCGCTGATCGTCCACCACCGCCAGTCTCTCCCTGAGTTCCTCCGCGCTCAGCGCGGAAAAGTCATAGCTCAGCAGACAGTCCACATGCTGTTCCAGGGAACGGATCGCCTTCATCAGCGCTCCCTCAAAGCTGTTGCAGATGCTCATCACCTCACCCGTCGCCTTCATCTGGGTGGTGAGGGTTCTCTTTGCCGTGATGAATTTGTCAAAGGGCAGTCTGGGAATCTTGACCACACAGTAATCCAAAGCCGGCTCAAAGCTGGCATAGGTTTTCTTGGTGATGGCATTCTGGATCTCATCCAGGGTATAGCCCAGCGCGATCTTCGCCGCCACCTTGGCGATGGGGTATCCCGTCGCCTTGGACGCCAGCGCGGAGGAACGGCTCACGCGGGGATTGACCTCGATGACACAGTATTCAAAACTGGTGGGATGCAGAGCGAACTGCACATTGCATCCTCCGGTGATCTTCAGCTCGTTGATGATGTTCAGCGCGGAGGTGCGAAGCATCTGATATTCCTTATCGCTCAGAGTCTGGGAGGGCGCCACCACGATGCTGTCCCCGGTATGTACCCCCACCGGGTCGATATTCTCCATATTACATACGGTGATACAGTTGCCCGCGCTGTCCCGCATCACCTCGTACTCGATCTCCTTCCACCCGGCAATGCACCGCTCCACCAGCACCTGTCCCACGCGGGAGAGACGCAGACCGTTCTCCAGGATCTCCTCCAGCTGCGCCTGGTTGTGGGCGATACCGCCGCCGGAGCCGCCCAGGGTATAGGCGGGCCGCAGCACCACAGGGTAGCCGATGGTATTGGTAAATTCTATGCCGTCCTGTACGTTTTCCACCACTTTGGACGCCGCGCAGGGCTCTCCGATGCGCTCCATCAGATCCTTAAACTCCTGGCGCCCCTCCGCGTTCCGGATGGTGGCGGCAGTGGTTCCAAGGAGCGCCACCCCATGGGAGGCAAGAAAGCCGGACTCCTCCAGCTCCATTCCCAGATTCAGCCCCGCCTGTCCGCCCAGCGTGGGCAGGATGCTGTCGGGCTTTTCCTTCTCGATGATCTGTTCCAGCACCTTGACCGTCAAAGGCTCAATATAAACCTTGTCCGCGATATCCTTGTCCGTCATGATGGTGGCAGGGTTGGAGTTGACCAGAATGACCTCCACCCCCTCCTCCTTCAGGGAGCGGCAGGCCTGCGTGCCGGCGTAGTCAAATTCTGCCGCCTGACCGATGACGATGGGTCCGGATCCGATCACCATCACTCGTTTCACATTGGGATTCTTAGGCATTCCGCTCACCTCCTCTCATCATCTTCATAAACCGGTCAAACAGATAGTCCGAGTCCTGCGGTCCGCAGCACGCCTCCGGGTGGAACTGCACCGTAAAAATATTTTTTCCCGTGTACGCCAGCCCCTCGTTGGTGCCGTCATTGACGTTCACAAAGGCAGGCACCGCCACCCTGGGATCCAGCCTGTCCGTGTCCACCACATAGCCGTGGTTCTGGGAGGAGATGTAGACCCTTCCCGTGGCAAGATCCTTCACCGGATGGTTTCCTCCCCGATGACCGTATTTGAGCTTGTGGGTGTCCGCCCCCGCGGCCAGCGCCATGAGCTGGTGCCCCAGGCAGATCGCGAAGATCGGAATGTCCGTCTGATAAAGCTTCCGGATCTCCTCAATGATCGCCGTGCATTCCTTGGGATCGCCGGGTCCGTTGGAGAGCATGATGCCGTCGGGAGATGCCGCAATGATCTCCTCCGCGGAAGTGTGGGCGGGATACACCGTCACATCGCAGCCTCTCTCCGCCAGCGCCCGGGCAATGTTTGCCTTGGCGCCAAAGTCCAGCAGAGCCACCTGTAATCCCGCACCGTTTAATTCCTTTACCAGAGCGGGCTTTCTCTCCCGCTCCCCTCTCTCATACGCCTCCCTGTCAAATCTCGCAGCGCCGGACAGCGGTCCGTTCTGCGCCAGATCCGTCACACCCTTCAGCGTATATTTTGCCGGGCAGGTCACCTTCTCCACCACCTTGCCGGTGGTGTATGCCTTCAGTCTGGGAAGTACCCTGCCCAGCTCATAATGTTCATCGGTGGTGATCATGCCGTTCATGGTTCCTTTTTCGCGCAGGATCCTGGTCAGCGCGCGGGTGTCGATCCCGGCGATGCCGGGCACTCCGTTCTCCTCCAGAAACTGCTGTATTGTCATATCACATCTGAAATTGCTGGGAATACGGGAGAGCTCCCTCACGATGAGACCATCCGGCCAGGGTTTATAAGACTCCATATCGTCTTTACAGATTCCATAGTTTCCGATCAGCGGGTAAGTCATACACACCGCCTGCCCCGCGTAAGACGGGTCGGTCAGTACCTCGGGATACCCCGCCATCGAAGTGTTAAAGACGATCTCACTGACAATTTCTTTGTCCGCCCCGATGTGCGTCCCGGTAAACACAGTGCCGTCTTCCAAAATCAAAAATGCCTTCATACCGTACTCCTCTCCCAGATGTAACCTGTCTTATGCTTAAACTGATTCATTATAACACAAAAAAAATAGACGGGCAATATCCAGCCCGTCTATTTTTCACTTATTTAATTCTCCACGATCAGTTCCTTGTACCACTGCAGCGCATCCATATAAGCGCCCTGTACAAATTCCATCGACATATTGCCTAACACCATCTGTCTCGAGATTTCCTGCCAGTTTGCCGACTCATACTGAAGCACAAATTCCAGCACCGGAGCCAGGATGCCGACTCTCGCCCCCAGAGCTTTCCGGATGTCTCCGGTCACCTTCATGTACTCCAGCGCCTCTGCCATGGGTTTCTCCAAAATGACATCCAGCACGGAGAACAATCCCATGAGGAACAGCTCATCCTTTTTCATGGCAAGCCCGAAACCGGGAGCCAGATTCTCCGCAAATCTTCCACGGATCAGAGACAGGCGGGTGATCTCACTGGGTTTGTCGGCGAGCATCTTGCCCGCCACAGCGGTGTTGATCCAGCGCTTTAATTCCTTCTGCCCCAGCATTGCCGCCGCGTGACGTATACTCGTAATACCGGAGCGGATGGACATACGGTTTACCATGCCCAGAAGGGATATGGTGAGCGCCGTATCGCGCCCGATGATATCCGCCGCCTTCTGCAGGTCAAAATCTTCGTCGTTTACGATATTCAAAAGTTCAACGTAGTTGAGTTTGATCGGCGCCACATGATTGCTGCCCTTTGTCACCGGCAGGCGGTAGAAATTGCCCTCAAACAGGCTGTACCCGCCCTCCTCCTTCAGTTTTTCAAACAGATCCATGTCGTCGATATTGCCGGCGCAGAGTTTGACATTCGGATAGAGCTTCCCAAAATAAATCTTCGCCTTGTCAATGGCAATCTTATGATTGTTCAACAGCACATAATCCATCAGTGCCAGGATCTGACGGTAGTGCTCGAACTCCATCACTTTAAGCTTGCGGATGGCAAGCTTAAAGCCTTCCTCCTTCAGCTGTTTGAGACGGTTGATGTAGAGTTCTTCGGGAGGAACGGAATTGTCGATCAGAAACACGATCCTCTCCGGCGGTGCATCACACTGACTCTCCAGATCCGCCAGGACGGAGATATTCGTGACGGGAACAAATATTTCCTTATCATCCGAAAGCGTCTCGATTCCGATCGTGCGGATCAGCTCCAGCCCTTCCACCTGCGCGGCGCCATCGTTCTGCGCCGTCCCCAGCATAGCGGGATTCAGGAGATAATTATGTCTCTGGGTAAAAATGGAATAGGCGCTCACTGCCATATTGTCATCAAAAAGCGGCACTAATGCTATTAACATACTTCTACCTCGCTTATAAAACACACCATTTAACGGATTACTTGAAATATGCAATGCCGGATTCAAAAATTTTCAAATCCTGCTCACCATATATGTTCATGGCAACCGATTCGTCCCTTCTCTCGGAATGTGCCATCTTACCGAGACATCTTCCATCGGGGGAAGTAATTCCTTCGATCGCGCAATAGGAACCGTTGATATTGTATTCTTCATCCATGCTCACGCCGCCGTCCGGATCCGCGTACTGGGTAGCCACCTGACCATTGGCAAAGAGTTTATCGATCCACTCTCTGGGAGCCACAAAGCGCCCCTCCCCGTGGGATGCCGGATTACAGTAGACACCTCCCAGCTCTGCCTCCTGCAGCCAGGGCGACTTGTCGGAAACCACCTTGATGTACGCCATCTTGGAGATATGACGGTTTATGGTGTTAAACGTCAGGGTGGGGGAATCCTCCTTCTGCCCCACGATCTCGCCGTAGGGTACGAGCCCCAGCTTGATCAGCGCCTGGAAGCCATTGCAGATTCCCAGCGCCAGACCGTCTCTCTCATTTAACAGCTTCATCACCGCCTCTTTGATCTTCTCATTCCGAAAAGCCGTGGCAAAAAACTTTGCGCTGCCGTCCGGCTCATCACCTGCGGAAAATCCTCCGGGGAACATGATGATCTGCGCCCGGGCGATGGCTTTCTCAAATTCCTCCACGGAATCCCGGATGTCCTCCGCCGTCAGATTCCGGAACACTCTGGTGAGCACATCCGCTCCCGCGCGCCGGAAAGCCTTTTCCGTGTCGTACTCGCAGTTGGTGCCGGGGAAGACCGGAATAAACACCGTGGGCTTCGCAACTTTATTCTTACATACATAAATCTTATCCGCGTGATAACATTCTCCCGGGACAGCCTCTTTTCCTTTGGAAGCTCTGGTGGGGAATACCTTCTCCAGCCGGGACGTCCATGCGTCCAGCGCCTCCTCCATGGAGAACATCACGCTGCCGCATACAAAGGCAGGCTCCCCGGTGATCTCACCTATCACCGTCACATTATGCCCGGACGCGGTCAACACGGGAAGCTTCTCGAAAGGCACCTCCACAAGGATGTCCCCCAGCCCGTTGCCGAACAGCTCATCCATCGTCACATCGTCCGCGATCTTTACCCCCAGTTTATTGCCGAATGCCATCTTGGACACGGCGGCGGCAACTCCCCTCGCATCCAATGCGTAAGCGGATACCACGATTTTATCCTGTATGAGTCTGTGGATCAGATCGTACATTTCCATCACATCGTCATACATGGGAATATCAAAGTCATCTTTCTCTATGCTGAAGCGCACCAGTATATTTCCGGGTTGTTTTAACTCGGGTGTGATCACGTCCCCGCTCTTTGCCACATCCACCGCAAAAGACACCAGCGTGGGCGGCACATCGATGTCATTGAAGGTTCCGGACATACTGTCCTTTCCTCCGATGGAAGGCAGCCCGAATCCGATCTGTGCGTCATAGGCGCCCAAAAGCGCCGCAAAGGGCTGACTCCATCTCTCCGGCTCACCGGTCATCCTGCGGAAATACTCCTGGAAGGTGAAACGGATCCTGCGCTGGTCGCCGCCGGATGCCACGATCTTTGCCATGGACTCCACCACCGCGTAGATCGCTCCGTGGTAAGGGCTCCAGGAAGAGAGATAGGGATCAAAGCCGTGGGCCATCATGGTCACGGTGTCCGTCTTCCCCCGAAGCACAGGGAGCTTGGCGATCATACTCTGTGTCTCGGTGAGCTGATATTTTCCGCCGTAAGGCATCAGCACGCTGCCCGCGCCGATGGAGGAGTCAAACATCTCCACCAGCCCTTTCTGGGAGCACACATTCAGGTCATTCAACAGGGCGAGCCATGCTCCCTTCACATCGCCTTCCTTCAGCTTCTCTCCCACCGCCGGAACAGCCCATTTTTCAAAATAATTGTCCTCCCGGGAGGGAATATCCACTTTGACCGTGGTCTCCTGATGGGCGCCGTTGGTATCCAGAAAAGCCCTCTTTAAATCCACGATCTTTTTGCCCCGCCAGTTGAGCACCAGCCTGGGTTCCTCCGTCACCACGGCGACCTCCACGGCCTCTAAGTTCTCCTCTGCCGCATATCCGAGGAACTCTGCCACATCCGAAGGATCCACCACCACTGCCATGCGCTCCTGGGACTCGGAGATCGCAAGCTCCGTACCGTCCAGTCCCGCATACTTCTTGGGCACCTTATCCAGATCAACGCTGAGCCCGTCCGCAAGCTCACCGATCGCCACGGACACACCGCCCGCCCCGAAATCGTTACATTTTTTGATCAGGCGGCTTACCTCTGCCCGGCGGAACAGTCTCTGGATTTTTCTCTCCGTGGGGGCATTTCCCTTCTGCACTTCCGCGCCGCAGGTCTCGATGGAGCTCTCCGTGTGCACCTTGGAGGAGCCGGTGGCGCCTCCGCAGCCGTCGCGCCCGGTGCGCCCGCCCAGGAGGATGATGACATCCCCGGGTTCCGAGCTCTCTCTCTTGACGTTCTTTCTGGGAGCGGCGCCCATGACGGCGCCGATCTCCATCCTCTTCGCCACATAATCCGGATGATAGATCTCTTTCACAAAACCGGTGGCAAGCCCGATCTGGTTACCGTAGGAAGAATAACCGCTCGCCGCGCCCCGCACCAGTTTCTTCTGGGAGAGCTTTCCCTTCAGAGTCTCGGAGACAGGCACCGTGGGATCCGCGGCGCCTGTCACGCGCATCGCCTGATACACATAGCCGCGCCCGGAAAGGGGATCGCGGATGGCGCCGCCCAGACAGGTTGCCGCTCCTCCGAAGGGCTCGATCTCGGTGGGATGGTTATGCGTCTCATTCTTAAAGAATATCAGCCACTCTTCCGTCTCCTTGTAATCGCCGTAATCCATTTCCACAGGCACCACCACGGAGCAGGCGTTGATCTCTTCGGACTCTTCCATATCGTCCAGCTTCCCGTCTTTTTTCAGCTTCCGCATCGCCATGAGCGCCAGATCCATCAGACAGACGAATTTGTCATCCCTTCCCGCAAAGATCTCCGCTCTGGTGTCCAGGTAACTCTGATAGGTGGTCTCAATGGGAGAACGGTAATATCCCTCGCAGAACTCCACATCCTTAAGCTCTGTGGAAAAGGTGGTATGCCGGCAGTGGTCGGACCAATAGGTGTCCAGCACACGGATCTCCGTCATGGAAGGGTCTCTCTTCTCCTCGTCCCGGAAATAGTTCTGAATATGTAAAAAATCCTTGAAAGTCATGGCAAGCCCCAGGGAATCGTAGAGAGCCCTCAGCGCCTCCCGGGACATCTCCTGAAAGCCGTCAAAAACCGCCACATCCGCCGGCTCGTCATACTCCGTGATCAGCGTGTCCGGTTTTACCATGTCGGTTTCCCGGGAGTCAACGGGATTGATGCAATAAGCCTTGATCCGTTCAAGATCCTCCCCGCTTATATCCCCCTGGATCAGATAGGTCACAGCCGTCCGGATGACGGGATTTTCATTTTCATTGAGAAACTGTACGCACTGTACGGCAGAATCCGCCCTCTGGTCAAACTGACCGGGCAGATACTCCACGGAGAACACATGCCCGTCCGCGGGGATCTCAATGGTCTCCTCATACAGATCGTCCACGGGCGGCTCTGAAAATACACTCCTGCATGCCGCCGCGAACACGCCGTCCGAAATATTCTCCACATCATAGCGGATGAACACGCGAACCCTGTCCACACGGATGCCCAGATAATTTTTAAGCTCCTCATGCAGCTCCTTTGCCTTCACTGCGAAGGGCTCCTTTTTCTCCACATAGATACGTCTCACATTTCCCATACTCTTGACCGTCCTCCAAAATATTTGCCTCAATCAGTCATCTGCGCCGATCCCGCGGAGAATGAACATCAGCTCCCTGTCCACTGCCTCCGGGGTGACGCCGGTGGTCTGCGCACAGATCTTTAATCCCTCCAGCACATACATGATATTGCGTGCGGTGCCCGCACAGTCCTCGCAGACAAACTCCCCGTTCTCCACACCGGTCTCGATCAGTCTCTCTATCACCTTTGCGGCGGAATCGAACTGTTTTTTCAGCACATTATCCTTCTTGGGCAGACTGTTGGCAAAATAATATTCATAGATCGCCTGCGTCAGCGTGTCCTTCCTCCGCAGGATCTCCCTCTTCTGCTCCTTCAAAAACAGGAGAAGGATATCCACTGCGGTAGCGTCCTCCGCGATGCTTCCGGAGAACACGTCGTCGGTCTCCTCGCTCTCGAGCTTCATCACTTCCACGAAGATCTGGCTCGTGTTCTCAAAATAGAGATACAGACCGCCGCGGCTGATACCGCACGCCTCCACGATGTCCTTCATGGTAACCTTTTTAAAGCCCTTCTCCATGAAAACTTTTCTTGCCGTCTCCACAATATATTTTTTCTTCTGTTGTGACTTCTCTCCCATAGATCCGTACCTCTCCCGTATCCTGCCGTCCTTTGCTCAAGTATTTCTCCCCACCGGCTTATCCCAGAACTCAATGATATCACACATCTTATGGATGACCAGGTAAAAAATCTTCTCCTGCACCGCCTCGCTCCAGAGTACCCCCTTGGTCTGCCCGCCCAGCACATACCTGGACAAAATGCCGCAGAGGATCCCCCATTCCTTCAGCCCTGCGCTCTCAATCATCCTGCGCTCGTCATCATGGCTGACAATATGATTCCTCGTATAGATATAGCGGTAATTGCGATCCATGAACGAGGACTTCGCCGCCTCCCGCACAAAGCCAAGCAGCGTCCCGTCATACACCGGGAAGCTCATGAGTTTCTCTCCCACATCCGTGCCGTCATAATATCTGCTGGCACTCGTTCCCGCGCTCTTTTCCAGCCAGGGAAGATAACGGAGCAGGGGTGCCAAGGTCTGTTTATACTCCTGAAGCTGCTGCTTCCTGTATTCTAACTCCTGTTCCATTCGTCCAACCTCCAGACATCCTATCGCAGAAACTGACACATATGTAATTTTATTTTAGCACATTTTTGATAAAAGTACAGCAAAAATTAAAAGAATCCCTCCCGCTGCCGCACAAAAAAAGAATGTGCCGCTCTATAAGAACAGCACATTCTTCTCTCTTATCACTTCTTCCCGGTCTTCTGCGGGAGTTTGATCATCCCTTTGCTGCCTTCTTTGCCGCCTTTGCCGCAAGCGCCTTGTCCGTGGGTCTTACCAGGAACAGGCAGATCAGAAGGGCCAGGATATAGAGGACCACGGTGGCGTACAGCACATACTGATAACCTGTGGGATTGACGGAGATCATCTCCACGGTCCCGTCCGCGAGCAGATGCTCTATCTCCTCAGGCTGTCCGAAATGGTTCACGATCCACGCCGCCATCTGGTTGCCGGTGAGCCCCGCCATTCCCCAGGCGGAAAGGGTCAGTCCGTGTATGGCGCTGATGTTGCCCATGCCGTAATGATCGGAGAGCAGGGTGGGCACATTGGAGAACCCGCCGCCGTACCCGGCGTTCACCACAAAGATCAGCGCCAGCACCAGCACGGTCAGAGCCAGATTGCCCTCGCCGTTCCGAATGCCTCCGGTAAGGATCACGGCCCCGGTAAATACGATGGACAACACAAAGATCAGTTTATAGATGGTATTCCGGTCCTTCATGGTGTCCGCCCACGCGGAGAAGCCCAGACGGCCCCCCGCATTGAAGATGGCAGAGATCGTGGAGATAATGCCCACCACTCCTGCCAGACCCAGGCACTTGACGATCATCTTCTCCTGGGAGATCAGCGCCAGACCGCAGGTGATGTTTAAGTAAAACATCAGCCAGATCCCGATATAGTTGCCCACGGGCTTGGATTTGATGACCGCGATCATGCTCTGTTTCTCCGCCTTGGTCTGGGGTTCATGCCAGCCGTCGGGTTTCTTTAAGAGCAGATGACCGACAAACATCATAACGAAATACACCGCCGCCAGGATAAAGAACATCTTGTAGATGCCTCCGTCCCCCAGCCCGTCCAGCATCGCCTGCATGATGGGGCTGGCGATCGCCTTCGCCGCGCCGAAGCCTGCCACGGCCAGCCCGGTAGCCAGACCCTTGCGGTCCTCGAACCAGAGCATCAATGTCTTTACGGGAGACAGATAACCGGTTCCCAGGCCGATACCCATGATGAAACCGTAACACACATAAATACCGATCAGGGAGACCAGGCTGTGGGAATGCGCGCCGCCGTAATAGATAAAGAAACCTGTGCCCGCCATACCCGCCGCGAAACAGATCGCCGCGATCAGAGAGGATTTGTGGATATCCTTTTCCACCACATTCCCGAGAAACGCCGCCGACATCCCCAGAAAGAAGATCGCAAAGCTGAACGCCCACTCCGTGGCGCCCTTGGAAAACCCGATATAATCGGCAATCTCCTGACTGAAAATGGACCAACAGTAAACCGTTCCGATGCTGCAGTGCAGAAGCAGCGCGGGAATTGCCGCGCGAACCCATTTATTGGTGCGCCAGCCGCCTTGTTTTGTGTTCTCTTTCATGATATTTTCTTCCTTTGCAATTTTATTTTGGTAATTATACACCCAAATATCTTTCGTTTCAACTACATATTTTGACAGGTTTTTCGTCATCCTCCCAGTGTCAGCAGATAGACCACCGTCAGCAGAAGCCCGACGCAGAACAAAAGCAGACCGAACGAAAGACTTCTGGCAATAATTCTTCCGTCCTCCGAAAGCTCCGTATACAGCATCGCATATTTATGCTCATAATCCACTGTCCCGGGACGCTTCCTCCGAATGCTGCGGTTTCCAAGCTTCTGCAGCCCGTTCATGATCCTTCCCGCCGCATGGGTGAGCGCCGTTCCTTCCTCCAGCTCCCCGGGCAGCCTGCTGTCACGGTAGACGGTCTTTCTCAGAAGGACCACCGCACTGTCCACCGCGCTGTCCAGCACCCTGCAGAACACTCCCCCCACAAAGGGCAGCGCCCTGAGCAATACAGGGCGGTAGATCATATTTTCCAGATCCAGCCACCGGGGAAGGCGGTTTACATAGATCCGAACGCTTCCTTCTTTTCGCATCAGCATAAGCCGCACCACCAAAAGATATACCGCGGCACCCACGATGACGGAGATTCCCGCGCCTCTGAGGTTCTCCCAGGAAAACCAGGGCACTTCCCCGCCCTCACGGATGACAAAAAGGCTCTGCCCCATATCCGCAAGCTTTCCCATGATCCGGTCCGGCAGGATTCCCAGCACAAAAAGCAATGTCGCACAAAAGCCCAGCGTCAGCTTGCTCACACCGTTCATATAGCGGCTCCCCAGTTCGTCGTAAGCCTTCTGCACCGCTCTGTCCGGATTTTTCTCCACAAAGATCGCGATGAAGATCTTTGCCATATATGCCACCGTCAGACCGCCGCTTAACAAAAATACCCATTCGATCCCTTTGAGAAGCCCCAGGGAACCGTACCACACCGCGCTTCCGTTTTCCACCAGCTCGGCGAACTGCAAAATACTCTCATGCAGCAGGGTCTTGCTCACATATCCGTTCCAGAGAGGTATGCCGCCGATGCCCAGGGCACCCATGAGAAAGAGATATCCCAGCAGCGGTTTTTTGTGGCCGAATCCCCGGATATCGTTCAGATCCAGCTTGTGTGTATTCATAAACACCGCTCCTGCCGCCATGAACAGCACCAGCTTGATCAGAGAATGGTTGACCATGTGAAGCATGCTGCCCCTTACGGCAGCTGCCCCCTGTGCGCCCAGAAGCCCTGCCATTCCCACGCCCACCAGCACAAAGCCGATCTGGGATACGGAAGAACAGGCGAGAACCCTCTTCAGATCCAGGGAGAACAATGCCAGAAGCGCTCCCAGCACCATAGTGACCACACCCAGGGTCAAAATCAGTGTCCCCCAGGCGGCATCCCCCCAAAATACGGAAGAAGTCAGCATCAGAATGCCGAACACGCCCGTCTTGGTCAGCACGCCGGACAACAGCGCGGACGCCGGCGCCGGCGCCGCGGGATGCGCCTTGGGAAGCCAGATATGCAGGGGAACGGCGCCCGCCTTTGCCCCGAAACCAAAGAGCATGCACAGCCCTGCCACGGGAAGCATGTCGTCCGTATTGTAGTACAGAAACAAGCCCATGAGCATCACCAGACCGCCGATGACAGCCACTGCGAGATAAGTGTCTGCCGCCCGCAGCGAAGCTTTTTTCTCATCCTGGGCAACCCAGGCGTAGGAGGTGAGGGACATGATCTCAAAAAAGACAAAGACCGTAAAGAAGTCCCGGGAAAAGAATACGCCCTCCGTCGCTCCCAGCGTCATCAGCAGGAAAAAATAATATCTGTTGGTATTGCCGTAATGCTGAAAATATTCAGCGGAAAACACCGTTGTCATCAGCCACATGAACGCCGTCACCGTACTGTAGAGCACCCGGAAACCGTCCGCGCCAAAGGAAAGCCCCACGCCGCATATGCCGGGAATGACTGCCTCGCCGCCAAAGATGCCGCACAGGGCGAGCACAAACAAAAAGAGCGTCAGGGCAAACTCCACCCCGCAGACCAGGAACACAAAACAATCCCTTGCCACTCTGCTCTTTCGTCCGATCAGCCAGGCGGCCAGCGCCGCAGCCATGGGCAGAAACACCGCCGGATAGATAAAGATCTGCAAATGATTTACGATAAGATCCGCCATCTTTCACCCCTCCTAATACACGCCTGCCGCCACCCGGGCGAAAAACGCCGTAAGGGGAGCAGAGTACAGCCCGAAGCCTACAATAAAAATCACAAACACGCACAGGGGAAGAAGCATCTTCCATCCCGGGTCACAGATTCCCTCCAATGTTCCAAAATCAAATGTTTTGTCGGGGAAAAATGCCCTCACCACAATGGTCAGCATATAAATCGCCGTGAGCAGCGCGCTGACCAGCAGACAGCCCACCCCTGCGCAGGCAAACACATCCCCGCTCTCCACTGCCGCCGTCGCCAGATTCCATTTGCTGACAAACCCGGCAAGCCCGGGCACACCCATCAGGGCCAGCGCCGACACCGTGAAGATGCCAAACACCCATGGCATCCTGTATCCTAACCCGTCCAGTTCATGGACATAGTTTCTGCCCGTCTGGTGCATCACTGCCCCGGCACAGAAGAAAGAACAGATCTTCATCACTGCGTGGAACACCAGATGCGTCAGGGCTCCTATCATTCCAAGGGGCGTCATGATCAGCACTCCGAACAGAATATAGGACAGATTGCTGATGGTGGAATACGCCAGCCTGCGCTTTAAATGGGTCTCCTTCACCGCGCGGCTGCAGCCGTAGACGATCGTGAACATCACGATCACCATCAGGGCTTTCTGCGCCCAAGTATCCCGCACAAAATCCGCTCCGAAACTGTAGAAAGTCAGCCGGATGATGGCGAAGGCTCCTGCCTTCACCACCGCCACCGCATGGAGCAGCGCCGTCACAGGGGTGGGAGCCACGCCCGCGCTGGGCAGCCAGGAATTAAAGGGACAGACCGCCGCCTTCACGCCAAATCCCAGAAAAGCCATCACATAGATGAGCAGCAGGATATTCGTCCTTTCACCGATCCTTGCGGGGTCTAAAACACCCCCGAGCACAAAGTCCGTGGTGTTTCCATAGACAATGACAAAGATCAGCCCCAGAAAGGCAAATGCCGCTCCTCCCAGAGAATAATACAGATATTTGCGGCTCGCCAGGATCGCTTCCCTGGAAAGAGTGTGCATCACCAGAGGCACCGTGACCAGGGTCAACAATTCATAGAAAAAGTACATGGTCATCAGATTCGCCGCAAAGGCGATCCCCAGCGTCACGCCATAGGTCACAGTGTAAAACAGGAAAAAAATCTTTTCATTTTTTTCCTTCGTCATATATTCAAAGGCATACAGGGTCGCCAGCGGCCAGAGCGCACTGACCAGCCCCGCAAACACCATGCTCATTCCGTCCACCCGGAAGCAGACGGACAGATCGCCGGTAAAGTGAGCCAGCGTAAAAATGCTGTCCTGATGGTGGAACAAAAGATTCCACACCAGCACACTGTTTAAAATGACCAGACTCTCCAGAAAGACCTCCATGTGACTTCTCTTTTTGAAGGGAAGCAGAGGCACGAAAATACCCGCGATCACGGGGATCACGATCACTGCCATTATCATATTGCTCCCTCCCTTCTAAAATCTCACCAGCCCGGCGATCACTTCCGCCAGGCCATCCGTCACCAGACCGGGCCAGACACCTATCAGCACGGACGGGACTACAAGCAGCACGATCGGAAGATTCATAAGCACGGACGGCTCCTGTTTTTCCATGGGCTGATCCTCATAGCCCTCCCCGGGGAAAAATCCCCGCAGCGCAGCGGGGAGAAGATACCCCGCCGTGAGCAGCGCGCTCAACAGAAGCACTGCCGGCCCTATCCAGGAAAATCCTCTCACGCCGCTTAGAAGCGAACCTTCCGCCAGATACCATTTACTCACAAAACCGCCTGTGGGCGGGATACCGACCAGCCCCAGGGACGCGATGGTGTAACACCACATGAGCAGGGGCATCTTTCTGCCGATTCCCCGAAGTTCGGACACCCTGGTCTTTCCGGTCCGGAAAATAATGGCGCCCGCGCAGAGAAACAATGCCGCCTTCACCAGCCCATGGGCAAGCATCTGCAGAATCCCCCCCATCATGCCGGCTTCGTTCATCAGCGCCAGCCCGAACAGGATATAGGAGACCTGGCTCACCGTGGAGTAAGCCAGCCTCTTCTTGAGCCCATCCTCGCGGTAGGCAAGCATGGATCCCATAAAGACCGTCAGCAGCGAAAGCGTCATCCAGGCAGTCTGCACCCAGCTGCCCCGCAGAAATCCTGTCCCAAAAATGTAGTACACCACACGGATGACCGCCAGCACACCTGCCTTGACGATCACGGCGGAAAGCACTGCCGACGCGGGAGCCGGGGCAACGGGATGCGCCGTGGGCAGCCAGGCATGCAGGGGAAACATTCCCGCCTTCACCCCGAAACCTATGAGCATCAAAAATGCCAGAAGCAAAAACAACGGGCCGTGTTCAAGCGCCTCTGCCCCCAGCACGCCTCCCGGCGTAAATTCCAGCGTCTCACCCAGACGCTGCACAAAATACAGCCCAAACAATACCAGATACGCACCGCACAGGGAATAAAACAAATATTTTAACCCTGCCATCACCGCCTCATGACTCTGTTCCTGCAAAACCAGCGGCATAGAGCTGAGTGACAAAAGTTCAAAGAAAAGATAGAACGTAATAAAATTTCCCGAAAAGCACAGCGCGTACAGAACGCCCAGCACAATGAGATAAAAACCGTAATAACGCTTCTCCTTCTCCTCCTTCGCCATGTACTCAAAGGAAAAACAGCCGGCACACAGGAAAACATAAGTTGCCAGCGCGGAGAAGATAGCCCCCAGCTGATCGATCCGAAATTCCAGCGTAAGCTCCGCCGTCAGATGCCACAATGTATGGGCTTCTCCCATTCCCTGCCAGAGCGCCAGAACGTAAAATACCGCCGTCAAGGCGAGCAGCATTCCCGTCTGCACAAGGAGCGTCCTTCTCACTTCAAATTCCCTGCGCGCCAGCAGATACACACCGCCGGCTATGGGGAAACCTATGGAAAGCAATATGAATCCCATCACCAAACCTCCTTAAGCAAACATGCCCAATCCCTGCCCGATCATATCCACAATGGGCTGGGAGTTCACTCCCAGTAAAAGATTTAACACAATAAATCCCATCAGCGCCGCCACATAGAGCGCTCTGCCCCCGGACGCCGGCCGGCTGCGCACCTCATCCCCCACCGGAGTATAAATGCGGATGACGGTCTTCATGAAATAAATCGCGTTCAGGACCGTACTGATCCCCAGCACGATCAGCGCCGGCAGCAGTTTGCCCGTATTCTGCACCGCCGCCTGGGCGAACAAGAGCTTGGAGATGAAGCCGGAAAACAGCGGCAGCCCTACCATCGACAGAGCGCCTACGGTAAACGCTATCCCTGCCTCCACATCCCGGTAGCCCGCCCCGGTCAGATCCGCAAATTTCTTGCTCCCGCCGGAGGCATCCGTAAGCCCTGCCGCAGAGATGAACAGCAATGACTTGGTCGCCGCATGGGACATCACATGAAACAGGGACGCAGTCATCGCCGCCTGGGTCCCCATGCCGATCCCCATAAAAATGTAACCGATCTGCGCCACGGAGGAAAAAGCGATCATGCGCCGGATATCGTTCTCCCATATGGCGCTCAGAGATCCGAAGATCATCCCCATCAGCCCGAAGAGGAACAGCACATTCACAATCTTACTGTCGTGGAACACCTGAAAACCGAATACCCTGTAGATCAGCTTGATCAGCAGGAAAATATATCCCTTGGAAACCAGGCTGGAAAGGATTGCCGCAGAAGAAACCGTGGAATATCCGTAGGCATCCGGCAGCCACGCATGGAAGGGAAACAGCGCGCTTTTGATGGACAGCCCCACGGAGATCAGGGCAATGGTCACCAAAAGCGGCATGTGATATTCACCGCTCTGTGCCAGAATCGCCACCTGTTCCCGCATGTTGCTCATGAGAAGATGCCCCGTGAGATCATAGAGAATGCAAAGCCCCAAAAGCAGCATGCCCGACCCGAGAAGGCTCATGATCATATACCGCACCGCCGCCTCGATGGTCCGCCCCGTCTCCCGGATCATGATCAGCCCGCAGGCGGTTATCGTATTGATCTCCACAAAGACATAGGCGGTAAAAATATCGTTGGTGTAGACCAATGCCAACAGAGAGCTCAAAAGGAGATTCACCAAAATATAGTACAGAGACTGTTTCTCCCCGGCCACTTCGGTCAAAAGCTTATGATTCCCCCCCAGCAGGGACAACAGCATGATGATGCAGAAAAACAGCGCCATTCCTGCCTCCAGCACGCCTGCCCGGATCTCATTGCCCCAGGGGGCAGGAAAATGCCCCATCATAAATACATAGCTCTCCCCCGTGCCCAACAGATAAAGCAGCAGCACCAGGGACAGGGCGCCGATGACCGTGACAGCCGCCCGGTTCACCCACTTTGCCGCCGCGGGCGGCAGGACCGGAGAAACAATACCGGAGAACATGGAGAGCATGATGGAGAAGAAAGGGAAATTCTGTACAAGATCCATCCTACACTCCCTCCTTTTTCAGCAACGTGGATATCTCGTCCAGATCCAGCGTATGGTATCGGCGGTAAAGCCGGATGGTCAAAGACAGCATCAGAGCGGATACGGACACCGACACCACGATGCCGGTCAGCACCAGCCCCGCGGGAATGGGATTGATATACGCCTCCACGGACTGCACCCCGTCCACCACGATCGGAACGGTCCGCCCCGCGATATATCCCTTCTCCGCCAAAAATAAATAAATTGCGGAGTCCATGATATTCAGCCCGATGATCTTTTTGATCAGATTTTTATGCAGTAACAGATTGGAGAAACCGATGACAAAAAGGATCATCGCCGCTGCCTCTCCGTAATTCACCAGCAAATTTCCCATGGGAAATCCCTCCTAAAAATCGCCCTTCCGAAACATTACATAGAAGGTATACATGGTGCAGGCTACCACCATGCCCACACAGATATTTAAAACCAGTATCAGCCCGCTGCTTAAGATCGCCCCCGGCGTCCCCAGAGGAATATGGCTCTCCAGGTGATTTGCCCCGGTGAAAAAGGAATAACTCTTCGCCAGACAATACGTGGTCAGCGCGCCAAAACTCACATACTTATACGTCTTTTCCGTAAACAGCTTTTCCGTCTTTTCAAAACCGAAGGCGCTCAGATACAAGATCAGCCCTGCCCCGATGATGGCGCCGCCGGAAAATCCTCCCCCCGGCGAGAGATGTCCGTTCAAGATGACATAAATGCCAAAGAGAATGATGACAGGGACCAGTACCGTCGCCGAAGCCTGCAAAATGGCGTCCTGCTTGGGCTCCAGCAGCCGGTCGCTGGGAATTTCCTCAAAGGTTCCGTCCTCACGTTTTTTCTTTTTTTCATGGAGCAGTATGAGCACCGTTGTCGTTGCGGCAAAGAGTACATTGGACTCACCGAACGTATCGAAGGCACGGTAATCCAGTATCATTCCGGTGACGATATTCACCGCCCCGGTCTCCTGCAGCCCGCTCTCGATATAGCGGGCAGGAACCTCATTGTTCACCGGGCGGTCCGCCTCCCCCGTGGGGGGCAGCATCGACACCATAGCCACAAGGATTCCTGCAAAACACAGGCAGAATACCACTGCGGCAAGCACATAGATCCGGTGAAAGAATGCGATCTTTTTATTGTTCTCAATATCATAGACTCTGGTGAGCAGTTCCTGGCGTTCCTGCATACGCTCCCGGATCGTCAGTTCCCGGGGTTCCTTCGGGATCTGGGCTTTCATCTCCACCTCGCCCACATAAGGATCCCTGCTGCCTGCAAGCCAGCGCCAGAAACGGAAACTTCCGGTCTTCTCATATTCGGATCTGGGTTTTAATCTACTCATGGGCATCCCCCTTCCCGGCACCGGCAGGCTCCCGGCTTTCCTCCTTCGCCGCCTTCCCCTGCCTATCGCCCTCTGCCTCCCCGTCCGGCTGCGGGTCCTGTATCGCTCTGCCCTGCCGCTGCAGCGTGTCGATGGCATGAATCTTTTTGAGCGTTGCAAAGAACAACAGGCTCGTGATCCCTGCGCCCACTGCCGCCTCCGTGATCGCCAGATCGGGGGACTGGAGCGTCACCCACACGATAGACATGATCAGGGAAAAGGACATGTAAATCAGCACCGAGTTGAGGAGATTTTTGGAAAAACTCACCGACACCGCACACACCAGCAGAAACAACAACAAAATTACCTGAAAAAGCGTCATTTGAACCTCACCCTTCCTCCTCTTTGGGGGTCCGAAGCTCCGTCTCCAGATCCTCAAGCTTCTCATAGACCTCACAATGCCTTCCCAGCTCCTCATTGGTCCCTGCCTCCAGCCTTGCCAGAAGATGGGAGGAAACCGGCGAAGTGATCCATACGAACAAAACGATCAAAAACATTTTCACGGTCGCAAAGCGGAAACCGGATAACAGGGCAAGCCCCGCCATGGAACAGCCCAGCCCCAGCGTGTCTCCCAGAGCCGCCGCGTGCATCCTGTTGAGCACATACCGAAAGTGATATACACCGTATACCTCGATCAGGAAGATCACCAGGGCGCACAAAAGCAGCGCGCCTCCTGCAACAATTCTAATCCATTCCCAGATGCTCATGCTGTGCACTCTCCTTTCCGTCCGCTTTCTCTTCTGTTTTCCCGGCGTTTGGAGAGTGTATCCTCTCTTCCTTCAGACGCTGCTCTTCGTAGACACCGATGTAAACCTTTGCCAGGACGATCACTGCCAGAAAACTTGCCATGGCATAGATCAGACAGATATCCAGCAGATATTCCTCTCCCAAAAGGAGAGATAGGATCGCGATCATCACCATCACCATAGTGCCGATCATATTCACCGACACCAGACGGTCCGCCACCCGGGGACCCCTCACTGCCCGGATCAGACAGGCAAAAAACAAAACCGCCATCACAATGAGCATCACCCAGAAAATTTCACTCCGCGCCTGCACAAACAGGCTGACCGCCTCTCCACTCATTTTGCATCCATCCTTTCCAGCTTCTCCAAAAGTTCCACAAACACGGATCTGTCGATTCCTTCCGCGAGACTTTTGTCCAGGCAATGCACGATATAATCATTCCCCGCCATGGACACGGTGATGGTCCCCGGGGTCAGGGTGATGGAATTCGCAAGCATCACCCGGGCAAACTTCGACTGCAGATCGACACGGAAATGAACCACCGCCGGCTCCGGCTCATATCGGGCAGAAAAAAGGATTCCCATCACCGCGAAATTTGCCTTGACAATCTCTTTAACCAGCACAAAAAGATAATGCAGAAATCCAAGACATTTCCTGCACACCAGAATATCCATGGAGGGTCTGTATCCCAAAAATCTACATATAAACCAATACATCACTCCGGCGAGCACAGCGCCGAAAGCCGCGATCTCCCAGGTAAACTTCCCGTTAAATACTATCCATAGCAGAAAAAAGAGCACATACACGGTTCATCACCCCTGCTTTCTTTTTATCAAAAACCTATTTTACACCTGCCGTCCGCAAAAATAAAGATAAAAAATACATATTTTATCGAAAAAAATACTCATTTCTTGTAGACAAATGACGAATGTTATTATATAATAAAGCTACTTGGTGAAAAGCCAGGAGACAGTAATGTAGAATAATTCCCCTTTTACACACCGAAAGCGCCTGCAGGTCCCCACCTGCGGGCGCTTTCACTATCAAAGCTTTCACGATAAAAGCCATATGTGCCCCTGCCGGATCCGGGAAATACCTCATACCCTTTTAGTATTCCCAGAATTTCCCGACAAAATCCGTCCCTGTCTCACCCTGCATCTTCTTCACGAAGGGTTCAGGATCTTTCTCCATCCGGAGCATCACATCCAACGAGTGCAGAAACAGTCTCTCCGGATGCCATCGGTTCACTTCCTCACGGCGGTCCAGATATGCTTTGAAGTGATCCACCTGCCAGACAAGAATATCCGTGAGACGGTACCCTGCCACCTGATGCTGTGCCCAAAACTGCCCATTGTCGTGATAATAAGCAAGTTCCTGCAAGACACCGCCGGATCTCCGAATGCGGTTCCACAGATCTTCCGCATACTCCCTGCTCTCTCCCGCCTTCTCTGCCAGATCGTACACATATTCTTCCAGCGTCTTCAGTGCCCGGGCAAGTCTCTCATCCTCCTGACAAACGTCTGACCGGGCATCGTTCTCTTTTTCCTGACCTGTCTGCATTATCATCCCACTCCTTTATTCCCGGGCTGCGAAGCTCTCCTGCCGTGAAACCTTCCTGCAGGATCCCTTCCCCCAAAAACAGGAAAACCCCAAATGCCGCACCGCAGCACTTAGGGCTTCTACTGAGCAGGGGAAGAGGGAATCGAACCCCCGTTAACGGTTTTGGAGACCGCCGCACTACCGCTGTACTATTCCCCTGTGCATGTGGCCGAACCACCAACGAATCCCATTATAACACAAGGCACCGGCATTCGCAAGCATAAATTTAAAACAGTCTGTCAATGGCGTCCTGCACCGTGCTGACGCCGATGATCTGCATATGTTTTGAAGCATCCGCGGCCCTCCCCCGCGCCTTATCTTCCTCCTGCGCAAATTCTTTCGCACAGACCATGGGCAGCACACAGACCTCAAAGCCCAGTTTTCTCGCTTCTGCCACCCGCTGCTTTGCCATACTCACCGCGCGCACCTCCCCCGAAAGCCCCACTTCCCCGAAAGCGATCAGTCTGGGATTGAGCGCCCTGTTGCGGAAACTGGACAGGATCGCCAGCACGATGCCCAAATCTATGGCCGGCTCGGCAATCTTCATGCCACCTGTTATGTTTACATAGGCATCGCACCCCGCAAGCTGGATTCCCGAGCGTTTTTCCAGCACTGCCATCAGCAGATTTACACGGTTAAAATCTGTTCCCGTGGACTGTCTGCGGGGAATCCCAAAGTTACTGTGACAGACCAGCGCCTGTATCTCCACGAGGAGAGGCCTGGTCCCCTCCATGGTACAGGAGACCACAGAGCCGCTGGCATCCTCAGGACGCCCGTTGAGCATATATTCCGAGGCATTGACCACTTCGATCAATCCCTGTTCCCGCATCTCAAACACGCCGATCTCATTGGTGGAGCCAAAACGATTCTTCACTCCCCTGAGAATCCGGTAGGAGGCATGTCTGTCCCCCTCAAAGTACAAAACCGCATCCACCATATGCTCCAGCACGCGGGGACCAGCTACAGTCCCTTCTTTCGTCACATGCCCCACAATGAACACCGACACCCCCAGCCCCTTTGCCAGCTGCAAAAGCATTCCCGTGGACTCCCGCACCTGGGACACGCTGCCCGGAGCGGCGGATACATTATCGCTAAACATGGTCTGGATGGAATCGATCACCACTACCTCAGGCTTCTTACGGCGGATCACTTCCTCCACATTCCCCAGATTCGTCTCACACAGGAGCAGCATACCGGGGGAAAAACTGCCGATGCGGTCTGCCCTCATCTTGATCTGCACCTGGGATTCCTCCCCCGAGATATAGAGCACGGAATGCCCTGATCCTGCGAGATTCCTGCACACCTGCAAAAGGAGCGTGGATTTTCCGATGCCCGGATCACCGCCCACCAGCGTGAGGGAACCCTGCACGATCCCGCCGCCCAGCACTCTGTCCAGTTCCCCGATACCCGTGAGTAGCCTGTCCTCCTCCCGGATGGTCACCTCCGAAAGCACACACGGCTCCTGACGTTCTCCACGCCCTGCGCCCTGACCGGCTCTCTTCTGCTGCGCCCTGCTCACCGTCTCCTCCACAAAAGTATTCCACGCTTTGCAGGCGGGACATTGTCCCATCCATTTCGCGGACTCATGTCCGCAGTTCTGACAGAAAAAAACACTTGTCATTTTTTCCTTTGCCATGCCTTATCCTCCGCAAGCAGCATTATAATACAGAAAAATCCCGACTCCGGCTGCCCGGAATCGGGATGTGTCAAATCCATTACGCCTGAACCACTTTTACAAATACCTCTCCCGCATTCTCCAGCTCCACACTCAGGGAAAGCTTTCCGCTCATGCCGGTCTTCATCTTCCCCACATTTCTGTCTGCCACAAACACCTCATATTCCGTGTCATCAGACAGCCCCACGGTGATCTGGGCATCCGCGTCCCCGGTCACGGTAAACTCTACGCCGTCCGCCTTTTCCTGAAAATTCAGCACGCTGGTGCCGGGCACTGACTCGTAAAGAAACATGCCGTTCTTCTCCAGCTTGGTGATCTCATTGTAGGTCTTCACCTTCAACAGATCCCCCTCGTGTCTGAAATCCTCGATCTTTGCCTTCTGTGTGAGCTTGTGGTTGCCGAAACTGACCGCTCCGTTTTTCTCGCTCCGAAGCAATTCCTCAACTACTGCCATTTCTTTTGTCCTCCTGCATCCGTATAAAGTTGTCCTATTCAAAACAAGCTGCCCAAAGGGCTGCTCTGCCGACCTCATGGCTCCCTTTCAGTATACTATAAAATTCTTTCCTCCGCCACAAAATTCTCACTTATTTTTTACGGTAAAAGTGACCTTATCATTCTTAAAGCCCGCACTCACCGTATCGCCCGGCTGTACCTTTTTCATAAGGATCTCCTCCGCCAGGGCATCTTCCACCACGGATTGTATTGCCCGCTTCAGAGGACGCGCCCCCATCTTGCTGTCCGCATACTTTTTCACCAGATGCTCCTTCAATGCAGCCGTCATGCTCAGATGAATATCCATCTGTGCCTCACACCTTTTGTAGAGGTTCGAGGCAAGCAGATTGACAATGGCTTTCATATTGTCCTCGTTCAACTGGTGGAACACGATGATATCGTCGATGCGGTTGATAAACTCCGGCTTAAAACTTTTTTTGACTTCCTCCATGACAGCGGATTTCATCTTCTCATAATCTTTCTGCTCACTCTTGTCCGTGGCAAATCCCAGGTTTTTAGGATCCACGATGCGCTGCGCCCCGGCATTGGATGTCATGATCAGGATCGTATTCTTAAAGCTCACCTTGCGCCCCTTGGAATCCGTGATGTGACCGTCATCCAGCACCTGCAGCAAAATATTGAACACATCCGGGTGTGCCTTCTCAATCTCATCAAACAGCACCACCGAGTATGGATTCCTTCTCACCTTCTCGGAGAGCTGACCGCCCTCCTCAAAGCCCACATAACCGGGCGGAGAACCGATCATCTTGGACACGGAATGCCCTTCCATATACTCGGACATATCCACACGGATCATGGCCTCCTCAGATCCGAACATCGCTTCCGCAAGCGCCTTGGACAGTTCCGTCTTGCCCACACCCGTAGGTCCCAGGAACAAAAAGGAGCCGATGGGGCGCCCGGGATCCTTCAGCCCGACCCTGCCTCTGCGCATCGCTCTGGACACAGCCTCCACAGCCTCCGTCTGACCGATGACCCGCCTGTGCAGAATACTCTCCAGTTTCAGAAGTCTCTCGCTCTCTTTCTCTGCCAGCTTCTGCACGGGAATCTTGGTCCACATTGCCACTACCTCTGCGATCTCGTTTTCACCGATGCTGTAGCTTAGATTTTCTTCCTTCGCATGGCGTCTGGACATCTGACGCTCATATTTTTTCATGATCTCGTTCTGCTTCTGGCGAAGCTGCGCCGCCTGGCTGTATGCCTCCATCCGTATAGAACGCTCGATCTGCTTATCGATCTTCTTGATCTCCTCCGCCATCCCCTTCAGCTTATCCGGCATATCCATCGCCTTCAGTCTGGCGCTCGCCGCCGCCTCGTCAATTAAGTCGATCGCCTTATCGGGAAGATTCCTGTCGTTGATATACCGGCTCGAAAGCCGTACCGCCGCCTCCGTCGCCTCCGGCGTGATACGTACTTTGTGATGGGTCTCGTATCTCTCCTTGATCCCCTCCAGGATACGGATCGCCTCTTCCTCCGTGGGTTCCTCCACCGTCACGGGCTGGAAACGTCTCTCCAGCGCAGCATCCTTCTCCACATATTTGCGGTATTCGGCAATGGTGGTTGCCCCGATCATCTGAATCTCGCCCCGCGCCAGGGAGGGTTTGAGAATATTGGAGGCATCGATGGCTCCTTCCGCGCCGCCCGCGCCGATAATGGTATGCAATTCGTCAAGAAACAGGATCACATTGCCGTCCTCGATCACCTCACGGATCACCTTTTTGATACGCTCCTCAAACTCACCGCGGTATTTACTGCCTGCCACCATACCGGACAGATCCAGGGTCAGCACGCGCTTATTCTGTACCGTAAAGGGTACTTCCCCTGACACGATGCGAAGCGCGAGCCCTTCCACCACGGCAGTCTTGCCCACACCGGGCTCGCCGATCAGACAGGGATTATTCTTTGTGCGCCGGCTCAGGATCTGTATGACCCTGCGGATCTCATCCTCCCTGCCGATGACGGGATCCAGTTTTCCTTCCCGCGCCAGCGCCGTCAGATCCCTGCTGTACTGGTTCAACGTGGAAGATTTTCCCTTGCTTGATCCTTTTTTGCCCAGATCTTCCTTGTAGAGATTGCCGTCCTGCCCGATGGCGATCAGAGTATCCACATAAATTTTCTGTACATTGACATTCAGGGTGTTCAACAGGCGCACTGCCACATTTTCTCCCTCTTTGATGATCGCAAGGAGAATATGCTCCGTCCCGGTCTGTCTCTGACCGAAGCGCTCCGCCTGTCTGTGCGCCTCCTCCAAAATCTTCCGGGCTCTGGGGGAATAGCCTTCCCGTTCTTTTATGGTAGTCCCTTTCTCAAAAGCGATCAGGTCCCGGATCAGCTCCCTGACCTGTTCCATATCCACGCCATTTTCTGTCAATACCTTTGCAGCAACGCCGCTTTGCTCCGCCAAAAGCCCTACCAGGATGTGTTCCGTCCCGATATAACCCTGTTTCAGACTCCTCGCACATTTTCCCGCCTGTGCCAGTGCCTCCTTCGCCTTATCCGTAAACTCTGACTGCATGCTTCAGTCCTCCGATTTTCTATAGTTTCCAGCCGATATACATTATTAAGTATACTCACCGTAGATCTCGTCAATCAGTCCGTGGATCTCTCCCACGGAAATATTTTTACAAAAACTCCTGGCAAGTATCACTTTTAATTCCCGCTTTAATTCCTCCCGCGCCTGCATGGAATCCACATCCAATGCGATCACTGCGCCCTTGCGGCGGTCCACCTTTACATATCCCTCCTGCCTGAGCACCGTGTAAGCCTTGTTCACCGTGTGCATGTTGATCCCGATGTCCTCTGCCAGCTGCCGGACACTGGGAAGCGAATCCCCCTCCCGGTACTGGGCAGTGGCAATTCCAAGAATGATCTGGTTGCGCACCTGCAGATACAATGCCTCGTCGCTGTTAAAATCTATCTCAATGATCATACCACACCTCGCTTTCACACCGCACAAACCCGCAGAACACTTCTGTTATATACATAATATAACAGTCGGCGCGGGCTGTCAACATAGTGTGTGCAAAGTTTGCATAGAAAATGTGAAAGCAAACTGTGAAAGCCGAAAACAGGAAAAGGAACCGCCGCCCCTTTTGATTTTTCAATCATCCGCGCACAGTCCCTTTTCTCTCTATTGATTCTTGTTTATTCCTGTTTATTCCTGTTCCTCTCCGTCCCAATCCAAAAACTGGAATTCAAACTCATCATCGGCAAAATTCTTGGGCTTCCACCCTTCCTTTTCGCGTTTTCCCGCGGATGTTTTTTTCTCAGAAACAGGCTCCTCCGACATCAGATCCTGTTCAAACACAGAATCAAACTCATCCTGCGCCTCCCTATATTCCGCTTCACGTTTTACAGGTCTCGGAGCATTCTCCCCGCCTGCCGCCGCGGGTCTGGGTCTGCTGCCGCCCGTCGCCACAGGGCGCTGCCCGCTGCCGCCCGCTCCCGCAGGTCTTGTCCCCGCAGGTCTCGGTCTGCCGGCTCCCGCTCCCGCAGGACGCTGTCCGCTGCCGCCTGCCCCTGCAGGGCGCTGTCCGTTACTGCCCGTTCCCACAGGGCGCTGTCCGTTACTGCCCGTTCCTGCAGGGCGCTGCCCGCTGCCGCCCGTTCCTGCAGGGCGCTGCCCGTTACTGCCCGCTCCTGCGGGTCGCTGCCCGTTACTGCCCGCTCCCGCAGGGCGCTGCCCGCTGCCGCCTGCCCCTGCAGGTCTTGTCCCTGCAGGTCTCGGTCTGCCCTCCGCTCCCACGGACTGCATCACCCTCTGACGGTTCCGGGGGTTCTCCACAGGTCTGTCCGCCGCTCTCCGGCGGGTGGTCTCGCGCTCTACCTCATTGAAATATTCCGCATCCGAGAGATCTTTGATCTTGAAGATCAGGAAACTGATCACGGCAGCCATCACCACCATGATGATGCAGAGGATCACCACGATCACCTGCTGGGTCTTGTTGGACTTGAGCGTATCGTTCAATGTTTTGGAATTCGCCTCAACCGATGAAAAAATCTTCTGAATATCGTAACTTTGGTCATTGACATTGTCTACCAGGTGCCATACGCCGCCCTCATAAACCGTATCCCAGTCCTTGGTCTCCTCCGGCTCCTCGGGAACTTCCGGGGTCTGCTCCTGAGCCGGCTGCGTCGGCTCCGCTTCCACAGGCACCAGCTCACCGTCCACCGACACATATTCCGCGCGGATAAATCCTACGGTCTCCGTACTTCCGGATGTAACCCGGATCTGATACCATGCTTTATTGTCCGTTCCCGTCGCCGTGCCGATGACCGTCAGCTGCATCCCGCTCTGTGCCGTGCTGAGGATCCGGCTGGTCGTGGACGCATTCTGGCGCACCCTCACAGGGGAGCCGCCCGACACACTGCCGCTGACAGGCTCCACCTCCGTGACGTCAACCACCGATTCATCCGGTGTGGAAGTGGTGGGAGTAGAGCTGGTGGTCGTTGTAGTGGCGGAAGAAGAACTGTTAAGCTGCGCCGGTGTGCTCCCGTCGGTAATCTTCATCAGATCACCGCGGATATACCCTGTAGAATTGGCATCTGCCACTACCTGATACCAGGTATAGCCATCGCTTCCCTGGGTCTGACCCTTAACGCTCACCGCAGCGCCCTTCTCGGCGCTCCCTATGGTCTCACTGGTGGTGCTGGGCTCCTTGCGGATCTTCGCGCTGGTCGCCGTGATCTGCCCTGCGCTGTCTGCAAGACTTGTGACGGTGAATACGCTCATCATCGCCAGCATCATCACGATTCCCACCGTCGTCTTCACCCAAATCTGTACTCTGCTGCTCTTTTTCATAAGTCTTCCCTCTCTTATCCTTTGTCTCCGCGCATAAAACGTCTCTGCCCTTCCTCACCCTTCTGGTTCATGGCAAATCCGTGCATATTCTTGTGCCGCTGTTCCTCTTCCATCCTGCGGTGATACTTCTCCTCACAGGCGGGACACATTCTGCCATATCGTATGTTGGCGCCGCACATCTCACAGTGGAGAAATGTCTGGGATCCTTCCGACACCTGAAGTCTTGCCTCCTTGAGCATCTGCCGGATGGTTTTCTGGCTCACGCCCGTCTCCTTTTCCACCTCGACGGCGTTCGCCCCCGGATGCCCCTCCAGATACAGTCTGACTTTGCCGTAATCGTCATACGCCACACTGCCGCAATCTTCACAATGATACTCCCCTACTCCCTTAAATACCATGACCCCGCCGCATGCGGTACAGATGCGCGGTATATGATAAATATCCGGCTGCTCTAAATTTCTCATCGGCATTCCTTCCCGGTCCCATGTTCCAACCCTGCATCCTGAGCCTGCGCCCGACTTTATGCCTCATCGATCGCCTTTCCGATGTCATGACGCATATACTTGTTGTCAAAACGGATCCATTCCGTGGCCGCGTAGGCGTTCGCCCGCGCCTCTTTCAGATTCCTGCCCTTGGCGGTGACTCCCAGCACGCGCCCGCCGTTGGTGACGATCCCCTTGTCCGTCAGCTTTGTACCCGCATGGAAACAGTAATAATCTTCGCTTCCCTCAAATTTCTCCAGCCCCTGAATGACAAAGCCCTTCTCGTAGGAGACCGGATACCCTTCGCTGGCAAGCACCACGCAGACCGCCGCATTGTCCTCGAACTGCAGCTCGATCTTATCCAGCGTCCCGTCCACACAGGCCTCCATCACCTCGATGATGTCGTTTTTCATGCGGGGCAGGACCACCTGCGCCTCCGGATCGCCGAATCTGGCATTGTACTCCAATACCCTGGGACCCTTTGGCGTGAGCATGAGCCCGAAGAAGATCACACCCTTGAAAGGTCTCCCCTCCGCTGCCATGGCGTCCACCGTCGCCTGATAAATGTACTTTCTGCAGAACGCATCCACTTCCTCCGTGTAGAAAGGGCTGGGAGAAAAGGTACCCATTCCTCCGGTGTTAAGCCCCCTGTCGCCGTCCATGGCGCGCTTGTGATCCTGGGCGGAGGTCATGATGCGGATGGTCTTCCCATCCACAAAGGAGAGCACGCTCACCTCGCGTCCTGTCATAAATTCCTCAATGACCATACGGTTTCCCGCATCGCCGAATTTCTTGTCTTTCATGATAGAGTCTACGCCCTCCAGCGCTTCCTCCAGGGTATTGCAGATCAGCACGCCCTTTCCCAGGGCAAGACCGTCCGCCTTCAGCACAATGGGATAGGAAGCCTTCTCCCTCAGATAGGCTTCCGCCTCCTGCGCGTCGTCAAAATTTTCATATGCCGCCGTGGGAATGTGGTATTTCTTCATCAGGTCCTTGGAAAACGCTTTGCTGCCCTCCAGGATCGCCGCGTTTTTGCGGGGACCGAAGGTGCGGATCCCCGCCGCCTCCATCTCGTCCACCAGACCTCCCACCAGGGGATCATCCATTCCCACAATGACAAAATCGATCTCTTTTTCTTTCGCAAACGCCACCAGCCTGCCAAACTCCATGGCGCCGATGTCCACGCACTCCGCGATCTGTGCGATCCCCGCGTTGCCGGGAGCGCAGTAGATTTTTTCCACCCTGGCGCTCTTTGCCACGCTGGTCGCGATGGCATGCTCGCGTCCTCCGCTTCCCACGATCAGTACTTTCATAATATGCCTCCTCTATCCCCTCACGACCCTGCCGTCCACGATCCTGACACGGTCATTGGCGATATCGTCGATCGCCCGGGGCAGTAAAATCCATTCCGCCTGTTCCATCACCCTGCGCTGCAGCGTCTCCGGGGTATCCCCTTCTTCGACAGGCACCGGCTTCTGGGCGATGATGGGACCTTCGTCCATGCCCTCCGTCACAAAATGCACCGTGGCTCCCGTCACCTTCACGCCTCTCTCCAGCGCCTTCTCATGCACCTTCAGCCCGTAATATCCCACTCCGCAGAAGGAGGGGATCAGGGAGGGATGGATATTGATGATCCGGCCGGAATACCGTTCCACCATCCTCGGGGGAACTTTCACCAGAAATCCCGCAAGCACGATCAGATCCGGCTGCAGCTCATCCACTTTTTCCAACAGGGCATCGTTGAACAGCTCCCTGCTCTCATAATCCTTCGGGGACACACACTCCGCGAAGATCCCGGCCGCCCTTGCCCGCTCCAGACTCTTTACCGTCTTATTATTGCTGATCACGCCCGCCAGCTCGGTATTGGTGATACTGCCGTCCGCAATGCCGTCGATGATCGCCTGCAGATTGGTTCCCCCGCCGGACACAAGCACCACAATTCTTAACATAGGGTAACTCCCTTCTCTCCCGCCTCGCAGCTTCCCACCACATACGCGGTATCGCCCGCGGCACGGACTGCCTCAAGCACGGTGTCCGTATCGGCGGGATCCACCGCAAGCACCATGCCCAGCCCCATATTAAAGGTATTGTACATCATCTCTTCCGCAATGCCGCCCTGCTTTTGGATGAGCCCGAAGATCGCGGGAATCTCATAGCTGTCCTTTTTCACCACCGCCCGGATATTCTCCGGCAGCATTCTGGGAATATTTTCGTAGAAACCGCCGCCTGTGATATGGCTGCAGCCTTTCACCCTGACGCCAGCATTTTTGACGGATCTTAACGCGTTTACATAAATTCTGGTGGGCACGATCAGCGCCTCTCCCAGCGTGGTCTTCAGTTCCTCATAATAGGTGTCCAGGCTCTCCCTGGACATCTCAAACACCTTTCTCACCAGGGAAAATCCGTTGGAATGAACTCCCGAGGAGGCAATGCCGATCAGTACATCCCCGGGCCGGATGGTCGAGCCGTCGATCAGATCCTTTTCGTCTGCCACTCCCACGGCAAATCCCGCAAGGTCATACTCATCCTCCGGCATCAGCCCGGGATGTTCCGCCGTCTCGCCGCCCACCAGCGCGGCTCCCGCCTGCTTACAGCCCTCGGCGACGCCTTTTACGATGGCCGCGATCTTCTCGGGATAATTTTTTCCGCATGCGATATAATCCAGGAAAAACAGCGGTTCTCCCCCCGCGCACGCCACATCGTTTACGCACATTGCCACACAGTCGATCCCCACGGTGTCATGTCTGTCCATGAGAAACGCCAGCTTGATCTTGGTGCCCACACCGTCCGTCCCGGACAGAAGGATGGGGTTTTCCATGTCCCGGATGGCCTTCATGGAAAAGGCCCCGGAAAATCCTCCGATCCCCCCAAGCACCTCGGGGCGCATGGTCCCCTTCACATACTCTTTCATCAATTCCACGGACCGGTATCCCGCCTCAATATCCACACCTGCATTCTTGTAATCCATATGTATTCTCCCTCGTCCCGTATCTGTATCCATCCGGCAATCCTATTTTTCCCGGCTCTCCATATAAGCCTTATATCCGATCTTTTGAAGCTTCGCGTCCTTCTCCGCCACCTGATCCTTAAGCTTCTCACTGTAGCTTTTCAGCTTCCCCAAAAGCGCGCTGTCCGAAACGGCAAGAATCTTTGCCGCCAGAAGCCCCGCATTGGCGCCGCCGTTGATCGCCACCGTGGCAACCGGGATGCCCGAAGGCATCTGCACGATGGAGTAAAGGGAATCCCGGCCGCCCAAAGAGGTGGTGTGCATGGGAATGCCGATGACCGGCATGGGAAAGATCGCCGCACACATACCGGGCAGATGCGCCGCCATGCCCGCGCCCGCGATGATCACCTTAAAGCCCTTTTCCTCTGCTTTCTTTGCATAATCAAAAAAGATATCCGGCTCCCTGTGGGCGCTGATGATCGTCATCTCATAGGGGATGCCGAACTCCTCCAGAATGTCCGCCGCCTTCGCCATGACCGGCATATCGGAATCACTTCCCATCACAATGCCCACCAGGGGCTTATCCGCTGAATCTCCCATGCTGTCCTCCTCATTATCTTCGTTATCCTGCTGTCAATCATGCCCTTTGGCAAGTCAAATACCACTATATCTAGTTTACTAGAATAATATGTTGTATGCAAGGCTTATCTTTAAAATTTAAGAGAATTTAAAGAATATTAGTTACTTTTCACACCGTAGCCAGTTCAAAGTAAAGACATATCTACAAAATTGAGTCTGATTACTCCCTGAAA
>CANPWA010000001.1 GCA_947581865.1 uncultured Acetatifactor sp. | reverse complement strand
GACTTGGCGCAAGCCCCTGAAACCCTTGATTTTACTGGCTTTCTTTAATCGAGTTGACGCATTGTCGGGAACAGCAGTACATCCCGGATAGCGGGGCTGTCGGTCAGAAGCATCACCAGTCTGTCGATGCCGTAGCCGATGCCGCCTGTGGGAGGCATGCCGATCTCCAAAGCATTTAAGAAGTCCTCATCGGTGTGGTTTGCCTCCTCGTCGCCAGCCGCGAAAGCAGCGTCCTGGGCGGCAAAGCGCTCGCGCTGGTCTATGGGGTCATTGAGTTCGGAGTAGGCATTGCACATCTCCCAGGTATTGATAAAGAGTTCAAAACGCTCCACCTTCTCAGGATCGTCCGGTTTCTTCTTGGTGAGAGGAGAGATGGCAAGGGGATGATCCGTGACAAAGGTCGGCTGGATCAGATTTTTCTCGCAGTATTCCTCAAAGAAGAGGTTGACGATATCGCCCTTGGTATGGCGCTCCTCATATTCTATATGGCGCTCCCGGGCAAGCGACTTTGCAGCCTCATCCGTTTCCACGGCGTCAAAGTCCACACCCGCATATTTCTTGATACAGTCGGTCATGGTGATGCGCTCGAAAGGCTTTCCGAAGTCAATCTCAATTCCGTTGTAGGTGATCACGGCGCTGCCGCACACCGTCTCCGCCAGGTAGCGGAACATGCTCTCGGTCAGTTCCATCATGCCTTCGTAGTCGGTGTATGCCTGATAGAGCTCCATCAGGGTAAACTCCGGATTGTGGCGGGTGTCCACACCCTCGTTGCGGAACACGCGTCCGATCTCATAGACGCGCTCCAGACCGCCCACGATGAGTCGTTTTAAGTACAGTTCCAGGGAAATACGCAGTTTTACATCCTCGTCCAGTGCATTGTAGTGGGTTTCAAAGGGTCTTGCTGCCGCACCTCCGGCATTGGACACCAGCATGGGGGTCTCCACCTCCATAAAACCTCTGCCGTCCAGAAAATTGCGGATCTCCTTGATAATGCGGGAACGCTTGATGAAGGTTTCCTTCACCTCGCTGTTCATGATAAGATCGGTATATCTCTGGCGGTAGCGCAGATCTGTGTTGGTCAGACCATGGTATTTTTCGGGGAGGATCTGCAGGCTCTTGGAGAGCAGTGTTATTTTGGAGGCATGGATGGAGATCTCTCCTGTCTTGGTGGTGAACACTTCTCCCTCTACACCCACGATATCGCCCACATCGTATTTCTTGAAGTCAGCATATGCCTCTTCTCCGATGCTGTCCCGTGCCACATAGCATTGGATATTGCCGGGCATATCCTGTATGTTGCAAAAGGAAGCCTTTCCCATGACGCGCTTGGACATCACACGCCCCGCAATGCTGACGGTCTTGCCCTCCAGCCTGCCGTAGTTGTCTTTGATGTCCACACTGTGGTGGGTCACATCATACTTGGTGATCCGAAAGGGATCTTTTCCCGCCTCCTGGAGCGCAGCCAGTTTTTCACGGCGCACTTTCAGAAGCTGATTGATATCCTGTTGGGGTGCCTGTCCCTTTCCATTCTGCTGTTCTTCTGCCACGTCTCTGTCTCCTATCTTATTCCTTCGTTTGTCACTATCCGTTTAAGGCATTCCGCCGTATCACCTGCAGGTTCCGGCATCTGCTGCCTCTGCACGGTTTTTGGCATCTGCTGCCTCTGCATGGTTTCTGGCATCTGCCGCCTCTGCACGGTTTTTGGCATCTGCCGCCTCTGCACGGTTTCCGGCATCTGCCGCCTCTGCACGGTTTCCGGCATCTGCTGCCTCTGCACGGTTTTTGGCATCTGCCGCTTCTGCACGGTTTTTGGCATCTGCTGCCTCTGCGCAAGTTTGGGTATCAGTTGCTTCTCTGGATCTCCAGAATTTTGTAAGAGGAGGTGCCTGCCGGTGTCTCCACCTCTACCACATCGTTCACTTTCCTGCCAAGCAGCGCTTTGCCCACAGGGCTCTCGTTGGAAATCTTACCTTTCAGGCTGTTTGCCTCGGTGGAACCGACAATCTTGTACTCCAGCTCCTCGCTGTACTCGATGTCGAGGATCCGGACTTTACAACCGATATTGATCTTGTCCAGATCCACTTCGTCCTCAACCACCACTTCGGCGTTTTTGAGGATTTTTTCCAGTTCCTCGATTCTCGCCTCAATGTCTCTCTGCTCGTCCTTGGCCGCGTCGTACTCGGCGTTCTCGGAGAGGTCTCCCTGCTCTCTCGCCTCTTTGATCTTCTGTGCAACCTCCTGGCGTCTCACAACTTTGAGATCATGCAATTCGTCCTCGTATTTCCTAAGCCCCTCGTAAGTTAAGATGTTTTTCTTCTCCTGCATGACGTTTCACCTTTCTTTTTGTAATGATTTCCTCTATGCCTATCTAAAATGCTGCGGCTGCACTTTCTTAGTCCGTGCAGTCTCATAAGCGACATTTTTCGTGTGTCGTTTAACCTTTGGTATTATACCTATTTTTGCCGGCAGTGTCAAGACGGGCAGCCGTTTATAAGTCTATCCGGCGATCCTTTTAGAGCACTTCCACAGTTTCTGCAGGGAAAGGTATCTGACGGTCGTCTGTCTCGACTCCATGCGCTGCTCCTTTCCCGGATGGGAGAAGAAGTCCAGCCACAGGCTGCCCCGGGGAAGTTCAAAGCCGGGAAGATATTTATCCCGGGTGAAATCCAGCACGTTCACAGGAGTGTGGAAGGGTCTGTCCGGGATGCGCACTCTGGCGTAGGTACTGTCCTGCGGCACAAATTGCAGGTTGATGGCAAGCCCGTACTCCTGATAAAAATCCTCCACGAAATCCTCAATCTGCTCGTGGGCAGCCCAATCCGGCGCGATCCAGAGAAGGGATCTCATCCTGGGCGCCAGCTCGCAGAGAATCGCATGGAGGCAGGGTACGTCTCCCAATACAATGAAGTCGTCGTGACGCGCATATTCCAACAGTCTGCGGATCCACTTGGGATTCTCAAAGGCGTCAAACTCCGGCAGGGGGAGCAGGGTCGAAAATTCCTCTATGGGAAGCCGTTCTCCATAGGAGAGATAATTGTCGCCAAATTCATCCAAAAGGGGCGCAAGTTCCGACCTGAGGGCATCCTGTACCTTTCGTCTGTATCCTTTCAGCAGTTTCCCTCCGAGTAGTCTGATAAGAGGGCCGCGCCCTCCCTCGGGCAGGGTTTCGCTCAGCACTACTCGTATCAGCTGGTAATCCTGCAGAGGAACGGGCTCCTCGCGGAAGCTGCTGTCCATGCTGATTTTTCCCGCGCGGAAAGGGTTGCCGTATTTGGCGCTTTTGAAGCGCGTGCATTCATAACAGAGCATCACAATCGTATCCATGCTCCATTATATGCAGTGACAGGAGAAATATGTGGATCATCCAAAGATCCTCTCCACGCTCTCCCTGAGCTGTTCCATACTCTGCAGAGCGTTGATCTCTCTGCGGAAGCGGGCGGAATTGGGCATCCCCATGGTATACCAGGACAGGTGTTTGCGCATCTCCCGGACTCCCGTGTATTCTCCCTTGTACTGCAGCTGCAATGAAGCATGGCGCAGAATCAGTTCTTTTTTCTCCCGGTTGTCCGGGCGGGGCGGTATGACTCCGCTCTCCAAATAGCCTGTCACCTCGCGGAAAATCCATGGATTTCCCTGGGCAGCGCGTCCGATGAGGATGCCGTCACAGCCGGTCTGTCTGAGCATTTCCTCGGCTTTGAGAGGACTGTCCACGTCGCCGTTTCCCAGGACGGGGATGGTCAGGGCATCCTTTACCCTGGCAATGATGTCCCAGTCCGCCTGCCCGCTGTAGTATTGTTCTCTGGTCCGCCCATGCACTGCCACCGCCGCCACTCCGCATCCCTCGGCGATGCGGGCGATCTCCACGGCATTTACATGGCTGTCATCAAACCCTTTCCGGATCTTTACGGTGACAGGTTTCCTGGTAGATCTCACCAGCGCCGTGAAGATCTTCTCCGCCAGGCGGGGATCTTTCATCAGCGCCGATCCCTCCCCATTGTTGACCACTTTGGGTACGGGGCATCCCATGTTAAAATCCAGAAAGGTAAAGGGGCGTTCCTCGATGCGTTTTGCCATCTCGCCCAAAAGTTCCGGCTCAGAGCCGAACAGCTGCAGAGAGACATATCCCTCATCCGGATGGATCTCCATGAGGCTGTCGGTGTTCTTGTTGTGGTAATAAATCGCCTTTGCGCTGACCATCTCCATGCAGACCATGCCTGCCCCCTGTTGTCTGCATAACAGACGAAAAGGCAGGTCGGAAACGCCTGCCATAGGTGCTAAAATAATATTGTCAGGGAGGGTGACTCCTCCGATCGTCAGTTGTGGCATTTCTGATCCCTCTCAGTTATCCCGCGTTCTTATCTCGCATTCTTATCATAGAGGATGCGCAGCCCGTCCATCGTCAGATAGGGGTCATAGATATCGATGGCATCCGTCTCATCCGCGATGAGCCTTCCCAGCCCGCCGGTTGCCGCCACTTTCATATCCTGCAGCCCGCTCTCCTCCCGTACTTTTCTGATAATATATTCGGTCTGCCCGATCTGCCCGTACATCAGCCCTGCCTGCATACTGGTGATGGTCTCCTTTGCCAGGATCGTCCCGGGCTTTTTGATCTCTATATCGGGAAGCTTTGCCGTCTGTGTCCAGAGCGCCTCCGAGCTGATGCGGATGCCCGGTGCGGTAATTCCCGCCGTAAAGCACCCTTCCCCATTGATCAGATCGTAGGTCGTCGCAGTGCCGAAGTCCAACACCAACACGGGGCCTCCATATTTTTCATACGCCGCCACCGCGTCCACAATGCGGTCAGCGCCGATTGCCCGGGGATCTTCGGTGGTGATGCGGATCCCCGTCTTCATCCCGGGACCCACGATGAGCGGGCGGGTGTCTGTGTAGCGCACCAGAGCCCCCTGCAGGGCGTGCATCACCGCCGGCACCACGCTTGCCACGATGGACCCGCTCAGTTCCTTGGGCTCGATGCCACTATTTTTTAAAAGCTGTGTGATGATAATACCGTACTCATCTGAGGTGCGGGGTGTCTTCGTGGTCAGACGGAAGGTCGTCCGCAGTTTCTCCCCTTCATACACGCCCATGGTCATATTGGTATTGCCCACATCGATGACTAATATCATGTTCTCATTCTCCGCTCTGATCCAAAAGCTGTGATACATCCTCTTTCCGTATGAACACTCTGTAATAGAGGCTCAAAGATTCAAAGAGTTCCTGCCGTTTTCTGCGTATCTCACCCACTAAAAGCCCGCTGGAAACTTCATCATAGTAGATATCGTCCTCCTCCGCATCGGTCTGCAGGGAGAGGGTTCCGTCCGGTTCAAAGCCAATGGTAAAGATACCGCCTACTTCCTCCGTGAAAAGAACACAGATAATGTGCAGTTCTTCCTTGATGGATTCCGGAATCCCCGCAAACTGTTCGTTAAAATAGTATTTCATCTCATAGGCGTTTGCGCCGCAGAGCACGATCCGATCATTATCCATATCAATCCTTTCGTCATACATATCCGTAGATTCCGCGCACGGACACTTCCCCCGCAAACACTTCTCTCCTGCTTTTGTCCGCAAGTTCCACGATCAGTTCGCCCGTCTCTGTGATGCCGCGGGCGATTCCCTCGTACGCTCCGGCAGTATCCTCCACACAGACCTCTCTGTCCCTGTTGACAAGCATCCTTTCATAGGCATCCTTGAAAGGAAGGAGGTTTCCCGCGGAAACAAAACGCTCATAATCCTCCTCAAAAAACTCCATAATGACGGAGAGCAGGCGGTTTCTGTTCACCCGGAAGCCGCACTCTCTGTCCAGGAATGTCGCCTTGTCCGCAAGGTAGGAGGAAAATTCCTGTTCATGTACATTGATGCCCACGCCGATGACCACATTCTGTATCCTGTCCTTCTCAACGCTCAACTCCGTGAGGATCCCACAGAGTTTTTTGCCGTTTACCACAATGTCGTTGGGCCACTTGATTCCCGCATTCAGACCGGTCTCCACACGGATTGCCCTTGCAGCGGAATATCCCATCACCAGAGTCAGCATGGAGGACTTATCCGGGGAAAATTCCGGTTTCAACAAGATCGTGTAGTAAATATTGATGCCCGGAAGGCTGACCCAGCTGCGTCCTCTGCGCCCCCGTCCGGCAGTCTGCATTTCCGCGACCACCAGGGCTCCGTGGGGAGCCCCCATGTCAGAGAGACGTTTCGCCTGAAGATTGGTGGAATCTATGTTTTCATAAAAATAAACAGGGCGTCCTGCCCACCGGGTGGACGCCGCTAATGTTAATGTTTTCATAAGGTTGCCGCCATAACCGCCTTGATGGTGTGCATACGGTTCTCCGCTTCCTCGAACACGAGGGACCGGGCGGATTCAAACACTTCATCCGTCACTTCCATCTCGGTAATGCCGAAGCGTTCTCCCATCTGGGCTCCGATCTTGGTCTTCAGATCATGGAACGCGGGCAGGCAGTGCATGAAAACGGCTTTCTCACCCGCATTGTCCATAACTGCCCTATTGACCTGATAGGGTGAAAGTTCTCTGATACGTTCCTCCCAAACTTCATCCGCCTCACCCATAGACACCCATACATCGGTATAGATCACATCCACGTCCTTCGTACCTTCCCGCACATCCTCGGTCAGGCGGATGCTTCCTCCGGTTTGTGCCGCAATCTTTTGGCATTCCTCCACCAGCGCTTTATCCGGATAGTATCTGGCAGTGGTGCAGGCGGTAAAGTGCATGCCCATCTTAGCGCAGGCTACCATCAGGGAGTTGCCCATATTGTAGCGGGCGTCTCCCATGTAGGTGAGGCGTATATCCTTCAGATGCCCGAAATGTTCCCGTATGGTGAGCAGATCCGCCAGCATCTGAGTGGGATGGAATTCGTTGGTCAGCCCGTTCCATACAGGCACCTTGGAATACTTTGCCAGCTCCTCCACGATCTCCTGCTCAAAACCGCGGTATTCGATTCCCTCGTACATACTCGACAACACCCGCGCGGTGTCGGCGATGCTCTCCTTCTTGCCGATCTGGGAACCCAGGGGATCCAGATAGGTACAGCCCATACCCAGATCATATGCCGCCACTTCAAAGGAACATCTGGTGCGGGTGCTGGTCTTCTCAAAGATCAGCGCCACATTCTTGCCTCGCAGCATGTCCACGGGAATACCTTTTTTCTTCTTGTCCTTCAGATCCTCTGCCAGATCCAGAAAATAAACGATCTCCTCGGGAGTAAAATCCAACAGCTTCAGGAAATCCCTCCCCTTTAAATCAATGTTGCCCATGGTCTTCTCCTTTATTCGCTCTTACCGGAAACCGCTTTGATCGCCGCTCCCAGGGATGCGATCCCCTGCAGCTCCGCGGGGAGAAGAATGGTGTTCGCCTTGCCGTCCGCCACTTTCTCAAATGCTTCCAGACTCTTGATCTTCAGTACCGCCTCATCCGCGCCCGCCTCTTTGAGCATCTTGAGACCGTCAGCGTTCGCCTGCTGCACTTTCAGGATGGCTTCCGCCTCACCTTCCGCCTCGCGGATCATGCGCTCTTTCTGTGCTTCCGCGCGCAGGATGGCAGACTGTTTTTCCGCCTCGGCGCGCAGGATCGCAGACTCTTTCTCACCTTCCGCCTCCAGGATGCGCGCTTTCTTTTCACCCTCTGCGCGGGTAACCGCCTCACGTCTCTCACGTTCCGCTTTCATCTGTTTCTCCATGGCGTTCTGGATCTCCGCGGGAGGTATGATATTCTTTAACTCCACCCGATTGACCTTGATGCCCCAGGGATCTGTTGCGATATCCAGCGCCGCGCGCATCTTGGTGTTGATGATCTCACGGGAAGTCAGGGTCTGGTCAAGCTCCAGATCACCGATGATGTTACGGAGTGTGGTCGCCGTCAGATTCTCGATCGCCATCATGGGATTTTCCACGCCGTAGGTGAACAGCTTGGGATCGGTGATCTGATAGAATACCACCGTGTCGATCCTCACCGATGCGTTATCCTTGGTGATCACAGGCTGGGGCGGGAAATCTGCCACCTGCTCCTTCAGGTTCACGCGGCGGGCGATCCGGTCAACGATGGGCCACTTCAAATGAAATCCCACGGACCAGGTTCCCTGATATGCCCCCAGACGTTCCACAACATACGCCTGCGCCTGGGGCACGATCTTGATACAGGTAAAAAACAGGCAGATCGCAATGACAAACAGTACAAATGCAAGACAAAGTAATGGTCCCATAATACACCTCTTTCTGTGCGGATCCGTGCCGCACGCGCATTTCTTAATTTTGTTTGCTTCCTTATCTCCGGGCTAAAAGCCGCACCGTATTCTCAGATGTTCTGCATCTGAGGATCCATGCGCACCACCAGCTTCACACCGCTGACAGCCACTATGTCCACCACGGCACCCACATCCATGCGCACTTTGTCATCCTCGCTGCGGGCGCTCCACTCCTGACCCCCAACCGTCACCTGTCCGATGCCCTGCAGATTATCGATCTCGCTGATGACGATCGCCTGCCGTCCCACAAGACTTTCCACATTGGTACGGACTCTGTCCTTGTTAAAGTATTTTACCGCGATGGGTCTGGTGAATATCATGAGCAGAAGCGATACCACCAAAAACAACAGTATCTGAAACCATAACGGCAGAGAAAACGCAGCCGCGATCGCAGCCGCCAGCGCGCCGCCCGCAAACCATATAGTGGTCAGACCCATCGTCGCCAATTCAATGGCGATCATCACGATCAGCACCACTACCCAGAAAATCAATAATTCCGCTATTCCAAACATCTCGGGCAACTCCTTTCCTATAATAATTACAGTGTACTACAAAATTGTCCCGATGTCAAAACAGGACGGCACTTTCATGCCGCCCTGCCTCAATCTTTATTATATGCAGTAATATCCATAAAATTTATGCGGTCCGGATACCGTCCGGTCAATAAAATACATGATTGCCGATCACGATCCCGTCCCTGCCGTTGTTGCGGCGGAAATGTGTGCAGTCGCCCACATTGGACACTCCCGAAACCGCCTCCTCCGCTGCCTTCTTGCAGCTGTCGGAAATCCTGCCGGACTCGTACTTCGCATTTACTTTTCCGTTCAGCGCAGGAGTAAACTGCCCTGACGCATAGATCACGCCGTGAATACTGTCGGGATAGGCACCGCTTCTGACACGGTTCATGACCACCGCGCCCACAGCGAGCTGTCCCTCATAGCTCTCGCCGCCTGCCTCGCACTGGATCAATGCAGCCAGGAGCAATGTGGTATCCGCATCTGTAGTGTACTCGCCGTAATTCACATGGCGCTTCGCCTCTCTCTCGGCTTCCTCTCTGGCTTTGATCTCTTCCATAGTCTCACCGGCGTCGATCTGGAAGTCCACAACCACATACTCGGCAGCCACATAAGCGTCCTCGCCCTCATAATCGATGGTGACCCATTCCTCGTCATCGTCGTCAAGCACTTCCACGACTTCCCCCTTGGGAAGCAGACCGTATATGCCTGCGTCGGCACCGGGCTCCTTGCGCACGCGCAGAGATTCCGTGTTGACGGTTGCGATCGTCCTGCCCACATCGTTTGCCAGAGCTCTCGCCTCCTCACCAAAGAGAAGATATTCATCCGAAGCCCATCCCACAATATTGCCGGACTGCAGTTTTGTCCAGCCGTTCATTCTCTCGAGGATGATCCCTCCGCAGTCTTTGTATAATTTTCCTACCTTTTCCGCGTCTTCACTGGGTTCGCTGCGCACATTCAATGCGTTTTTGACATTCGCCATGACAAGTTTGGACTGTTCCTCCTCCGGCTTGACCGGTTCGGGCTTTCCGTTCTGTCTTGCCACAAAATTGGATTCCAGGATCGCGGCCACGCCGCCATTCATTTCCTCCAGATAATTACCGGTACCGGAAGCTTCTGCCGTACTGCCCACGGACAGCGCAAGCGCAAGTGCCAATGCAAAGACTCGGCATACTTTTCTGCCTTCAGTCATTTATTTTCCTCCAATATAATTATAACAATATTTTTATAAATTGTTACAAATTTGTTAAATATATTAAGATTTTTTATAAATGATATCAGAAGGCAACTGTTTTGTCAAGTGTGATAAATTGTCATTTTTTGGCGGAAAATTTACATATTCCGAGATTTTTCGATACAGGCTGCCATGGCATCCATCACCGCTGCCCGCAGCCCCTTTTCCTCCAAAACCTTCACTGCCTGTATGGTGGTGCCTCCGGGGGAACACACCATGTCTTTGAGTTCACCGGGATGTTTTCCGGTCTCCAAAACCATCCTGGCGCTGCCCAGCACCGCCTGCGCGGCAAACTCGTACGCCTGTCTGCGGGGCATTCCCTCCGCAACCGCCTCGTCCGCCATGGCTTCTATAAACAGAAACACATATGCCGGCGCGCTGCCGGATACGCCGACCACAACATCCATCAGGCTTTCGGGCACCACGCTCGCTCTGCCGAAGGCATTTAACAGCGCTAAGACACGGTCCAGCTCCTCTCCGGTGACTTTTTCCTCCGCGCAGACTCCGGTGCAGCCCTCCAGCACCAGCGCCGGAGTGTTGGGCATGCAGCGAATGAATTTACAGTCCTCTCTCCCAAACTCCTTCTTTAAATAAGAAAGGGTTCTGCCCGCGGCAATGCTGACGATCAGTGTGCCGGGACGGACCGCCTCGCGGATTTCTTCGATCACCCCGGCAAAATACACCGGCTTCACGGCAAGAAACAGAATATCGGCTTCCGCAGCCACCCGGGCATTACTCTCTGCCGTAAGAATATTAAATCTGTTTTTAATTTTTTCTTCCGTCTCCCTGGTCCGGGCTTTTCCAATCACCTGTTTTGGTTCGATGATCTTCTCTTTCAGCATTCCTCCGATCATTGCCACAGCCATATTTCCCAGCCCGATAAATCCAATCTTACCTGTCTCCATCTTCTCCCAGCCTCCCTGTTTTCCATAGATCATTCTGCATTTAATTTCGTGTATTATTTAATATGATGCTTCCTCTTTTCGTTCCATGCTATCTGACTGCCCGCTGCCTGTGCGCCTCGTACATCAGCAGCGCTGCAGCCACAGCGGCATTTAAGCTCTCCACCTGCCCCTCCATAGGAATTTTAATATAAGCGTCCGCCGCGCCGGCAAGCTCTCTGCTCAAGCCCCTCCCCTCGTTTCCGATCAGAAACGCCGAAGGTTCCCGGAAGGAAACACTGTCATAAAAAACCTCTCCCTGCAGATGAGCGGCATAAGCCCTGATCCCGGCGGCATGCAGCTTTTCCACGGTGCCCGGAAGATCCCGGCTATACACAAAGGGAACCCGGTATATGGATCCCATGGTAGCCCGAATGACTTTGGGATTAAACAAATCCGCGCCGCCTCCAATAATAACGCATGTTACTCCAGCGCCTTCCCCGGTTCTTATTATCGTTCCCAGATTCCCGGGATCCTGAAGACCCTCCAGCACAAGAAACAGCGCCCCTGGCTTCTGCAGAAACGGTTCCAGTTCATACTCCGGCTGCCGCATCAGTGCCAGAATCCCCTGGGGGGTCCTGGTATCGGACATTTTGGCAAACACTTCGTCGGAAACCGTCTCATAGCCGGTGCGCACAAGCTTGTCCATGACATTCTGCCTGCCCGGTCTCTTTGTCTCCTCCAACACCCCTGCCGAGATATAGACCTGCTGTATGAGATTTTCCGGTGCCTCGAGATACATTTTGACCCCCTCGGCAACAAAGACTTTGTCCCTGCCCCGCTCCTTTGGGTGAAGCTGATATTGGACGATCTGTCTGACACGGGGATTTGCCGTGCTTGTAATCATATGCTTTCCTCTTTCCGTGGCCGGATCCATGCCCGGCATCATTTAGAAAAGCGGCGCTGTCTGGAGACAACACCGCTTCACGATCACATTCCTTTTATACCGAGAGCAGATAGGCGATATCGTATTCAACATCATTGATACCCTTTACCATATTCAGCGCCTCTTCGATGTCGTAATCCACAAATTCTCCCTTGCTGAATCCCACCACCCGGTTCGTCTTTCCCTGACGCAGGATCTCCACCGCATAAGAACCCATGATTGAGGCATAATAGCGGTCCTTCGCCGTAGGGCATCCTCCGCGCTGCATATAACCGAGGATCGTTGCCCTCGTCTCAATGCCGGTAGCCGCTTCCACACGTCTCGCCATGGACACGGAATGCCCGATGCCCTCCGCATTGATAATGATATGGTGGGTCTTGCCCTTTCTGCGGTTGGAAATGATATTGTTGATGATCTTCTGCTCGTCAAAATCGTATTTTTCGGGAATCAGAATATCCTCCGCGCCATTGGCGATCCCGCACCAAAGTGCGATATAACCTGCATTGCGTCCCATGACCTCTATGATACTGCAGCGCTCATGGGAAGCGGAAGTATCCTTCACCTTATCGATCGCCTGCATCGCGGTATTCACCGCAGTGTCAAAACCGATGGTGTACTCTGTACAGGATATATCCAGATCGATCGTACCGGGCAGCCCGATGGTATTGATCCCCTGTCTGGACAAAGCCTGTGCGCCGCGGTAGGAACCGTCGCCTCCTATGACGACAATCCCTTCGATACCGTGTTTTCTGCAGATATCGGCGCCCTTTTTCTGTCCCTCCGGGGTCTTAAACTCCATGCACCTCGCCGTGCCAAGAATGGTGCCTCCCCGCTGGATGATGTCGGAGACATCCTTCCCCTTCATATCTATGATTTCTTCGTTTAAAAGCCCCTGGTAGCCCTTCTTAATTCCTTTTACATTCATTCCCCGGGCAATCGCCGTGCGCACCACCGCACGGATTGCCGCATTCATGCCGGGCGCATCTCCACCGCTTGTCAAAACTCCGATCGTCTTAATTTCCTTCGCCATGACACAACCTCCAGAATCAAACAAAATCATACAAAATCACTCTAAGTACCTATTTTAATCCAATTTGACTCCGTTTTCAATAGCATTTTCATTCCTGACCGGAATGTTCCTGACACCGATGTTCTGTTCTCCAAAAAGAGCCCCCAGTCTCTTCTGCAAAAACTCGTCCGCGCTGACACGTTGATTTTGGGGCAGCACTTTCACGGCTTTCGTACTCTTCAGGTAAATGACCACATCGTCCTCCCCTTCAGAGCCGGCGATGGCAGAGAACAGCTCTTCCCTGCGTCTGTCGTAATCCGCCGCATCCTCGAAGCGGATCCATAGCCCGTTGGGCATCTTTGCCGCAGCCTTCCGGGGGCTGTTCCTCTCCTCGCTTTGTCTGACCTCCTCGAAGGTCCTGATCTCATCGCAGATGAGCTTGGCGTCCTTATCCTCCTCCACATTGGCGTGGCCGCGGACGAACACCTTTGCGTCCTCCTCCAGCACGGCACTGTATTTTTCATACTGCCGCGGGAACACCACCACTTCCACACTGCCGATCATGTCTTCCAGGGTCAAAAATGCCATCACCTTGTCATTCCGGGTATATTTCACATTCTTGCCCGCGATGATACCGCCCAGCGTCACCCTCTCCTGATCTCTGACACGGACAGATCCTATCTCCTCATCCAGCATAAAATCGCCGGTATTGTTACTGATGTTCCTCTCCCAAAGTTCCTGATACGCCTCCAGCGGATGTCCGCTGATATAGATGCCCAGCACTTCCTTCTCAAAGGCCAGCAGCATCTCCTTGGGATATTCCCCCACATCCGGCATCCGAAGGTCAAACTCCTCCTTTGTCTCCTCGTCCGCGATATCAAACAGCGACATCTGCCCTGCCAGGCTGTCCTTCTGCTCCTTTGAAACGCGGTCCATGAGCTGTGCGTATATGATCATAAACTGCTTTCTGGTGCCGTTCAGACTGTCCAGCGCCCCTGCCTTGATAAAATTTTCCACCGTCCGTTTATTGATCTCGGTGTGCATCATACGGGTGATGAATTCCTTTAATCCGGTGAAAGCGCCCCTTTCCCGTCTCTCCTCCACCAGACTGTCGATCACGGGTCGCCCCACACCGCGGATCGCCGTGAGGGCATAACGGATGCTCCCGTCCGCCACGGAAAATCCTGCCTCACCCTGATTGACATCGGGGGGCAGAAGCGCGATTCCCATGCTGCGGCAGGTCAGAATATACTCCGACACCTTCTTGGGATTGTCAATGACCGAGGTGAGCAGAGCCGCCATGAACTCCACCGGATAATAGTATTTCAGCCATGCCGTCTGATAGGCTACCACCGCGTAACACGCCGCATGGGACTTGTTAAAGGCATATTTTGCAAAATCCATCATCTCGTCATAGATCCGGGACGCCACTGCCTCGCTGATGCCGTTTGCCAGACAGCCGGGCACCTGCTCTTTTTGATTGCCGTAGATGAAATTGGCGCGCTCCTTCTCCATGACGGACTGCTTCTTCTTACTCATGGCACGGCGCACCAGATCGCTGCGCCCCAGGGTATAGCCTCCCAGATCGCGCACGATCTGCATCACCTGCTCCTGATACACGATACATCCGTAGGTGGGCGCCAGGATCGGCTCCAGCTGGGGGCAGGCATAAGTGACATCGCTGTGGTTGTTCTTTCCTTTAATATACTTCGGGATAAAATCCATGGGACCGGGACGATACAGGGAAATTCCGGCGATAATGTCTTCCAGATTCTGGGGGCGCAGCTCCTTCATAAAGTTCTTCATGCCTGCGCTCTCCAGCTGGAAAATCCCCTCCGTCCTGCCTGTGCCGATGGAGGCGAGCACTTCCCTGTCATCATAGTCAATGGCATCCATATTGATGCGCTTTCCCGTACTTTTCTCAATAAACTTCACCGCGTCGTGGATGACCGTCAGCGTGCGCAGCCCCAGAAAATCCATTTTCAGCAGTCCCAACTCCTCCAGAGTGGTCATGGTAAACTGGGTGGTGACGGAACCGTCGCTTCCCCTGGAGAGCGGCACAAACTCCTCCGCCGCCTCGGGGCAGATGACCACACCCGCCGCGTGCATCGAGGAGTGTCTGGGCAGACCCTCCAGCCTCTTACACATATCCAGCAGATGCTTTACCTGCTCATCCTCCTGATAGAGCTTCCGCATCTCAGGATTCTTTTCCAATGCCTTATCCAGTGTGATGTTCAATTCTGCCGGCACCATCTTGGCCAGCGAATCACACAGCTGATAGGGCAGATCCATGACGCGTCCCACGTCGCGGATCACGCCCTTCGCCTGCAGCGTACCGAAGGTGACGATCTGCACCACCTTCTCCGCGCCGTATTTTCTGCTCACATAGTCGATGACCTCCTGCCTTCGCTCAAAGCAGAAGTCAATATCGATATCCGGCATGGTCACGCGCTCCGGGTTTAAGAACCGCTCGAACAAAAGCTGATACCGGATCGGATCAATATTTGTAATCTTGAGACAATAAGCCACAATGCTTCCCGCAGCGGAGCCACGCCCCGGGCCGACGGGAATATCATTCATCTTGGCATAGTTGATAAAATCCCAGACAATGAGGAAATAATCCACAAATCCCATGCTCCGGATGACCCCCAGCTCATAGTCCAGCCGTTCCCGGAGCGTATGGGCTTCCTCCCCGTAGCGTTCCAAAAGCCCGTCGTCGCACAGTTTGTTCAGATAGCTCCAGGAGTCATACCCCTCGGGCACCTCAAAATGAGGCAGCTTGGTCACGCCGAACTCGATCTCCACGTTACACCTGTCGGCAATGCGCTGGGTGTTCTCCACCGCCTCCCAGGCATAGGGGAACAACGCCTTCATCTCTTCCTCGCTCTTGACAAAATACTGCCCGCCCTCATAGCGCATACGGTCCTCGTCCGCAAGCTTCTTGCCCGTCTGAAGGCAGAGCAGGATGTCATGGGAATCCGCGTCCTCCGCATAGGTGTAATGCACATCATTGGTGACCACCAGAGGAATATCCAGCTCTCTGCTCATGCGCATGAGCTCCATATTCACCGTCTTTTGCTCCGGAATCCCATGATCCTGCATCTCCAGGAAAAAATTACCCTTCCCGAAGCATGCCTCATACTTCAAAGCCGCCTTGCGCGCCTCGTCCGTCAGCCCTTTCACGATATAACGCTGCACCTCGCCGGCAAGACAGGCGGAGGTCGCAATGATCCCCTCGTGATAGCGGTTTAAGATCTCCATGTCCACGCGGGGCTTATAGTAATACCCTTCCGTAAATCCACGGCTGACGATCTTCATCAGGTTGGCATAACCGGTATTATTCTCTGCCAGGAGCACCAGATGATAATACCGGTCCTCACCTCCGGTCAGTTCCTTGTCGAAGCGGGAGTTTGGCGCCACATAGACCTCGCAGCCCATAATGGGCTTGATCCCTTCTGCCTTTGCCGCCCTGTAAAAGTCGATCACTCCGTACATGACGCCATGGTCCGTGATCGCAGCAGAATCCATCCCCAGCTCCTTGACACGATGCACATACTCTTTGATTTTATTGGAACCGTCCAACAGGGAATACTCTGTATGGACATGAAGATGGGTGAATGCCATTCTCTTTCTCCTCGCGGAACCTTATCGCTTCATTTCCTCTTTCAAAAATCAGTTTTCGAGCCGGGCAAACAGATCCTTGAACAGATCCGTTACCTTTCTCACGTTCTTTGCCACGATGTTAAAGGTCACGGTCTTTCCTCCCACATACTGCTCACCTTCCGCGGTCAGGATGATGCTCGCCCTGCCTTTGTTCACATTGTTCACATATTCCACGCTGTAGTTCTCTTCCCCTACTGTCTCGTATTTCCCTTTGATCTTGTACTCTACTTTGACTGCGGGCTCCAGCTTCTCTCCCGTGTACTCCACCTTCGTGGTCTTCTTCCCCTGCGCATCCAGCACCGTCACTCTCGCCTTGGAAAGATCATACTGGGCAGACGACCTGCGCACTACACGGTACTCTCCCGTCGCCACCGAGCCTTCCTTCGCATAGTTGCCCTTGCCGCTCACCTTCACATACACTGTCGCCTCGTTCTCTTCCGCTCCCAGCTCCAGCTTGTTCTTCCCGGTGATCTCCTGCTCCATTGCCGCGTCCTTATAGTATTTTACCGTGTAATCTCCGCTTCCCAGCGCCACATCCCCGATGGTCACCACCGGCTTGGACACATAGGTCCCCTTCTTGCCGCTGTATACCTTGTCCGCGCTGCTCACCTGCGCTTCCTCCAGCGTCGCGGGCAGGATCCTGAAGCTTCCCGTCAGCGCCTTCGTTCCCTTGTAGTTGCCCTGGAAGACCACTGTATACTTCGCCGTTCCCGCCTTGCGGTTGTTGGTATAGCTGATCTTATAGTCCCTGCCCTCCGTCAGTTCCGCAGCCGCACCGTCTGCGGTGCAGCGCACCACAAGATCCTCTCCCACGGTCACGCCGGTCCTTACATACTCATAGCCTTCCTCATCCACTCCTTCTGCCGTCATGCTTCCTGCCGCCGCAGCCAGGGGTCTGATGGTGTAGCTCTTGGTCACGCTTCCCGTATAGTCTCCGGTCCCTACCACCGTGAACTTCCTGCTCCCCGCATCCGTCACGTTCTCCGGATACAGCACCAGATAGTCTTCCCCTTCCGTCAGCACTTCCTTGCTCGCGGAGTCCTTCACGGTGAAGGGGATCTTCTGCTCCTCACCGTTGTAGGTCAGCTTCACGTTCTGCAGAGTGACGGTGAATTTCTTTACTTCCTTCTTTGTCGTCTTCACTGTCACGTCGAGCGTTCTCTCTCCGGTGTAGTTGCCCTTGCCGGTCACGGTGATCTGACCGTCCTCCGTAAATTTACGATTGTCCTTTACGGTGTAGTCTTTGCTTCCCAGCTTCATGTTGTTGTAGACCAGCACAGGAGCCGGCTTGGTGTTCTTCACCACCGTGATGGTCCCCTCTTCCACGTCCTCGTCATTGATGTCCTTGGGCAGGATCTCAAAGGTGGTGGAAGCGCTGCCGGTAAGGTTGCCCTTGCCGGTCACGGTGATCTTTGCCTTGTTCTTTGTCGTGCTCGCCTTGACATTGCCGCTGTACTTCACGGTGTAGTCCGTTCCCTCGGTGAGCTCCACGCCGTTGTTGGTCACAAGGATCGCAGGCTTGACGGCGCTGCCGGTGTAGACATACTCTTCCCCGGGATCGCGCAGCTCCACATGCAGCCCCTCTTCGGGCGTGTCCTGATCACCGGGATCCACCGGATCCTCTGTGGAATTTTGCTGCCAGACTGCCTTTATCGTCATATCCCCGACAGGGGTGTAGGGCAGTACGATCTCCTCTCCTGCCTCGTTCTCCCAGCGGAGGAAGGTATAACCATCCCTGACAGGTGTGGGCAGCTCTTTTAATGTGATCTGCTCTCCCTCTTTGACCTTAAACTGTACCGTACCGGAACCGTCCCCTTTATCCACCGTTATAGTGTACTCCACGGAAGGCGCCGGCTGGCTGCCGTCGGGAATCACATAGATGGCATACAGCTGGGTAGAACCTCCCTTGGCAATGCTGTGGGATCCTGCCTCAATATCCGTCTCCAGCACGCCGGCTGCGGCGGTCAGGGACTGTCCGTCCACTTTCACTTTCCCGGCAAAACCGCTCTCAAGCACCAGAACCAGTTTTGCCGCAGTGGTCGTGGTGAAGGTGATCTGCGTGGCAGTTTCCAGTTTTAAACCATTCCCCTGATAGGTCGTGTTCTCATAAGTACCCGAAGTACCCACGCTGCTCTTCATATTTCCGGATATTGCAAAATACTTGCTGGACTTCCCGGACTTGGTGAAATCGTGGATGATCGTCTCCGTGCCGATGGGCGTACCGCCGGTACCGCCCTCTTCACCGCTTCCGCCTTCACCGCCTCCGGAGCTTTCTCCCTCCGCCAGCCATTTTCCCACAAGGGTCATATCGCCTGTCACACCCTTGGAAAAATCCCACTTTGTGCTGCCATTGTACCAGCCGTCGAAACTTACTTTGCCCTCGGGCAATGTCTGGGGATCAGCGGGTCTGGGCACCGGATGATTCGCCTCTACCTGCTGCTCTGTAACCGCCTCCCCATTGCCGGGATCAAAAGTAACGGTGTAATAAATCTTCACGGAAGCTCCCAAAATGCCGCCCACAGACACCAGCTTGGAAGTATAACCTGTCACTGCATCCTTTAACCCCTGGTTGAGAGCATAGGAAGTATCATCCTTTGCATTGTCAAAGGTCCACTGTAAATCTCCGCCGTCCACACGCCCCGCATGTGCCTTTACGATCTCAGGTACATCCCGGGCAGGATCGGGAGTATACTCATAAAAATCCTCTGCCGTATCAAAATTATTGTAGGTGTGCTCTCCCTGCACCGTCTTAACCGTCTCGGGAACCTTCTCATCTCTGGAGGAGGCCACATAGGCATCAAACTCTACCGACTCATCCCAGGGAGTGTCAGGGTCATCCTCCGCCAAATAAGCGATAAACCGGCTGTTTTCGTCTATCACGCTTCCGGTGGCTTCCTGACCGTTGATAAGATTGCCGTAAGCCTTGATGATACTGCCGTCCTCGCTGCTGAAGGTACCGTTGGCAGCCACATTCTGCTGCTTTGCTTCATCCCACAGGTCTGAACCCTGCATGGAGATCAGCATGGGATACGGGCAGTTTCTGTAATAGTTGTTCTCCACAAACACGGAGGCTCCGCCCTTGGCTGCTCCCACGCCATACTTGGCATTTCCGTCATAGTAATTGTTGTAGACATGGGTGGTAAAGAAACGGATCCTGGGATGTCTGGAATCGGAATGGTCAAACCAGTTGTGATGATAGGTCACATGCAGGTCATTGTCATTCTCTTCCAATCCCAGCAGACAGCTCTTTCCGCTGTCCCAGAAATGGTTATAGGACATGGTGATCCAGTCGGACTTCTTACAATCCAGCATGCCGTCGCCCTTCACCTGATCCGCATCGCTGCCCGCCTGTCCGTAGAAGAAATCATTGTGATGTACCCACACATGCCGGTTGTTCTGCTGCAGACCCACATTGTCGCCCTCGCTGCTGTCGCAGTTCATAAAAGCGAGGTTGCGGACTTCCACATCCACGGCATTCTTCAGGCGCAGCCCCCAGCCGTTTGCCACCGCGTCCTCACCCACACCTTCTATGGTGATGGGTCCGGCATTTGAATCTATCACAAGATCTCCCTTGTCCGTCACAGTGGGATCCGTGACATTTCCGATGATACGGATCGCCAAGGGTTTTGTCTCTTTTTTCTTCTTGTAGCCGTTTAAAATTTCCTGAACGCCCACACAGGGATTGCTTGACGCGCCGGCCACCTCAAGGCTGACCGTATCCTTCGTCGCCTCCGTCACATAAACCACATTGGCATTTTCCTTAAGCGTTCCGTCCTCATTGTACGCGCCGGATGCGGTGCCGCCATCTGCCCATGCGTATCCGCTGCGGTCATGGGCTGTCACCTCCACAGTCACAATCTGCTCCGTCACAGTCCCCGTCTTCTGCCTGTTGGAGTCGAAGGTCGCCGCCTCGATCTTGATCTGCCAGGTGCCCGCAGTCAGCCCGAGGGCATCCGCGCGCATATAGCTTCCATAGCTCCTTATCAATTCATCGTCGATCTCCTGCCAGACCGTACTATCCGTGGAAGTATAAACGATGTAGCCGTCAGCGCCTTCCACAGGCTCCCATTCCACATAGGCGCCCTCCTCATAACCCCTCTGTTTTGTCACGACGATCGATGCCTGCGCCCTTGCCGTCAGCGCAAGACTATCCACCGCGACGCTCCCCATGAGCATCGCTGCCGTCATCAGGCAGGCTATGCCTTTCCTCATTTTCTGAATCATTCCTTTTCTCATTTCACCCTCTCTTTCCTTTTCTGCTTCGGGGATAAATTCCCCGAATACCCCATTTGAAACCGGATAATGCCAAACATTCCACATAATATCCTAGTGTATAACATTATACTATATAACCAAAGAAATTGCCATGTAAATATTACACTTCCTCAGAATTTCCTATCCGGCAAACAAAAACAGGGGACGCTGCATATGCAGCGTCCCCTGCCGTATTACACTATCATTTCCTTACATCTGTCCGATCAACAGCCTCCGGTCAGATTACTGAACAACCTTTACGGGAATGGTGATCTTCTGTGCCTTGGTGTTTACACCGGCATCCTTCACCTCAAGTTCAACCGCGATCCTATAGGTCGTACCCGTCTTTACTGCCGCACCGTCCAGTACATAAACTGCCAGGTTGCCGCTCTGTGCATCGTAATCGATCTCAAATCTGTCAAGCTCGCTCACCTGAGTCATGCCCAGGATCTCTGCCTTTGCAGGAGAGGTTGCAACAACTGTCGTCATTGCAGGGCTGCCGGTAGAAAGTCTGGTCTCCAGTACAGAGAGCGCTGTGGTCTTCACGGTGGACTGCTTGGGAACAATATTGAAGGATCTTCCGGTCACTTCCACAGTGCCATACTCCAGCTCGATCTCATAGATCGGAGTCACTTTATATCTGGTCCCCTTCTTCAGATCGATCTCTTCTTTTGCGGTTATGACAGCCGCACCCTTTGCGCTGTCCCATTCCACATCAAACTGGTTGCTTGCATCATCGGCAAGGCTCATGCCGACAATAATACCGTTGAGGTTTCTGATGGCAGGAGTCAGGGTGATGGAGCTTCCTGTTCTGTTCACCAGATCAATGCTGCCCTTCTGCTTCGTGGTAATGTTCAGGGTAGGAGATATGGTAACTCTCACATCCGCCTTCATGTCGCCCAGCTTATTCAATCCGAAATTCGCTGTAAATCTGTAAGTTCCGTTGAAGATACACTTGCCGTTGTATCCCACAGGGAGCTGTCTGCTCAGGGTCAGAACCAGTACCTGCTGTCCGAGGTCATTCTCGGCAACTTCATAGTCCATGTACCTTAACAGCTCGGTTGCCTGAGAGTTTGCACCGGTCAGAGTCAGATTCTTGACTTTATAATCCAGCGCGTTCTTTACGCTGATCACTGCGGTGGACTGCTCCAGCCCGGTAAAGTCTGCATAACCGTTCAGCTTGGAAGCCGCGATGGTTACCCTGGGCTTACTCTTGTTCACAGTGATCGGCTGGCTGATGACTACTTCCTGTGCCCAGTCAGCATCCTGTACGCTGATCTTAGCGCTTCCGCTCTTATCCGCGTGGAGGATATACTCACCGTTCTCCTCCTCAAGATAGAATGCCTTGTTCGCATTCACATAGGATGCCTTGGAGTTTGCCAGGATCACATCGGCTCCGCTCACATAAGTGTTCTCGTCCTTATTGAAAATGCGCACCGGAGTGCTGGTGATGCCAAGCTGTGTATACAGCACTCTGTTATCTACCTCCAGAACCAGCTTGGGAGCCTTCGTCTGGATGGAAACATTGATCACCATATCCTTGTTGTATGCGCTCTTGTAGCCGTCAAAGCTTACGGTCACAGGCACTTTTTTGTTGATCTGGTTTGCTTTCTTCCCTGCTGCGGAACCTTTCAGGACCACATTGTAGCCGCTCTTTGTAGCCGTCAGTCTGAAGTCATCCTTATCCGGATCCTTCTGGGTCAGGGTTACGCCTGCCAGTTTGGAAGAAGCGGTCAGTGTGCCGTTTCCGGAAGGGCTGCCTGTCTTGTAGAACAGGTTTACCTTCTTGGGCTGCTTGATGCTTACAACAGGTTTGGTCTCGATCACTTTGACAGTAATTGCCTCGAAGGGCAGTTCATTGTCGGTCTTGAGCTCTACCGTGTAGGTACCTACGGGGATCGTCGTCCCACTGTCTTTGATGCTGATCGTGTAGATATTGCCGTTGACATTTTCAATCGCAAAGCAATCCTTCTGATCGGCACCGTTTTTGCCCTTCTTAGCGGAAGCCACAACAATGCCTGTGACAGCATTCTCCCCAACCACTACGAACTGTGCTCCGGAAGTCTTTGCCTTATCTACGGTAAGTGTGGTCACGTTGGTCTTCAACAGACCGTCCTCCACAGACACGGGGATCTTCGCCACCACTGTCTTGTCGCCTGCCGCGGTCAGGATGATGGTCGCATATCCGCTGCCCACTGCAGTTACTTTGTGTGCCGCGTCAACTTTGATCACCTTGGTATCGCTCACAGACACATTCACCTTGGTGTTTGCTGCTGCCTTGCCGGTCAAAGAAGCTTTCAGCTCGCTGAGCGTGAAGGAATCCTTGGAGGTCATGGTGACTTTGTCTGCCGCGGTGTCTGTTCCTTCAATCGTTATGCCGTCTGTCTGATCTGTGATCTTATAGCTGATGGTGTTCTCCGCCGCTCTGGTGATAAAGCTGCAGCTTACCTGCTTTGTAACCGTCTTCGTCCCGGATTTGGCGGCAGTGATCTTTGCGGTGAGTTTTGCAAGACCCTCTCCGGAGTTTGCAGCTCTCTTTACCGTCCAGACATCCTTACTGCCTTCTGCATTGGCAATGCTCAGTCCCAGCCTGCTGGTCTCGCTCAATGTGAGCGTAACCTCAGGCGCATTCTGAACATCCTCCAGATCGATCTCAGGCGCCGTTACCGGTACAACGGTAATCTCAACTTCGTCCTCGCCGATCAGAGGCAGCGCCTCCTCATCCAGCTCCAAGGCAACACCGGTCACTTCCACAAAGTTCACCGTCACTGCCCTGTCCGCTTTATTCTCAGCGGCTGCAATGAACTCTACGCTGGTTCCTGCAAATACGGAGGTAAGGGTCTCGGGATATTTCCAGCTGTAACCCTCCTCTTGAAGCTCCTCGGGAAGTTTTACTTCTGCCAGAGTATTTACCGTTCCCGCGTATACATCTACCTCTGCGGATGCAACCAAAACCTCATCTGCGGAAGTGCTCTCATAGAGTCTTGCGCCTACGTTTGCGGGCGCCTTTTCACTGAGCTTCAGGAAATCACCCATATCGATGGTACCGTCTGTTTTTCTGGTGATCCCCTTGATGCCTGACTCCATGTCGGTATTTACAAACCAGTCAAGGCTTGCTTCTTTACCTTCACTGTTTACAGACTTGGAACCGTTAAAGTAATAGTTGCTTGCGCCGTAAATCTTGTTGTTATTCTGAGTACCAACAGGCTTGATATTCTCTGCCACCGCATTGGAAGTCTTCAGGGACAAAATACCCTCCGCATAGTAATCGGTATTTACTGCAGTATTGGTGTAGAATGCCACGTTGTTGCTCTCATTGTCAAAGGATGTGCTGTTGTAAATCTGAATGTCAGGACAGCTGTTGGAATCAATACCCTTTGCCTTGTTGCCAAAGGCCACGGAATTCTTCAGGACATGGTAACCGCTCATGCTGTCGCCGCCCATCTTGAATCCGTTACCGTTACCGGCATTGATCACCTGCGTATGCGTTTCATCCATCACATAACCGTTCTTGAACGCGAGACAGTTCTCGATGGTCACGGAACCGATGCTGCCGGACTGAACCTTTGCGAAGAGATCCCAGCCGTCGTCCGCGTTATAAGCTGCGATACAGCCCACAAACCTGTTTCCGTCAGCCACGGTCAGCTTCGCCGCGAATCCGTCTGCATCCTCGTAACCCGCATCTGCATTCAGATAGGAGGTACAGTTCAGAACAGTGTTGTAGGAAGGCCAGTCTGCATAGCTGTCGCTTCCCAGATAACGGCTGATCTGGATACCGGTATTGCCGTTCTCATAGGTCTTCAGCAGTTCCAGTACATTGTGGTCGCCGGATACCTGGATACCCTTCTGGGCATTGGGCGACTTCGTCACATCAAATCCCTTGAAATGCCAGTAGTCAGCTGCCATGGTAAAGGAAGTGACGGACTGGTCTTTCTGATTGCTAAAGTTAAATATAGGTCTGTTGCTCTGATCCGTATTCTTTGCCAGCATTTTGATGGGCTGCTTGGCAGTACCGTCATGCCCTCTGTCGATCAGGATCGGATCCTCCAAGTTGTAGGTACCGCCTGCCAGATAAATGGTCTGTCCGGGTGCCGCATAAGCCACTGCGGTATAAACATCCACAGGGCTGTTTTCCGAACCGTCATTGGTACTCTGTCCGTTAGGTGCTACATAGATCACATCACCCAGACGGCGATACTCTACTTTATGGGAAGATACCCACTTATTATAGTTGCTCAGTTTCTGATTGTCGCCCGGCACATAGTCGGAATTGGGTACAAATACGATTTCAAATTTGTTCGTACCCTCATCCAGCTTGGAGCCAAAGCTGTACTTCTTCTTCGCGCTCACTTCAAGGCTCTGCGCCAGCAGATTGCCCTTGGCATCCACGATGGTCAGTTTGCCGTCTGCATTGCCGTAGTAAACCAGCTCATATTCCTCAGAGTTGGAAGTGACTGCAGACAGGATCTTATAATCGGGATCCACATAAGTGATCTCTTTTGCCGCTGCCGCATCATCCTCCTCGGGCAGGATCGTGGTCAGGGTAATATCACTTACCGTAATGTCAGCGTTTCTGCTTGCAAAGAATCCTACATAGATATTCTTCTTGTCGATCTGGGTCAGTTTATTTCTGTCATCATCGTAGAAGGTCTTCTCGTTGATCACCTCATTCTTCTCATTCAGATATCTGAGGATATAACCGGTGTTATTTCTCTGAATCTGAAGAGTAAACTCGGTTAATGAGAGAATATCCTTCTCCTTCTGTGTTGCCTCAGCAGATTTGTCCGCAAGAGCCGTTCTCTTACCTACGATATTGTACTCACCTTTATCCTTACCGTTTTGAGGAGCGTATGTCTCCAATGTTCCGGAAGTGGTGGAGAAGTTCGCAGGCATGGACTGCTGACCTGCCGCAATCTTATTGACATCCGTCAATGTGGTGCCTTCTTTTGCCGTCCATCCAAGACCAAGCTTCATGGTGTACTTCGGATATTCGGAGGAGGTGGTCACCGCACCTTTTCCTTCATTTGCACTTGCATCCCAGTAATACTCAATCTTGCTGGAGAGCAGCTGATAGGAGTTGTTCCAGAATGCCGTACCGTTGCCGTCTTCGCCTACCGCATCGGCAACCATCATACCGAAACCGTCCTGACCGTTGGAAAGCGTCCATGTATTCACACTTACTTTTGCGGTCAGCGTGAAGTTTTCTGTCGCAGGATCGATCGCCGTGTAGTAGTATGCCAGACCGTCCGTGGAACCGGGCACGATCTTACCCTTGCCGCCGGTACTCTTTACGTTTACGGACTCCAGATTGCCGTCCGCGCCAAACTTAGGCGTCGCGCTGTTATTCTTGGTATCAACGCCGCTTCCAAATGCAGCATAGGTCCAGGTTCTGTTGTTCTGGTTGGTAACTTTGTATTCGCCCAGGTCTCTGTCTTCCTTGCTGGGTACGGATACATTCTTCTCATCTCCGCCATGGGCCGTCACGGAAACCGTCACGGTCTCGCCCACGGGCAGCTCTTTTACAACCGTGCTGAGAGATGTGGTATCCACAGTATAGGTCTTTGCGGAAGTGACAACAGTCACGGTGTAGCTTCTAGCCTCGGGCACTTTGCTCCATACAACTTCCAGCGCTCCTGTCAGATCGCCGTCTTTTGCATCGGCTGCCGCACACTTATTGGTCACGCTGGCGATCACAGCATGCCCCATGGGAAGCACAAAGGCTGCCGCTTTCGACTCAGCGCTTGTCTTGTCTTTCTCGCCGGATCTCACCAGTCTCGCGATGAAGGTATACTCGCCGGAAGCCGTGGGAGTAAATGTAACCTCGGCAACGGGCTCCTTTGCAGTATAGTTCTTAGCGCCATTGATCTGGGTATCCACAACATTGCCCCGGGCATCGATCATATCCACTTCGATCTTGTCGCCGCCGTTGAGGCTGATCAGACCCTTTGCGCGAACCTTGATCTCTCCGGGTTTTGCACCGTTGGTGTCCGCAGCGCCGATCTGACCTACCGCCACGTCAACAATCTCCGGAGCGGCAACTTTACTCCAGTCGCCGGGTTTTGCATCGCTGTAATTTACCACAATGCTTGCCAGTACCACCTTCGTTCCGTCGCCGTAGAAGTAATAGGTCTCTCCCTTCGTGACACTGAACGTATAGGTTGCGGCAGCAGAAGGCGATGTATTCAGCTCATCCGTCTTATCCGATCCATGAACAAAGTGCAGGGTCTTGCCTGTCGTGGTGGAAACCACCGTCAGTTTGCCGTCTTTTTCCGCGTTCAGCACAAGCACGGCACCTGACGCAGGGATCTCGCCCTTATTCGGTGAGGGATTTCCGGTACCCTGGACAGTATGGGGATACTCCACACCGTCTACAGTGGTATTACCCTTGGCAGCCATATCCTCCAGCACGGAGATGCCGCCGGGATACTCCACACCTTTTTTAAGCCCCTGGCTCAGATCAATATCATAAAGCCCGGTAATGCCTGTCGCATAACGCACGCTGACAGTGACGCTTCCGTCTTTATTCTCTGTGTAATCCACGCCCAATGCGGCGCTGTCTCCTGCCACATTCAGCTTGGGACCAAAGCCATAGATGCTGTCAAGCTGCAGATCCACTTTGGCAACATACACTGTCTCATCGCCAAAGGCTGCGCCTGTGAATGCCTCGGAAGCGCCTTCCTCATACCAGGTCACATTCTGGGACTTCAGGGTCACGCCCGTCTGGCTCAGACTCACAGAGGTATCGGGAGCTTCCCCTGCCACAGGTGCAGTAATCTTAAGGTTCAGATCATTGAGCATGATCTTGCCTTCATAGTACAGAGGCTTCCATCCGTCAAAGTAAGAGGTCAGCTCAACCGCCTCCGCCTCTGCCTTGGTCATGATGGTAACACCTGCCGCAGGACGTCCGCTGACATCAACCGCCTTGCCGTCGGGCGTATGGGTATTATACTCGTAATAATGAGAGGCTGCCACGGTTGCATTCATGTCTGCATAACCCACAGCGCTGATCATGTCCGCCGTAGCCACTTCTGTGTTCAGCCATACCACGGTACCGGCATCCCATGCACGCACCAGAATGTTTTCGGTGGTAGGGAGCAGCCCCTTTTGGCTGGACTGTACGATCTTACAGTTGTTGAACAGATATCCGTGTTTTGCCTTTGCCTTGTTTGCAACGATGTATGCGCCCGTTGAAGCTTCCGGATATCCATACATGCTCAAGGTACACTTATCAAACACGGGGTTGCCGTCGCCGCAGATATAATCCACATTACCTTCAATGGTACAATTCAGGAAATAGGAATTCTCATCTGCATCACCGGTATACAGGGTGTCCTGTCTGCTCAGCAGATTACAGTTCTTGTAGGTGGTGTCATCCGCCTGAATGTAAAGAACGCACGCTCTCTCCTTCGCCTTCTTGGAAAGGACATCAATATTTTCATCCGTTCTTCTGGTTACGCCTGCATCCGTATTGCCATCCGCACCGTCCGCAATCTCCTCTTTGGTCATATATCTGTTGAGGGAATTCTCGAAGGTCAGATCCTCTGCCGCAAAGCCCTTAGCGCCTGCGAGCAGATTTACGGTAGCTCCCCAGTGGCCGGGATTCTGGGAGATCGTGGTCTTGGTATACTTATCTACTGCATAAGCCTCGTCGTAATATGCGCTCTTGCCATCTGAGGAAAGCTTCGCGCTGTAGTAAGAGAAGCCCACGCCATAGTACCAGGTAATGGTAGAGCCATTACCCTTAATGGTAATGTTGGGAGTATCGATCACCAGCTGCTCCCTGTAAACTTTACCCTTTTCCAAAACGATGGTCACTCTCTGATCATCCGTTCTGGTCATCCGGGAGATATAAGCCACTGCCTCGGCGATGGTGGAGAAATCCTTGCCCTCGCCCACAGTAACCTCTGCCTTGTACTCTACAGCGGAGGTGTCAACCGCACCCTGCAGATATACATCATTTGTAACTGCAGCATCCTTCACGCTCACATGGTCGAACGCGGTATAATCGCTGCCATCCACACTGGTCTCATACTCTGCCGTGCGAAGCTTGGCAGTATACGCTCCGTCCTTCACATCGAAGGTGTAGGAATACTCCTTTTTGTCCATATTGGTAAAGGTAATCTTGGTGACATTCGCTGTTTTCTTGTCGGAAGTCACTAATTTACCGCTCACCTCATATGTGGTCCTGGGAGTTGCCGCAATATCATGAGTGGTCTCATCCTTTGCAACAGAAAACTCTCCGGTTACCTCAAAGTCATCCGCGTTGGTCAGCTCGACAGTATACTTTCTGCCAGCCTCCAGCACAGCATCCTTATAGGTATACTCATTATTCGCGCCCTTCGTCACTGTCAGCTCGATCGGCGCAAGCGCAGTATTATCAGGGATCAGGGAAACGCCCAAATCACCCTTCACATCGGTGATACCGGTGATCTTACCGGAAACGGTAGCCACAGGTGCCTCTGCGATGGAGAAATCCTGTGTTGCAGTCGCATCGTTTCCAAGCAGGGTGAACTTATCCGCATCGTTTGCGTCATCGATCTTGTAGCCCACTGCGGAGATAACTGCCGCATAATTGGTCCTTCCGGCAACACGTCTCAGTTTCGCGGTGTACTTTCCGCTCCCGTCCAAAACAGCCTTCACAAGTTCTGCCTTGGGATTGTCAAGATTCTTGAACTTGATCTCTGTAATGTTCTTGCCGCTTACTCCGCTGACCGTACCGCTCACGGTCACTTCGTTTACGGGGCTGTACTCTGTCAGAGTAATGGACTTGATCTTTACGTCACCGCCGGATTCGATAGGCAGATATCTCTTGCCATCCAGTGTCACTACCAGATCCGTGACGTCATCAATGGTGACAGAACTCTCTGTGGAGGTCATCTCCACCTGATAACCGCTGTCCTTGCCTCCTACATAGGTAGGTCTGCCTGCATTGGTAGCGCTGCAGGTCTGGGCATATGTCACTTTCGTGGTACTGTCCTGCAGAAGCAGATACAGCACAACTCCGGGACGGAAACGAAGCGTTCCGTCGTAGGAACATCCGGAACTGGTTCCCCTCTCCTGATACAAAATACCGGGATTAGAAGGCAGCTCCTGCCCGAGTTCCGGTGTTCCGTCGGTCTTTGCAAATTTATCCCAGGTGGTCTTCTTGGTTACGGGTACATTTACAACGATGGTCACCTCAGCGCCATCCTCCGCACCGGTAGTGTATGTCTTCTTGGAATCCACAAGAGCCTCAAGAGAGTCTACTTTCTTTCCATTGGCATCTTTGATCTCAATATCATATGTTGTGCTGGCAAGAAGCGAAAGCTCCTTTCCGGAGACAACTTCAACGCTGTCCCCCCCTACCGTCAGGACAACCTTGTTGCTGGTACCCAGCAGATCCTTGCCCTCGATAACAGGAGTCACTTTTACATTGGCAACTTTCGTCAGAACAATCGCAACGGTCTGCTTCTCCTCCGCAGAAGTCGTAAACTCCGCCTTGCCGCTTGCGTTTGCATCTGCTTTCCATGCCGCGAGAGTCTTACCCTCTGCATCCTTTACAACAAGGCTGTAGAGTGTCTCCTTCTCCAGCAAAGCAGCTTCGCCGTTTTTCAGCTCTACCTCTTTTTTTGTACCGTTTACAGCGTAGAGCTTGTTCGTGCCAAAATCACTTCCCTCAGCGAACGTGATGGAAGGAGTCACCTCAGCCTTGGTGGATATCACCGTAATCTTCAGCTCCGTGGTATCCGCAGCCGCCGTAACGCTGTTTTCACCGTTGATCTTGGCGCCAAAGCCTTCCTTCGCCGTTCCCTCCGCAGTCTTAACAGCTGCGGTATAAGCAGCGCCTACTGTCAAAGTAACCTTTCCGCCATCGGTTACAGCAACTTCTTTTCCTTCAGCATCCACCAGCTTGATGGTGTCTCCCTCGGAAAGCAGCTCCTTATTTTCCACGGTCACGGTTGCTTCAACATTGGCAGGGGTCTCTCCGCCGGATTCGCCGGCAACATCTACCTCTACCTTATATATATAGTTGTTACCGGTTTTTCCTCCCAAATAATAGGTACCGGCATCCTCCAGTTCCAGCTCGCCGTAGTAGGGACTATTTTGTGCCATTCCCTCCAATGCGGTAGCTGTCACCTCTGTGCCGCCCTCATTCAGGATTACCATCTGGCGGTTATCAGATCCACCCTGTACAAACCAGATCTTCACCGTCGCAGCATTGGTCGTGGTAAACTTGATGGAATTCTTTTTAACATCAGCCTTACCGCCAAAGTTAATCCTCTGTCCGGACGTATATCCATCCGTCCAGGTTTTTGAGCTTTCATTGATCGCAGATTTTGTACTGTATATAAGGGTAAAGAAACCGTCCGTACCCGCAGTCTCCGTCTCACTGTCCTGCTTTGCGTTCTGCGCAAAAGCAGCCAGGTCTTTGCTTTCCAGTACATAAGTCTTGGACTCGGTATCGGTGTTTCCGGTGTCACCACCGCCGCCGGACTCCCCGCCGCCGCCTTCTTCACTGCCTCCGGCAGCTTTGGTCTCCACGATAGTGATCTGACCAATCTTGCTATCGCCGGCCGAGCCTCCCTCGACAATTCCGTTAGTCAGCTTTAATGTCTTAGTACCATCATCCGCAACGGTCATGTACCCGGCGCCCAGTGCTTCTGACGTATATTCCTCACCTTTTTTCAGTTCTTTGCCATGGGCTAAGACAACGGATTCGGCATCACCCACCGTGATCGCCCTGCCGCTACTGGTACTTGCCATTGTTATTTTCAATACAACAGAAGTGGTGTCTTTATCCAAAGGCAAAGATGCCGACGCATCTGCACCCAAAGTAAAGCCCTGCCCTGTCATCTTTACACTGACCTTTCCTGCCAGCGCCGTGATCCCGCAGGCGGTATCGCCCTCGTTAATCGTAGCGCCCGTAAAGGAGTCGCCAGCTTCTTGAGATTTCGTGACGAATTCCCAAGTTGTGGTACGGCTCTGAGTCTCTCCGTCTGCCGCCCATTCACCCTGTTCATAGGTGATCTTGGCTGCAGCATCTGCATTCTCAGCCGCACTTACGCTTGCAATCCCTCCCAGCAGATCTGCCGGAAGCGTCCCTACAAGCATTGCAACCGATAAAATAACGGACATTATTTTACCCAGCTGCTTTTTAAGCTTTTTGCTCATGTTCCTTTCCTCCCATTTTTATAGTGTCCTTTTGCTGATATCCTCCCTAACTTCCGTGCCGGTACACACACACTGACGCTAGTATAGATATTTTAATAGGCTATTTCTAGCATAGCATTTGTCAATGGATTTTTCAATTTTTTTATGCGCTTTGAACAGTTTTTCAACAAATTATACAACTAATTTCAGTGAAATTTGGCAAAGTTGACAAGACTTTTTCTGGAGTCTCTCAATGAAGCGCTTCAATATAAAACGATAACAGAAGGGGTCGCTCACAGACGGATTCCCCTGCCGGATCTGTTGTGGGGTAATCGGATGCCGAACGCATCCATTAGAAACATCAGGACAGGAATTTCAGATACAACATAAACCGGGCATAACACGATACATTACCGCGCCGGCAAGCGCAGCACGGGCAGACACGGTGCCGGGCAAAGCCTCAGATCTGATGCTTTTCGTACATCTCGTTCAAAAAATCCGTATCGGAAAGCTTTGCCGTCAGATGCGCCTCGCCGGCGGTTGTCATCCGCTCTATCAGACGCTGCATACGGGCGGTTCCCTCTTCCATGCCCTCTTCCCTCGCATCCTTTAACAGCTCTTCAAACTTCATGTACCTCTGCCCCCATTCTCTGCTCTTCTTCAACTCCTCCACGCGCCGGTGGATCCGGTTCACCGTCTCGTCCCCCAGGCTCCTCGCACAGCTCTCCGTGCTCTCCTCCACATACTTCAGAAAGTGCACCAGCCCTTCCGGCACCCCGGAGTCATCCGTCCCCCTGGTGCTTAGAAATATCTTCCTTGCTCCATCCTCCAGGGGCATCCCCGTCTCCAGGCAGCGGTTTTCAAAGGTGTAGCGGTACAGCCCGCTCCCGAAGGGGTCAAATGCACACACAAAGATGACATATCCGGGAGGCAGCGTTTCAAAGCTCTCCCCCGGGGTTAACGCCGAGGCATCCAGCTGCGCCTGATACAGACGGCTTCTCCTGGCGAGGTTTCCCCGGCTCACCCCCTGCATCTCCACATTGTAGCGGCTCTGCTCCTCGTCCGTCGCAAAGATGTCCAGCCGGACACTGCGGTAGTCGGAGTTGTAGAAAATGGTGTGTTCGGCGTGCACCGTCACGGAGGAAATCTCTCTCCCCAGCATAAGCTCCAGGGACAGCCTGCAGGTCTCCTCGTCCTCCAGCGCAGCACCAAACAAAAACGCGTCTTTTAAGTTCAGGTCTTCAAATTTCCTTTTTGCCATAAATTCTCCTTTGTCGAATGTTGGCAGGGGAAATCTGTCTGTACTTTTCATTATAAGCTTCTGATAAAAATATGCAAGCAGATTTTTAGAAAATTAAATTGAGGAAGCGGCATCAAAAGCCTTATCCTTATACACTCTATACCCGTCGGTCTCCAGAAACAGCCCGTACCCCGCCTCCTCCATGCTTCCTGCGATGGTCTTGTCCCCGGGCAGCACAATGTAGATGCAGCCCTGTTCCTTTGCCAGCGCGCAGAGCCGGGCAGCGTTTATCTGCTCCGCCTCCATGGCATCGCAGAGAGGATTCTGAATCGCCCACTCATTCCAGCTCTCCACAAGAATCTCCCGGCCATAGGGCATGCAGACCACCGGGGAATACTGCCTCACATACTGCACCATATCCAGCGGAAACACTGCGGTGACTTCTCTCCCCGGCACCTCTATGGCATCGCAGATATGCACAATGCTGTCAGGCACATGATAGAGATTCTCCGCCCGGGAAAAAAAGCTGTTGGAATAAATCCACTTTCCCGATGCCATGACCAGAAAGACCGCCAGCACACTGAAAGCAATGCGCTTCCGCCCCGCGAGGCGGCCGTAGACCGACACACAGGTGTAGGCGATCACCACCGTCACCGGCAAAAGCCACAGGATACGGTAAGAAATATCATCCCCCATGTATCTGCTCATCAGAAAACCAAACAGGGGGTTGAAAAACAATAACAGCAATACCAGCGGAACATAGAGAAACAGCACCCGGATCTGCTTTTTCTCTTCCTTCAGGAACAGATAGACTAAAGAGACCAGAAACCACATCACAATGAGTCCCGTTCCCATATATTCACGAAAGAGCACAATGGCATGATTTTCCATACTTCCTCGCATTCCGCCGCAGCAAACGGCTTTTTATCATGGCTGGGTCAGATAAAGCAGCGCATAACAGACACAGGGCGCACAGCACAGCGCAAGGGGCGGCAGCACCTTAAACCGGCGGTAAGCCACAGCGATACAGATTCCCGAAACCGCCACAAACAGGCATGAAAGAAACGATCCCACGGTGCTGCAAAGGCATCCTGCCGTCATGACAGAGCACAACAAAATCCAGTAGGATGCACCGCTCTTTTTCCCTTCCGAAATCCTTTCGGCAAACACCAGCAAAAGCAGCAAAAGCATGGGAAAGATGATGCTCCCCAGAGCTGCCTTTCCCTGTCTGCTGCGCGCCAGCATAAAGTTTTCCACCGTATAAAATGAGTAGTCACCGAACAGCGTCAGCAGCTCCGTAAAGATCAGAAACAAGGGCAGGGCGTTTTTCTTTCCTTTCAACATCCGTCTGCCCAGCAGATAAAAGATTCCGTAAGTCATGGGGATCAGCATCAGGGGCACGGCAATGTGTGCGGCGCTGACTGTGGGGATGCCGCTTACCCTTGCCAGAAAGGCAATCCAGATGGGAAAGGGCGCCAGACCATGTCTTATGTCCACGCTGGTGGTTCCCCCCGTATAGGGGAGCTTGCGGTACAGGGTCTCTGCATTTTCCGTGATGGTGGAGACCGCCACATAGTAGGCGTCATCGCCGTCCGCGTAGGTGAGGCGCAGCGCCTGTACCAGCTGCAGCCCCAGCAGAACAAAGAAACAGAGCCACAGCCCTGTCTGCACCCGGTTTTTTCCGGAGCGTTCCGGGCCGGGCACAGGCTTTATTTTTTCCCTCTGTACGATCATGATCACTGCCCCCGCAAGGACAAGCGCGGCTGTTGCCGCTTCAAAGAGGCGGACTACCTTGTCAAAAGTTGACTCCCGGAGCACACAGGGAACACACAATGCCTGAAACACCGCCCAGAGCAGCATCTGACCGCTCACCCAGCCAAAAACCACCCGCGCCGCCGCGGGATTCCCCGAAGCGCCGTCACGCTTTAAAACTCTCTGAAAGCAGCCTCCCGCCGCCGCAGGGATGACGGACAGCCACAGCGCCATTATGAAGATCCGAATCACTAAGGGCATACTTTCCATCTATTTTCTCCGTTTTAACAATAGGATTCTGTCGCCGTACACGCTCCCGGTCTCCAGCAGCGTCTCCCGGGGAGACAGCCCGTACTCTTTCTCCAGAATATCACACACCGCCTCCCGGTCCGTCCCGTCCTTCAGGAGCAGCACCGCCTGTTCCAGAGAGTCGAGGGAGGCTCTCTCTCTGCGGTTTTCCAATTCCCCGGGCGTCAGGATCAGGGTTTTCTCATAGTGGGTGAACTCCAGGAGATTTTCGTAATACCCCACACCCTCCCCCACACAGATGCAGGGCAGCCCGGCGTATTGCTCCGCGATCGCCTCCTGGACAGGGTAGTTCTCATAGAGATAGCTGTCCTGATACCGCAGAGGATCCCAAAGCTGGCAGACCACTGCCGCCAGAAGCACTGCCGCAGGCAGCACCTTACCCAGTGCGGGGCGTAAGCTTCCTGTCCCTCTCAGCCGCACGGCAAGCCACATCACTGCCGTTACCATAAAAAGGACCGCAAAGGGAAACAGGGGCATGATATATCTGTCCACCAGATAGGGGGACATGCGCGCCGCCAGCAGAAAATATCCTGCCGCCGGCAGAACACACACACAGATCTTCTCCGCCGTGCGGGAAGAGGCAGGCTTTTTGTCCCTGCCGCCGCTTTGATCCGTATTCCTTCTCCTGCAAAACAAAAGGACAAGCTCTGCCGCCAGGGCTGCCAGCATCAGAGCCACACAGCCCACGCCCAGACGCTCCGTCAGAATTTTCCCGAATGCGGCAAGCCGCTCCCCATAGCCGGAAAGCCCTAAGGAGAGATTTGTCAATGCCTCCACTCCCCTTCCGCTGGAGAACACGTCCGGGATGGAGAACGGAAATACCAGTACTCCCGCCACAGCGGCAGACAGCTCCGTTCTGACATACGCCCACAGCTCTTTTCTGCGTTTTCCGCGCCATAAGACCACAACCGTCACTGCCGCCAGGATCAGACAATAGAACAGAAAGAAATACTGTGTCCAGAATCCCAGCACTGTCACTGCAAACAGGAGTTTATTGCCCTTCGCAAAACCATGCCTGCCATAGAGCCTGTCTATGTGTATGGCAAAGAATGCCACACAAAAGAATGTCACCATGGCGTACATCCGGATCAAAAGTGTGGTGGAGAGCGCCCCCGCGGACAGCCCGTAGAGCGCTGCCGCGAAAAGCCCCGTCCACCTTCCATAGCTGTTTTCTGAGCCGTCGGAATACTCCCCGGCCAGCAGTCTGCGTCCCAGCCACATCAGCATGCCCATGACACCCAGCACACACACGAGATTGATCCCGCATCCCATCAGAGGTGTGATCCGTCCCCGGAAAAGGGAGCATACCGTATGCAGCGCCATAAAGTGCAGAGGGGGATGATTGTCGTCCTTTACATTAAAATATACCGACAGATATTGGAAGGCATCCCCGTCATCCACCGTGATATAATCGAGGAACTGCTGTCTGGTGATCCACACCGGCTCCGGATACACATCCGCCTGATAGGACAGGATCTTGCTGTTCCCGCGGTTTTGCAGGATATCCTGCACCGTATCCGCAAGGTTTTTACAGGTTTCCCCAAAGGTTTCACCCCGCAGCTCATCTTCCACAAATTTCGCCAGCCTTCCCTGGGGCTGGGTGGGCACGATCCACGGATTAAACAGCGCATTTGCAAGTTCAAAGCTCAAAAGTTCATCCATGTGGTAACCCTTTTTATGACTGATATCGCCCAGCAAAAGCACCGCGCACAGCAGGATGACCAAAAACTCCGGTCCATATGCAGTTACTTTTCCGGCAAGCGGCTTTCTATCTTCTTTTCCCATCTGTCTCCTCTTGCTTCTTTGGAACTTTGTTCCTCAGGGCTCTGCCACCTCATAGACAAAAATGCGATAGTAACTCTCCTGGGTCTCAAAGGGCTCCTCCCGCAGAAGCGTCAGCCCCAGCTCGTCACTGTTGGCGATATAGGCGGCAGAAAAAAGATAATTCCCCCCAAGCTCTCTGAGCGCCTTTGTGTCACACTCCAGATGCTGAAAATAAAATCCGTTCTTTTCGATGGTGTAATACCCCGGGCTCTCGGTGCCAAAGAGATAACAACGATTGCCCCAGTCGTCAAAATAATCCCGCAGATACTCGCTTTCCTCAAGCGCGGGAGCGATCACTCTGCGGAAGCGGTGCTTATATTCCAGGGAATAATTGTTGGAATAACCGTCCAGACAGTAAAATCCGTGATACAGGGCGGCTGCCGGGTCGATCCCTAAGCTCACCACCCGGTACGCCTCCGGCTCCTCCCCCGTATATTCCGTCATAAAATCCCGCACCTGTTCCATCACGCCCACCGCGTAATAATCACCGTAGCTAAACGCAGGATAATCCGCATTGCAGAGCTTCTGCAGGTTCGACTTGACATCGCTGTTTTTCAAGATCCCCAGCCCGGTCACTCCCAAAGAGACCACTGCCAGAATACAGCCGGCCGCACCCAAAGCCCTTGCGAAGGTTTTCTCCTCCCGAAGCAGGCGCATGACATACGCCAGCGCACACCCCAAAAGCAGATACCAGAGACAGGGGCAAAGCCACAACAGCCGATCCAGCTGAAAGGCGCCCAAGGCGCCCATTCGTCCCCGGAGAGAGACTGCCGCAGAAGTATTCCAAAGAGCGGAAATACCTGCCAGCAGCAGGATCCCTGTCAGCGCTGTGGTCATGACACGCCGGATATCCGTCCGAGAAGAGTCCCGATGTCTGCGGAAAATGCACAGCCCCAGAACCGCTGCCACAAACAGGGCAAAACCCAGGTGATAATCCTCGCTGTGCTGACCCCCGTGAAGCAGGGCGGACCACCAGCCCGGCCACAGCCCCGTGCCGGAAAGCACATATTCCTCCTTGTGGGAACTTGCGGCATCCCCCGCGCCCAACAGCTGAGCGATGAGGTCATGATTGCACAGAAGATAGGGGATGCACAGGCACAGCCAGAGCACTCCCATGCGCAGCCCGCCGCGTTTTGCCGTTATTTTTTCGGAGGGCTCCCTGAACACACCGGACAACTCCCAAAAAATCCACAGCGCCAGCACGCCCAGCACGCCAAATCCCACCAAGACCAAAGAGGAATGAAAGGCATAGACCAGCCCATAAAGCGCCGCCCCCGCAAGCGACCTGCCCCCCTTCCCATCCCGGGCGCAGAGCACACACCACAAAAGCAGGGGCAGCCCAAACTGGGAAAGCCCGTACACCGGGAGAAAAGGCAGGGCGGCATAAAAGCCCCCCGCGATCAGCGCCGCGGTCTCATTTCCCGCTGCCTTCCTGCACAACAGATACATTCCCACATACCCTGCCAGGCTGCCCGCAAGCTGCATGAGGATCAGCGAAGTCAGCGGAGACAATACCCGAAACAGGAGAACACAGCCCGGGGCAGGCGGCATCAGCGCGGTCTTGGACGCCCCTCCCAAAAATTCAGGCAGAACGTCACCGTCCCAAAGGTGCTTTGCCTGCAGGATATATGCGGGCAGTTCCCCGTCCAGCTGGTCGTGATAGGTAAAGACTGCCTGCTCTCCGAGAAGCATACAGGGCAGTGAAAGAAGCGCCACGGCGGCAAAACCTGCCGCAAAAAGAACCCTCTCTCTTTTCATGGTAAATCCTCCCCGCCCGCCTCTGCGGCATCAAAAGCCGCCGGCGCAAACCACAGCATCCACAGACTAAGCCCATACATTGTATTTTTATAATCCATCTTGCCCGCGCCGCTCAAGGCGTACCATATGGCGCAGAACAGCATCGTTCCCCCCGCCGCAAGCAATGCTTTCCGCTCCACCCGGCGTTCTGTGAGCAGCCACAAAGCCATGCGCAGGATCAGGGCGGTCCCAAACCACCAGCAGCCATAATCCATATACCATTTCCCCAGACGGGGAGCGGGCAGCAGAAGCTGCCGGTAATTGATTCCCGTATAAGAGTCGTACGCCCTTCCCTCAAGCTGCAGGGGAACCACTGTCGCAGGGATCAGATATCCCGCGGCATCCCAGACCATTTCCTTCACGATCCGCGCTTTGCTGCCTTTCCATGCAGCCGCGCTCAGCTCCCACAGGATCTGACGCGTCCCGTCAATCCCCAGTTTTTCCTCCAGGGCAGGCACCAGGATCGTTTTGACGCCTGTCACCTCATAGGTGCTCTCCGTCAGCACGTCATAGGGAATCATTTTCCGGTACTCTTCCGGCAGCCGGGAATAATCCGAATAGAGGGTGGTCCAGGCAACCCGGTCCGCCATCACTGCCGCGAAATCGTCCGGCTCCCGATAAAAACTGCCGATTCCCCCGATCAGCCCTCCCACGGCGAGAACCGGCATCACCTTTCCCAACACAAACCCCATTCCCCGGTCCGGGCAGCCCCTCTCCAGAAAAATATAACAGAGCATGGGAAACAGTCCCAGCCAGAGATATTCCCCCAAAAGCAGCCCTGCCGCAAGCCAGCAGCATGCCCCGAGAATGGGAAAACCTTTTTGTCCGCCGCTTTCTTCCCGGCACAGCCTGCCGCAGATACAGCCGCTCTCCCCCAAAAGAAGCGCGGCGGCAAATACTCTTCTGTCCGGCTCCGTCAGACACTGCATCACCATGGGAAACGTAAGAACAGCCAGCACCGCAAAACCGCTCTGCCAAAGATTGAGCCTGCGCCGCTCTCCCCCGGCACATCTCAGGAAAAAGAAAACTGCAAGGGCAGCCGCAAAAATCTGACCCACGCAGACAATGCCTCTGCCCAGGCTGTGCAGCCTCGCAAAAGCATTGAACATCCAGAGAATTCCCAGAACGATCTGGACGCTGAAGCCTATGAAGATCACCCCGCGGATCACCCCGGTGCAGCCCTTTAGCACTTTCCGCATAAACACTCCTTTTGTATCCCGTCACGCTCCCAGAAACTCTTTGACCCTGCCACAGATATAGTCCACATTTTCCATACTCAGCCCATAATACAGGGGGAGACGCAGCAGGCGCTCACTCTCCTTCGTGGTGTAGATGTCCTCCCCGTGGAAACGCCCGTACTTTTTCCCTGCCGCCGCGGTGTGCAGGGGCACATAATGAAAGACTGCCAAAATCCCGTTCTGATACAAAAACGCCTTCAGCGCTTCCCGCTGTTCCAGATCCTTAAGTTTGATATAAAACATATGGGCATTGTGGGTACAGCCCTCCGGAACCACCGGAAGCTCCAGTTTCCCCGCGTCCCGAAGCGGCGACAGATTCTCATAATACCGCCTCCAGCACGCCAGTCTCGCCTCGTTGATCTTCTCCGCGATCTCCAGCTGGGAGTACAGATACGCCGCGTTCATATCGCTGGGCAGATAGGAGGATCCGCGTCCCACCCAGGAATATTTGTCGATCTGTCCTCTGAAATATTTGCTGCGGTTCGTGCCCTTCTCACGGATGATCTCCGCCTCCTCCACATAAGCCGCGTCCCGGATGAGCAGCGCGCCGCCCTCGCCCATGCTGTAGTTTTTCGTCTCATGGAAACTAAAGCAGCCGAAGTCCCCGATGCTTCCCAGCGCCTTCCCCTTATAGGAGGCCATCACGCCCTGGGCCGCATCTTCCACCACCCACAGATCATGTCTTCCGGCGATCTCCATGATGGTATCCATCTCACAGGAAACTCCCGCGTAATGTACGGGGACGATTCCCTTTGTCTTATCCGTGATTGCCGCCTCGATCTTTGTCTCGTCGATATTCATGGTGTCCGGGCGGATGTCCACGAACACCGGAACCGCTCCCCTCAGCACAAAAGCGTTGGCCGTGGACACAAAGGTGTAGGAGGGCATGATCACCTCGTCTCCCTCTCCCACTCCGGTCAGAAGCGCTGCCATCTCCGTGGCATGGGTGCAGGAGGTGGTGAGCAGGCATTTTGCCGTCCCCGTGTGTTCCTCGATCCAGCGGCTGCACTTTGCGGTGTAGGGTCCGTCCCCGCAGATCTTTTGATTTTTCACGCATTCCTGAATATATTCCGCAGCCGTCTCCACATAGGGCGGCACATTAAAGTTGATCATTTTCTTCTCCTCTCACCGTTTCCAGATGCCGGCGGCATTTTCCGGCACATTGTCCGTGACACGGCTTATGATGTATTTGGGTCTGCCTTTGACTTCCTCATAGATACGCGCCAGATAATGCCCGATGATCCCCAGGCTGAGCATGATGAAGCCGCCGATGATCAGGATGAGCAGGATCACTGTGGTAAAGCCCTCCACAGACGCTCCCATCAGATATCGCACCAGCGTCTGCACCGCCAGGATCACGCTTCCCACGATCGACGCCGCTCCCGTCACCGTCACGATCTGCAGCGGCATGGTGCTGAAGGAAGTGGCATTGGTAACGGCGTATTTCATCAGGCTCCAGAGAGACCATTTGCTCTTGCCGAACTGCCGCTTCTGCACCTCGTACTCCACGCTCTCCGTGCGAAATCCTGCCCAAAATGTCAATGCCCGGAAAAAAGTATTTCTCTCCGGAAGCTCCAGAAGGACGTTTACCACTTTCCGGTCCAGCAGCTTAAAGTCCGAGGACGCATTCATATCGATCTTGATCAGCCTGCTCATGATGCGGTAGAACAGCCCCGCGGAAAGCCGGTATCCAAGACTTTCCTTTCCCCTGGAGGACTTGATCCCCTCCACGATCTCCGCGCCCGCTTTCCACTTCTCCCACATCAGCGGGATCGTCTGGGGCGGATGCTGCAGATCGCAGTCCATGACCACCACCGCATCCCCCGAGGCAAGTTCCAGCCCGGCAAAGATCGCCGCCTCCTTGCCGAAGTTCCGGGAGAACTGCGCCCCCTTGATCCGGGGATTCTGCGCCGACGCCTTCCGTATTTCCGCATAGGTGCCGTCCTTCGAGCCGTCGCTGATAAACACAAGCTCATAGTCGATCCCCTCCCTCTCCAGGAGCCCGGACAGGACCCCGGCGGTGTTCGCGATATTCTGTTCTTCATTATAGGCGGGTAAAACGACCGATAACAGCGACATTGTTCAGTCCCTCCCTACATTTTCCGTCTTCACATACATAATGCCGTCCACAACCTTCACCGAGGACGCCGCGGGAAAACTCTCCATCTCGATATATTCCGGTGAGAAATAGATATCCTCCATCTCCTCCGGGGACAGGATATTGAGCGTCGCCCCCAGATAGTTTTTGATAAAGACCTCATAATTTTCCCCGGTATAGAGAAGGGTATCCCCGTTTAAACCGATCATATTGGATGTCACGGGCAAAGTGATATCCGTCTCAGGAAAAGGATTGTAGCCCACAACTCCCACCATGGCGATGGGGATCCCCTGATAATACCCTTCCGTCTGTTCGATCCTGTCCAGCAGCCGCACACAATAGGCATACGTTTTTTCGTAGCGTTTCTGCAGATTGGAGTAACCGATATTGTCGGCCAGCCCGTAATGAAACACCAGCACCGCCGCCGCCAGGAGCGCTCCTTTGCGCAGCACGTTCCCTGCCCGGTCCCTGCCCGCCGCCCTGTCCACAAACGCCAGCGGAAGAATGAGAAGGAGCACCCACTGATAACGCATGAGCAGATGATAAGTCACATCCGGGGAAATCAATAAGATCACATTGGCTGCAAGAGGCAGTATCACTGCCGTCAAAGCTATTATAGCGAAAAATCCGGGACACTTCCACCATTTTCTTTTCCTGGCAAGCCCGCCCAGCACAGACAGAGTCAGAATCGCCAGCGCCAGCACCGCCGCCGCGGAGAACACATTCTGGAAAAACACATTGCCCTTCAGGGTAAAACTTGCGAAATCCCGATATATATGAGAGAAAGCGTCCGGTCCAAAAGCGGAGGAGCCGCCCTCCATACCGTCGATGCCCTGATAGGAGGCAAGCTCTTTTCCCTGTATCAACAACAAAATGCGCAGGAGTACATAATAGAAGACCACTCCCAATACACCCATATAGAAATAGGGCAGTATCTTTGCCGCTTTTCTGCCCGGTTTCCCCTCCTCCATAAAGATCATAAGCGATTCGTAGCAGCACAAAAGAATCGCAAAGGGCAGATATGCCTGATAGGTACCCATGCTGAAGGCAAGACACAGCGCGCCCGGCAGGAAGCCCTTCCGCCACTTCTTCGTACAGAGCACGGAGAGCACTGCCAGAAGCAGCGCCAGCATATAGCCGTCCATGGTAAACACATAGGCAAAGGTGGACGCCAGGGCGGGAAAACTCACTAAAAGCCCTGCCAGCAGCGCGGCCGTCACCGGATCCCGTATCTCCAGAAGCGCCGCAAGCGCCGCTGCCGCAAGCCCCAGAAAGAACAGCCCCAACAGACCGATGACCCACGGAACGGTATAATAAGAAGAAAATCCGCAGGCAACCGTGAGAAACCATCTGCCGGAGGTGATCATATTTTGGTCGAAATACATACTCCCCAGACCGTCATGATTGGGAATATCCGACAAAAGCACCGGCATATGGATCAAAAGCCCCAGGACAAACGCCGAGACAAACGCCGTCTTATATTCTTTTGGTATGCCCTGCCGCCATGCTGTCAGCAAGCCGGTGGGCGTCTTCTCCGTCATCGCCATGTCACGTTCCTCTTTCCCTGCCCCTCTTGGTATGTTATCTGTCAAGGATCGCCGCCTCCAGCCTGCCGGCGATCCACTCCCTCGCATCTAAATTGGGGTGCAGCCCGTCTATCGTGTAGGTCTTCCAATCGTCCCAGACCTCGTGTTCGTACATCCCATGATACAGGTCGATCACCTCCACGTCCATCTCTTCCCCCACGTCCTTCTCTTTCTCCACATATGCCTCCAGAAATACATCCCCTGTCACATACTCCTCACAGGTCAGCTTATGGGAGGGATACCAGGAGTAGGTAGGGGTGGCGAGTATGATCCTCATGTCCGGATTACTCTTTCGCAGCGTATGGATCACACTCCTGAGCGCTCCCGCATAAGTGGTCTCATCGAAAGGGTCTTGTTCGTTCTCCAAGGGGATTCCGGCGTGATAGTCATTGATCCCAAATTCCAGGATCAAAATCTCCACCTTCCGAAAATCCACACATTCCAGCTCATCCACCGTATCCATGAAATAGTCCATCACTTCCCGTCTGCCGCGGACAGTCTGCTGTACACCGAAATCGTCCGCCGCCACAGCCTTAGACAGACTCACCATACTCAACAGTTCCGTGGTATAAATATCGCCCGTATGCTGATTTTGTACCGCCATACAGGTCCCGCCGAAGGCCCCGTTGAACACTTCTCTTCCCAGCCGTCTGCTCAGGATTTCTGACACGGAAGTTTCGTCCCGGCACAGCCCCAACAGGCTGTCCCCCAGTATCACTACCGGATATTCCGTCCTCTGAATCTTCCTCTGCCCGCGGGGAAAGGTAACTCCCGCAAGGGCCACAAACACCAGGGCTGCGAGGATTCCATATATGATTTTCGACTTCCTCCGTCTCTCTCTGCCCAAATCTTCCTCCGCTATAGATCGCCCAGCACCTGTGCCAGTCTCTTTGCCCCCTGCCCGTCAACCAGGCTCCTGCCTTTTTCGCTGCAGCTATGGCGGAGTTTTTCATCCCGGCACAGCCGCTCCACTCCCTCTGAAATTCTCACTAACGTGCCCTCCGCATCCTGATGCCACGCCCCGGCGCTCACGCCCGCATCCGCACTGCCCATGTACTCCACCAATGCCTCCTGATTGCCCGCGCAGGAAAAGCAGACAAAGGGAACCCCCACTGCCGCCAGCTCGTACAGGGTACTGCCCCCCGCCGTGACTGCCAGGTCGCATTTCTGCATCAGCTCTGCCATATCCTTTACATCGTGATAGACGCGCACATTCCCGTATTGCTGCTCCAACAACTTCCATCTTTCGAGATGGGGGCTGAAACGCCCCACCGGCACATGAAAGATCCTTTCCGGGTCTTCAAGAGCAGTCAGTATTTTTTCCGCAAGATTCTCCGCGTCGCCGCCCCCGGTGGTGATCAGGATATTTCTGACCTGCCGCCCCACCTGATAGGGCAGGTTTTCAAACTGCTTTCTCAGCGGGATATAAGAGGCTCCCAGGCACAGCTGCGGCACGGCATCCCGGTATAATCTCTCATAGATCTTCGGATCCGCGAACACATGATAGTTGATGATACCGTCCGCAGGATAGGCATGGTCCTGCATATCATCCAGAAGCCACACTTTCCCGTAGCGCTTAAGCCCCTCCAGGTACTCTTCCGTGACATAATAGCTGTCCACGAGAATACAATTCTGCGAGCCGGTCACCCACAGATCCCACAGATTCCCGGCATCTCCTTTTTTGGCATATCGGTTTTTTCTGCTCTTTCCATCCGTATGCGCCCACAGCTCCGACTCCATATCCCGGTAATCCGTCCCGAATACCTGTGCCCGGAATCCGCTGTTTCTGACCAGCCCGGCAGAATCCTGATCCGCACACAAAAAAAGTATCTCCTCTGTGCCCTCACGCTCCGCTGCCGCCTCGGCAATGGTCAGACACCGCATAAGATGCCCCGCTCCCGTTTTTGCATTTCCGTCCGCACGAATGATCAGCATATCTACTCTCCAAAATCTACCAGCTCCCAGCTCATGGGAGTTCCCAGTTTCGCGTCTCTCGTGATCCTTTTTCCCAAAATCTCCTCATAATACATCGTGTGCAGCCCGCATCCGGGACGCACGGAGCGGAGATTTTCGGGGGTGAAGACTTCCCCCGCCTTCATATCCTTTGCCACAAAGAGGGAACGGGAATGCTCCCTCTCCCGGGTCTGTTTTTCCGTCAGCTCATAGGTGACGCTTCCCAGCGCCTTCTCGATCCTGCGGATGTCCTCCGTCATGGTCCGGAATTCCTCCGGCTCCATGGAAAAGGCGGCGTCCGCGCCCCCGTCCGCCCGGGACAGGGTCAGATGCTTCTCCACCACCTTCGCCCCCAGCGCCACCGCAGCGTCCGCCACGGCATGCCCCATGCTGTGATCGGACAGCCCCGTGATACAGTCAAAGGTCTCCGCCATGGAGGGAATGGTCCTCAGATTGATGTCTTCGTAGGGCGCGGGATAGGAAGAAGTACATTTCAGCAGGATCACGTCCTCATTGCCCGCTTCCTTACAGGTCTGCAGCGCCATCTCAATATCCTGCAGTCTGGCGACGCCCGTGGCAAAGATCATGGGTTTCCCCAGCTTCGCGATCTTTCGGATCAGAGGGATATCGTTGATCTCAAAGCTCGCGATCTTGTAGGCAGGCACATTCATCTTATCCAGAAAGTCCACGGAGGAGAAGTCAAAGGGGGAGGAGAAAAACTCCAGCCCCAGATCCGCCGCGGCAGCCTGGAGTTTCGGCTGCCACTCCCAGGGCGTGTATGCGGTCTGGTACAGCTTATAGAGCGTGGTGCCGTCCCAGATCGTCCCCTGGGTGATCTGAAAACAGGGATCGTCACAGTTTAATGTGATGGTGTCGGGCGTGTAGGTCTGAATCTTCACCGCGTCCGCGCCCGCCTCCTTCGCCGCCCGCATGATAGCCACCGCGCGTTCATAGTCCATCAGATGATTGGCAGACATCTCCGCGATGATGAAGGTGGGGGATGTCCTGCTGATGATATGACTTCCGATTTTGATTTCCTTGTTCATGCTCTCCTCCGGATTCCTGACGAATGTTCTGCATCTGCCTTTCCCGCTATCTCTCGTTTCCGGGAAAGGAAATTTTCTCATACCGTTTGCCCTCCCTGAGGGCAAACCAGTTTTCTGCCGTCATGCGCAGATAGGTCACATCATAAGACACACCGTTCTTTGTCACGGCGTTCTTTTTTTCCTCCACGACCTCACAGCCGCAGAGCCTGTGCAGCGTGATCACTCCGGCGTTTAACGTAAAGACATCGCTGTACACCGCCCGCTTTCCCAGCTCCAGAAACGCGTGGTCATACAGACTCATCTCCAGCGCCAGAGCCGTCTGTATGCTGCGCAGTCTCTTTTCCCCCATATAGTAGGCCCAGCCGAGAATGCCGTCCTCCCTGGTCAGCCCGGTGAGATTGATGACTCCGGCAGCCTCGCCGTCCGCCTCGATCATCCAGTACCGCACGTCAGGGTTCTGCCGGACAGAGGCAAACCAGATTTTCTGTCCCTCCAGCGTCAGCTTCGGATCGGTGTTCATATAACGGGTGATGTCCGGCATCATGCGCCAGTTCATGATCTGTTCCAGATCGTCCTCCCGGATGTCGCGCAAAGTCACACTCATAGACAGCCTGCCCTCTCTAAAAGTTCTCTCACGCAGGTCACTTCCACCGCGTCCTCCAGCGGGATGACCACTCCCAGCCTGCTCTCCAGCTCTCCGATGATCATCACGTGCATCAGAGAATCCCATTCCTCCACATCCCCGATCTGTGTGTCCGCAGTGATGCTGCCCGCGGGCACCTTCAGCAGTTCTTCGATCAGATCCAGTATGTCTCTCTGCGTAACCTTGTCTGCCATGGCAATCTCCTTCTAATTTTTGATCTCTCCGATAAATTCCCGGACAGGCGCCCTGTCCAGTTCCAGTTCATAAATCTGTGCGCCGCCCTCCGGCTCCCTGCCCGATGCGGCTCTCTTATATCCCAGCCTCCGGTACAGCTCTGCGACAGGTTTGTTTTTGTCCGTGGGTATATAAACTCCCCTGACGGCTTTGTATCCCTGTTCCTGCAGGCTCCTCTCCACATCCCCAAGAATCCCCTGCTCGATATTCCTGCCCATGACCCGGCAGCTCATAACAAACTCCTCGATCACCGGGACAGAATCCTCGGTGCAGACTGTCAACGCGGCCACGATGCCGCTGTCCCCGAAACAGTCCTCCACCCGGTAGGCATAGACGATCCTGTTTTTGTCCCGCACCATGCGCTCCAGATCTCCGGGAGCATGTCTTTTCGTGGTCAGGTTAAACTGATTGGTCTTGTTGAACAACGCTTCCAGCCTGCCCGCACAGTCTGCCGCGTCCACCCTTGTGACCACGATCCTGAGCGCTTTGAGATAATCCTCAAAGCTTTGAGCCCTTTGCCGGGCGGCCTCCCGCTTTGCATTGTCCGCATATTGTCCGGTCTTGTCCAGATCCTCCCGGGTGAGCGCGGGCTTTTCAAAATAGGCCCGGTAAATTTCCGTCATGGCCGGGGCCAGCTCCTCCGGGCTGTCCGGGAACGGAGGCACCGTCACCTGGGGGAGTAGACGGCTCACCAGCATGCGCTCCTGGGGATTGTCGTCCCAGAACACAAAGGAATCCAGCCCCAGATTCAATTCTTTTGAAAGCTCCATGAGATTTTCATGCTTTGGCTCCCAGTTGATCCGGCGCGCCGCAAAGCATTCCGGGCGGAGCACCATATGGGGATGGCTGCTCATAAGCTCCTCCACGTCCCCCGGATTGTTCTTGGACACTATGACCAGGATCACTCCCTGCCTCTGCATCTGCAGGATCACCCGCTGCAGATTTTTGTAGGCGAGCCCGCCGTGTTCTTCCGAGAGAAGAATGGGGCGATGGTCATGCTCTCCCGCAAGACCTCCCCAGAGCGTGTTGTCCAGATCCAGCGCCAGCACCTTTTTGGGCGTGCGGCTCTCCAGCCCGGTTTTCTCCAAAATCAGCTCTGCCAGACGTTTTCCCGCCTCGTTTCCCAAAGGCATCTTTCCCATGTACCACATCTTCCGGGAGAACGCGTTTTCCTCTCCCAGTCTGCAGATCATGCGGTGATAGGGCAGGATCCGCACATTGGAATGCCGCCCGCAGAACTCCTTAAGCTTTTCGTTCCACAGATTCTCCAGCTCTGTCCGCTCCGTCAGCATCCGGGCCGCGTCCAGCTCCTCCCCCCACAGATAGGCGTCGCTGACATAATAGATGCCGTCCGGCCGCAGGGCGTTCTCAAAATCCCCCAGCCATGCGTCCATCCGCAAAGCTGCCCCCCGCTCTGTCAGTTCATGCTCTGTCAGCTCCAGCAGATCCAGCACCAAAAACGTGATCCGGGGCGCAAAGGCATGGTAGGAGGACGCCGGGTTCAAAAGGATCCCCAGCTCATTGCCGTAGCCCTCCGGCTCATAAATTTGAGTCTGGCTATTTAGAGCCCGAATAACGGCGTTCATATTCACATTGGAAAGCAGCGCGATCCGGCTGCCGCCCTTTTGCTCTCCCATAACAGACTCCTTTATGCCTTATCCTGCATCAGACGGTACTTCATCTCGGCGATCGCCCAATCCGTCTCGTTGTCGATATCCTGTACCTCCAGCTCCGACATCACCATGGGCAGGATATTTCCTATCATCAATTTCCTGTTTGTCAAAAATGCGTCGGTGCGGAACACATAAAACTGTCCCGCATCGTGATAATGGGGCGTCAGATCCTGGGAACGGCTGTCCAGATACTGGGGATATTCAAACACCAGCCTGCCCTTTTCCACGATCATGGCGCGCTGGGGCGGATAGGAGAACGCCACCACGGGGATCAGCGTGTCCGCGTCACTTTCCTCAAGCCGCTCCACCGCCGTCTTCAGCTTCTGCGCCGTGACAAAGGGCGCGGTGGGATAGAGGCACACCGCCAGGTCAAACTTCTGTCCCCGCTTTTCATATTCCGCCAGCACCTCCAGCAGCACATCGTTGGTGGTGGCATGATCGTCCGCCGTCTCCGCGCTCCGGTAAAAGGGAACCTCCGCGCCGTATTCTTCCGCGATCCGGGCGATCTCTTCATCGTCGGTGGACACCATCACAGTGTCAAACAGCCCGCTTTTGACCGCCGCCTGAACGGAATAAGCCAAAATCGGCTTCCCGCAGAATTCCTTGATGTTTTTGCGGGGAATGCGCCTGCTCCCTCCCCGCGCCGTGATGATCGCAATTTTTTTCCGTTCCATATCCTCTGCCTTCCTCACTGCCCGTTCTTCACTGTGCGGATTTTCCTCACCCACAGCTTCAGCCGGTAATACCAGTAAAATATTAAATCCGATCCCGCCTGCAGGGCGATCAGCTTTTTCTCTTCCTCCCCGGTATACTGCAGATAATACCGGTTGGCGCGAAACGCCGGAAATCTCTCCTCCGCCTCCCGGCGCATCCTCCTCACAAAGGACAGCCCGGGATGCTTTACGCCGGACATATAAGAAAAAAGGGTGATCACATAGTACAATTCACAAAAACGATACTCTATCTCATCGTGATACTTTTCTAAAAATCCCCGCCGCTCACATTCCTGATAGAGAAGTTCTGCCGCCCTCATCCGGTCTCTGCATTTCTCCTCCGTAATGTGATGCACCGTGGACACGCTGTGCTGATAATAATAATACAGCGGTTCCTCCACCCGCTCAAACCGGGTGAAATACAAAGACCACAACGGACCCGCGCAATTATCCTCATAAAATATCTCTTCCGGAAACCCGAGATGATTCTCCAGGATCACCTGATGCTTATAGATCTTGATGACCATGCTTCCGGGGCGCATGAACAGCAGTCTGTGCTTCTCCTCGTCCATAACGCCCGTCTGTTCCGGGAAATTGCTGCGCACCACCTGCCCGGTCTCCATGGTGTGCCGGTCCACCAGGCTGTAGTCACAGCCCACCAGATCCGCTCCGGTCTCATCCGCCCTCTTTAAAAGCTTTTCATAATAGTCGGGCGTCACCCAGTCGTCGCTGTCGATGAAGCCGATCCATTCTCCTGCTGCGGCTTTCAGCCCTGTATTCTTGGCGCCGCCCTGACGTCTGTTGACCTCACAGGGGATCACTTTCACCAGACCGGGATACCGCGCCTCGTACTCCCTCAATATCTTCAGGGAATCGTCCGTGGACGCATCGTCCACCGCGAGGATCTCATAGGGCTCCTGCAAAGTCTGGTTTACCAGAGAGTCCAGACAGTAAGTCAGTTTGTCGTCCGCCGCCATATTGTACACCGGAACAATGACGCTCAGTCTCATAGGCTGCCCCTCTCCAGACAGGCTTTCCCATTTTCCACCCGGTACACCAGGTCGCATTTTTCAATGGTCTGCAGTCTGTGGGCAATGATGATCAATGTCTTTCTGCCATGGAGTCTGTTGATCGCCTCCATGATCGCCGCCTCGGTGTCATTGTCCAGCGCCGAAGTGGCCTCGTCCAGGATCAGGACTTCCGGATCATTATACAGCGCCCTGGCAATGCCGATGCGCTGTCTCTGACCGCCGGAGAGGCGGATCCCCCTCTCGCCGATCCCTGTGTCCGCCCCTTCGGGCAGGGTGCGGATAAACTCGTCAAGCTGCGCCTCCCTAAGCACCTCCCAGAGCCTCTCCTCGTCGATCTGCTCCTCGGGCACGCCGAAGGCGACATTTTTCCGGATGGTGTCGTCCAGCATAAAGATCATCTGGGGAATATAGCCCACATTTTTCAGCCATTTGCGATACCGGGTCTTCGTGTCCACGCCGTCTGCCAGAACCACCCCGCTCTTTACCTCCAAAAGCCCCAGCAGGATGTCCACCACCGTGCTCTTTCCCGCCCCGGAAGTGCCCACGATCCCCACGGAGGCTCCCACGGGAATGATAAGATCCGCATGGTCAAAGATCAGCTTCTCCGTGTTGGGATAGGCATAGGTGATGTCCTTAAGCTCGATCGTATGCTCCACGGGAAGCTTTTCCTCCTCGTCCGTGGCAAAGCTCATATCCACCTTCTCGCCGTTGATCTCATCCTGGAGATTGTCGCTGACCCCCATGAAAAAGGGCTCGAAATAGGCGATGGAATTGATCTGGTTGTTGATGCGGTTCACACAGGGCAGAAGCACAAAGGCGGCTGCCGCCAGCGTGGAGAACACCGTCAGCATATTCTCCGTGGGGACGCCTGTCACCACCAGATAGATCATGTACCCCACCATGGTCGCCACGCACGCCGCCTCGATGAGGAGCTTGGGGATATTGTTATAGAGGCTGTAGCGCTGCACGGCATTCACATATCCCTGCCCGCATTTTTTGTACTCGTTGACAAAATATTGTTCCTTGCCCGCGATCTTGACCTCCTTGATCCCCTGCACCGTCTGGGAGATCCATTTGAACAGCCCGCTGTAGTAATCCTGATTGTCCTTGCCCGCCTTATACATGACAGGCTTCAAGACCACCTTGACCCCGAACATCAAAAGAAGCATCACCGCAGCTAAAAGCATGGTCATGGTCCCGTTGGTGGCAAAACAATAAAGGATGATAAACAGGGATACCACGCCGTCCGACAGCATCTGCAAAAGCGCCAGGATCAGGGCGTACATATTGTTTACGTCCGAGGTGATGCTCCGCTGCACCACCGCCGTGTCCGCGTTCAGATAAAACTCATAGCTCCTGCGCAGATAATTGCGCATCATCCGCTCCGAGGTGCGGAACTGATTGGTGTAGACAAAGGCAAAAGTCAGCTTCTGCTGCACATAGAGAAAGATGTTCTTTACAATAAAAGTCGCGATCAGAAGCGCCATGACGGACACCGCGAAGGTCTCATAGTCCGGGCTGCCGGACAGCTCATAGATCCAGGAGGCGATCCTGCTTTTTTGCACCGCCTCGGGATCGATGACGATATTGACCACCTGGACCAGAAGCCCCACCCCCGCGGTCTGCAGAAACGCGCCGATCACCATCAGCACTATCAGTCCCGCCATGGCAGTCTTTTGTTTTCTGTCCAACAGGACACGAAGTTTCTTGATAATCTGCAACATTATTTTTTCCTCTCGATTCCCACCTGTTCATTCTGTCTGTGAATCAGGGGATCCTCGTACTTGTCCATGAAATCCTCCCCCAGCCGGACGATTTCGTCCGCAAACCGGATCGCCTTAACCTCCGTGAGCACCGCCACCACTTTCTTAAACCGCAGCCCCCGGAAATAGTTCAGAAGCTCCATGGGCACCGTGGCGTCAAACTGCGGATACTGGGGGAACAGAGCGCGGTAGTCCAGCTCGTCCCTGGGATGGGGTTTGATAAAGATGGTTCCCTCTTTTTCATAGGTCTCTATGATGTCCCGGAAAATGCGCTCCCTCACATCCAGCGTACAAAGAGGGTCGGTTAAAATCAATATTTTGTCCGATACCGCGCTGCTCTCGGCGATCTGCCGCTCCAGCGTCTCCTTGTCCCGGATAAAGGCCTTTAAGATGATCTGCCTGTCCTCCTCCGTGAGCCTGTCCGCCAGCGCCTGCCTGGGCTCCTCGATATAGCGGGGACAGGGGTACTGGATCAGGGAGATGTCGTTGACCTCCATGTCCAGACAATACTTTCCGTATCCGTTCTGCACAAAGATAAGATTCAGCCTGCGGGACAAAAAGGCTTTCAGCCCAAAGTGCCCCCGGTTGTCATACCGCGCCGCGTCAAAGTTTTTCAGACAGTTGAGCCCGTCCTCCAGCGCGTGATAATAAATGCGGCGCCGGTTCAGATAATAGCCGATGGGGTCGGAGTCGCAGTACACATAGACGTCGCCGTACTCCCCAAAATCCACCGGGACATAGGGCTCCTGGGCTTTTGCCAGCCGTCTTGTAAACTGAATCCGCCGCAGGAGATTGCCCAGAAAATTTCCGGAATCCTTCCGGTACTTTGCAAGCTCCGGAAAACACTTTTCGTTCTTCTCATCAAATTCCAGCACCTCGGCAAACAGCCCCGTGCTCTCCACCCGGCTCTTTAACTCCTCAAAGTCATTGGACATCTTCGAGAGCACCAGCGTCGCCTGACCATGTTTTTCTATGGGGAGCTTCAGCTCCTTCAAAAAAGTCACATACACATGATAGTAGGTGTGACAGACATAAATTCTTTCCTTCATCGCGCCCGTTCTCCTGTGCTTTTTGCGCCCGCGCTGTGCCTTTTGCGCCTGCGCAGCGTTTTGCGCCCGCGCCTTCCGGGATCCCGGCACGGCTTCTGCCATCGTGCACATTTTACCACATATTTTGGACGGCGTAAAACTTTTGGGATAATTTTCAGAAAAAAACTACGAAAATATTAAGAAAAACACAAGAATTTTTACCCGTTTTCCCCGTTTTGCGCCAACTTATAGAGCCAGATTCCCCAATAGCTGTCCTCTGTCTCAAAGTATCCCATGTATTCAAGACCCATCCTGCCGGCATCCGCAATCTCCCCGCCGGAAAACAGATACTCGCATCCCAGCCCGGCCAGAGCAGTCATGTCAAATTCCAGCCCTTCGTACACCACGCCGTTTCCCTTCCCCAGCATCCAGTAATTTCCCGTCTGGGAGTTGAACAGATAACAGCGGTTTCCCCAGGTATCAAAATACACCGCTGTCTCCGGCGCCTTGTCCAGCTCTGCCGCGATCACCTTGCGGAAGGCATGTTTATATGCCAGAGGATAATTGTTGGAATAACCGTCCACGGTGTAAAACCCGTGCATCAGGGAGGGCGCAGGGCTGATCCCCAGATGTGCCACGCGGTAGGTGCCCATATCCCTGCCGATCGCCTTCTCAATCTGTGTCATCAGATCCTCCGCATAATAACTTTCCCAGGAAATGTATCCGGTAATACCCGAACCATTGTTTTTCTGGTTCACATTCATGTAAAACCCGGAACCGGGAGCATACAACACCGTTCTGACCGTGGGCAGCAAAAGGAGCACAAGTACTGCCCCCTGCAGAAGACGCCGTTTTCCGGATGCCGTCCACCATACGGAAAAACACAGCGCAAACTCCAGATACCATCCCGCGGGATAGAGCCAGTAAAAGCGCTCCATCTGAAAATAGTGCAGGAATCCCGTTACACTGTTCTTCCATGCCGTCACGGGCCCGGACTTACAGATCCCGTAAAATACGGCGATGAGGAACAGGGCTGCCATCCCGCCCAGAGCCAGGCGATACCGCCCGGCTGCCTTGTCATCCAGTTTTTTGTAAAAAACCCCTCCCGCGATCAGAAGAATCAGAACGGGAAGCACCAGCCCTTCATGACAGGAAGGGGCATGCTGCGCACTGTGCAGGAACACATCTCCCACTGTCTTCCAAAAAGGCATGGCGCCGTTAACCATCTCCTCCCGGTGACTCACATAGCAGGGCTGCCCCGTCAATGTCCTGCCGAGCAGGATCTCCGATATCAGGCTCAGATTGCTCAGCACATAGGTCAGAAGAAGCAGCACAAATCCCACACCGCACCACCGGCCCTTCTTCCGGGCAGATAATAGGGCAGGCAGCCACAGCCCCAGCACCACATAACCGGTATAGACCAGATGACTTGTCAGACCAAACAGGATCGTCAGACCAAGCGCCAAAACAATATGCTTTTTTTTCCACAGACACAGGAACGCATAGAGAATCAGGGGAATCCCCATCTGAGACAATCCGTATACGGGATAAAGAGGCAGCATACAGAAAATTCCGGACAGGATACACGCCAGGATGCTGCTGTCCGTCAGTTCCTTCACGGCAAAATACATCCCCAGATAGCCGCACAGGATCATCAGCCCATATGTACAAAGGAAAGCGTAAAAAGGCGGCATCATCCGGTACAGAGGGACAAACAGCACCGCGGAAGGCGCCAGCCCGCTGGCATTGATACCTCCCAGCATCTCCGGTATGACATCTTTGCCCGGATGCCTCGCCGTGAGCACATAATTCATCATGGACTCATCCATCTGGTCATGTACGGTAAACACGCTGCCTTCTCCCAGCGCCAGATTCGGAAGCAGCACAAAAAGCAACAGCACAAAGCCGGCGCACCACAGGGGGCTTCGGTCCAGACGGTTGATAAAGCGATTACAGGAAGTCATTTGTCTCTCTCCCGGTTAAAAATGTACAATGATATAATCTCCCATATCCACAATGGAGCCTTCCATGGGAAAAGAGGGCAGCTCTAACGAATACCGCTCCGCCGTCTCATAAAGCGAAGTGTCCGGAAGCGCCCTGAATTCGTGCCCGTGCATCTTAAGAAAGCGGATCAGCTCCTCATCCGTATCAAAGGCATATTTCCCCCAGCTCACCACGGACAGGGAAGGCGTCTGCGCCACCCACACTCCGTGACCGCGATAAAACTTTTCCAGAAGATGCTCGTCCACCAGATCGGTTATGCGTTTCATACGGTAAAAAGTATCCGAGGAATAATCCACATAGGCGTCCTCCACGATACTCTTCGGATTCTCCCAGACTCCGGTAAAGACAACCGGTTTTGTGGTGTCAAAGTTTTTCTCCAGTTCATATGCCACCCGCAGCATATACTCTTTGGAATACTCGTATTTCTGATAATCCACATAGAACCATTTGTTCAGCTCCGTACACTGATTCCACAAGATCACGGCTGCCGCAAACAGATACAGCGCCGAAACCCCCTTTTCCAGCCATTGTGCCCGGCGCCGTCTCTGCAGGCTCTGTTCCCCCCCGCTTAGTCTTACGGAGCCCCTCAGCCGTACGCAGATCCCCTCCACGGCACGGGCGGCAAGCAAAATACCGAAACCGCACACCAGGGGCAGGAACTGGGCGGAACGGTAGAGCGTCGCCTTGCCCTCCACCAGCGCCAGCAAAAACGCCGCCAGAAAACTTCCGATCATCAGCACCGCGATCCACAAATCCTTCTGCCGGAAACTTCTCCACAGACTGTAGAGCACGATCACCGCCGACGCGGCCACAAAGATCTTTATGGGATAATACGCATAGGCAAACACCCCGTACATCACAAAAAGCCGCTTGAGGATCATGCCGAATTCTGCCCATGCCCCCGGCGCAAGCATCCACTGTACAAGCTCTGTCACCGAGCGCTGCCCCGCATCCGCCTGCAGGCTGGACAGCCCAAATACCGTCACCACCAGTCTGATAACGACCGACCTGAGAATCATTCCGCAGACTGCCGTCAGCGCCCCGGTCAGCAAACTGAAAAACACGTTTCTGCGCACACCCGCCATGCGCTCCCCAAGCAGGATAAACAGCAGCCCCACCAGCCAGACCACCATGAAGGACTCATAGCATCCCATGGCGATCACCATGGCAGCTGCCGATGCCGCAAACTTTCCTGCCGCCGGCCGGTTTCTGCCCTGTTTCCCCCGTCCCTGCTCCAAAGCGTCCAGCCCCTCCCTGAACAGATACAGACTCACGCCGCAGGACAAATACCCGATGGCAATGCCATTGTGCAGATAATAAGTGAACACTTCCGCGATCAGCGGACAGGACAGGAAGATGCAGGAGAAAAACCAGTATCCGTAAACGGGGATCTTTTCCCCGAAGACACTGTAAAACAAAGCGCCCCATACCGCTGCTGCCGCCATCAGGATCAGCACCGCGGCAAAATCCGTCAGGAAGGGGGCAAAATCCGAAAGATGCACTAATTTATTCAGCACAAACAGGACCCAGCGCCCCACGACAGCCGCCAGCCCCTCCTCAAAATAATAAGCATAAGGTGTGTCATCGATCCCTATGACCGGATGGACAGTCTTAAAGCCATAACCACAGGCGGCAGTCAGGGCAGCCAGACACAGATAAATCTTATTGAGATAGATTTTTTTCAGATCAATTTTCATTTTTTCCATATGAAAATCATTATACCTTTTCTTTCCGGCGGAATCAATACAAGTATTTTACTTTTCCCCGCTCCTGTGATAAAATGACTGTATTCCAGACCAAAGGAGCCCGTTATGAAAAAAATAATACACGTTCTGTTCGTATTTGTACTGGCTGCAGTGATCGGGGTGTGCGTATACCGCTATATGGAATATCAAAAATATGCCCCCCTGAGAGACGATTATGAGAGGATCGCAGCCGAGGAGTACACTGCCGTATTTTTCTCTACCTTCCCCATTGAGCATTACACGGAGGATGATTTTATATACTACCGGGAGATCTATCCCCTGAAGGCGTCTTACTGCATTCCGGATATGGAAACCCTGAACGAATATTTCACCAGGGTCAACGACACCCTGAACGAAGTGGAAACGGTGTATCTGGGCGTGCGCCCGGATATCATCACCGCGGATGATCTTCTGACCCTGGTCGATACCTGGGAGGACAAACACTTCGAGGTCATCATCGCATACCCTTCTCTGGAATACTGGAAGGAGCTTGACGAGGAAGAGTATCCCGCTGTGCTTGCTTCCTACACGGATTTTATCCGGTCCATGATCCATTCCCTAGAGGATAACGAATGGCTGCAGGGCAGACTGTCCCTGTACTTTTACGGTTCCACGGAATGGCTGGTGGGCAATCCTGCCAATTATGAGAGCGATTTCAATCTCAATGAGGGGATGTCCCATATCCTGTCCATGTACTCGGACGGCGGGCACGGCTATCAGCTCACTTTGGAAAACTATGAAGAGGCTTTGGAAGATTTTGAGACGCTGGTGACAAACTGCCGGGCACAGGAGGAACCGGAATATCCCGATCTGTCCAAATGGGATATCGTGTTTTTCGGCGACAGTGTGATCGCCTTCTCTGAGACCTCCTCCATCCCCGGAGCGCTGGCGGGCATCACCGGAGCCCACACCTACAACTGCGGTCAGGGGGGCACCAGCGCCACGGAAAACCCCAACAGCTCCAAAGGGATCTGCAGCACTGTAGACGCCTTTCTTGCAAAAGATCTGAGCATTTTTGACGAGGGCTCCCAGATCCTCGTCGGAATGCCGGACTATATGGAACATTCCAGGAAACGGAGACAGAAATGTTTTGTGATAAACTTCGGGCTGAATGACTTTTTCTCCGGCTATCCGGTCAAAAGCGATGACCCCTATGATGTCTACACTTATGCGGGCGCCCTGCGCACCGCCGTGGAAAAACTGCAGACAGCGTATCCCGACGCGGTGATCGTACTGATGACCCCCAATTTTACTTCTTACTTTGCAAACGGTCTGGAGCCCCAGTCCGATGTCGGCGGAATGATGCCCGACTATGTCGCCGCCGTCTCCTCCCTCAGCGAAGAAAAAGGGCTGCTTCTCTATGACAGCTACAACAGACTGGGGATAGACGGCACCAACCACACAGAGTATCTTTTGGACGGCTGCCATCCGAACGAGAAAACCAGATATACCATGGCGCAGGGGATCGCAAAACTGCTGGCCCCGATCGCGTCCAGGGATTAACCGTGACAGAGACCTGAAGCTAATATCTTTGGTACAGCACCATATCCTCATCCCTTGCCAGTTCCGTATACCCCGCAGCGGCGCAGCTTTGATCCACCTGCGCGCCGCCTGCGGCTGCCACATAACGGCTGTTAAGCTCCTCGAGATGCTCCAGCACATATTCCTTCTGGCAGCAGCTGATCCCGTAGCCCTTTGGCAGGGCATACAGAAGCTGCCATTTCATGGTCTCCTGGGAGGCGTCCTGCTCGTTGAACACCCATATGACAACATTGTCATAGCTGGGTGTATTTTTCTGTGTCAGCTCTAATGTACTTTCAAATGTTTTCTCCCACTCTTCCACCTGCGCCTGTCTTGCCACATCCACATACGGCACCTGATAATCGTACGGATCCGACGCCATATAAATGTAGAGGTAAGCGAACACCGCACCCAGCAGCACCGCCTTCTTATAAAATCTGGTCTCCATCAGCGCCGCCACGAACACTCCCACCGCCATAAAGGTCAGAAGATGTTTGCTTCCCTCGGTGAGCTTATACATCAAAAGCAGTGCAAACAACATCCCTATAAAGGAAAAGGCAAGATGTGCCTCAATGACAAGCTGCGCCCGCAGTTTCTTTGTCTGCTCCCGCCGCATTCCGTCGTTTGTTTCTTCGGGCATGCCGCTCTCTGAGGAAGGGGGGATCCTCTTTCTGAGTTTTCCATAGTCCGCCGCGCTCTGCCAGATCAGCACCGCCATGGTCGCAAGGTAACCCGCAAAAAAAGCTCCGGACGCCAGCCCCGTCCGTAAGCCCTGCACGGTGTGGGCATAAAAATCTTTCCCCTTCCAGTAGAGCGTGCCGAAGAAATTGCGCACACCTGCTCCAAGCCCGTCCGTAAAAAACGTGGTGATCCAGTCCGTGAAAAACAGCGGGTGAAAATACTCCGCTCCGAAGAAATGCTTGATCATGGCGTAGCAGGCGACAACCGCGCCGAAAACGATCCCTGCGCCCAGGATCCCGCGCCAGAGTTTCCCCTTTCTGCGCGCCGCGCCTACCCACAGGCACATCGGAAGCAGCAGAAACAAAAGCATATAGGGACGCATCAGGGTCAGAAGCCCCGAGAGGACAAACATCCCCGCCAGTTTCCATCCCCGCTCCTTTTGCAGATAGCTCACCGCCAGCCCGTAGAACACGATCAGATGGCTGATACATATGATTTCCGGCATACCTGAGAGCATATAGCGCACAAAAGGCGTGTAGAGGGCAAACAGCAGTGTCAGTACCCCCATCTGTTTCCATGTGGGTCTGACCATCCACGCAAACAAAAAGACTGCCGCCGTCATCAGCGCAATATTGCACACAATGGGCGACAACAGATTCCAGCCGAACAAGAATCCCCACACGATCCAGGGAAGCACCAGCACCGGGCTCCACGCCGCGAAGGACAGCTTCAGCCCATGGCTCTCGTTAAATCCGAAATATCCCTGGGGATAGCCGTACTCCACAATGCTCTCCACCTGCTTATAATAAAACAGTTCGTCATTCCACTCTGAAGACGGCAGATAAATCTCCCCTATACTTCTCCCCTGCATGGCACAGGAAACCACACAGCACAGAAGGGGCAGAAGAGCCAGAAGCGCCGCCCTGCACAGTGTCAGATACCGCTCATCCTGTTTCCACCAATCCAAAAACCGTGCCCGCATTTTCATGTACAACCGATTCCTTCCATAACCCTTATCTGCAGTCCGCCGCCGTTTCCGGCGCGATCCGGTGATCCCGCTGCCGCCTTTCTGCCTCCCGGCTTCTTAAGCTTCCTCCGTCCCGCAGTTGACGCGTTCACGGATCACATACTGGGGTGAATTGTTCATACTGATGTAGATTCTTCCGATGTACTCGCCGATCAGTCCCAACAGGATCATGATCATCCCGCCGAAGAACACCAGCGCTGCCATCAGTGCGCTGAAACCCATGGGAACATCCGGATTGATCAGTCTCTTGATTATCGTATAGATCCCATACAAAAATCCCACACTGGCGCTGAAGACACCCACCGTAGTCGCGATCCGGAGGGGCTTGACAGAAAACGCCGTAAATCCGTTGAACCACAGCCCCAGCAGTTTTTTGAAAGTATATCCCGATCTTCCTTCCTCCCGTTCCCTGTGCTGCACCACCACATTGGCAATATTCCTGGTAGCCCGCAATACCAGCCCGATCACATAGGGATAGGAATTCTCATAGCGGATCATATCCTCCGCCACAAAACGGCGCACCGCAAAATAACTGGACACATACAGCGCCTTGGGCTTATCCAGCATGATGCGCGCCATCAGCTCATTGACCCTGCTTCCCAGATTGCGGAAGACCGAGTGCCTTTTGTGCTCATATCTGGCATAAACTGCGTCAAATCCCTCCTCCAGTTTCTCCAGCAGCTTATCCGCCTCATCCGCAGGCGTCTGGCCGTCATCGTCCAAACAGACCACATAATCTCCCGCCGCCTGGCGCAGCCCTGCCATCAGCGCGGAATGCTGCCCAAAATTTTTGGCAAAACTGATCCCTCTGATCCGGGCATCCTCCTGACACAGTCTGCGGATGACGGAAAACGTCCCGTCCGGAGAACAGTCGTTGACCAGTATGATCTCATAGCTGTACTTCGCAAGCGTACTCATTTTCTCCCTGATCTCCGCCACCACATGCTCCAATGTGTGCTCGGATCGGTAACAGGGAATTACAAAACTCACCATTTTCATTTTGGCAACCTTTCCGGCTGCTGCCCGGCCACCGCAGCCATCCATACAATATCCCGGTACCTGCCGTCGATGCAGACATCCTCCCGCAGATACCCTTCCCGCACAAACCCCGCCTTTTCATAGCTGCGGATCGCCTGCCCGTTTTCTGCCAGGGCACGCAGATAGACGCGGTGCAGTCTCTCCTCCTCAAAACAGTAACAAAGCATCAGTTTTGCCGCCGCCGTGCCGATCCCTCTGCCGCGGGCATACGCCTCACCGATAAAGATACCATACTCTGCCTTGCTGTTTTTTCTGTCAATGTCACGGATATAGACACTTCCCAGCGGTCTGTCCGTACCCAGCTCACAGATGATCGTCTGCACTACATGCCCGGGCTCTATCTGGGTCCGGATCCATTCCTCATGCCCCTCCCGGGTGAATGCTTCCTGATAGATGAAGTTTCTGCGCACCCCATCGCTGTTTCTCCAGGCTACGATCAGATCCGTATCCTCCCGCGTCATCAGACGCAGATAAATGCCCGCCTCCTCATCCCGATAGATTCCCTTCATGATCCCTCACATCCTGCCGGTCAAACCGGCGCTCCTCTCCCCCTGATAGGCATTGCACAGCGCAATGACTCTGGAGATCTCCTCCTCGCGCATCTCAGGGAAAAGAGGCAGGGTCACGCAATGTGCCGCAAGCTTCTCCGCATTGGGACAGTCTCCCTTCCGATAACCTAAATGCGCATATGCTTTCTGTAAATGACAGGGAACGGGATAATGCAGGTTGCATTCCACATCCGCCTCCGCCATATATCTCACAAAATCATCCCGATCGGGCACTTGAATGACAAACAGATGAAAAACGCTCTCCGTATTCCCCGGATGGGCCTGCATGGTGATCAGGGGATTGGTGATCTCCCTCAAATACCGTTTTGCGATCTCCTGTCTGCGCCCGGTCCATTCCGGCAGAAATCCCAGACTCACGGAGAGCACGGCTCCCTGCATCCCCTCCAGACGGTAGTTATAGCCGATCTCATCGTGGTAGTAGCGCACGTCGCACCCCTGGTTCTTCAGCCGCGTCATATGTCTGTAATATTCCTCGCTGTCACAGGTCACGCTTCCGCCCTCGCCGAAGGCGTAGAGATTCTTTCCGGGATAAAAACTAAAGCAGGCGATCTCCCCCAGACTTCCCACATTCCTTCCCTCAAACTTTGCACCGTGCGCCTGGGCACAGTCCTCCGCGACGAACAATCCGTGCCTGTCCGCAATCTTTTTTACCGCTCCGAAATCAAAGGGCTGCCCGTAGAGATGCACCCCGATGATCCCCCTGGTGCGGGATGTGATCTTTTCCTCTATTTTCGCAGGGTCAATCTCCCAGGTGTCCGCCGTACAGTCCACGAAAACCGGCGTTGCCCCGGTATAGCTCACGCCCCACGCCGTGGCGATATAGGTGTTGGCGGGAACGATGACCTCATCCCCCTCCCCCACGCCCAGCGCCAGCATGGCAAGATGCAGCGCAGAGGTGCCGTTGTTCACGCCGCAGGCATAACGGGTGCCCACATACCGGGCAAATTCCTCGTCAAACTTATCGGCGTATTTCCCACCTGAGAAGGCGGTCTCCCGACAGACCCTCCCGATCGCTTCCCGGTATGCCTCCTCATGGCGCTCATAATCTCTTGCCAGGTCAATTCTTTTGATATGTCCGCTCATTTTCTCTCACTCCACAATCTATCCCGCATATTTTTTGTGCCACTGATCCGTTTTCCTATATATTTTTTCTGATCCGGAACTCATAAAACAGTCTCGCGATCTGCACCAGGTAATTGCACACCGTTTTGAATACCTTCACGGTGGTGTTGTAATCCTCCTGCCACTCCACGGGATAGTCCAGGATCTCCACACCCCGCTTTTCTGCCCGCAGCAGAAACTCGATCATATAAAACCAGCCGTTGTCCTGACTGCAGCCCTCCACTAAAGAGAGCGCGGTCTGTCTCCTGACAAAGGTAAAACCGCAGATGGCATCCGTGGATCTCATTCCCAGAAAGACCTTCAACAAGATCAATAGTCCCCGGGATGTGATCTTACGATACCATTTTCTGCCCCGGGTATCGGATTCTTTGGCAAAGCGGCTTCCGTTGATGTATTCCACCTCCGGGACGGTCTGAAAGATATGTATCGCCTCCCCGAGATGCCTGATATTTGTGGACAGATCGATATCCATATATCCCACGATCTCCCCGCTGCTAAGCTCCACACCCCTGCGGAAAGCGGCTCCCACGCCGCGGATGCCGATGCGCTCATATCTCACCCCGGGATATTTCGCACAGAGCCCCTTTGCAATCTCGGGAGTCTCATCCTCGGAACCGTTGTCCACGATAATGATTTCATAATCATGAAAATCTATTTTGTCCAGATATTCCACCGTGCGGGTGATCCCCGACTCTAACCGCAGTCTTTCGTTCAGCACGGGAAACAGAATTGTAAGCATCATTTCGTCAGTTTTTCCACTCCTTCCGCCACATAGCGCTGTCTCTTAAAACTCAGGTTCAGAATAATGGATAAATATTTAAAGATCAGAGTCAACAGCACGGAGAGCATAAAAAAGCCAAAGCTCATCAGTGCCATCAGGGAAAGCCACCCTTCCACGGGTCTCACCCTGCTGAAGACAGAGTAGATGATCCAGCCGAACATCGTCAGCAGGAAAACAAAGAGCACCACGCTCACCAGCATGGAAAATTTCTCCAGCACATCCGTAAAGATGACCAGCGTGTCCACCGCCAGCCCGCTGCGGATGCCTCTCTCCTCGCGGTTCCGGTTCTTGTGCGTCATCTCCCTGTTATCATAGACCAAGGTATCTGTCTTTAAACCGCAGTTCACATACATCACCTTGCGGTAGGGAACATAAACATTCATCTGATTCACCCGGTTGACTGCCCGTCTGGACACAATGCGGAAACGCTCCTGACGGATACGGTAACGGAAATGACTGCTCCAGTTATACAGCGCATAAAAAAACCGGGAGGTCAGGGGCACGCCATGTCTGGGCGCCGCCGCAACCACATCATACCCCTCCAGGGAACGCCTGTAGATCTGCATGATCAGCTCCGGGTCAAAATCCAGCCTGCAGCAGTCAAACTCAAACAGAAAATCGCCCACAGCCAGATCGCTCCCCGCGTTCATGGCTGTTTCCACGCCCTGATAAAAGCTCAGATTGATCAGACTCAGCGACCTGATATTGCCCGACTTCTCAAGATAATCCCGGATCTGATCCACCGTATCGTCCGTGCAGGCGTCGTTTACGCACACGATCTCATATTTTTCAAAATTGTTCTGCATCACATCGCAGACACCGCCCAGAAACTCCCGCACCGTCGCGCCGTCATTGTGCAGATAAATCACACAGGAAACAAAATTTTTTTCTTTACCGGTCTGTCCCATCCTGATAACGCCTTCCATCCTCATATAATTTCCGCATCGAACAAAGATAATGTCATTTTACCATATTCTCCCGGATGCCGCCACCCTTTTATCTAATCCAGATACTCGTCCAGGTCGTACACGGTATTGATCTTCCCGGAGAGCACACTGATAAAAGAAGTCTCTGCCCCCTCCGGTTCCAGGCGCCGGATGAGCGTCGGTCTGGAATCATCGATCTCCGATGCCTTCAGGATCGGTTTCATGGAAAAGAGAGAGGTTTCGTAGGTAAGAGTATACTCCTCTCTCATATATTTACGCGCCAGCGCGGACATATACTCCCAGGCGCTCTCCGGTTTCTCAGGACAGTCGTTACAGTTTCCCAGCCACATGCCGCTGCACGCCCCCTTCTCAGCGCACTCAAACCGCGGCGTTGCATCATAGCTGGTCTTGTGCGGCGTAAAGGTCACAGAGGTCAGCGAATGATATCCTGTTTTGCCAAAGGGCATGACGGAGAAGAACGGTCCGTCCATCACCGTTAGCCCGATGTCTCTGAGCCGCTCATCCACATGACATAAAATGATCTCGCAGAGCTCATATTTCAATCCAAAATCCTGCGTGTCAATCCCCTCCACTTTCCGAAGCACCTGATTGACGGACGCGTAGGAGGCGTTCAGAACGAAGGGCGCGCTGTAAACCTCCTCCTGTCCCTGATGAAGGGCATATATCTCATAGCAGTCGCTTTTTTTGACGATACGGGTGATCTCCCGCTCAAAACAAAGTCTCACATTGGGCAGCCTGCCAATCTCCTCCGACAGATGATCCCGCAATATATGGGCGTCATAAGTGTATTCCTCCGTCAAAAAAGCGCCGTCGCACAATCCCGGCTGGAAATACTGCTCGACCGGCAGGTCCATACAGGGAATCTGCGCACTTTTGCAAAACTTCCGAAACTCCTCCGCATTGGTCCAGGAGAAATGACTGGAGGTGGCATAGATCTGCCGGAAACGGTCGTGAATGCAAAATCCGTAATCCTCCACAAAACGCTTAAAATATCCTGCGGATTTCATCGCCGTGGACAGGGAGCGGGGATAATGATAACCCATATGAACCCTCGCCTGATTGATATAAGTGGCCCTGGTAAATGGAGCCGCCTCTATTTCCAGCACCGTCACACTCTGCCCTCTCCTTCCGCAATAAAGTGCGGAATACAGCCCGTACAGCCCGGCGCCAATGATCAGTTTATCACTTTTGTTTATCTTACTCATCCCGGTTACCCTATTCCCAGTTTCTTTTTTCGTTTCTATATCCTTTTTTGCCCGCAGATCCCAAGTTTGTCTCTTCTGGCGCTTTTTCGGGGCGCTTCCCCGGAGTTTTCCCGCACCCAAGCAATAAAGCCGTCACAAAAGGCAGGGAAAGCATCAGGGGGTAAAGGTATCTCAGCTGCACCGCCGGTCCCAAAAACAATGTCAGATAATACCCCAGCACCAACGCAAGAGGTACACAGGCCTCATATTGTTTCCTCGCCATAAGGCTCCCCGCAAGAAGCAGATACAGCCACAGAAACACTCCCGGCACAAACAGATATTTCAGCACGGGTATATTCAAATAGGCGTTTTCGTCCGCCCAGTTCTCCAGGATCTCATGCAGCCCTTCCCATTTGGAATCCTGATAGAGCCCTCTGGGATTCAGCTCTCCGTCCACCCACCGGGTCTGTATATAGCCCAGCCCTCTGTCCACGCCGTTTTCATTGATATGGGCATGACTCACATCCCCCACATACAGATATCCCGCATTGACGGCCAGCGCTGCATTGATAAACTCCCCGGGATACTGCGTCAAAAGATGCAGATAGGTGCGGACAAACTCCCCGGTCCGATAGCGGACCACATAAGTATTGGTATGGCTTTTGACCGGATCGGATATCTCCGGACGGTACTCCCGATAGCCCTCGTCCAGCAGAAAATCATTGATAAGATCCCTGTCCTCCTGTGTCATGGCTGCGTCGTCCTCCGCAAGCTCTCCCACACCGCCGTGGTACAGCATACAGCGGGCAAGCTGCTGGATCGGCATGCTCAGCATTTCCCTGCGGTCCCCCTGCTCTGCCCCGGTGAGCCGAAACAGCCCGGTCAGGCACAGACTGCCCAATAAAAGAGACAGCGCACAATTGATCACGCACTTTCCCCAGAAACGCCTTGCACCCTTTCCCATGACCAAAGCCAGCAGCAAAAACACTGCCAGCACCAGCATGGCGTACCTTCCATTATTCCTAAACAGCTGCATTCCCACACTGCCTGCCCCGAAGAGAAAGTCATACCTGTCAAACCGAAAACTTCTGCGCCGCACGATCTCACACAGGGAGAGCATCTGTATCAGAAAAAACACGCTGAAAAAAATATCCTTGCACACACTGACGCTCATATAGAAATGAAAGGGGTAGAGCATGGCGTACAGCTGCAGCAGGATCAGCGCTCCTCTCCGCAGTCCCCTGCGGTCAAGCAGCATAATGCCCCCTGCGGACACTGCCGCGAGACTGCACATCTGTACAAGGGTAAGGATGCCCAGCCCGGTATTGGCATCCGCAGACACTGCCTCCCCCAGTTTCATACATCCCGCAAGGAGCAGGGTGTGGGCGATGGGATGATGGTCATTGTAAGCGTGGTCGGCGATCTGTCCCGTCTGCACCGTCACATCATAGGCGCAGATGCCGGGATAATAGGCGAGATACGCCGGCAGCCAGCAGAGCATGATCAGAAGAAAACTCCCCCAGAATACCTGGCCGGAAGAGAATGCCCTGCGCTCTTTCGGCGCATTTCCCACAGGCAGGCTTCCACGGACCTTTTTCCACAGCAGGGGTCCCCAGACACACACAGCCCAGGTCAGCGCTCCCGCGGCCAGGCTCACGGCCAGAGTCTGCAAGAGAAAAACCTTATTCCAGATCAGATTTCCCTGTACGGCAAGCCGCTGTTCCGTCCAGGTAAAAAAACCGAACAGCATCCCGATACAGACATAGATCCCATACCTTCTTTTCATGTTCCAATCCCTTCAGCCCGGGCGCAGAGTTCCTTTTTCATGGCATGGGTCTGGTTCAGCCGGAATTCAAAATCCCTTCTGTCCTTTGCCGCCATAACTTCCAGTATCATGCCGGCGAAGAGAGACAACAGCCCCGCCAGAACCATAAACCCACATACGATCAGCGTGGGAAAGCGCGGGACCAGCCCCGTCTGCAGATAGTCGATTCCCACGGGAACAAACACTGCCGCCGCCACCAGCGCCATCAAGATCCCCAATAGACCGAAAAACCGCATGGGTCTGTAATTTTTGTAAAGCTGCAGCATTTTTCCGATGACTTTTGCCCCATCACTGTAGGTGTTTAATTTGGACACGCTGCCCGCGGGTCTGTCACGGTATTCCACCACCACGTTCTCCACATACATATTATAATTCACCGCGTGGATCGTCATTTCCGTCTCGATCTCAAATCCTTTGGAAAACACGGGAAATGTCTTCACAAATTCATAGCTAAGCGCCCGGTATCCGGTCATGATATCCTTGATGTCGGACTGAAAGAGACTGTTGATGCCTGCCCGCATCAGGCTGTTTCCCAAATTGTGGAACGGTCTCTTATTTTCCGTAAAATAGGTGGATGACAGCCTGTCCCCCACAACCATGTCGGCGCCCTTGTCCAACACAAGGGAAACCATCTTCCGGGCACAGTCCAAAGGATAGGTATCGTCCCCGTCGATCATCAGATAACACTCCGCATCGATCTCCCGAAACATCCTCCGTATCACATTTCCCTTGCCCTGCTTATACTCGTGACGCACCACAGCTCCCGCCGCCTCAGCAAGCTCCGCGGTTTTGTCCGTGGAATTGTTGTTATACACATAGACGACCGCCTCCGGCAGCGCCCTTCGCACATCCGTCACCACCCGGGTGATCGTCTTTTCTTCATTATAGCAGGGAATAAGCACTGCGATCTTATCCATATCCGCATCCTTTCCGTCATTATCCCAGGGATATACATACTTTCCAAATTTTTACCCATTACCAGTATTTTATCACGAATATCATCTCACAGCCACTGTTTTTGGGAAGAAATATATGCTATAATGGTCTATGATCCATAGAACAGGTCAGAAAACCTGATGATATCCGGGAATACGCAAATGAAGAAGATCATTGAAAAGCTTTATCTATTTTCCTGCAACTCCATACACCTTCTGGCTATATTGTTCACGGGGCTGCTTTCCGTGAGCGCATTTCTGTTTACCTGTTATGCCGACGATATGACCAGTCAACAGGTGCTTACGCGCCCGGACAATCCCCTGGGGAATCTTCTGGGCACAGCGGTCATGATCGCAGTGTTTGTTTTGTGCGCCCGCCTTGCCTGTAAAAACCCTCTTTGGGGAAAACGCATCCTTCTGGCTCTCGCGCTCCTCTGGACGCTGGCGCTGGGCGGGTTTTTGGTGCTTTTTGGCAGGACCGCCCCCGCAGCGGACGCCTGGTCCGTATATTCCGCGGCGGAAAGTCTTGCCTCAGGCGATCTGTCCGTGATCCATCCCACGGATTCCTATCTCTCCTATTATCCCCAGCAGGTAGGTCTGATGGCTTTTTTTGAACTGCTCATCCGGCTGTGGAAACTTTTTCCCGTGGATTTAGAAGCGTACCATTTCATCAAATGCCTCTATGTGCTTCTGACCTGTGTTGTCATCTTTTTTCAATACCGCACAGTTCATCTTCTCTGGGAGAGCGACCGCGCGGACTGCATCTATCTGCTTCTCGCAGGCTGCAATCTCCCCCTGGTCATGTACAGCTCCTTTGTGTACGGTGAGATTCCGTCCTTTGCCGCCCTGTCCGTGGGAATTTACTGTGTGGTCAGACTGTTCAGAAAATCCGGAGAGCGCCCAAACGTATACGCCGCAGGTACTCTGATCTTCATGACCCTGGCGGTGATGCTGCGCAAAAATTCACTGATCGTGCTGATCGCCGTCCTTCTTGTGACTTTTCTGGAAGCCCTCCACAGCCGCCGCAGGGCGCTGCTGCTCCTAACCGCCCTCTGCATTGTCTTCCCCCTGAGTATCCTGCCCCTCACCCAGAAGCTTTATGAGCTGCGCTCCGGCAGCACACTGCGCTCCGGCGTTCCCGCCATGTCCTATTTCGCCATGGGAATGCAGGAGGCATCCCGTGGCAACGGCTGGTACAACGGATATAATTTCGACACTTACCGCGACAGCGGCATGGATAGTTCTCTGACCGCGTTAACCAGCCGGCAGTTCATGGAAAAGCGTCTGGAATATTTTAAAGCCCATCCCGGCTACACAGTGGATTTTTACTGGAACAAATACCTGTCCCAGTGGGCGGACGGCACCTATGCCAGCCGTCAGGCAACCCTTGCCGCTTTCGGCGGCAGAGATCCTCTGGTCGAATCTTTTTACTCCGGTCCCAACAGCAGATTGTACATAGAATACTGTAACATCTATCAAAATGTGCTCTACCTGGGCTGTTTCCTTTGCGTTTTTACCGCATTCCTCAGGCGCAGGAGATATCCTCTCTATCTGTGGCTGGGTCTCATCGGCTCCTTTGGCGGATTTCTGTTCCACATGATCTGGGAAGCAAACGCCCGCTATATCTTCATCTATGCAATGCTGCTCCTTCCCTATGCCGCCCAGGGTCTGTGCGGGCTCAGTAGTACATCCGCCCCTGGAAGATCCCAAGAAAATAATACAGACCACAGATCAGATGCCACAGAAAAGCAAGCCACTGCAGTGTGAGAAGAAACGGTTTCTCCCTCTTTGCCGTGGCGCGCAGCAGCACGTCGGCAGAGCCAAAAAACACAAAGAAAATCCCATACATATATCCCCAGGAAAAGTTAAAATCCGGCGCCCGGAATCCCTTTTCATAGAGCAGAAACGCCATGGCAAATCCCATGAGATAAATCTGCCAGGAAAAGCGGTACAGCGTATTTTGAAGAAGCTCCCTGTAATTACATAAAAGCACCACGATGGGGAAGCCGACCGCCAGCCCGATCGCCAGAGGGATATTGTCGCAGTAAAGCCGCCATATATCTCCCATGCAGAACCCGATTCCGCCCTCCACGCCTTCCCCGGGCATGAACACTCCCTGAAACTGATAGAGCAGATCCGCAAAGGTAGGAAGAAAGGCAAGCCCCAGAAGAAAAGTGCCTTTCAGATTCCTGCATCTGCTCCTTATCAGCCTGCAGCCCATGATCAGACCCGCCGTCCCCACCAGCACAAGCGTAAAACTGGGCTTGGTCATCGTGGCAAGCAGCAGAAAGACACTGAACAAAAGATAGTCCGTCACATTTTTGCCGCGCTTTCCGTCATCTTCATAGATGTCCAGCAGCTTCACATACCAGAGAAATGCGAGGATGGCAAAGGGTCTTGCCGCCATATAAGTAGCATTGTGAAAAGGATTCGCCGTGAATACCCCCAGATAGGTATATCGGATCCCCGGCAGATAAATCCCCGCGGGAGGATACACCATGGAAACAAAGAACAGCCCGACTGACACAACACTGATACAAACTCCGGCCAGCCATCCCCGGTCGGGAAAACTGCGGGAAAGCGCAGGATACGCAAGTCTGTTCAACGACCACTTGGTGAGCAGGAGAGCGATGCCGCAAAAAAGCGTCGTGGCAATCGCCATCGCCCACTCGGGCGCGGCAAACAGGCTGATGAACGCCGCCGTCCGAAACAGGACAGGATAGGGAAACGGATAACCGCTGTCCAACCCCTGCATTTCGAGAATATAGGCTTTCATATCCGAGTGATAGAGCCCGCTGTCCGTCAGACTCTCCACGCACTGTCTGTGGAAAAGCACGAGCATGACTGCCATCACACCCAGAAAAAGTACCGCAAAGATACCTCTGTCCACTGTCTCATGACTGGTATATTTATTGGTTCTCTCCGTCTTCTTCATCCTTCCATCCTTTTTTAAGCTTTCTTTCCCGCTCCGGGCGCACCGGCTGCCACATACGCCGGAAGGTCCCGGGGGTAACGCCCTCCACCTTTTTAAAGATCCGGGAGAAATAATTCGCGTCATTCATACCGCACTCATGTGCGATCTCCTCAATGGATCTATCCGTAAAGCGCAGCCTCTGCTTTGCCTGCGTGATGCGCACCTGCTGCAGATACCCGGCAAAAGACTCGCCAAACTGCTCCTTAAAGATCCGGCTCAGATAAAATTTATTGATGTAAAAGCGCTCGGCAAGCATGTCCAGGCTGATCTTTTCGGAATAATTTGCATCCAGATACTCCTTCACCGCCTGTACGTTCTGCCGTTTGGCCGCATTCCTCAGCTGACCTCCCGCATCCTGCGCCGTTTCGTCCGTCTGGTCATAACACTGTTTCATGAGCAGCACCAGAAGAGAGGTTAATTTTTCAAAAATCTGCATATCCCTAATATTGGCGTCGGAGGAGGCAATCTCGTATATGTTATCCAAAAGGCTCTCATACAATGCCGTATCTGCGCCGGTTATGACCGCATGCCCGCCTCTCGCCACATACTTGCCGTATATCCCTCCCATATTGGGCCCATAGAAATGTACCCACTTGAGTTTCCACAGCCGATCGAAACAGCGGTGGGCGTACGCCTTGTGACAGTCCACAAAAACACAGTCCCCCTGTTTCAGAAGAAAATCCCTGCCGTCATACTCCAGGACTCCCTCCCCGGAAAGCACCATGAAAAACAGATAGGAAGACAGATTTTTCCTTCTGCTCGTGTGGGGTTTCTGCGCCTGCAGTTCCCCCACTTCCTGCAGATGGATCAGGTTCGCCTTGGCAAAATCCGAGGGCGTGTAAATGATGCGGCGGGATTTTACCAGACTGCCGTCAAACAATGATGGATCCATAACGCCCTCCTTTTTGACCAGATTTCAGATTATTTTATCACAAAAGTCAATATAATGCTAGTAATTCTCAAAATATGCCCTTAAATTTACCTTTTTAAAAAGTTAAAATCATCCTGATACATGATCAAAAATATATACGAGGGAGGTCTCCTTATGAAAAAAGCACTGATCACAGGCATTACCGGACAGGACGGCTCCTATCTGGCAGAATTTCTGCTGGACAAGGGCTATGAAGTACACGGCATCGTCCGCCGGGCATCCATCTCCAACACGGCGCGCATCGACCATCTGATCGCCGTACACAGCATCACGCTCCATGACGGCGATCTTTCGGATTCCTCGTCCCTTTTGCGCATCATCCGGCTGGTAGAGCCTGACGAAATCTACAATCTGGCCGCCCAGTCCCATGTGCAGGTATCCTTCGATGTACCGGAATATTCCGGCGACGTGGATGCGCTGGGCGTACTGCGGATCCTGGAGGCAGTACACATCCTGAATCTCACACAAAAGACCCGGATCTACCAGGCTTCCACCTCGGAACTCTACGGCAAGGTCGAGGAGATTCCCCAGAAGGAAACCACTCCCTTCCACCCCTACAGCCCCTACGCGGTGGCAAAACAGTATGGCTTCTGGATCGTAAAAGAATACCGTGAGGCTTATAACATGTTTGCCGTAAACGGCATCCTGTTCAATCACGAATCGGAGCGCCGGGGCGAAAACTTTGTCACCAGGAAGATCACCCTTGCCGCCGGACGCATTGCCGAAGGGCTTCAGGATCATCTGGAACTGGGCAATCTGGATTCCTTAAGGGACTGGGGCTACGCCAAAGACTATGTGGAATGTATGTGGCTGATGCTGCAGCACGACACTCCCGAGGACTTTGTGATCGCCACCGGAGAGCAGCATACCGTCCGGGATTTCACACAGAAAGCCTTTGCCGCAAACGATATCACACTGCGCTGGGAGGGAGAAGGATTGGACGAGAAGGGATTCGACACTGCCACCGGCAAAATGCTCGTCTGTGTCAATCCGGCATGGTTTCGTCCCACCGATGTAGACAATCTTCTCGGCGACCCTGCCAAGGCGAAAACCGTTCTCGGATGGGATCCCCAGAAGACCCCTTATGAGGAGCTGGTGCGCATTATGGCCCGGCATGACAGGGCGCTTGCCAGAAAGGAGGCACAACATGCCTGACACGATCCTATCTGACGGGACAGAAAAAAAAGCCGTACGGCCAATGGAGAAAGACGCCAAAATCTATGTCGCGGGGCACCGGGGCATGGTGGGCTCCGCCATCGTACGCGCATTACGATCCCAGGGCTACCACAATATCATCACCCGCAGCCACAGCGAGCTGAACCTCTGCCGCCAAAAGGATGTGGAAGATTTCTTTGCCGCCGAAAAGCCGGAATACGTCTTTCTCGCCGCCGCAAAGGTAGGCGGGATCGTGGCAAATTCGGAGGCATTGGCGGATTTTATGTATGACAATATGATCCTGGAGATGAATGTCATCCACTCCGCCTGGGAGACAGGATGTAAGAAGCTTCTCTTCTTAGGCTCCTCCTGCATTTATCCCCGCATGGCGCCCCAGCCCATGCCGGAGAGCTGTCTTTTAACCTCTGAGCTGGAGAAAACCAACGAGGCGTATGCGCTGGCAAAGATTTCGGGATTGAAATACTGCGAATTTTTAAACCGTCAGTATGGCACGGATTATATCTCCGCCATGCCCACCAACCTCTACGGACCCAATGACAATTATCACCCCACCCACAGCCATGTGCTCCCCGCGCTGATCCGGCGTTTCCATGAAGCGAAGGAAGCCGGAGCGGAATCGGTGACCTGCTGGGGCAGCGGAACTCCCTTAAGAGAGTTTCTCTATGTGGATGACCTGGCGGATGCCTGCGTCTTTCTGATGAACCATTACTCCGGAGACGAGACCGTCAATGTGGGCACCGGGAAGGAACTCACCATCCGCGAACTCACGGAACTGACTGCCAAGATCATCGGCTATCAGGGAAAGATCAACTGGGATACCTCCAAACCCGACGGCACCCCCAGAAAACTTTTGGACGTATCCAAACTGGAAAAACTGGGGTGGCATTCCTCGACCAAACTGGAGGAGGGCATCCGGCTGACCTATCAGGACTTTTTGAACAACCCCATGCGTGCGGAACGCTGAAATACTATGAAAACTCACAGAAAGGCTGGTGCTTCCATGAACATTATCCTGTTGTCCGGCGGCTCCGGAAAACGCCTCTGGCCTCTTTCCAACGATGTCCGCTCCAAACAGTTCATCAAATTGTTTAAGACTCCCGACGGAGAATACGAATCCATGGTACAGAGAGTCTACCGGCAGATTCGCAGCGTGGATCCTGACGCCTCCATCACGATCGCCACTTCCAAGACACAGGTCTCTGCCATCCACAACCAGCTTGGGGAAAACGTCAATGTCTGTGTGGAACCCTGCAGAAAAGACACCTTTCCCGCCATCGCCCTCGCCACTGCCTATCTGCACGATGTGATGGGCATCGGCGGACAGGAAAGCGTAGTGGTCTGCCCTGTGGACCCCTTTGTGGAACAGGATTATTTCCTGGCCATACAAAAACTGGAAAAACTCGCGGCTTCCAGCCCTGCCAATCTGGTTCTGATGGGAATGGAGCCGACCTACCCCAGCGAAAAATACGGCTACATCCTGCCCTGCACCACGGAAACCGTGAGCGCTGTAAATACCTTCAGGGAAAAACCGGATACCGCCACGGCACAGAAATACATTGACCAGGGAGCGCTTTGGAACGGCGGCGTGTTTGCCTACCGCCTGGATTATGTGCTGGAACGCGCCCACGAACTCATTGACTTTACGGATTATCAGGATTTATTTAACAAATACCACACTTTGGACAAGATCAGCTTCGACTACGCTGTGGCAGAGAAAGAAAAAGCGATCGAAGTCCTCCGTTTCTCCGGAAGCTGGAAGGATATCGGAACCTGGAACACACTCTCGGAAGCCATGGATGAGCCCTGTGTGGGAAATGCCATCCTGAACAAGACCTGCACAAATATCAATGTGATCAACGAACTGGATGTGCCCATCCTGTGCATGGGCTTAAAGGATTTGGTGATCTCCGCCAGCCCCGAGGGAATCCTTGTGTCCGACAAAGAGCAGTCCAGCTATATCAAACCCTTCGTGGATGCCATCGACCAGCAGATCATGTTCGCGGAAAAATCCTGGGGGAGCTTCAGAGTATTGGACGTGGAGGAAGAAAGCCTCACCGTAAAAGTCACCCTGAACCCCGGGCACCGCATGAATTATCACAGCCATGAACGCCGGGACGAGATGTGGACGATCATCTCCGGCAGGGGAAGAACGATCGTGGACGGCATGGAACAGGCGGTACAGGCAGGCGATGTCATCACCATGCAGGCGGGATGCCGTCATACCGTCATCGCCGATACCGAACTTAAGATTATGGAGGTTCAACTGGGCAAAGAGATCAGTGTCCATGACAAACAGAAATATGAGCTGGAAGAATAAACCCTTTTTGCTGCGCCCGACAGGGAAAGACTATCTCTGGGGCGGCAGCCGGCTGAATACCGACTTTCACAAACAGATCGATCTGACCCCTCTGGCGGAGACCTGGGAATGCTCCACGCATCCCGACGGCGTGAGCACTGTGATGAGCGGCGAACACCGGGGAAAGCCCCTGGATCTGGTGCTGACCGAACACCCGGAATATCTGGGCAGCCATCCTGCCGCAGTGATGCGCGACATCACTCCCCGGGCAGGCGCATCGGACCGCCCCGGCAGTCTCGACAGACTCCCCGTGTTGGTAAAACTCATTGACGCCGCGCAGGATCTCTCCGTCCAGGTGCATCCCAATGACGCTTTCGCATATGAGTACGAGGACGGTTCCCTGGGAAAGACCGAGATGTGGTACATCCTGGACGCTGAACCGGGAGCGTATCTGTTTTACGGTTTTGAAAGGGATATGGATGAAGAGCTGCTGCGCCAGAGTCTTAAGCAGAAGACCATCGAAAAATATCTTCAGAAGATACCCGTCCAAAAGGATGACGTATTTTACATTGAAGCAGGGACCGTGCATGCCATAGGCGCCGGCATCCTGCTTGCGGAAATACAGGAAAATTCCAATCTCACCTACCGGCTCTTTGATTACGACCGGTCGGATAAGAACGGAAAAAAACGCCCCCTGCACATTGAGAAGGCGCTTCAGGTATTAAATTACAAAAGCAGCGACAGCCCCCGCCAGCCCATGCGCGTGCTGAGATATCAGCCCGGCTGCGCTTCGGAGCTTCTCTGCCGCTGCAAATACTTTCAGGTGGAACGGCTTTTAGTCAACACCAAAAAAGGGCAGACCCACCAGACCACTGCGCCGGAATTTGCTGCCACAGAGCATTCCTTTCAGATACTCCTCTGCCTGGAAGGAGAAGGGAAACTGCATATTACCAAAGAAGAACCCTCCGCAGATGACATGGAACTGCCTTTTGCCAAGGGAAACACCGTCTTTATCCCCGCCAATTCCGCTCCCATGCGGTTAGACGGCAGGGCACAGCTGTTGAAGATCAGCTGCTAAAGATCGGCTGCTGAGGATCCGTCTGTGAAGATCCGTCTGTGACACATTATCTTCGATAATGATCTACCACTTTTTTTACCGCGGTTATCACATCTTCCACATCTTCGTCTGTCAGGGAATAATACAGGGGAATGCTCATCACGGACTCATAATACCTCTCTGCATTCGGGCAGATCCCCTTTTGGTATCCCAGACTTTCATAATAAGAATGCCAGTATACCGGAAGATAGTGGACCTGACAACAGATATTCTCCGCCTTCATGGCATCAAAAAACTGCCTTCTGTCACAGGTAAGCCTGTCCGGTCTCAGCCTCAATATATACAGATGCCTGGTCGTCTCCGACTCAGGGATCTCCCTCTGCACCTGAATCTCCGGCATATCTTTGAACGCTTTATCATAGGCGGCCACGATCTCACTGCGGCGCCGGGAAAACGCAGGCAGTTTGTCAAGCTGGCTGATCAAAAGCGCCGCCTGAATATCCGTCATGCGGTAATTGTATCCCAGCTCCACCTGCTCATTGTACCATGCCGCATCCGTGGGATGTACCATCTCATCCCGGCAGCGGGTGATACCATGGCTTCGCAGCCGTAAAAGCCTCTTATACAGCGCCTCGTCATTGGTGGCAACCGCCCCGCCTTCTCCGCTGGTGACCGTTTTGACCGGGTGAAAACTAAAGCAGGTCATATCCGCGATACTCCCCACCGGCTGCCCCTTATACTTTGTGCCGATGGCATGCGCCGCATCTTCTATCAAAATCAGATGATTTTCTTCACATATCTGACGGATCTCATCCAGCTCCACCGCCTGACCGGTGAAGTCCACTGCCACAATTCCCCTGGTCCGGGGGGTGATCAGCCTCCTTATGGAATTCGGGTCTATGTTATAAGTATCCGGGCGGATATCCGCAAACACAGGCTTTGCTCCCACATACAGAATACAGTTGGCAGAAGCCGCAAAAGTGATGGAACTGACAATGACCTCATCCCCCTCTGCAAAGCCTGCCGCCATCGCCGCAAGATGCAGAGCCGCCGTACCGCTGCTCACCGCCACCACATACTTTGCCCCGGTGACCTCACAGAGCTTCTGCTCCAGCTTTGTGATCTTAGGTCCTCCGGTGAGGACAGGGCTCATCAGCGTGTCGGTCACTGCCTCCACATCTGCCAGGTCAATATATTGTTTTCCGTAAGACAGCGGGGACTCCCGCACAGGCTCCCCGCCCAAGATAGCCAAACGCTCCATAATGTTCACCTGATTCCGAAGGATCATTTTTCCAGATCCAGGGCTTTGAGACGCTCGCGGATCTGCTCCACATCAAGCCACTCCGTGTTGTTGCCGGAGCTGTAGGAGAAGCCCTCCTGTACCTTTTTGCCGGATTCATTGATCCTCTGTTTGCTGTTCCATTTCACCTGAGGATATACAATAAAATGTTTCTCATATTCATAGGTGGTCAGGGAATCCTCCACCGTCACCATGATCTCATGCAGCTTTTCACCGGGATAAATACCGATCTCTTTCGTCCTGCAGCCCGGCAGCATCGCCTCCGCCAGATCCGTGATCTTAAAGGAAGGGATCTTGGAGATGAACGTCTCTCCTCCCGTGGATTCCTCCAACGCTTTAATGACCAGCTCCACACCCTCCTGCAGACTGATCCAGAAACGGGTCATGCGATAATCCGTGACCGTAAGCTCCGTGCATCCTTTTTGAATCATATCATAAAATTTGGGAATGACTGACCCGCGGCTGCCCGCAACATTTCCATAGCGCACGATGGAGAAACAGATATCCTTCGTTCCCGCATAGGCGTTCGCCGCGATGAACAGCTTGTCCGACACAAGCTTCGTACCCCCATAGAGATTTACGGGATTCACCGCCTTGTCCGTGGACAGGGCGACTACTTTCTTCACCCCGGTGTCCAGAGAGGCATCGATCACATTCTGGGCTCCGTGGATATTGGTCTTGATCGCCTCCGCGGGATTGTACTCACAGGCAGGCACCTGCTTTAACGCCGCCGCATGGATCACATAATCCACTCCTTCCAGCGCCCGGGTAAGACGCTCCTTATCCCGCACATCACCGATAAAAAAACGGAGCCTGTCCGCATACTCCACAAACTCCCCCTGCATGAGGAACTGTTTGAACTCATCACGGGAATAAATGATGATCTTCCTCGGCGTATAGTGTGTGAGTACATATCTGGTAAATGCTTTGCCAAAACTCCCGGTTCCACCGGTGATCAAAATCACTTTATCGTTTAACATAATATCCTCTCTTTTTATCTCTTTCGCCCGGCTCATTGCGCCTGCCGATCTTTACCATACTGTACGGCTGCTTTTCTTTAATTTATATATCAGAAATGGGTATAAAAGTCAAGATAATATCCCGAGTTTCCGCAGTATTCCACAGCGCCCGGCTTTTGAATCCCTGCCACCGTTTGAAAACGGGCCGCTTTCTGACCGGGCGTCCGCATAATAAAGATTTTTTCATTTTTATATTGACAACACAATGTTATCTTGGTATATTTTATAGTAGTAACAGATTGTCGTAACAGTTCATTTATACTAAGGAGGAAATTGATCTTATGAAGACAAAAATTATGAGACGCATCGCAGCCGCTATCGGCATCGCAAGCTGCAGCCTGTGTCTTTTGGTGACACCTGCCGCTTCCCTTCCCGCACAGGCAGCTGCCCCCGGCGGTTCCACAGTCGCAGAGCCCAATCAGGATATCAAGGAATGGCGGTTTCTACAGATCGGCAGCAAACTGTACAAGCGCCTTTGGAATTGTTCCACCGGAGAATGGGAAGGACCCTGGATCTTTGTGCGCAATCTGTAAAACAGACCCCAGGGTCAGGGTATCTGAGCGATAATTCCCCGCGCCAATTTAACAGCAATACAGACAGACTTTTCATCACGGTGGAAAACTATGGGAAAGGTCTGTTTTTGTTGACTTCTGCCATGAAATATTTTATAATGACCGTATCTAAATCTTATTATATATCAGACGGAAAGGAAACGGACATTATGATGAATCCCAGAGAATTAGACGTACTGAATATCCTGTGGAAGTCGGACCAGCCCCTGATGGCGACGGATATCGTAAACGCGGGCGAAGGGCTGACCCAGAGCACGGTCACTGCCGTCCTTAGGAAGCTCCTTCGGGAGAAGCTGGTGGAGGTGGTGGGCGTCACCCACAGCGGCAAGGTGCTGAGCCGCACTTACCGCCCCTCGGAGAGCTCCCGCGACATCATCCTGCGGGACTTCGCAGACAATTATTCCAGTTTCCGTGACATTATCCCCAAGAGCGCCCTCTTCGCCGCACTGCTGGACGGGAACCGCTCCCCGGAGGAAAATCGGAAAGACGTTACGGAAATGAAAAACATGCTGAAAGAATACGAACAGAAATACTCCAAGAAAAAGTAAAAGAGGTACCTATGTTACATCTTTCCATGACAACCCTGCTGATGACCGTCCTTACCACCAACTTATTTCTGGTGATCCTGACAATCTTTTTGTGTGACACCAAGCTGATGATCCGCGCCGGTTATAAGCTGCTTGCCTTCTTTGCCGTTTTTGTGCTGCTCCGCCTCCTGCTGCCCTGCGAATTTGCATTCACCAAAACCCTTCGCCTTCCCCTGGCGATCTCAAAGGTTGCGGTATTTTTCCGCAACGGTGCTTTGTTTTATCTCGGGACAGAGAAGATCACCCTGTGGCGGATCTTTAAATGGATCTGGGGCATTGGTTTTGCGGTCGGGCTGGCAAGATACCTGCTGGCATATCTCAAAGCCCGTTACGCTGTCACCCTGTATGGAAAGGTGGTCACCGATACCGAGCCCTACCGCAGACTGCTGGAGCGCATCTGCAGAGAGCACGGGCGCAGAAACCGTTTTACCGTGATCGAGATGCCCGGGCTGGATGTGCCGGTCCTCTTCGGTGTCTTTGCGCCGCGCATCCTCGTCCCGGAGCGGTTCGCTCTGCCCGAGACAGACATCTACTATATCCTACAGCACGAGGCTTCCCACCATTTTCACCATGATCTGCTGCTAAAATGCTTTATCCGGCTGATCACTCTGATGTATTGGTGGGATCCTTTTTGCATCCTGCTCAACCGCCAGACGGATGTCCTGCTGGAGATGCGGATCGACCACGACCTGACGCTGACCAAGGTGGATTCCACCATGGACTATATGAACTGTCTCATCAATGCGTCCGAATACGCCAATGCCAAAGCTCCCGTTCTCAGAAGCTTTACCATGGCATTACTGCCCACAGAGCAGAGCGATCTGCAGAAAAGATATATCATGTTGTATAACAATCAGGAAAAAAGAAAGAATTCATTGTCCCTTGCCTTCTGCGTGATAATCCTTCTCTTCTATATCTTCTCTTATTCAATTATATGGGAAATATATTATAACCCGGGAAATATAGCTACTTCCCCTTTATCACCTAGAACAGAGATTCATGCCGCTGATTATACTTATTCAATAGACGAAGACTCCTACTGCATCGACAACGGCGATGGTACCTACGACATCTACTATAACAATGAATATCTGCTGACCGAAGACTCCCTGCAATATTATCCCAAGGATATCGTCATCTACACAAAGGACAACTGCCCCAAATAAGCTTCTAATCCCGGCGGAAAATATCCCTCGTATAGACCTTATCCCGCACATCATCGAGACAGGGCTCATAGCGGTTCGCGATAATGGCGTCACTCAGCCCCTTGAAATCCTCCAGCCGGTTGACCACCTTACTGCCAAAAAAGGTGCTGCCATCCTCCAGCGTGGGTTCGTAGACGATGACTGTTGCGCCCTTTGCCTTCACGCGCTTCATGATGCCCTGAATGCTGCTCTGGCGGAAATTGTCGGAGTTGGTCTTCATCGTCAGGCGATACACACCGATCACCACATTTTTCTCCCTGCTTTTATCCCACTCCGTGCTGTCGGCATAGTCATAATACCCCGCCTTGCAAAGCACCCTGTCGGCAATAAAATCCTTTCTCGTCCGATTGGCTTCCACGATGGCCTCGATCAGATTCTCCGGCACATCCTGATAGTTTGCCAAAAGCTGCTTCGTGTCCTTGGGCAGGCAGTATCCTCCATAGCCAAAAGAAGGATTATTGTACTGCATACCGATCCTCGGATCAAGGCAGACGCCCTCGATGATCGCCCTGGTATCCAGCCCTTTCATCTCCGCATAGGTGTCCAGCTCATTAAAATAGCTGACCCGCAGCGCCAGATAGGTGTTGGCAAACAGCTTCACCGCCTCGGCTTCCGTGAATCCCATAAACAAAGTGTCAATCTTCTCCTTGACTGCTCCCTCCTGCAGCAGCGCGGCAAAGGTATGGGCAGCCTCCATCAGTCTCTCGTTTTTCAGATCTGTCCCCACAATGATCCTGCTGGGATACAGATTGTCATAGAGCGCCTTGGATTCCCGCAGAAATTCCGGGCTGAACAGGATGTTCTCCGTGTGGTATTTCTTCCGGACCGTCTCCGTATATCCGACGGGAATGGTGGATTTGATCACCATGATGGCATCGGGATTGCTCTTCAGCACCAGTTCGATCACCGTCTCCACCGCCGAAGTGTCAAAGAAGTTTTTGTTGCTGTCATAGTTGGTGGGAGTGGCAATCACCACAAAATCGGCGTCCCGGTAAGAACCTTCCGCGTCCAGTGTCGCTGCAAGACGCAGCTTTTTTTCGGCAAAAAACCTTTCAATTTCGTCGTCCCGGATGGGCGACTGTCTCCGATTCACCATATCCACTTTCTCCGGGATCACATCCACCAGCGCCACCTCATGGTGTACGGATAAGAGGGTGGCGATGGACAGCCCCACATAACCGCTTCCTGCCACAGCAATCTTTAGATCTTCAAAATTACGCATCCGCGCTACCTCCTCCATATGGTTTCTCCGTCTTTTATCGCAGCCAACACCTTAATATCTTTGATCTCCAGAGGATCCGTTTCAAGGGGTGAGCGATCCAGAATGACCAGATCCGCCCTTTTTCCCGCTGCGATACTCCCCTTACTCTCCTCTTCAAAATACTGATATGCCCCATTGATCGTGACCGCCTTAAGCGCCTCATACACGGAAACGGCCTGATCCTCCCCGATCCTGCTGCCACCGCGGCTGATCCTGTTGACACTGCACCAGACAGAGTGCAGCATATCCGCATCCGTCACCGGCGTATCCTGATGAAAAGTCACTTTCACATTTCTGTCCAGGGCATCCTTTACCGGGCTGATGTGATTGCCGCGCAGGGGTCCGAAATTTTTCATATGGATGTCACCCCAGTACCACACATGCCCCACAAATATGGACGCGATCATAGAAAGCTTCGCCATTCTGTCCAGCTGATCATTTCGGACGGTCTGACAGTGGATCATGACCGGGCGGAGACGATCTTTGCCCTGCGGCGCCTTTTCGTATGCCCTGATAAACTGCTCACTGGCTGCATCGCCGTTACAGTGCGCCAAAAGCTGTCTGTGTTCCTCCACAGCCTGTTTGACATAAGCCTCGACCGCTTCATCCTCCATCCACGGATATCCGCAATAATCTGCATCCTCCCCCAGATAAGGTTCTGACATCCATGCCGATCTCCCCTGGGGGGAACCGTCCAAAACGAGCTTATAACCGCCGATCTTCAATCGATTGACATATTGCTTATACTTTTCCCCGTACTCCTCCATCACCTTAACGCCGCCGGAGGTCATCAGAGGATACGCAACCACATCGATCTTCAGGGCTTTCGATCTGCTCATGGCAAACAAAGCATCCATATCATCCTCCGTGGAGGCGCCGTCCTGCACGGTAGTGATTCCGTTTTTCATATAGGTTTCCTGCATCTTCTGCAGCATACTGTCATAATCAGGCTTTACCTTTGGCAGTATGACCTTCTGCAGCAGATTCATGCCGGCTTCTTCCACATAACCGCTCGGCTCCCCGCTTTCGTTCCGCCTGCCGATCACCCCGCCCTGAGGGTCCGGAGTGGAGGCATCAATGCCCGCCGCCGCAAGGGCGGCGGAATTCGCACAGGCAAGGTGGGCAGAAACATGCAGGATGAATATGGGAATCGTAGCGCTGACACGGTCCAGGACACTCTTGTCCGGATGGGCGCCTTCTTTCAGAAAGTTATGATCGTATCCGAATCCCAGCACTGCCCCTTCATCCGTAATATGATTCTTTTCTATATGTTCCTTTAAGGCAGTGATAATCTCATCAAAGGATGTACAGGCAGACAGAGCTGCCCATGACAACATCCTGCCATTCATCACAAAATGACTGTGGGAATCTATAAATCCCGGCATAAGACACTTTCCCTGCAGATCCTTCATTTCTGCCCCGCTTCCGGCAAGCTTTGTCATCTCCTCCAGACTTCCCGCCGCGGCGATCAGATGATCCCGCACCAGCACAGCCTCCGGCGCCTGCTCCAGCTCCTCTGCCGCATCCCTTTTCTCCATTGTAATGATCTTACCGTTGTAATAAATCTGCTCCATAGCTCTCACCCGCTTTATTATTTCCAGTTAAATGTTTTTTTGCCCCATAGTTTTGTCAGTTTCAGAGCGATGAGATATACCACTACACAGCCTCCCAGCCCCAGGATTGCCGGAAGCATTCCCATGCTCCCCGATGCCAGCGCCAAAATGATTATATACACCGGTGTACTTGCCATCATCACCAGATTACAGGCTCCCAGCTCAACACTTGTGCTGGTATGGAAATCAGGATCCACAATGCGGACCAGAGCAACACCGCTGGGCACGGTGCCCGTACAGGTCCCATATAATCCGAGAGCACGTTCAAAATCATTCTCACCCCCGAATCTCTGCCCAAAATAGAAGCATACCACAGCCGTGATCACGGTGATCACAAGACTGATCAGTATCATCAAAGGCATCCAGTCCTTGATGATCTCCAGAGAAACCGCCATAAAGGCGCAGACCACCAGATAATCCGCCGACCAGCCCGTGATCTTACTCTGCAATGTATTCTCCTGCAGGAAATCCAGGTGCAGTTTTTTCATGATCCATTTTACAATATAAGCGGCATACATACCATTCATAAACATCATGCTGCCCATGGAGGTCCCAAGGAATCCGGGGATCAGGGAAAGAACTCTTGCGATCCCCACCGCCAGGATATAGCATACCCCTATAAGAGCAAAATGGAATGCCAATGTCTCGATGTTACTGTTACAGGTAGTATCCTTTACCATATATTCCTTCTGCTCGTCTTTTGCAAGATAGCCTTTTAAGATGGATTCATCAATCTTTCCGCAGTTTTTGGCGATTCCTTTTTTGATTCCCCATTTTGCTACAGGAATTCCGACACAAAACGCCACGATAAAACCGATTACCGAATAGGCGATCGCAACCGTAGCCGCATTATCCCAGCCAAACTGTTCAAAAATTGCGCCGTAGGTAGCGGACTGACCCGGTCCCTGACAAAATGCGAACTGAATCAGCATTCCGTATATGGTATCCATCCCCACGCTGTTCCCTGCCAGGTACACGATACCTGTCGCCACCATCGGCGTCAGGGCATAGAGCAGACACCATACCAGCCCTAAACCTACCGCACCCTTGATCACACTTTTCGCACTGTCATTTCCCTTGGGCGCGCTGGTCAGGCTGATGGAGATGAAGGACACCGTAAAAAGCTCGTTTACGATCGTAGTGTACATATTGGAGTCCGTACCGATATCCAGCCCTGTCCACGGAACCAAATTCATAAATACAAACCCCAGCATACCGCCTATCACGCTGGCAGGAACAAGCATTTTCCGAAAAACCGGAATCTTTGCCCGCAATAACATACCCAGACACAGCATTATACTGGCAAAACCAAAAGCAATCATAAAACTCATCTCATTTACCTCCCGGCATTATCGTTTGTTTTTTTAATTTTGAAATGATCTTGTGAATCATCTTTTTGACTTTTCTGATACAGCGGAAGAAAAACCGGTATCGGTATCGGATCTGGGACTGTCTTGGCATCCGCCACTCCATCCCGGTATTCATCGCATCATCACACGGCCCGCACAGACCACAGGGCTGACCTTTGATCGGGGTATGACAGAACCAGGTTAATTTCATGATATCGATCCAGCCGTTTTCCCTTGCGATCCGCTCTTCATCTTTCTTGGTCAGTTTTATCACCGGAAGGATCAGATCTCCAAATAAGAGAAATGCCGATTGCTTTTCGCCCTGCGGCAGCACACGATATCTTTCTTCCAGGAAATCATTTTCCACAGGAACCAGAACTCCTTCCGCATCGATCGCATCCTCCACCTTGCCATGGTACTGATGCACGACGGCGCTCTCCATCTGTACTCCTAATTTTTTGCATAAAAGAGCGAACCACTCATACTGGCTTCCCACATGATATTCTCTGTGCAGATATTGGTAAGCTTCGCTGATCCTGCGGTCCCTGCAATTTTCCAGCACCCACTCTACATCATAATACACTATATCCAAAATGTCAGCTATAAACGATTTATCCTTTTTTATCTGCTCCAGTATGCTTTTCATTGCTGCTTTTTCATTTTCTCTGCCTCCCCTGCCTGCATGCTCGAGATAGATGGGCTGAATCTGGATATCCTGCCGGGCGAGCTGAAGCAGACGGAACGTCCCGTCCCATCCCCCTGACCATAACAACAGCACTTTGTTCCGATTTGTATTCTCCATATAGAAAATTCCTTTCTTTTTTCAGACAGACGACCCACGGCATCCGTCTTCCGCCTTGGACGATGCGGGGGAAAGATAGAAATCATAATACCATTCCGCAAATTTCCGGATTCCGTCCCTCAGCGGTGTGGATGGTCTGAATCCGAATTTTTCCTCCAGATCGGATGTATCCGCATAGGTGACTTCCACATCTCCCGGCTGCATGGGCACCAGTTTTTTGTGTTCATCAAAGTCATAGTCTGCGGGGAGGACATGTGCCCGGACCAGTTCTTCCTGAAGGATGGTAACAAAATCCAGCAGATTTTCCGGCCGGCTGTTTCCGATATTATAAATCGCATGGGGAGCAAGGGGCAGACCGTCCGATCCGTTCTGACGATCCGGCGGATGCCGCATAACAAGCTCTACCCCTTTTACAATGTCGTCAATGTATGTAAAATCCCGCCTGCAGTTTCCGTAATTAAAGATCTCTATGGTCTTCCCCTTCCGCAGCTTGTCCGTAAACCCGAAATATGCCATATCCGGTCTTCCTGCCGGGCCATATACGGTAAAAAATCTCAGCCCGGTGGCCGGTATATTGTACAGCTTTGCATAGGCATGCGCCATAAGCTCATCGGCGCGTTTTGTCGCTGCGTAAAGGGAAACCGGATTGTCTGCTTTATCCTCAGTGGAGTAAGGGACCTTATGGTTCGCGCCATAGACGGAGGAGGAAGAGGCATAAACCAAATGTTCCACGCCCGTATTCCCATTGTCGTAAGAATGTCTGCATGCCTCCAAAAGGTTGTAAAAACCTATGATATTGGTCTCAATATAGGCGTCCGGGTTTGTGATGGAATAACGCACTCCCGCCTGCGCCGCCAGATTGACCACGACACAAGGCCGGTACTGTTCAAACAATCTGTTTACAAGCTCCCTGTCCGCAATGGATCCCTGCACAAAAACCCATTTGTTCCGGGAGTCTCTCTCAACCGCCTCCCCGATCTGTTTCAGTCTGTATCGCTTCAGGGAAACATCGTAATAATCACTTAAATTATCAATTCCGATGATCTGCAGGAAACTGCAGCTTCTGAGCAGTGCCAGTACAAGATTGCTCCCGATAAAGCCTGCTGCCCCTGTGACCAGAATGGTTTTATTATCCAAATTCATCCCCGTTTTCCCCATTTATTCTTTATCAACAATGCTTTTTGGATCAGATACTGACACTCCTGAGTCTTATAATATACCAAAAGGAACGCAGCCGGCACCGATACGGCACAGATGAGACTGTGCACGATCACAGAAAGCCAGCCATATCCCGTGAACAGATTAGAGCAAAGCCAGCCTGCCGCCGCGCAGGTCACAAATAAAACTGCCATGTAGCCAAAGCTGCGCTTATAATATCCGGACAACGGCTTTTTTCCCTTAAAAATATATTTGTAAATAACGGAAGGATCCACGGCAAAGTTAGAAAAGATATACGCCATGACCGTTCCTGCCACCACGCCGTTGATGCCCCATAGATGAACCCCTATCAGCGATACGACCAGATTGATGAAAATACCGATGATCGGACGATACCACAGCTGTTGGAAAATGCCGGAAATATTCCTGATCTGGTTCAGATTATTCTTAATACCCGCAAAGAGCATTTCTAATCCCATCAAAACCGCCAACGGCTGCGGTATCAGGTAATCCTCCCCCAGCCAGCAATGTATCAGCTCATTGGAAACAACGGCAATGCCGCATGCGGCGGTTCCGTATAAGACAAATGTGATAAAATTGGTCGCCTTAAAAAAAGAGTATTTTCTCTCATCCGTCTCAATCGCAAAGAAATTACCTATACTGGCTTTGACAGATTCGTACATACTGGTCAGGATCCCTCGGATAATGGAATAGATCATCATATAGTTTGAGTACAGCCCTACCAGCGTAATTCCCTTAACCGCACTTAAGATCAGGTTGTCCGATGCCTTCAGAATCACATTGTCCACCTTGAATACAAAAATAGCCAGACAATCTTTGAAAAGCTCCCTGATTTCCTCCCTCGACAAAAAGTCCGGTTCCTTAATAAAATATTGGGGATATTGTTTTTCTGCAATACGCGCAAAAATATAATTTTGTCCAATGTTGAAGCCCAACAGGACGACAAGGTAACATATATAATCACGGGCAAACGTCAGGACTATGATCTGTGCAATACTTGAAACAATATCCACCATGATCGTCGCCCTGTCCAGAAGATAGCTTTTCTGGTCCGCTTTGACAATGGAACTCTTATAGGCAAAAAACAGATAGCTGGAAACGCTTTTCCATAGGTACAGCAGATAGATCAGAACCGCGTTTATCCCCAATACCGCAAAATGATCATAATCCTTTATCAGTAAAGGAAGCATGGGAATGAGGAGGATTCCCAGCACAAAAATCACACCGCTTACAATCCGGTAAACATACTTAAAAAATTTTACATATACCCTCACGGTATGTTCATCATGCTCTGCAAGCGGCTTGTACAGCTTAAAGTTGATAGCGCCGGCAAACCCTAGATCTGCCAGGGATAACATGGAAAGTACATTGGTAAATAACCCGTTCAGTCCCAGATATTCCTTCCCCAGAGTCCGGATAAAGATCGTCCTGACCACAAATCCGAGTATCAGATTGATACACTGCTGGATATAGGTTGTTATTAAATTTATAGATGATTTTCTTGTCCTTGAACTCAATGACTTCTTCCTTTTATACAACCGGAATACTAACGATTAAAATATTCCCTTAAAATATAGATCAGATATTTTGAATTTTCAGTGACATTCCACGGGCATCTGATAACACCCTTCAGGTAAACTCTGATTGCTCTGTAATACCCCCCCGCCTGCGCATACTTAAGCGCCAGTCTGATATGCCTGACTCCATACGCTCTCGGATGCCTTTTCAGATAAGGCATGTTTTTTTCATTCAATCTTTCAAGCCCTGCAATCTTTTTGCTGACATTTGTGGTGATCCGCTCCCCCTCATGCCTGTGATAGCGGACAAGAACCTGTTCCACACAGTCGATCCGATACTTTTGGGCAAGCCTGAGCCACACGTCACCATCCTGCACGGACTGCATCAAGGGATCAAATCCCCCGACCGCCCTAAGACATTCTGTCCTGATCAGCGGATAGGAGGTGGAACCGATATAGTTGTTCAAAATCAGGGAATCATAGATAAAACCTCTGTGGACCTCAAGCTTCTTGGGATTCACCCTGCCCGTTTTATCCTCCATAACCTCCCAGGCACAATAAATCAATGCCGTCTCCGCTCCGGCTTCCTCGGCTTTGCGCACCTGCACGGCAAGCTTATCCGGCAGCCACTCATCGTCATCATCCAGATAGGCTATATATTCCCCTTTCGCAATACCAAGACCGGTATTTCTGGCCACACAGGCACCGCTGTTGACCTCATGGGCAATGTATTGGATCCGTTGGTCGTCCATCCGCTCTATCATCTGCCTGATGGCCATCCGTTTTTCATATTGTTTTGGGCTGTCATCCACGATGATCAGTTCCCAATCGGAATAGGTCTGACGCAGAACGCTTTGGACTGCCCTGTCCAGAATTTCCGGTTCCCGCATGCAGGTTGTTATCACCACACTTACCATAAAATCTCCTACCCTGTGGGCTGACCGGATGCCTGAAGTTTAAATGTCCCCATCAGACTCATTTGGCGGCAGAAGGCAGCACCAACAGTTCTCCTAGTTTATAATTCCATTCCTCCGATCCGAATTTCCCGAATCCACCGCAGTGATACAGTGTCATTTCCCCAAAGTATATCCGGGATCCCACCGAGTAGAAGTCCACTCTCACATGGGGCAGCCCCTGTGCCAGTGTCTCAGCCAGCTCTATCATCAGCTCTAAATTCTCAGGGCGTGGAACCACGCGCCGAGGATCCGAAGGATAATTGAAAGACGCCGGAATCAGTTCCCAGTCCGGGGAATAGATATTGCTGATATGATTGGTAAATCTGTCCATATGGACCTGGATCACTGCCGCTTTGCCGGAGAAGGTAAATATCTTATAATCCTTTACTTCCTGATGCCCCTCTTCCTCCAGATATTTTTCCGCGATGATACGCCGGGGGACCTGACGGTAGGGCCATTCCCTTGCATAGCGCACAGGATCCCTCTTCAAACCGCGCTTCAGAATATGTTCCGCACGCTCCCGGTCCATATGGGATTTGTCACGGCAGATATAAATACTGCCGGAATCATGTGTGCATTTCAATACAAACTGCTGCGGAAGTTCCTCAAAATTTATATCCTCATACCGGTCGTAAATCCCCAGTGTGGGAACAATATACTGCTGCCCGATCACGGAGGCGACATACTCCTTGGCGCGATATTTATCAACCATCTGCGGATAAAGCGGGTTTTTGTCATGCAGTTTCAGCCATTGCAGCTTCTCGTCAAAGGTCTGAGGGTTCTCCAGATCCAGTTTATAACCCATCTCACAGCGGAAACGAAGCTTTAAATAAGCTTCATCGCTCATCCAGTCAAAAAATCCCTTCTGCGCCAACGGTGTTATCATCCTTCCGGGCGTCTTCAAAAGCCGCAAAGCAGTCCTGATCGACGACATACATCCTTCCCTCCTGCCAAAGTCACGATTTCCGGGAAATCGTCTCCTCAATAAACGCAACGATCCTGCCAACCCGGTCCTGAATCTTAAGAGTCTGCGCCTTCTTTAAGGCGCCCTCCGAGAGTCTTTCCAGCAATGCTCTGTCTTTGTAAAGCGTATAGATCGCATCCGCGATCTCCTCCACAGACATCTCGTTGATACGGATGGAGCAGGCTTCATCCAGAATATCATCATTAAATCCTTTGGAGGAGGAAACCACCGGGAGCCCGCATGCCAGGGCCTCCACGATCGCGTTACAGCATCCTTCATTTCTCGTGGGGAGTACAAAAATATCCGCCGCGTTCAGGTAGTCGCTGACCTCGTCATGCGCCACCCCTCCACAGAATAAAATATCCCCGCAGTCAGGCTGCTGCTTCCCTTTGCCGATAAAAACGGAATAAATCCGTTCTCCTTCGGCAAGCTTTTCCTCCTGCAGATTTTTTAACGCCTCCGAGAGTCTGAGCACGCCCTTGCGCGGGATAAAGGAACCCGTGAAGGCAACGATAAAGGCATCCCGGGCAAACCCCAGTTTCCTCCTGACTGCCCCCCTGTCCTTTTGATAAAACGTATCCGGCTGATAGCCATTCGGGGCAACGATGTAGGGCATTTCCTTCTGCAGCCCTGCCTCCCGCGCATTGTCCACGTTTTGGGAGGAGACATAAACCACCCCGGAAATCTTTTGCAGGGCGCACTCCACATCCCTCCGGTCAAAAGAGCGCTCCAACTGAAGCTTGCCGCCCAGCCCCTCTCCGCAGGTAACAAAAACAGGGAGTCTGCCGGCAATCTGTGTGGTCAGAATCCCCATTTCCCAAAAATGTGCATAAAAAGCGTCCACAGGCTTATCCAAAGACTGATATGCCTTTTGCATCACCTTTGCCATACGCCGCATACGATTCTTCGCCAGATGATTGGACAGGGATATATACCGGGGCTGACAGACATCCACCCTGTTCCCGCCCTTTGTGATATAATGCCATTTTGCGGGGCGCATACGGGCTCTTCCCATCAATACTCTGGTCACGGACTGCGGCGCTATCACAGAACACTGTATCCCCATGTCTGCGATCGCATCCACATATTCTTTGACAAATGTATAAACCGCCTCTTCTCCTCTGGGAAAAGAACCTGCTGTGAAACATATATGCACTTCTCTCCTCCATTTATCCGCCATACCTTCAAGTTTCTGTGTGCAATCTACTCTAATATACTATAATCTTTGTATAAATACAAGATTTTTGCCGCAATCCGGCACTCACCGGTACTCCCCCCGCTTCACCCGCTCCAGATCCAGCAGCCCCCCCATGATCCTCTGACCTTTTTCACTGAGATGATGAATATTACAATTATCCGGGGTCAAAGTAATTTCCCCAAAGTATACTTTCCCCGCAACATCATATAAATCGATTCTTGCAAAAGGAAACGGCTTCGCCAAAATCTCTGCCGCCTTCAGCATATCGGAGAGCCCTGTCGGCTTTTGCGCCTCGCAATCCCCGAGAGGAGCTTCTTTTTCATAATCCAAACAATTCCAGTCTAAATCAAAAAACAATCTTTTTAAGGCTTGACCGCGATCGATACATGTCATGATGCAATAGGGTTTCCCGTGAAAGCAATACACTTTATAGTCTGTCACCCGATGGCCGCTTCCATCCTCTAACATTTCCTCCGCATAAATTCTCGGTGTGATGTCCTCATACTGGTACTCACAGTGGGCCTTGGCATAATTGATGTGCAGCATCCGTTCAAGACGTTCCAGCACTGTCGGTCAGTCAACCGCAGCCTTGTCATAAACCATCTCATAATACCTGCGCCCCGAGGCATGATTGCATTTCAACACAAACTGATCCGGAAGCTCCTCCAAGGGAATTTCTGACGCATGCTCCCAGATCCCGTAAATTTGGGGAAGCATTTCTCCCAGCCCCTTCGCAGTTACATATTCTCTCACGGCTATCTTATCCACATAGGCGGCATCCCTGCTTCCAATATGATTTACCAGCAGCCAGTTAAGTTTCTCATCCAGGGTTTCCGGTGCATTAAAATTCATCTTATAACCATGCTGTTTACGAAATTTTATTCCCCTGACCGTCTTTTTGGGCAGGGAATAGATAAAGCTATCCCAACTTCTCTTTAATAGTTTTTTTCCTTTTGCGAACAGGCTCATGAAAATTTCTCCTCTAAAAACTTTGATCTTTCTCGTGAAAAAAATCATTTTATTCCGTTGACCGCCATAGACTGCCTACTCAAATATACTATGAATATCGCGGGATTTCAAGGTTTTCACGCCAAAATAGCATCCCTCAGTCATGATCACCTTTACCGACCGATTCCAGATCCAGCAGCCCCCCCATGATTTTCTGCCCTTTTTCATTGAGATGCCCGATATTGCAGTTTGTGGGGGTTAACGTGAGCTCTCCGAAATAAACTTTCCCTGCGATGTCATAAAAATCGACCCTTGCAAAGGGGAATGGCTGCGCCAAGATCTCTGCCGCCTCCAGCATGACAGGCAGCCCCTGGGGTCTTTCTGCCGTTGCCTCTTCGGGGGAAGCGCCCTTCTCGTAATCCAGATAATTCCAGTCCGTATCGTAAAACATTTTCTTCAGGGATCTTTCCCGGTCCGTACAGGTCATGATACAATGCGGTTTTCCCTGAAAACAGTACACCTTGTAATCCGTCATGCGGGCCTGCCGCCCGTCATCCAGAAATTCCTCCGCGTATACCTTTGGCGTGATATATCCATACTGATACTCGCAGTGGGTTTTCGCATAATTGGTGTGAAGCATTTTTTCCAGCCGCTTCAGCACCGCCTTCCAGTCAACCGCAGCCTTGTCACGGACGATCTCATAATACATATCCCCCGATGCGTGATTGCACTTTAAGACAAACTGACGGGGCAGCTCCTCCAGAGGGATCTCTTCCGTGTGGGACCAGACCCCGTAAATCTCCGGGAGCAGACTGCCCAGCCCTTTCTCAGCCACATAATCCCTCACGGCTATTTTATCCGCATAAGCCGCCTCCTCCTGCCCGATATGATACACCAAGAGCCAGTTGAGCTTTTCATCCAGGGTTTCCGGCTTCGCAAAATTCATAGAATAACCGTGCTGCACGCGGAACCAGACTGCTCTGGCCGTTTTCCGGGGCAGAAGATATAAAAGATTCCCGATACAGTTTCTCACTAAAATATTTCCTTTATCCGTCGAACCCATGGGATTGTTCCTCTCTATGAAAATACTGTTTCTCTACAGGCTCTCTGCCAGAACTGCCCGGTAAATTTCCCTGTACCTTTCACAGATATCTGTCCACCAAAACCGCTCCGCCAATTCCAGACATCCGGCTGCAAGCTTCCTGTACTGTCCCGCCGCCAGCTCTATCTTATCCGCAATATCCTCCGGGTCGTTGTCATCCACCGCGAATCCCACCGTCCCGTCCGGAAACTGTCCGTCAAAGCCCTGCCCTTTCGTATAAATGACCGGCAGCCCCTGGCTCATGGCCTCTGCGTAGACCAGCCCGAAGGTTTCCGTGTGGGAGGGCATCACAAACAGATCGCACTTCCGGTAGCAGCCCAAGAGCTCCTCTTTGGACAGCTTCCCCGCATAATAAGTCTGGGGATAGGACATGATGCGCTCGTACAGTTTTTTGTCCCGGACATCCCCCGCCACGGTAAACTCCACCGTCCAGCCCCTGCCGCGCAGAATCCGCAATGCCTCCTGGGTTGCCAGGGGATTTTTGTCTTCCACGATGCGCCCGGCAAAGATGATCTTCATCTTCCTGTCTCTTAAGGCGCTTTCCGTCTCCTCCAATACTTTGAGTTTATCGGTGTAACGGTTCTGCAGCCAGAAATCGTCTATGCCGTTGGGCACAAGATAACTCTTCTCTGCGATCTCCTCACGGTATTCTTCCGGTACATACCGTTCCAGAACCGTCCTTTTGTAATTCTCAGACAGAAAGAAAACAGCGGCGGCATCCCGAAGGATCCTCACTCCCCTTCCCCTGAGATAAAAAGCCCTGCGGAAAAAAACATTGACGTCGGTGCTGCGCACTGCCACCACATAGGGTATGCGGTATTTCCTGCCAAGATAACGGGCACAGTTGCCGTCCGTAAACAGGGTATAGGCGTGAAGGCAGTCAAACTGTGTCAGATCAAAATGCTTCTGTACATCGCGGATGATCCTGTGCTGCTTATAGTCGAACAGGATCTTATTCCAGTTACGGAAACATTTTGAGATAACCACCTCGCAGCCCTGTGTGGGCGCCTCCCCGCCCTCCTCACAGACCGGGACATAGACAGCGCTTCTGATCCCGCAGTGATTCAGCTTTTCTATCATGATGCGGTGCAGATAGGTCCCCACATAGTTACAGTTGATATGTAATATTTTCACCTGTCATCCGATCCTTTCTCAAATCCGGATCCAGTCCTCCGGGATAATGTCAATAGGTCTGCCATCCTTAAACCACTCCCGGGGAGCGACAATGAGCTTGTCGGGATTTTCCATCATCCAGCCCCCCCAGAAATGAAAGGTGCTGTTGGTGATAACGGCATGTCTGCAGGACTTCATGACAAACAATTCCTCAAAATCATCCACAATGTCCTCCTGCTCCCTGTACAGAACAGAATCCGCTTCCAGACCGAGGGTCCGGGGATTCAAATGCTCCTTCACCCAGGGCATATCATTGGAAAAGAAGATAAACAGGGGATTGCCCAGTTTCCGCTTTATGTGGTCCACAGCCTGTCTGTAATATTCCACATCGGTTCTGCCATAGTGGTCGGCCAGTTTCCGGTTATCAAAATAATCTCCCCTCCGGACTCCCACAAAAACGCTTTCACACGCTCCGAACCGTTCCATAAATCCCCTGGTCCTGTCCGAAAGGCTGTCACAGGTAAACTCTTTTTTTAATTGATCCTTAATGGGCTCCAGATATCTCCAGGACTGCCAGTATCCGTCAAAATACTGATGATCCAGAAGCTTTGTGACATCCCGGTATGCCCTGTTATTTTCAAAATAGTATTTTCTGTTCAGCTTTGCCTCCAGTGCGATCTTAACGCGGTAGGGCATGCTCAGAGGATTTCCCTCGTGCCTAAACAGACATACCCTGCGAAGCTCTTCATCTCCTGCCGCCTCAAATTTTGTGTTCATCCTGCCCAGCCGGGAAAGCCGGATGTCATCCACACCTCTGTCACCATAGTACCTCAGATCCAGTCTGACATCCCCGCACCGGTATTTTTCCTGCAGCAGTCTGTGAAAGGCATACTGAAACATCTGGTTTCCAAGCCCGCCTTTGACTTTCACGATCTTCATATCATCCACTCCCCGGATTCTTCTATCTTGTCGTCTCCGCCTTGTCCCAGACCGCCTTTGATCTGCCGGTGAGACAGTTGTATACCCCCACCCACTGGGCCGCGACGGTCATGGTATAATATCCCATCATCTTCAACAGTTTATTTTTTGTTTTCGTCCGAAGCGCCAACAATGCCAGCAGATAAAACAGGGTCTGTCCGATGAACACAAAACGGAAAAAAACGGATTTCATCGTCAGGAACAGGGAACTGATATAGACTGCCGCATGGGAAAACCACAACAGATTTCTGCAGGTTCTGTGCCCGAAATAAAAAAAGGAAAACCATCCGTGCCGGAAGCAGTTCAAACAGGGCAGAGATTCTGCCAGAGTCTGCAAGATCCCCCTGTTCATGCGGATCTTCCTTTTAAATTCATCCTCTATCACTTCGCCCGCCTTTTCATACGCCACCGCTTCAGGATTGTAAACGGCTCTGTAGCCCTTTAAGCCATAATAGCGCGGCATTTGGGAATCATGGCATTTGATCGGTTCAAAATCCACATACAGCTCATTCCGGCAGGCATAGATAGCGCCGTTTCCCGCAGTGATCGTCCAAATGTCGCTCTCCGCCTCCCTTTGGTTTAAATCTCCCTCCCAGTATACGGCTTCCGCACCTGCCACCTCATTGTCCGTATTCCGATAGGTGAGTCTGCCGGTGACATAGGCGATGTCGGGAGAACGAAAGCAGGCGGCAAGCTCCGTAATGGCATTGCGCTCAAACATGGCATTGGCATCCGTCATGACCAGAATTTCTCCCCGGGCAAGCTTCTGAGCCTCATTCTGGGCATTGGTCTTACCCTTATGCTCCACAGCTCTGTGCAGCCGTATGCTGAGTTCCGGATGGCTGTCCATAAAGCTTTTTACGATTTCCTCCGTGGCATCCGTGCTGAAGTCCGACGCCACGATATAATCAATCTTATCTGCCGGATAATCATTGTCGATCACATTCTCCAGCTTGGCGCGGATCACCTTTTCTTCGTTATGGGCGACGATCATCACCGTCACCGTGGGCAGATCATAGTAATCCTTCGCGGGGCGATTCTTTCCAAACATTTTTGCAAGGATTTTCAGGGCAGTCTGATAGCCTGCCATAGCCCACACGATAATAAAAGCAAATATCCAGAATATCACTGCCGCCAAAACCATTTTCCTCTCCCCGTCACACTATTCATGCCCGTTCCTTTTCGCAGGCACTCCCACATAGGTGCCCTGCACCGATATATCACGGACCACCACGGCTCCCGCGCCGATCATACAATCGTCACAGATTGCAACCCCATTGCTGACCACGGCTCCCGCCCCGATCCATGTCCTGTCTTTTATGCTCACGCCCCCTGCCACATGGGCGCCCACCGAAACATGCACATAATCTCCTATGAGGCAGTCATGATCGATGGAAGAACAGGTATTGACGATACATCCTTTTCCTATCCGGGCATCCGAATTGATGACTGCCCCTGCCATGACCACTGTACCCGGGGAAATCTCCACGCGCCTGCCAATGACCGCCTGGGGATGGATCAGAGTGACCACTCTGTAATTCTGCGCCTCTAATTTTTCCTGATAGAATTGTCTCACAGAGGCATTGCCGATGGCCACAACAAAATCCCGATCCGGATAACGGATGAAATCGTCCCCTCTGCCAGCCACCAAAAAACCGGCGCACTCGCTGAGCGATTCATTATCATCAAGGAAAACGATCTCCTCATATCCGTTCCTGACGGCAATATCGCCGATGACCTTTCCATGCCCGCTGGCGCCTATGATCACTAAGTTTTTCATTTATTCATTCCCCATAAATTCTTCCATTGTCGCCGACGTCTCCGATGAAATGCCCTCACGCTTCACAAAAGCCTTTATCACTGTCTGAAACAAAATTTTTACATCGCCCCGGAAAGTGATCTTATTGACATATTCCACATCCAATCGGAATCTGTCCTGCCAGGAAAGCGTATTGCGGCCGTTTACCTGGGCATATCCCGACAAGCCGGGTCTGACATCATGGCGGTGGCGCTGTTCTTCATTGTATCTGGGCAGATATCGGACCAGAAGGGGTCTCGGCCCTATGACACTCATATCTCCCTTGATGATGTTAAACGCTTCCGGCAGCTCGTCCAAGGATGTGGCTCTCAAAAGTTTCCCAAATTTTGTGAGCCGCGCCTCGTCCGGCAGAAGTTTCCCGTCTGCATCTCTCTCATCCGTCATTGTCCTGAATTTATATAACTTAAATATTTTCTCATTTCTGCCCGGTCTTTCCTGCATGAAAAGCACCGGCGAACCGAGCTTCACCCTCACCAGGATCGCAATGATGAGATACAGCCACCAGAATACGGCTACCGCCAGCACTCCGCAGAGCAGATCCAGGGGGCGTTTGAAATATTTTTCGTATGGTCCATAAGGTCTGTGTTTTTCCATCTTCGGCTCCGGGATCATTCAAAACATGCTCTGATCACAGCAATGATCTTTTCCTGCTCCTCCACTGTCATCTTATTGTCTGACGGAAGGCACAGCCCTCTTGCAAAAAGATCCGCTCCCACGTCCAGCGGTCTTCCGTCAGCGCCCACGGCTCCTCCCGCGATATAGGCATTGGTCACTGCCCGGCCGTTTCCTTCCCTTGTGACAAATCCGTTCATGCGGTAGAGGGGCTGCATATGCATGGGTTTCCAAACGGGGCGTCCCTCCGCGTTGACTGCCGCCAGCGTCTCCAAAATCTCCGTCGGGCAGCTTTTGCCTTTTTCGGGGACATAGCAGACATCCCGCTCTCCGCGCACCTGCCTGCACATGGCTTTCCCGTCGATCAAAATACAGGAGAGCCAGTAATTCGGTTCGCTGTTGTGCGCGTCATAGGGATTCATTGTGACGGGCAGTTCCCGGAATCCCTGCTGATACCTCTCATAAATGGCTTTTTTCTGCGCGATATGCTCCTTCAGATGGGGATACTGCCCCCGGATCACGCCCGCGATGACATTGCTCATACGATAGTTGTACCCGATTTCTTCATGCTGATACCAGGGCGCATTCTCCCGGCTCTGGGTAGACCACTTTCTCACCTTATCCGCCGCCGCAGGGTCATCGGTCAGAAAGCAGCCTCCGGCGCTTCCGGTTATGATCTTGTTTCCGTTGAAGCTGATGATATTATATCTGCCAAAGGAACCTGTCTGTGCCCCCTTGTAGGAGGCTCCCAGGGATTCCGCCGCATCCTCCACCAGCACCGCCCCGTACCGCTTACAGACTGAGAGAAGTTTCTCCAGCTTCGCGGGGGTACCGTAGAGATGGGCGAGGACGACGATCCTTACCTCCGGGTAAATCTCAAATGCCTTTTCCAGTGCCTGCGGATCCATATTCCAGGTGTCCGTTTCCGTGTCGATAAAGACAGGGATCCCTCCTTCATACACCACGGGATTGACCGTTGCGTCAAAGGTCATATCGGAGCAGAACACTCTTTGTCCCTCCAGCGCTCCGTGCCCTGCCGCCGGCATACCGTAAGCCTCAATTCCCGCGATCTTTAACGCAAGATGAAGGGCGGCCGTCCCGGAGGACAGAGCCACCGCATATCCGCATCCCACAGCCTCACAGGTAAGCCGCTCCACTTCATTTATGTTTTTTCCGACGGTGGACATCCAGTTGGTCTCATACGCTTCGGTCATATACTCCAGTTCCTCCCCGTGCATGGTGGGGGAAGACAGCCATACTTTCTTTTCAAATGCCTTAAAATCCTGCCCTGACACAAACATTTTCCGCTCACTCCCTTTCGCCGGTCACTTATTCACTCCACCGGTAGGTGGGTACGATTTCTTTGATCATCCCGCGGATATCCGGAGATTCCGACTCGGCGGCATCCTCCAGCTCCTCCAACTGTCTCTCAAAGATCTTCTCGTCAAACTCAATGGGTCTGCCGATAAAAATGCTCTTGTTTGCCGTCTGCTTCAGCCCCTCCTCGCCCATGAGGAGTTCTTCGTACATTTTCTCTCCGGGACGTAAACCGGTAAAGCGGATTTCAATATCCTCGTCCACCCGATACCCGGACAGCTTGATCATATTCTTTGCCAGATCGAGGATTTTCATAGGTTCCCCCATATCCAGCACAAATATTTCGCCGCCCTTTGCGTAGGCGCCCGCCTGCAGCACCAGAGACACTGCCTCCGGAATGGTCATGAAATAACGGATAATGTCCGGATGGGTCACCGTGACGGGACCTCCCTCTGCGATCTGCTTCTTGAACAGCGGGATGACGCTTCCGTTGCTGCCCAGCACGTTTCCGAAACGCACAGCGACAAAATTGACGGCGGAGCGTCTGTTCATCATCTGAATGACCATCTCGCAGATGCGTTTGGTAGCCCCCATGACATTGGTGGGATTCACCGCCTTGTCCGTGGAGATCAGGACAAATTTCTCCGCGCCGTACCGGTCCGCTGCCCGGGCAGTCTTATAGGTCCCAAACACATTGTTCTTGACTGCCTCGTTGGGGCTCTCCTCCATGAGGGGCACATGCTTATGCGCCGCCGCATGGTAGATAACTTCCGGTCTGTACTGCGCAAACACGGCATCTATGCGGCTCTCGCTGCGCACAGAGGCTATGAGTACCGTCAGATCGAGCTCAGAGTATTTCCGGAGCAGTTCCTGCTGGATCTCATAGACGCCGTTTTCATAGATGTCGAGCAGTATCAGTCTTTTGGGATGGTGGGCGGCAATCTGTCTGCACAGCTCACTGCCGATGGAGCCCCCTGCCCCGGTGACCAGCACCGTTTTGCCCCGCACATAATCCAACACCTCCAGCGTGTTGATCCGAATGGGCTCCCTGCCCAATAAATCTTCAATTTCCACTTCCTTCAATTCGGAGACGGACACATCGCCGTTGATCAGCTGATATACTCCGGGAAGCGCCCTCAGCTTGCATCCCGTCTCCTTACAGATGTCCAGAATCTCCTTCCTGACCTTCGTGCCGGCAGAGGGAATGGCGAAGATGATCTCATCAATCCCATATTGTCCCACTGCGTCCGCGATCCTGTCCCGGCTGCCCACGATGGGCACCCCGCGCATAAGTTTCCCATGACATCCGGGATTATCGTCAATGATACATTTCACCTGCAGATTCAGATACTGGCTGCCCTCGATCTCTTTCAGGAGAGCATTTGCCGCCGCCCCTGCACCGATCACCATCACTCTGGTCTTGGAGGAAGCCCCCGTATTTTCTCTGTATTTTGAGCGGATCGTCTTTAATATCCGATAACTGAACCGGATGACGGATATAGAACCAAAAAGCAGTATCCAGTATATAAAATAATAACTGCGGGGCATGTCCCAGCCTGTTGCGCTGCAGAAGACAAGTTGTGCAAGCGCGGCGCCTGTGGTGGCATACACAATATTCATCAGCTCCGTTGCGCCGGCATACCGCCAGACACTTCTGTAGAGCTTAAACAGCACAAACAGCATCAGCGTAAAACAAATATTAAACGGAAGCACCCTCTCATAATTGTGCATGAACCTGGGCTGGATCGCCCGGAAGCTGAACTCATAACGAATATACAGGGCGGCAAAGGAGGATGCCATGATCGCCATGATATCCATGCACACCAGGGCAAGAGTGCGATTGAATGGAATTTTCAGTGTTGTATTATTCTGCTTCATCCCGAACCATTCCTCTCCACGCCACAAACAAAAGCGTGATCGTCAGACTTCCCGTCCCCCAGCAATATTCCAGAAGCCCGAACACTGCAGGCACAAGCAACAAAAGAAGAACTCCCGCCGGCCGTTCCTGCTTTCCCGCGCGAAAATCCTTCCCAAATCTTATAACAGACCATACGATCAATATGGCAAACAAAAGCATCGCCGGGATTCCGAAATCCACGCCCCACTGAATATACAGATTATGGGCATGACCGATCCGACGGCCGGGGAGCATCTGAAACCCCTGTTCGGAACCGGGATGCCCGCTCCAATTCAAAAGATGAATATAATAGCGGTATATGCTTGTCCTGACCAGAATCGCGTTATCCCTGTCCGCCGGGTCGATCGCAAATCCCGCCGCATACGCCTCGTCATATAACTGCCGCTGCAGTTCACTGATTTCCGATCCCACATTGCCCACAGGCGCTGACGATCTGACCTTTTCCCCCGCTTCCGCCTCTGTTTTTCCAAAAGCGGCTTCCAGCACCTTCTCCAGCCTCCCGTTGGCGGCGCGAAGAAGTTCATCGATATCCACAAATTTCTCCGAATCCCATTTGTCCCAGGAATGCACCTTTTTTTCATTCCATTCTCCCCAGAACCACACCGGATGGTGGAACAGCGGGGGAAGATAGCGGACGGCACAAAACACCAACGGAAAAGCCACAAGAAAACAAAGCGTGACCTTCAGGGCATTTCGGAAGAAATCCGCAAAAAAGTTCCTGTTTTTCTTAAGGGACCACAAAAACAGCAGCGTCACAAAAGCGAGCACCGCCGCCGTCAGCCAGCCGGTGCGGCTGATCGTCATAAACAAAAAACCAAGCACCGTTCCGGCGCCCAGCCAGTAATAAATCCTGATCCATCTGCTGCCGTCAATGCGGTACACATACACCAGCCTGGCAAACACTGCCGCCAGGACCACCAGATAATACAGCGCATTCATATTGCAGTTGTTGTACACACCCACATAGCGCACCGCGTCATAGGGTCGAAAGACAAAGCACCAGCCCTGCATCAAAAAGAAACTCAGGAGGATGCCGTCAAGCATTCCCTGAAACAAATCTTCTCTTTCCCCGGACGTATAATCTGTCAGATAGAAACAGCCGAAAATGACCAGATACAGCGACGGCCAAAGGTATTCGCTGCGTGAGAACGCCATGCAGACCATCATCAACAGCCACAGCGCGGCAAACCCTCTGCGCAGAGAAGGGATTCTGCGCTCCAATACGATCCCGCAAAAGGTATAGATCAGTACGATCCCGAAAAGGTAAACCCCTGCCACGATCACTACCCGGTCATTCAAAAACCACGCCTGACTCTGCCCCCAGATCAGATACATGGTTCCTCCTATGGCACAGATCAGGCTCCATACCAGGATCGGCAGCCTGTGTCTTCTGAAATCGTCCAAAGTGTAATGGGACAGGATCAGGACCGCCATGACCACGCCTGTCAGATCCCGGAAGCTTTCCCCCCAGCCGTCCAGACCGCTGACCGTCTTGATCCGCTGGTCGATCAGACAAAAGACAAAGAAGCAGATCGTGTAGAGTATTCTCTTTTTATTGATTTTGAGATTTGCCCACATACCGGTCTCCCGACTTTCAACGCTGAACAGGCGGGGATTGTCCGTTTTGCCGTTCCCTGCCTTGAATAAGGTATATTATACCATCTCCGGCTATAAATAGCAAATCAATTTAGGTGCCGCCGCCCCGGCTCCGCTCTGGCTGACGGAGTTTCCGTCTCCTCCAGAACCATTCCCCCATCCCCAGGATCACACCGATGCTTGCCAGGCTCATGGACTGCTGAAAACTCCAAATGTTATTTGCGATATAGGCAAGCACGCCAAGACCGCACACCGCCGCCAGAACATTTTCCTTTCTTTCCCGCAGAAATCTCACCACAGCGCTCAACAACATCCCGGCATAGCTGACCAGCCCCAAAATCCCCATGTTCACCAGAACCGTGATAAATTCATTGTGGGCGTTGGTGAGACGCTTGTTTTTAAATGCCTCCTTTGCCCACGCCGTGAGTTCCCGGCTGGCGCCTCCGCCATCCTCTCCCACATTATAGAGAAAATCCGCCATACAATCCGGTCCCGCTCCCGTCAGCTTGTGGAGCGCATCCTGCTCCATAAAACACTTTAACCCCAGGCTCCAGGATGCCCCCCGGCTGCTGCCCCATTTGTTGTCAAAGGTAAAGACCGCCTGCCCGGAGAGCGCTCCCAGACTGCCCGGACGCAGGGTATTCAGCGCGATCATGGAGACAAAAAGAATGAGTATAAGGGGAATCCCGGCGCAGAGCGCCTTCGCCATACCCCGCATCCATTGTATGTACCGTTTTTTATTTTTACCAAGCCAGATCCCCATCCCTGCGGGCAGGGCGATCAAAAACGGCAGGGGGCTGTAACTCAGAAGATCGCCCAGGGAGGTGGTGAGGTTGATCCGCTCCGGAAAGAGGAGCCGTATCCCCCCTACGACCATGCCTGCCAGTGCCAGCAGAAGCACGGACAGCCAGAAACGTCTCAAAAGCAGCTCATCCCCGTCTCTGGCAGAACAGAAAAACATTGCCGCAAAAACGACAACAAGGGCAAAGATCCCACTGTCACTTCCCTGGGTGATCATCGTCGCGAAAAAGAGCAGAACATAGATGCCTGACAGCCACATACACCATCGGGGCACATCTCTGCCGAGCCATAGTATCCCCACACCCACAAATCCTACTGTGACGGCATACCCGCAGAACCAGTTGATGTTACCGATCGTGGAAATAAACATGGGCAGCCCGGAATTTTCCATGGGGATCGGCCAGAGATCGAAGCGGTTTAAAAGCGCCAGCAAAAAAACCGCCGCGGACACGGGCATGCAGAGTAAAAACAGGTATTTTGCCATGGTCTCAAACTGAAACCGGGAGACGAGAAAATAGACTGCCACCAGGGTCAGCTGGGGAATGAGCCCCATATACCATCCCTTTGTGCCCCAGAGAGCGGTCTCCCGATAGGAAGTACCGATATAGGAAAGGATCGCGCTGATCCCATAGCAGAGAGCACACCAGTCTGTCAGGCGAAACTTCCCCGGCAGACTGCGAAAACTTCCTCTTTCCTTCTTGAAAATCAGATCGATCACATAAAAGATAAGCCAGAGTGCAAAAACCGGCAGGATGAGCTTCCCCATCTTCGACGCTGCAGTGCGGTAGAAATAGGATTTATCCGAGCCGATATGGGTAAAGCCCTCCTGAAAGTAGAAGGGCATGACCGCAAAAATCAATAGAATACTGATACTGGTGAACACCCGCAGAACCCAGGCGAGAAAACCGCCTATGGATTCCGGGATGCTTTCTGTCTCTGTCTTTTTCACTTTCCGGCATCCTCCAGAATTTCCTTCAGATAGATCTCTTCCTCCGATCCCTGCGCATAAGTTCCCGCATCCAGCGCCTGCTGCGCCACATAAACCATACTCCTGCTCACAATGGGACCATAGATGACGGTCTCTGCGCCGTTTTTGTTCAGCGTCACATAGCCCCGGAAGGAAAAGACGGTATTGTATCTGGAAGGAGAAATGCCAGCCAGCGTGTAGACAGAACCTTTCTGCTGCACAATCTCTTTGCCTCCCTTCACAAAGGGCTTGTTTTCCGCATCCTGCACATCTGTGGCAAGCATGCCATTCTCACCCAGCCGATATCCGTCCACACCCGTACCCGCAAGCTTCTCCCTGGCGGTTTCTTCCACCTCCATAGAGACACGCAGACCCGCATCCTTCGAGACGCGCACCGCGCTTCCCCGATAGACGAGCAGATCCTTCAGCTCCTCCTGCGCCTCAGCGACATAGGCGCCATCTTCCCGGGAGAGGGTCCACACATACATACCCGTGGGAACTCCGTTTTTATCATAACTGTAAACCACAGCGCTTTTGGCCTTCGCATTGGGCAGCTCCACTGTATATTCGCTGCCCTCTGCCGTGGGCGTATAGGGGACGCCGTCCACCCAGATCGTCTTGTCATAGGCAGAGTCGATCTTTAAAGTAATGTCTGTGGTCTCAACGATCTGCGTCGGATCCTGAGGATACGGGCACACCTGTGCCGGCATATTTTTAAAGACGGGAATCTTGAACACAAAGCTGTTGTTCAGAGAGCCGGTGGACTGATATAATTTCCGGATACTCTCCGACTCCGTTGTGGGCGCGGAAATATTCTGCATATACTGATGTGTGTATAAGGCATTGGCTGCCTTGGGATTCACATTATATTTTTGCAGATAGAGCGTGTCCTGCCCTTTTTTGATATAGTTGGCCGATATCACATCCGCGCCGCCCAGAATGGAATAATAGGCGTTGTTCCATCCCTGTTCCTTTGCGTATTTCAGACCGTTTTCAATGATCTGTGCAGTGGTGGTCCCCGAGGCCTTTACATTAAAATAATTATAATAACCTTCGTACCCCGGATAAGTCCCGGAGATCAACGGAGATTTCCCCTGACCCTGTTCCTGATACACGCGGGCTGCCAGATGAAAGGGGCTGACCTCCCGTCCCTCTTCCCTGCCGACTGCCCAGAAGATATGGGCATATGTCATCACCGTTCCCGGCGCGTACCCTGGGCTTCTCATAAAAGTATTCTGCAGAAAAGTTTCTACCGCCTTCTCCGTGTGATAGGTCTCGTTGTAAGTCAGCAGCTCAAACTGAAACACTCTGCTGTCCGTCATGGCGTTTCTGGGATCCATATAGTATTCCAAAATGCCCCGGGTGGCATAGAACCAGTTCCCGTCATCATATGCCCCGTCCTTCGTATAGTCGGGAAAACTCTTATGCACCAGACTCTTCCCGCCCTTCAGTTCATTGTTTATCACCGTATTCCAGTCCAGCCCGGTGTTGAGAGGGACAAAAACCCACTGGGGATGGGATTTTTTTAATGCCATCAGCCCTGCCTGATAGCTCTCCGGAAATTGCGCCACATCTTCTGAAATGTCCCCGGAGGCATAGAGACTGATCGTACCGATTCCGTTCGCATCGTCAGGGTCGATCCCCTTTTCCTGCCAAAAGCTTCTCTCCCACTCCAAAAACCGCTCGTCCGAGCAGGCTAAAAGCCTTCTCTCAATGTAACCCTGACCGGTCACGTCGTCTGCCGTATACTGTACCGCTGCCCAGAGCGTATCCTCTTCCTCATTGTATACAGCGTCCTGAATCAGGACCGTCTGTCCCACGGTGACTTCCGCGACCTCAGGGCTGTCCTGAGACGCCTGACTGTGTAGTTTCGCTTTCTCACATAGATAGACCAGGGCCAATATGCTCCGCTCTGAGGAAATCTCGGACAACTCTGTCGTCTTAAGCTCCTTTGCCTGTACGGTCCGGGGAAGCGCCGTCATACACAATAAAACTGCCAGCCCCCCGCACAGGAAACGAATTTTATTTTTAAAATTCATGTCATCAGCCTCCATTGATAACGATCCTATCAACTCTTTTGTCAAAAATATTTTAGCATATCCCTCCATGACCGGGGTATGGTACTATTTGTCAAAGCCTCTTATCTTCCTATGGAGCTTCCGCACCCCCCTGGGCGCAGCCACAAACAGAGACAGATAAAACTTGTTTTTAACCGTCAGATACGGATTTGCCAGCCCTGCCAGGAAATTCTTGCGCAGATTCTTTACTACCTGCATATAGAATACATTCTTATGATTCATTTGTCCAATGGGAATGTGCAGCAGATAATCTATCCTCTGATAAATACCAAAGCGTTTGGCAATTTGGATCAGCTCCCTGTCGTCCCGGTCCACATATTCAAACACCATGTCGGCATTGCGCACATTATCTTCGAACACCCGGGAAAACTGTTCCCTGTCCTGCCTGCGGGAATTGCTCCCCAGACGATAAAACACATGGTACGCCTGTTCCGGGAGAGAGACGATCTCACCGATCCGGGGAAGCATCTGTACAAGAAAATGAAAATCCTCATTTAACGCTCCCTGGGGGAAACTTCTTCCCTCCAGCACGCTTTTGTGAAAAAGTTTGGTACAGAAGGAGCAGTCTGCGCGGTGCATCAGCAATTCCTTCAGGAAATCTCTGTGTCCGATACGCACTGCTTTGTCAGGAGGCGTGCAGATGTCCGGCAGTCTGTTTCCATTTTCATCTATTTCCTCCCTTCCGATCTGTGTCACCCTGACCCCGTAATGTTTCATGGCATTATACAGATTTTCATACATCTGCGGTGAAATAAAGTCGTCGCTGTCCACAAACCCAAGATACTCTCCCGCAGCATGCTCCATTCCCAGATTGCGGGCAGAGGAAGAACCTCCGTTTTCCTTGTGCAGCACACGAATGCGGGAATCCTTCTGTGCCAGTTCGTCACAGAGCGCGCCGGAGCCGTCCGTGGAGCCGTCGTCCACCAGAAGGATCTCCAGATCCGGATAAGTCTGACTGCAGACGGAGCCCACGCACCGGTTCAGGTATTCTTTTGTGTTATATACCGGTATGATCACACTGATCAAAGAGCCTTCCTTCTGATTTTCCATAACATCTTCCTCTCACCGATCACCTCTGCTTCAGAACACGGCCCTGCTAAGGGGATATTCTGCCGTAAGTTTATCTCCCCCGCAGATACGTCCCGGGAATCCTCCCGAAGGGTTCCGTCCAGAAAGCCTTTTCCCCGGCAGAATCCCAACAACCTGTCCGCGGCGGTTTCCGCGTTCCACTCACACTCTATAGTGCCAATGGCAGTCCTGCCCATGCCTTCACACAGAATCTCATCTTGCAGCAACGCTTCCACGATCCCATTGAGATTGCCCTGATCGCCGTTTTGGTAAATGACGCCGTTCTCACCCTGTCGGATCAGATAGGGAGCTGCCCCCATCATATGGCTCGCAACTACGGCACATCCGCTGTTCATCGCCTCATTGAGCACCGCCCCCCATCCCTCCCGGCGGTCACTGGTGGCAAGATAGATACGGGATTTTTCCATGAGGGAACGCACTTCGTCAGGGCTGCGATATCCCAAAAGCGTCACATGATCTTTCAGATCATATTCCTCCAGCAGCCTGTCCACCAGCGGACGCATCTGTCCGTCGCCCGCGATCCTCATGTGGAAGGAATATCCCGCCGCCCTGAGATAAGCGGCGCAGGCGAGAGCGGCCTCCGGATGTTTCCAGTCCAGAAAACGGGCTGCCCAGAGAATGGAACCCGGCTCCTTCTGCTCCATCAGTCTGTCCACATCATAGTGCCGGGTGGCCGGAAAATACCCCCATTTAAACATTTTGCCGGAGTATGCCCGCACAATGTGGAAATCAGAGGGCACATAGGCCCCCGCACACAGCAGATAGACCGGTTTCTTCCTATATCGGGTGTGATCCCTGTATTTTTTGATCAGCCCCCTGGGAGAGACCGCCTTCCACTGTCCCTCTTTGTAGAGACGCTCACTGTAGCGGATCACCGGTTTTTGGGCTTTCAGCCTTTCGGTGATATAACTTTCCTCATCCGTTCCGCCGAAGAGCACCACATCGCTCTCTGCGATCAGCTTCCTGCAAAGTTCCCTTTCCTGATAAAAATACTTTACATAGGGAAGCTGATCCTGCTTTTGCCACCCCATGCGGATGCGCTCTTCCTCCATCGGCTCCGTCTGAACAAATACGAAACTTCCCTTCAGTCTTTCATACATGGCATTGCAAAAAGGAATCTGATGGTGATTGATATAATTCGACACAAAAACAAAGGATACCGGCGCTCCACAGGATTCTTTCTTTTTTTCTGACGAAAGTTCTGTGCCTGCAATTTCTGTGTATATTTCCATCATTTTTTGGTAATTTTTCTCAGAATCATGGGTGATTTTTGCATGATTTCTTGCATTATCTGAGTACCTATTTATTAAATCTTTATTTAACAATATATTTATAACAGAATCTGCCAAATTTTTGGAAATTTCATCCAGCGATAATCCGTTGTATTTTTCATCACATGTGTTATTAAATTTATTTTCAGACAATTTATGCACTTTATACAAAATCCCATCCTTATTATCAGTAAAAATGCTGGATATTCCTCCCACATCCGCACTGACGCAAGGTACTCCCAAAAGCATTGCCTCCCCCAGCGAGTTCGGAGAATTTTCAATGGAAGAGCAGCAGACAAACAAATTGCTCTTTAAATAGCGCTCCTTCATCTCCCGTGCATTCAGTCTGCCCAGAAAGCAAACCTGCCCCTGCAGCCTGTACCTGCGGATCAGACTGCGCAGATAGCGACCGTATGCAGAAATTTTCAACCGCTTTGCCGGGCCAAGGTCCCCGATGATGCTGTTTCCTGCCACATAGACCTTCACATCCGGAATCTGCGCGCGAATGGCGGGCAAAGCCTGCAGCATATAGTGCAGCCCCTTGATGGGATAATCGCCCTGACTGAGAAAAATGGAATTTTTCTCACAGTTCTCCCATCTCCATTTCTGTGTATAAAAATCCGGGCGCAGGGTTTCGTTCATTTCAAAATACCGGGCCTCAGGGTTCCATATTGAAGTGTAATATCTGTCCCATGCGGTGCGTCCGGTCACATTTCCTGCCAGCCGCACCGCTTCGTATTCCATCTCGCCGCGGAGCGCAAATTTCCGCTGCTGCTGCCGGATACTGTCTTTTTTCAATACATCCCTCAGAGTACGCGAACAAATCACTTTCTCCGGAAGAGAGGCAAAATAGTTCTCTGCGTACACCCTGCACAAACCCTGAATTCCCACAAGAATACGCTGTTTGTGAGGAAATACCCTGCACATTGCCAGGGTATGCGGATATTCGGTGCCAAAGCAATGCACCACATCCGGTTTAAAATCCTGTGTGATCTCATAAAGCCCCTGTTCCAGATGTTCATCATAGATATGGGGATTCACCACATCCTCCCCAAAGGCATACCATAACAGTTCCCCCATGGGTGTCCGCGCTATCCCTTTATACACAGGGATACCATTGTACACATGGCATTCGGCTCCGGTCTGGGCAAGCCCGGGCGCGGCAGGAAAAACCACCGCCAGTTCAATGCCGTTCTCCCCGCGTCTGTCCAGCACGACATTCGCCAGCCCGGAAAGCCACCCTTCCTTGTTGCTTGCCTCCATATGAAGTTGTTCCGCAATCATGGGAAGCATGATATTGCACAGCCAAAGTACCCGCATCTTGCTCTCCTGTCTCTCCAAAAGCCCTCTGCCGCATCCTCTCTGCAGCCAGGCACAAATCTAATTAAAAATCCAGTTCAGATAGGGAAGCAGCCTGATATCTGTTGCATACATCCCCTTGAGCAGCAGCCCGAAATAAAGGATATAGGCGGCGATGACGCCCGTATAACAAAATTTTTGAAACCATCCCTTCCGCATAGTGCCAAGCAGCGAGGGGATCAGAAAAATCTGCGAGATGATCATGTAATACCCCACTCTGGATACCTCAGGGATGAAGCTGCCGCAGGGATAGACTATCAATGCCGCCACATTCAGGAAAAAATAAAAGCGATTGCTCCTGTTCCCGCTGCCGCTAAGCCCTCTTTTGTAACAGAGCAGCCCCAGCATCAGGGTTCCCACGCACTTTGCCACATTGACCCATGAGATGCTGCCTGTGTCAAAGGCGGAATTGCGGTAATAAGGATAAAAATAAAACACAATCTCCCTGTAAAGATCCTGACAGAAGATCAGGCTGAGTACCAGCGCGGTCCCCAGAACGGCACACACCGCGCAATGCCATTTTTTCCACCGGATACCCGCCAGAAAATGAGCCAGCAGATACACCGGAATGACCAGCAGGATCGACTTATGGAAGATGCTTCCAAACAAAATCCACAGCAGAAACTTGCCATATTCCCTGCGAAGCACATATTGCATGGAGTACAGTGCGATGGCGAGCGCGAGATAATAGCGCACCGTATTCAGACTGTTAAAATAGTATCCCCCGGTCATCAGAAGGAACAGGGAAAACGCATAATGAACCGCCTGCCCATGCAGCGCCCGGACAAAAAACCACACAGTAAGTATGGAAAACAGTGCAAAAATCGGCAGATAATTGTCATATCCAAAGAGCTTCTGCATCCATTTTACGATCAGATTGAATCCAAATTCCGAGGAGACATGTCTTTCCTGGGCGATCAGGCGGAAATTGAACCGGTAGACCCAGTAATCATTTCCCACCGCGATGCGGCAGGCGGATACCCCCGTCAAAAGACAGAAGATCGCAAATTCGCCCACCATACTTCTGGCGCGGGCGCGGGTCCCTCTCTTGGTCCCGGCCACCTGAAATCCCCGCACATAGAGAGCCAGATACACCGTCGTGACCGTAAGACCGATGTAGACCAAAACACTACTCTCCATCCGGCAAATCCTCCGTCCTTCGCAGTTTCCTGCCCTCTTTTATTCCCTCCCGCATCCAGCGGAGAGCCTGTCCGACTGACACCTCCGCGCACATGGTCTTTCGGTGTGCAAGCAGCAGCCGCAGGGAAAAGGGGACCGCCATCACACCGTACAGAAAGTGATACAACACTCCCCGGTCATGAAAAAATTTTTCCTGATACCCCTCAAACCAGCTGGACTGATCCGACACTTCCCTGCCGATGAGGACGGGCGCCGTGTAAACTTTGCCGCCCTTGGACATAAACTCTTTCAGAAACAGGCTGTCCTCCCCGTTGCTGAAACGGGCGCCCCCGCCAAACAACAGGGAAAACCGTACTCCCGACCGCAAAAGGCTCTCACGTCTCACAGCGAAACTCACCGCGCCGTAGCGCCCGCAGTTGTACCAGTGAACCCGTTTTCTCTCTGTGATAAAATAAGTCCTCCGGGGCTCTTCCACATCAATGTTAAACAAAATCATGTCCGCTTTGGGATTGCGCGCAAATTCTGCCTCCACCGCGGCAGCGTAGCCCTGCTCATACACAATGTCCTCATCGGAAAAAAGGCAGATGTCGCCATCCGCCCTCTCGATTGCCGCGTTGCGGCTTCTGCCGACCCCTCTCTCGGGAAAAGAGAAAAAACGGATGGTATGCCCCCTGTATTCCATCTTTGCCTCGTCATTGCGATCGCACTGATTGATGATCACCGCATCCGAGCCCAGCTGCATCCGCTCTGCCAATGCCATCATATCCTGATTCATCACGGATGCCAAAACTTCCACGCTCATACCGCTTTCGTCTCCATCCTCTTTTTTGTCCGTGCAAAATAATACTCTCGGATCAGCTCCTCATCCGCGTTCCACAAAAGCGCTGCCGTCACCTTCACATCCTGGGTGGCAAAATATTCCAGCACGCGCTCCAGCGGCTTTCCCACATTCATCCCCGCCTCCACGACCAAAAGCACACCCTCCGCCTGCCGCAGCGTCCCGGCCGCTTCCGGGCACAAGATGGGGGAGGGAACCGCAAACCAGTTTTTCCGTGGGTTCTCATTCCCCTGAATGATTTCTTTCACGGATCTTGTCGCATCCTGTGGATTTATTTTGTCATCCGCCGCACAGACCGCTATGTTTTGTAGATTTTTGAATAAATATCCTGCATTTTCACAAAACTCTTCGCTGTGTATGGTCCCCAGCGTTTTTAGCCCGTATCTTTTGTGAAGGGTTGCCGGAAGCCAGATGCTGTCCGCCCCGATCTCCCGCAGAAGCATCATGATGACCGTAAAAAAACAGGATAACAGGGCGCTTAATATGACTGCCCTGAGAGGGCGCACATCCGGTCTCACCAGCGCGATGTCACTCACGTCAATCACCCTGATGGAGGCTACTTCCAGAAGACTCTCCGCAAATTCGCCCTCCAGGACCGTCTGCACGGCATCGGAGAACATTTCTGTTGCTTTCTCATGAAAGGTACTCACCGTGACCGACGGCACATGAATATCCGATGCCACTGCCGCGGATAATTCCATCTCAATCATTCCCGGATCCAGATCCATAGTGGCAAACTGCGGCAGATTGAACAGCATACGACGGAATTCCCCGGAATCCAGATAGGTATTCCAGGTCATCTCATTGATGTAGTAGTCCCCGGACTGCACCGGAGGATCGGTATATTCGATTTTACAGGTGATCGTCTGCTCATACCTGGGCTTTTCACCCAATAGTACCTTCTTCACATAATATCCGCCGCCGAAGATCAAAGTCCCCAACAGCGTAAACAACACGATCCATCGGAGATTCCGGAACATGCGCAGCACCGTCAGCCGCAGATCAAAAGGTTCCGATTCATAACTGCCTTCCCACATAGTTTATTTCCTCTCCAAACCACTTTCCTGCCCGGAGACTCCCTCCTGACTGCGCGCCTCCTTAAAAGCGGTGATCTGATCGCTCTCCACACCTTCCGTACTGTCCGGCCAGAAAAGGACTTTCAGCGTCAGAAGCATCAATTTCAAATCCAGCCACACAGAATAATTTTCAATATAAATCAAATCCAGTTTTAATTTATCGTACGGCGTGGTGTTATATTTCCCATACACCTGAGCAAAACCCGCCAGCCCTGCCTTCACCTTTGTACGGTATTCAAACTCCGGCATGATCTCCACATACTGTTTAATGATCTCCGGTCTCTCCGGTCTGGGACCAATGAACGACATATCCCCCACCAGAATATTGACAAGCTGCGGAAGCTCGTCTATCCTGCACTTGCGGATGATCTTTCCCACCGGGGTGATGCGGCTGTCATTCTTCTGTGCGAGCCGGGCCTGTCCGTCCTTCTCCGCGTCTATTTTCATACTGCGGAATTTCATGATAGAAAACTCTTTTTGGTTTCTGGTGCACCGGATCTGTTTGTACAGCACAGGACCTCCGTCATAGAGTTTTACCGCGATGGCCGTGATCAGCATGATGGGAGAGGTGATCACTAACAGTGCAAGGGAACACACAATATCGATCGTGCGCTTGATAAAGCGCTGCTCCATGCTCAGACTGTACTCCCTGGTGAGCAAAAGCGGTGAATCAAAAATGTGGAGCATCTCCGCCCCCGCTAAAATAACATCTGTTATCTTCGGCATACTGTATATACGGATAGAGCGCGCATAGCAGAATTTTAATATCTGATTCCGCTCCGACGTGGAGACGTCCCAGACTACCACCGCATTGATCTCTCCCTTTTCCCAGCTGTGAAGGATCTCCTGCCGGATACGCTCCATTCCCTCCCGGATGCACAGCGTTTTCTCAATACTATACTTGTCCCTCCGGCTTTCAAATTTATTGTAAATGTCCTCGATGGGACGCTCCCCATGGATCAAAAGAAGTTTCCTGGGCGGAAAGATACTGCGGTATATCTTGTTCGCTATATTGGTATAGATGATCACCGTCACGGTCTGTTCCACCAGCATCATGACAAACACCTTGGGCACAAAGGGCTGATGCGCCATAATGGAAAGTTCCACATAAATGAACATCAGCGCAAGCATCGTGGCAAACAGCTGGGAAAATATCAGCTCCGAGTTGCGGAGGTACCCCAGCCTCATTCCTCCGTACATGACGGACAAAAACAAGAGGATCAGCCCATAAAAGGCAATCTCTACAATGTGCCCCTTATAACCAAAATTACGAAGAGATTCCACCACACTGTACTGAAAATGAACCAGCCAGTGATAGGCGAAGATTCCTGTCTCCAAAGCCAGACACAACGCGGACAGAGCAATGTTGATCAGGCGTTTGAAGGATTCCATACGTCTTAAATTATATTCATTGGTATTTGCACTCAACTCAAATCCCTCCGGCAGCTGCAGGCTTATGTTCCCGGACGATCCTGTTTTTTCGGGCATAGCCCGGAACATATTATAGATACCGCTTTGCGGACATTATATCATATATTGCCCTTAAATGCTATTTCTTAAGTAAATTTAAAATTTAGACGTCCTTTCCGGCAGAAGGATCTTTACATCCTCCTTGCCACGGCTCTGACCGCCCAGAGGCAGAAATTCCGGACGCTTGAGAAAAACCCGAGTTGTTCTACATTGCGATACAGGTTCCAAATGCGTCTCACTGCCTCAAGTTTGTTGGAAGACAGACTGTTTCCGACGCGGCGGTATCTGGCAAGATTCTCATTTAATCCATAGGCAAGATAGCCCTTTTTGAGGATCTTCCACCACAGCGCCGTATCTTCGCTCTTCACTACAGGCATCTCCAGCAGCTCTTTGGGGATCTTCTGTGTGTCAAACATCACCGTAGTGGTAAATATGGTTGTGTTTTTCAATGCCTGACGGTAATTCAGAGTCGGAGGAACGCGCACGATCTTTCCACTCCTTTTGCCGTCTTCCTCCGCAAATTCATATCCGGTAAAGGCGAACGCCGCCTCTTTCTCCTCCATGAAGGCAAGTTCCCGCGCAAGTTTGTCAGGCTCCCACAGATCGTCCGAATCCAAATAGGCGATATAACGCCCCGACGCCTGCTCAAGCCCATAATTGCGCGCCCTGGCCGCCCCCATATTCTCCGGCAGGCGAAGCAGCCTTATCCTCTCCTCCTGCACCCCGGTCAGATATTCCTCTATCACCTGCGCCGTGCCGTCCGTGCTTGCGTCCTCCACTAACAGCAGCTCCCAGTCCGCATAGGTCTGGGCACGCACGCATTCCATCGTCTGCACAATATATTTTCTGACATTGTAAACCGGTACAATAATGCTCACCAGCCCATCCAAAGCGGTCTCTGTACTCATACGCTCACCCCTGTCTCAAGAGATAATACTGCCCCAGATCCGTCACTTCCACGTTATATTGCCCCCAGTCCGTCTCTTTGGGGTTCCATCCCTGCATGCTCCCAGGCAGGAGAACACAGTCTGCCCCCAGAGAAAATGCCATGCCCACATACTCTATCCCTTCCGCCTCTCCGACATTCCTCTGATAGTCCGTCAAATGCTCCATCCAGTCATACAGTTTCTGCCTGTCCTGGGAGCAGGTGTCATAACTGTAAGCATTCAGTGACAGATCCCACATATTTCTGCCATACAGAAGGCGGATATCCCCCCTCTCACTGCGGGCATACTCCAAAATCTCTCTGGGCGCCCAAAGACAAAACCCCTGCCTGCCGCCGTCCTCTTCTTTTGCATAAAGGGGGGTTAATTCCTCCAGCACTGCATCTGCGTCCTCTCTTCTCCAGATCGTTTCCCCACTGCCGTCAAAGACATAGAGCGGGGTATCTTTTGGTCTCCCGCCCAGACTCCCGCAGAGCACAAGCGCTCCCACACACAGAAGCGTCAGCACGCCATTATACACAAAAGAACGGTATCCGGTTCCTGTTTTCCACCTCTCCGTGAGAAAAACCGTTCCTCCCAAAGCGATGAGCGCCGTAAAGGGAACGATACTCCATATCCAGGGATAATCATAAAAGGATGTCTGATACTCCATCAAAAGCGCCGCCGTCACCGGAACAATGCACAACAGCCCGGCGATCCCCCCATAGACGGCAAGCCGTCTCCCGGGTCCTCTCCTTCTGCCGTTCCATAAAAGATACCCTTCCGCTGCCAGAAACAATGCTGCCAGCTTGCCGCCGTCTATAAAGCCCTGCCATCCGGACCACGCATGGCGCCATGCCTCCCACATGTTCAGACCTCCTTCCCGGCTCCGCGAAGCCCCCTGTTTCTGTGGATCTGCCATATGCGCACGGCTCCCATTCCCAAAGCCGCCAAAAGGCAGCTCCCCATGCCATACAGAGTCCACACCACACATGCCTCCGCCAGAATACAAAACAGTACCGTCTTCCACCTGTGCCTCAGAGTCAGGGAAAATACATAGGGAAGCAGTATCGTCCCCCGGATGGTCACTCCCCTGCAGCCGCAGTGCAGCAGCCCAAAACCGTCCATACCATACAGATAGTCTCCGACACTGAACAATACCGACACGATCGCCATGAACAGCATCCTCTTCTCCCGGTCCTCCTCCTTTGTCCAAAGCGCCCCCGCCAGGGAATGAAACGCAAGATAACTCATCAACAGCACAAAAAGCGGCACCTGTTTCCACACCAGTTCCACCGCCCCCTGCCCGGACATCCTGCAAAAGACTGCATACAAGGTGGGAAGACAGAGAATCTGAACACGCAGGGGCACTCCCGCCTCATATGCCTCACCTGTCAGGGGATTCACCTGATACACCCCATCACTCTGCAGAAAACTTTCCACCGTTTCTGCCGTCATATCGCCCGTCCGATACACACTGTCCCCGGACAGGATCGTTACGATCTGATATAGGATCATCAGTACAAACACCATGGTCACACCAAACAGGAAAGGAGTACAGACACTGCGATTCTGCGCTCTTTGACCGGCTCCCTGCCGTTTCCCTCTGCTGTGGCGCATCCACAGAAGGATCCCCAGGGATAGTATCCCCAAAAAGACGCACTCTGCCGCAAAAAAATGCACGGCTTTTCCAAAGGAATAACCTGCAAAGACCGCACCAAGATGGACGCTCTCCGCCATTCCCACGATCACTGTGAGCCCTGTGATCAGCCTGTCCGCCATATAAAATTTATTTGTCTGTCCGCCATATGATACCCTCAGCACTGCCGTGCCTGACAGCGCGGAAAACAGCAGAATACAGACAAGAAACGCCAATGCCTTCATGGATCTCTCTCCGATTTTCTTTCTCCGTCTAGGATAGCATTTTATACAGGAAATATCAATAAGCGCATAAAAAAACAGTCATGACTGCATTCCCCACTACAGTCATGACTGTCAGCATTCACCTGACGAAAGAGCTATAAACTGATTGATCTATATTCTTTACATGGCTTTAAAATCAAGACGCACCTTATCTGCAATTCGCGCTATATATTCACTGTTGGTGGGTCTGCTTTTACCGGAATATGCGGAATAACCGAACATTTCCTCAAAAGTTTCTGCATTTCCCCTGTTCCATGAGACTTCGATGGCGTTGCGAATGGCTCTCTCCACCTTCTGATCTGTGGTTCTGAACCGTTTTGCAATGGCAGGATAAAGCAGCTTCGTCACGCTGCTCACCACCTCCATATCCCTCCCGGAAAGCATGATCGCATCCCTGAGATAATGATATCCCTTCAAATGCGCAGGCACCCCGATATCCAACATAATTGTCGTAATGTATCTCTCCAGTTCATAATCCTTTACACAAGCAATATCCATGATAATTCCCCTTTCATATGTCGAGCGTTGCTCTTTCTTGTGACTGCTTGGGAATATTTTAACATGGCTGTCGAATGATAAAAAGGACTTTCCATCGCAAATTTTGACAAATACCTGAGCAAAAAGTACCAAAAAGTGGACTTTCTACAAATTACAATTCTTCTCGCACAAGATAAATCGGCCGCCGCTTAACCTCCATGTAAGTCTTGGCAAGATACTGCCCCAAAATACCCGTGCAGAAAAACTGTATCCCGCTCGTCAGAAGGATGATGCAGACCAGGGAAGGCCATCCGGACACCGGATCTCCAAATATGATTTTGCGCACGATAATGAAAAGGATCATAAAAAAAGCCACCAGACACAAAAGTACCCCCATCAGGGAAGAAATCAAAAGCGGCGCCGTGGAAAACGCCATGATCCCGTCAAAGGAATACATTAACAATTTCCAGAAATTCCACTTTGTCTCTCCCTTTGCGCGCTCTACATTCTGAAATTCCAGCCATTTCGTCTTAAATCCCACCCAGCCGAAAATTCCCTTCGTAAAACGATTATATTCCTGCATGGAAAGGATCGCATCCACCATCTGTCTTGTCATCAGACGATAATCCCTGGCGCCGTCCATCATCTCCGTTTGGGATATCTTTTTCATCAGCCGGTAAAATCTCCTGGCAAAAAAACTGCGGACGGGCGGTTCCCCCTTGCGGCTCACCCGCCTGGTCGCCACAGAGTCATAGCCCTCCTCGAGCCCGGCAAACATCTCGGGCAAAAGCGATGGCGGATCCTGCAGGTCCACGTCCATGATCACCACATAATCACCCTTTGCCTTTTCCAGACCCGCATACATGGCTGCTTCCTTGCCGAAATTTCTGGAAAAAGAGACCAGATGCACACGCTTGTCCTTTTCGCGCAGCTTCTTCACCTCATCCACGGTACCGTCTTTTGACCCGTCATCTATATAAAGCAGCTCCATCTCAATACACTTGCCTGCAAAATAGGAATCGTTCCTGGTCAGCTCCTCATAGAACAGGGCTACGTTCTCCTCCTCGTTATAGCAGGGAACAATCACGCTCAAAAGACTCATATCGTCCTCCTTGTAAATCTTTTATACAAAGTATACTATCCAAAGCTTTAATCTGCAAGCCCAAAAACCTTCTTTGTCCTCCGCTCGGATTTTCACGGGCTTCCTCCATGGCAAGGTAGACATTTCCTCCAAAAAGAGGTATAATAATCATTTGTGGGGCGCTGCCGCAGGATGCGGCAAATCACATCGACACAGGAGTAAGATCATGCAGTTTTTTCAAGAATTGTTTAACAATACCATTTTCCTGTCAGCAGCAGCCGGCTGGCTGATCGCACAGATTCTAAAGACTATCATACACCTGTTTTTAACCAGAAAATTTGTCGCGGAACGTCTTGTGGGCAGCGGCGGAATGCCCAGTTCCCACTCCGCCACCGTGTGCGCTCTCGCCACTGCCACATACCTGGAATATGGGGCGTCAAGCTTTGAGTTCGCTATTGCCATCATTGTCGCCATCATCGTCATGTACGACGCTATGGGTGTGCGCAGAGAAACCGGAATCCAGGCAAAACTTTTAAACGATATTTTAAACGTCTTTGCAGATATGGGCAGGAGCGAACTCTCCGCCTATGAGAAACTGAAGGAATTTGTAGGGCATACTCCCCTTCAGGTATTAGCGGGAGCCATTTTGGGAATCCTAATTGCATTGGGAATAGGATATTTCTATTAAAATATTTCCTACTTTAATCACAAAGGAAGGATTTCTTATGAAGTGTAAAATCTTACTTGCCGTTTTATTGGCAGGAATTCTGGCTGTGGGAGGCTGCGGCGGGAATCCAAAACCGCAGCCCAGTGAATCGTCCCCGAGTGAGTATCCGAACGAAAATACGCAGCCAAGTACGGAAAACCAGTATAGTTCCAATATCGAGATCATCGTGGAAGATGACACCAACCCACCCAAAGAGGGAATGGTCCGCAGCCGGCTGACCAATGAGTGGGTAGAGAAGGAGGTCGCCTCCACACGACCTATCGCCGTCATGATTCCCAATGAGAGCGGCGCCATTCCCCATTATAACCTTTCCAAAGCCTCCGTCGTCTATGAGGCAAATGTGGAAGGGCGTATCACACGGCTGATGGCAGTCTATGAAGACTGGAAAGATCTGGAGCGCATCGGCAACATCCGAAGCGCGCGCACTTATTACGCCTATTGGGCATTCGAGTGGGACGCCTTTTTAGTACACTTTGGCGGACCCTACTATATCAATGATCTGATGGCTGAAGAGACGACGGAAAATATAGACGGGCTGTCCGGAGACGGCGCTGCATTCTACCGCACCAAAGACCGCTCCGATCCCCATAATGTATACACCGACGGCTCACTTCTCGCCCAGCGCATCACAGCGAACAAGTACAGCCTGGAATACCGCGGTATGACGGAAGAATCTCATTTTCATTTTGCCTCCAAGGCAAAGCCAAACGCTTTGACGCAGTATGGGAGCGGGGCAAACAATGCAACCTATATCGATATGTCGGGCTGCTATCCTTTGACCCGGTGTTATTTTGAATACAACGAAGAGGACGGGCTTTACTACCGTTTCCAGCATCTCTCCGGCGGTTCGGACGAGCCCCATACAGATGCCGACGGAACACAGCTTTCCTTCAAAAATATTTTGGTGCAGTACACCAAACAGGAGGTGCTGGACGATAAAGGATATCTTGTGCTGCAGTGCCACGACAATACCAGAGACGGATGGTTTTTCACCAACGGGAAGGGCATTCATGTAAACTGGAAAAAGAGCAGTGATTACTCCGCTACCCGCTACTATGACGACAATGGCAATGAAATCACATTAAATACCGGAAAAACCATGATCTGCATTGTAAACGAAAATGACTCTTTCACTTACCGGTGATGATATTTTTTCTTACCTTAAAACCTTAAACGGGGCTGCCTGGGCAGCCCCGTTTGTTATACCGATGTGCGGTTCTTCATTCCTGTTATTGCGCTGTCTCTCCCAGCCCCAGTCTGTTTACCGCGGAGAAGATCGCTCTCACAGAAGCTCTTGTGATGTTAGAGCTCACGCCCACACCGTAAGTCACATGCCCTGTATTGGCATCCAGAAGATGGATGTATGCGGCCGCCTGTGAGTTGGAACCACTCTGCAGTGCATGCTCCTCGTAGTCCAGAATCTTAATGCGGATATTCAGTTCCTCTGCCAGCCCTCTCTGAACCGCATCAATGGGGCCGTTCCCCACTGCCTCAAAATATTTTTCTTCACCGTGGTTCGTGTAGACAACCGACACCCTGGTGTCAAACTCGGATTGCACGGAACCGCTCAGATCATCGATCCGCAGCTTTCTGAAATGAATAGGCTCCTTCTTGTCCAGGTACTCTTCCCGGAAACATTCCATGATCCTGTCCGGCGAAACCTCTCCCTGTTGCTCGGAAATCTTCTGGATCACATTTGCAAATTCCTTGTGCATTGCCTTGGGCAGTTTGAACCCAAAATAAGTGTCCATGACAAAGGCAACGCCTCCCTTGCCCGACTGGGAATTGATCCTGACAATGGGTTCATAATCCCTGCCGATATCCGAAGGATCGATGGGCAGATAAGGCACCTGCCAGATCTCGCTCTTTCTCTCCTGCATCGCCCGTACACCCTTGTTGATAGCATCCTGATGGGAACCGGAAAAGGCGGTAAACACAAGCTTCCCGGCGTAGGGATGTCTGGGATGGATGGGCAGTTTGCAGCAGCGCTCATATATTTCAATAATATCGTTGATCCTTTCAATATTCAGCTCGGGGTTGATCCCCTGGGAAAACATATTGTAAGCGATATTTAAAATATCCACGTTTCCGGTGCGCTCGCCGTTTCCGAACAAGGTGCCCTCAATGCGGTCGGCACCTGCCAGCAGGGACAATTCCGCAGAGGCTACGCCGGTTCCTCTGTCATTGTGAGGATGCACACTGACGATCACGCTCTCCCGATTTTCCATATGTTTGATCATCCATTCAATACGGTCTGCAAACACATTGGGCGTAGTCATCTCCACTGTGGAAGGCAGATTGATGATCATGGGGTTGTCAGGGGTGGGACCCCATTCCCTGATCACCGCATTGCAGATCTCCGCCGCATACTCCGGCTCCGTTCCGGTGAAGCTCTCCGGAGAATATTCCAGAATGATCTTGCCGGGGAATTTGGCAGCGCGCTCCTTCACCATCCTGGTCCCGGACAGGGCAATCTCTGTAATCCCGGGCTTATCCTTTTGAAATACGACATCCCTCTGCAGTGTGGAAGTGGAATTGTAAATATGTACGATCGCCTGCTTACAGCCCTCAATGGACTCGAATGTCCGGTCGATCAGTTCCTCTCTGCACTGGGTCAGCACCTGAACCACCACATCGTCGGGAATCAGCCGCCTGTCCACGAGCTGGCGCAGAAAATCAAACTCTATCTGGCTTGCCGCGGGAAATCCGATCTCGATCTCCTTAAAGCCCAGCTTGATCAAAAATTGAAACATTTCTATCTTTTCATCTACCACCATGGGATCGATCAACGCCTGGTTGCCGTCGCGCAAATCCACACTGCACCACACGGGCGCCTTGACAATTTCTTTGTTGGGCCATTCCCTCTCGGGATAGTCCATCACCGGATTCTTCCGGTATCTCTTGTAATTCAACATACGCTCTACCTCTTTCCCTTCCGACAAAAAACAGCTCATCCAATGGATGAGCTGTCAGTCATTCTCCCAAACCGTTTTCCACGGCTGCAATCAGCGCCTTCAGAGCTTCCACCTCATCATCGCCTTCACACACAAATTCAATCTCATCTCCACATTTGACACACGCTCCCAACACACTGAGCACGCTCTTCGCATTGGCTGTGTTATCCCGAAATGTAAATGTAATCAGTGATTTAAATTGCATTGCCTCCTTGCATAGGATCCCCGCAGGTCTCAAATGCAAGCCGGTAGGGTTCTTGATGACCACTTTCTGACTTACCATATGCCTACCCTCCCATTTCTGTGTCACACAGACAACCCCTTGTCCGCCTTCTCCCGTGACCTTATCGTATACTGTCGTGCCAGACCCACAGACTGTCACTCTTATATAAATATAGCATGATTGAGAACCATACACAAGCTATTTTTTAAAACATGATGTCCTGAATCAGACAAGCCAGCTTCTCCGCTTCCTCCTGGATGACTGCCTGATCTTTTCCTTCGATCATCACGCGCACCAGCGGCTCCGTCCCGGAGGGGCGGATCAACACCCTGCCCTCGCCGGCGAATTTCGCCTCCAGCCGTGAGATAGCCTCCGCAATCTCCGGATATTCCATGTATCTTTCCTTTTTGTGATTTGCCACTTTCGCATTCACCAAAGCCTGCGGAAGAACCTCCATGACGGATGCCAGCTCAGAGAGAGGCTTCCCGGTATCCACCATAACCTGCAGGAGATGCAGCGCGCTCAAAAGCCCGTCGCCTGTAGTGTTCTCATCCAGAAAAATAATATGCCCGGACTGCTCTCCTCCCAGATTGGCATGTATCTCCTTCATGCGCTCCAGCACATAGCGGTCACCCACCTTTGTCTGTTCCATGTGGATCCCCTTTTCCTTTGCCATAAGGAAAAATCCCAGATTACTCATAACCGTCGCCACAATGGTATCCCCGGCAAGTTTTCCCTGCTGCTTCATATGATTGCCAATGATCGCCATGATCTGGTCTCCGTCCACCCTGCTGCCGTTCTCATCCACCGCCAGCAGCCTGTCGGCATCGCCGTCAAAAGCCAGACCAATGTCTGCCTTTTCATAAACCACTCTCGCCTGCAGTTCCTCCATATGAGTGGATCCACAGTTCGCATTTATGTTGGTTCCATCGGGATTGTTATGTATGGCAACCACATTTCCCCCAAGTTCCCTCAGGGTCTCGACGGAGGTGTAAAATGCCGCACCCTCCGCGCAGTCCAACACGATTTTTAATCCGTTTAAGTCCACGTTTACGGCGTTTTTGGCATGATTGATATACTCTTCTTTGGCATCCGTGCGGTATTTGATCTTCCCCACACCGGGACCGGTAGGAAACTTAATACCGGGCATATTACTGCGGATCATCTCCTCAATCTCATCCTCCAGTGCATCCGGAAGCTTATACCCGTCCCCGTCAAAGAATTTAATGCCGTTGAACTCCACGGGATTGTGGGAGGCAGAGATCACCACGCCCGCATCCACTTTGTACTTCTGAGTGAGATACGCCACTGCCGGAGTGGGCAGAACCCCTACATAAATACAGTTCGCACCCACGGAGCATGCTCCTGCCATCAGGGCATTCGCCAGCATATCACCGGAAATCCTGGTATCACATCCCACCATTAAAGTGGGTTTGTGTTCTTTTTCCTTTGTCAGCACATAAGCCCCCGCCTGCCCGAGCTGCATGGCAAGAAGGGGTGTCAATTCTTCATTGGCGATGCCGCGGACACCGTCCGTTCCAAATAATCTCGACATAGATCAACCTCTATTCCGGCGCCTGTGCACCTTCTTTTATTAGTATTACGAATCCGTCTCTTTTATGACGATTTTCAGGCTGGGTGGATTTTTGATCGTGATTCTCTCATCCAGTGCAAAAGTCACCGGTATTGTATAGCTGCCTGCCCGCAGATTTTCTATATTCTGTTCTTCCATCCATGCTTCGATATCCACTACTCCGGTAATGCCGCCCTGCCGAAGCGCCGCAATGTGCTCGTTCAGACCGGTAAGTTCCAGAGAGATCATGCTCTCCGCAGACTCATTGATCTGTGCCTCAAATCCCTCAGGCACATGGGAGACCGAGATATCTTCCATCGGTATCTGGAATGTCTTTTCCACGATGGGCTCGATATAGGCAGTGACAGTGATCCTGCCGTTAAACCCGGAATCTGCCAGCCGGACATTCTCCGGCAGATACTCACGGATGTCCACCACCTGCGTAATGTCTTCGTCGGCACCGGTGATATCCAGTTTTTCGCCGGGCACCACAATTTCATTGATTCTTGAAACCGCCGTGATACTTCCCGCGATCCGTACTTTCTCAGGCTCTGCGGTGATCACATCGGTAAACATATAGCCGGATCTGGGGGTGCCTGTGGTCTCAAAAGTCACGGGCACTTCCCTCACGGCAAGTATCTCCACCGACATTCTCACATAGTCCACGTTTTTGACAAGATTAGCCCTCTCCACCGGATTGCCGTTCACATCATAGAGATAGATATCCACATTTGCCGTCAGATTGGACGTAGCATCCGTCACATCGATCTCCACCCCTGCATGATCCACCTGTTCCACAGCGGACTGCGGTCCCGAGACTTCAATACGGTTCTGGTCGGGGGTAAGGGATGCCACCATATAGCCCTCAGCAACCTCTCCCACCGTGTTCGTCACTAACGGCACATATTTATTTCTCTTTTCCTCCACATTCAGTCTCACCACATCATGGCTGCCCTGAATGGAAACGACATTGGCGTTGGACGCGGTAAAGGTAATGGGGACCGTATTGATGTCCGTCAGCTTGCTCACATCCGCTTCCGCAGTGATGTCGCTGCTGCGCAGCTGTGTGAAAACGCTTTTGGGCGCATACACCGTCACCCGCACCGTATCCGTATTATCCAGCACTTCATACACCTTATTTTCTTTTTCCAGAAGCTCTGTGTTCACCAGTTTGACCGGTATATTCCCCATATCCCGGTCATCTTTGGGATCACCCATCTGTACCACCAAAAACCACAGCAGAAAGGCAAGCACCAAAGATATGAGCTTCAGACCCCAGTTATTTAGTAATCTTTTCCTCATTCTTAGACTTGTTCCTTCCTTTCCGTCTGCGCTTCGGCCTGCTCTCCTCACCCTTTTTGATCAGAATCTGCTCGAGAAAAGTCTTGAGTGCCTCTGCGTCCAGATTCCGGTTGAGCCGTCCCTCATAAGCCACGCTGATCTTGCCCGTCTCCTCGGAGACAATGACTGTCACGGAATCCGTCACTTCCGAGATGCCCACGCCGGCGCGGTGTCTTGTGCCCAGCTCCTTGCTCAGCGCAAGATTGTCTGACAAAGGCAGATAACAGGTAGCCGAGGTGATCCTGTTGCCCCGTATGATCACTGCCCCGTCGTGCAGCGGCGTATTATGTTCAAAAATATTGATCAAAAGCTGATTGGTCACCAGCCCGTCCACATCGATTCCCGTGCGCTCATAATCTCTGAGAAGCACCTGCTGTTCAATGACGATCAGCGCTCCTGTGCGCGCCTTTCCCATCTCCACACACGCTTTGGTAATCTCACTGATGGTCCTCTCAGAAAAACTTTCCTCCTCTTTTTTGCCCGAGTCAAAAGGAATGACGGAAGTCAGGATATTCTTCTTTCCCAGTTCCTCCAAAGCCCTGCGAAGCTCGGGCTGCAGGATCACCACCAGCGCCGTGACCGCAAAACCCAGCACATTCTGCGCCATCCACAGAATGGTATTCATATGAAAGATCGACGCCAGCAACAGAAAAACACATATCACAATAAGACCCTTCAGGAGCGTCCATGCTCTTGTGGCCTTCATCCATACCAGGACATAATAAACCAGGATGGCGATGATCAATATCTCCAACACATCCCCAAGATCCATCAAGGTCCCGTATATACTGAAATTTCTAAGATACTCCACTACTCCGTCAAACTGTTGCATTCCTTAAAACAGCTCCTCATAATCGTCCTGGGGCTCTCCCTGCCGGCGGCCGATCGTCACGCTTCGTCCACCCGCAGGCGCATCATAACGCCCGGACGGTCTTCTCTGCGTATTGATGCGTTTCACGGTCTTGGTGGGAGCGGCAACCGTCATCTTGGGAACCGCCTTCACATAATAATAATATTCGTCATCCTCAAACTGGACCTTCTCGGCCCTGCTGTAATCCACACAAAATCGAAAAAATTCTATCACTTTCGCCACGGCAAGCGCCAGCAGATTGCCTAAGATCGCACCCACCAGCGAAATATTGGTCTCATAGATCAGATCCCCCACCAGCAAAACCACCAGATTGAGAATGGCACCGGCAACCATGGCGATCGTCCAGGAATAGTCCACGGACATCCGGCGGATCAGATACACTACCACCACGGTGAGCGCAAATGCCACCACCATGACCAGCATGGCTTTATTGTCCATCAGGGCATCGACCACCAGACGCAGCTTTGCGGTGGCATCCCCCGCATTCATGGTATTGATCGTTGCCGCATTCGCCGTCACCGCCAGAAGCAGATAATACACCACGATGCCGCAGCACACGGAAACCGCGGACGCAGGCGTTCCCAAAAGCCCCATCACCACCGGCATGATATAAGGCACCTTCAGGAAACACAAAAGCGGTGTCAGCACCACTACCAGGGAATCCTTCGGGGCAAATCTGAAGAACAGCAAAAACATCAACAGATAAACAACGACTCCCACCACCGCGATCTCCAGGGCAAGCGCATACATATGCAGCAGGGTAAAAAGCGCCGCAAATAATATAATGCAGAAGGTGGGAAGAAAAGAACACATCAGCGCTGCGATCAGCACTACCGCCACATTGTTCACCTTAAGCATATATCCCATCTGCCCATTGATGACCAGAAGCGTCACAAAGGCTAACAGGAATTTGATCACCGGCAAAATGAACACTTCATTCTTGCTGTAAAAATACTTCAATTTGTCTCTCAATTCCAGTAAAGCTGTCATTTTTCCTCCATCATCCCTCATCATACAAGGCGTTTAATTTTTTGAGGTTCTGGTAATATAATTTAAGGCTTTTCTTTGCTCTGTTATAGCGATAGGCACATACTCCGTAAGAGCCAGCCCCATACACCACCACGGTGATCCCATAATACGTCAGGACCCTTGTCGCAAATTCCACCAGGTCCATCTTGTATATATCCTGCATAAAGACCTCAAAATCATAAAAAATGAATATGGCAAAAATCAACGCAAACGCGAGGGTTGCACAGAAAATGGATTTCAGTATCTGCACAGCAATATAATCATCCCGGAAATATCTCCCGATCTTCATATATTTTTTCCCCTCATGCTCCTCATAAGAAGCCATCTTGGTCATCAGAATGACCCTCTCTTCGCTCAGCATAATATCCTCCCGGAAAATCCCTTACAGAAACCGCATCTTCGGGTTTTCCTTATCCTTCTTTTTATACAGGGTGGACTCCGTGGGTTTATTGTTCTTCAAAAGACTCTGAAAATTATTGGCCATGGAGTTTCTGCACTTATCGCAGAACTTCCCGGAGCGGATCGGCGCTCCACAGCTTTCACACGCGAGCAGCATACTGGACTCCTCGGTCAGCTCCAGCCGTTCCTCCCGCAGCCACTGTCTGATCTGCTGTATATCTACCTCACAGGCATCCGCCACTTCCTGCATATGTATGCCGGGATGCTCTATAATGTATTTCTTTACCTCCTGAAACTTATTCTCCAAAGCCTCCCTGCAGGATGGGCAAAGAAGTGGTCCTGACAAATAGTTAAAAATTCTTTTGCAGCTCCTGCATGTTCTGACATCCATAATATTACCTCCTTCTCAACTAAATCCCCGCACCACAAGCCAACGCCACAAAATAAACTCTTTGAACCCCCGCGGCAGACAAAGTCCTCGCGGCTTCGTCCACCGTACTCCCGGTAGTGAAGATGTCGTCAACCAATATGACTGTATTTAATTTTACATCATTTTCCCTGATATTAAAAGCCTTTTTCAAATTATTTTGCCTTTCCTGCGGATTTAATCGTTTTAAGGGGACCGTATTTCTGACGCGTAGCAGATAATTTTCCAGAACAGGCACATTGACACGATGCCCCAGACTTCTTGCCAAAAGGACAGCCTGATTGTATCCGCGCCGGCGCAGCCTGTCCGGATGGATGGGTATGGGGATCAGGGCGTCCGGTCTGATGCTCCTCACAAAATCTCCCAGATAAAACGCCAGCTCTTCCCCGTAAAAATCCGCATATTCCTGCCGTCCTCCATATTTGAACCGATACAGCGACCCCGTGACACTCTCATATTCATAAAGTGCACGTCCCCGGACAAACTCATGTTTTCTGGTTCTGCAGTCCCCGCAAAATTCTCTCTGCTCTTCTACCTTTTTGCCGCATTTCATGCAGTAGGAACCGGTCAGCAGGCGGCGCTTCCAACGACAGGCAGGGCAGATCTTCTCCCCGAACGGTGTCACGATCTCGTCACACATGGGACAACGCAGCGGAAAAAGAAGCTGTACGGCAAATCTCACTGTCTTATTCCAGACACTTCCCCTCTCTGCGATAAATGACTTCCCCTTTGATAATCTTTCCCTCAAAATTCCTCCTGCATCCCCATCTCGCGGATCCTCTCCTTGAGACCGGTGTATCTCTTGTTCTCGCTCACATTGTCTATCATGCCTTTTACAGTATTTCTGCTGCCCAGTATGGTGACACAGTTTTTCGCTCTGGTGATAGCGGTATAGAGAAGATTCCTGTTGAACAGCATCCTCGATCCTGTCAGAAGCGGCAGAATAACCGCCGGATATTCGCTTCCCTGAGATTTATGTATTGTGACAGCATAGGCAGGTTCCAGCTCTTCCAAAAGCCCGAAGGGATATGTCACCCGCCTCTGTTCGTCATACTCCACTACCAGTTCTCCCGCCTGTTCGTTGATCTCCAGGATACGCCCCGTATCTCCGTTAAAAATTCCCATGCCCCTGTCCACAGGGATCCCGTAGCGGCTGACGATCTCCCATTCCAGCTGATAATTGTTCTTAATCTGCATCACCTTGTCGCCTTCACGGTAGATGATATCTCCCGCCATATGTTCCTTTTTGATGCCGTCCGGCGGATTGAGGTATCTTTGCAGGATCTTGTTTAATGCCTCACAGCCCAGGTTTCCTTTCCGCATAGGCGTAAGCACCTGGATATCCATGGGCGACGCTTTCACATACGCAGGCAGCTTGTCCTGGATCAGCTGTATCATGTGTTTATATATGACATTCACATCATTTCTCTCCAAAAAGAAAAAATCTCTGGAGCGGTTATCCAGGGAGATCTGTTCTCCCCGATTGATCCTATGGGCATTTACGACGATATCACTCTCTTCTGCCTGACGGAAGATCTTCTCCAGAACCACACAGGGAAAACTTCCGCTCTCCATAATATCCCGCAGCACCTGCCCCGGACCCACGCTGGGCAGCTGATTTACATCGCCCACAAGGATCAGCCTGGTACCCGGTATGACTGCTTTTAACAGAGACTGAAACAAATAAATATCCACCATGGACATTTCATCAATGATAATGACATCCGCCTCCAGCGGAGTCTGTTCATTGCGCTCAAAGCGGACTCGTTTGTCATTCTCGTCCGAAAGCGCGCCGTTGAGCTCCAACAGTCTGTGGATGGTACGCGCCTCAAAGCCTGTCGCCTCAGTCATTCTCTTCGCCGCACGTCCCGTAGGCGCTGCCAGAAGAATATCCATCCCTTCCGATTCAAAATAGCGCAACATCATGTTAATGGTGGTAGTTTTTCCTGTTCCGGGTCCGCCGGAGAGAATGAACAGCCCGTTCTGAAGACAGCTCATCACCGCCTCAAGCTGCAGCTCATCCAGCTCCATCCGAAGCTCCTTCATGATATTTTCCAGTGCCCTGCGGCGGGCGTTCTCCTGGGAAGGGAGCTGCCCGGCCTCGCTCATGGGAATATTCAGTCTGTGAAGCATGGCTGCACAATTCAGCTCCGCATAGTAAGAAACGGAGGAAAATACCTTATCGCCCTTGATGACCAGCTTTCGGTCCATGGCAAGATTCTCCGCCTGAGGAAGGATCTGCTCTTCCTCCACACCTAATAGTATATGCGCTCTCTCCAGCAAAACATTCATGGGAAGATAACAATGCCCTTCCCCCGCGGACTGCAGCAGAGTGTAAAACACGCCGCTGCGGATACGGTAATCCGAATCCGTATGGATCCCCACCTTTGCTGCGATATCATCCGCGATCCGGAACCCCACACCGCTTATATCCTCCGCCAGCCGATAGGGATTTTCCCTCATCACACCATACAGCTCCATCCCATAGGTATTGTATATCTTTACCGCAAGTGAATTGGAAATACCGTATTGCTGCAGATATATCAAAGCCTCCCTCAGATCTTTTTTCTCCTCCATCTGAAGCCCGATCTCCTGTGCCTTGCGCAGGCTGATTCCCTTGATCTCCGCCAGCCGCTCCGGTTCCTCCTCAATGATACGGAAGGTGTCGTCCCCGAACTTTTTGACGATGCGCGCCGCCAGAGACGCCCCCACGCCTTTGACCGCACCGCTGGCAAGATACCGCTCCATACTGGCGCTGTCCTTGGGCAGCACCGTCTGATAGGTACTGATCTTGAACTGTTGACCATAAACCGGATGTTCCACATATTCTCCCCGGGCTTCAATATTTTCACCCTGGGACAAACCTTTACAAAACCCTACACAGGTAATCTCTTCCCCGTCCACAATAAGGTTCATGACCGTATAACCATTTTCGCTGTTCTGGAAAATGATATGTTCCACATAACCGTTTACTGTTTCCATATTCTCTTGACCTTTATATATTTTGTGTATTTTCCTGAACCGGAAGGAATAAGATGTGCCTGATATCTGTATGAAAAAATATGCGGACAGACTTAAGAGAGACTGTCCGCATCCAACCCATAATTACGTCTCATCTGCTCATAGAGCATCTGTGCAAGCCCCAGGCTGTTCTGCTGCGTGGAGTCTGCCGCAACCTTTTGTATCATCTCATCCTTGAAATAATCCAACATACTTGTGGAAGAACTGCTGTCCTCATTCCTGGGGATGGTTTTGACCATCTCCTTAAACATCTGTTCCAAAAAATATGCCTCAAACTGTTTGCAGGCATCCATCAACTCCTCGTCCGTCGCTTTGGAGTAATCGGACTTCAGCTGCCCCTCCAGTTTGGACGCGGAAGCATTGGAACCGTAAATATCACTGTAGGAAGATGCAAGATTACCAATATCCATGGGAAATTCTCCTTTCCATGATCACCGGACCAGCCTGACGGTTATCGGCGCAGATTATTTGCCTGCTGCAGCATCTCATCCGAGGCAGTTATTGCCTTAGAATTGAGCTCATAGGCACGCTGTGCCACGATCATATTGACCATCTCGTCCACAACCTGCACATTGGACCCTTCCAGATACCCCTGGATCACCCTCGACTTCTTGACATAGGGATTGGTTGCCTCGTTGAGAGGTTCCCCACTGGCTGCCGTCTGGGAATAAAGACTCTCGCTGTGCTTATACAGCCCATTGGGATTATTGAACTGGAATACGCCAATCTGCACACCGATGGGCGCCGGATTGTTGGACTCGTCAGGATAACAAAGCTCGCCGTCGGCAGTCACCGTAATCTGGCTGACAACATACTCCTCATCTAAAATGATGGGATTACCCTCCGTGTCCAGCACAGGAAGCCCTTCCGATGTGGCAAGCATATTTCCGTCCGTTGCAAGCGTAAACGCAAAATTACCGTTTCTCGTATAATAAGTATCCCCATCCAGCCCTCTTACAGCGAAAAATCCATCGCCATCCAGGGCAAACGCGGTATCGCTGGAAGACGCATACAGATTGCCCGTGGTGAATATGGAAGAGATGGAGGCATTCCGCACACCCAGTCCCACCTGTGCGCTGCTGGGCTTGTTCGCACCGTTCGCAGAAGTCGTCTTCGTCTGGATGTTCTGGTATAACAGACTCTTAAATTCATTGACCTGTGTCTTGTAGCCATTGGTATTGACATTTGCCAGATTGTTCGCGATCGTATCCACATTTGTCTGTTGGGCGATCATACCGGTTGCCGCTGTCCATAAACTTCTTACCATACCCTACTCCTTCCTGTTATGACAATCTTCCCAGCTGTGAAACTGCGATCTCCAGAGAGTCATCATAGGTCTGTATAATTTTCTGATTTGATTCATAAGCCCTGGTGATGGTAATGAGATTTACCATCTCGGACACGATCTGCACATTTGCCATTTCCAAATAGCCGGAGTGGATCGTCGCCGTGCCTTCCGTCTGGCGCGCTCCCTCCAGCGGGCGGAAATAAGTCTCACCATACCGCTCCAGATAATTGTAATCCTCAAAATCAGCCACCTGGATCCGGGCGATCTCCTCGCCCTCCTGACTGATCCTTCCGTCCGTTGTGATATCCGTGTCCCGCAAGGTATCAAGCTGAATGCGTCTGTTCTGGGTATCCAGCACATAATCGCCTTCTTCAGTCACAAGATAGCCTTCCTTATTCAAGGTAAACTGACCTGCACGGGTATACATCGTGCTGGTCTCCCCCTCCTTATTGGTGAACTCTATGGCGAAGAAGCCGTCGCCGGAGAGTGCCAGATCATAAGTATTTCCGGTCTCACGAAAAGATCCCTGGGTGTAGTCCACATAGTTTTCACCGATCTTAACGCCCGGATTTCTGATACCTGTGCGCTGCACATTGGAAAGCCCTACGGAAGCATCCTTGATCTTAAGTGTGAGCACATCATCAAAACTCTGACTGGTGGACCCTTCCTTTTTAAAACCCACAGTGGAGGCGTTTGCCAGATTGTTGGTCATGACATCCATCCTGTTCTGCTCGTTTACCAAGCCCGTCCACGCTGTATATAAACCTCTAAGCATCTCTGCCTCCTCCGTAATTGATGTCCATCAGAAACCATATTTATGTTCTGTCCGGATCACTCCCTGTATCCTGCAAGAAATTCCACATACTGTCCCGTTCCGATAGCAACTGCAGTCATAGGATCCTCAGCAGTCATAGTATTGATACCTGTCTTAGCGGAGATCAGATCCTCCAGCCCGCGCAAAAGACTGCCGCCCCCGGTAAGTACAATTCCCCTGTCTGCGATGTCCGCAGCAAGCTCAGGAGGAGTCTTCTCCAGAACGCTGTGAATCGTCTCCACGATCTGTGCGGTGGTCTCCCGCAGGGCTTCTTCCGTCTCCTCGGAAGAAACCTTTACCGTCTTGGGCAGCCCGGTCACCAGATTTCTGCCTCTCACATCCATGTAATCCACCTCGGGACGCTTATAAGCAGAACCGATCTTAATCTTGATATCCTCCGCGGTTCTCTCACCGATCAGAAGATTATGTTTCTTACGCATATAGCGCACAATCGCCTCGTCAAAATCATCGCCCGCAATCTTGATGGAAGCGCTGACCACTGTGCCGCCCAAAGAGATGACGGCTATATCGGAAGTACCTCCTCCGATATCCACGATCATGTTGCCACAGGGCTTGGAAATATCGATCCCCGCACCGATGGCAGCGGCAATCGGCTCCTCGATGATAGACACCTCTCTCGCACCTGCCTGATAGGTTGCATCCTCCACGGCCTTCTTCTCCACCTCGGTCACTCCGCTGGGTACGCACACTGCGATGCGCGGTTTGCGGAAAATCCTCTTGCCGAGAGCTTTCTGGATAAAATATTTCATCATCTTTTCCGTGACGGTATAGTCGGATATGACGCCCTGACGCAGCGGTCTGACCGCCACAATATTGCCGGGAGTTCTTCCCAGCATCAGGCGGGCATCCTCTCCGATCGCTTTAATCCTGTTGGTATCTCTATCGAAAGCCACAACAGAGGGCTCCTTCAGGACAACACCTTTTCCTCTGATGTAGACAAGTATACTGGCTGTACCCAAATCAATTCCAATATCTGTGCACTGCATTTATTCTTACCCCTTTCCGGTATCATTTTGCCGCATTCGGACTATCGTCTATCTATTATAACCGAAATTTTACCAAATTCATAGGGGTTTATGAAATTTTAAAAAAATTATACAACCGAAACCGGTGATCCGGGTTTTCAATTGTAAAAAATAAAAGGACACAGCACAGAGAATGGTTCCTTCCCTTCTTCCTGCTGCGTCCATGCACTCTTCTATCTGCTGAAATGTTTATCGGCAGAAAAGAGCAGATAATTTATAGGAGAGTTTAAATTTTTTAATAAATCCTCATCCTTAATTTTCAATATATTTGTTGAAGGCGCTCACTGTCTCCACCAGATTTTCCATCAGGCGTTCCGCATGCGCCGCCTTCTCCCTGGTCTCAAGGCTCTTGTCAACTGTCTGCTGGGTGCTGGCCGCAACCTCCTCACTGACAGCGGAAATCTGACTGATACTGTCCACGATCACATTGTTGGATTCTATGATATCCTCAATCTTTTTATAGATCTGCTTCACATTGTTGTTAAGCCCCTTCATGCTGTTGTCGATCTCATTGAAGCGGCTGTTGGTATTATCGATCAGCTTATGCCCTGCCGCCGCAGCATCCAGTACATTGTTCACCGTATGGATCGCCGTGTCGGCATTATTCTGTAATACCACTACGATCTCCTCGATCTTCTCGGTCAAAACCCTCGTCTCTTCGGCGAGCTTGCGGATCTCCTCTGCAACCACAGAAAAGCCTCTTCCTGCCTCACCCGCTCTTGCACTCTCAATAGAAGCGTTCAACGCCAGCAGATCCGTCTGGTCGGAAATGGAGAAAATCTGCGAGACGATCTCCTGCACCTCATTCACATTCTGGATAAAGTTGCGCACGGAGGTTTCCACCTGTCTGTTTGCCTCCTGCGTGCGGTGAGAGTTCTCAGAGAGATTATGAACGCTCTCACGTCCGTCCTGAACCGCCTGGGTGGATTTCCCGGACAACAGCATCATCTCGTCCGACATCCGCTTGGTCTCCTCGATCATCTCCTGAATATTGCTGGTCATGACAGTCTGACGCTCAATATTCTGGGCATTATTGTTGTTGCCTTCCGCGATCTCCTCCATCGCGCCGGTGGTCACATCCACATCCCTGCCAAGTTCCTGAATGTAACTGGACGCCTCCTTAGAATTCTCTCTTACTTTGGCTGCAAGCTCCAGCACATCCTGCAGCAGACGACCGGTCTGTTCCTTCCCTTCGCTGACAACGGTAAGCTGAACTGCGTGGTTGTGATTTGAAACTCTGGTACAATAACAGATCACGATCAGATATATGACAATACATGCGCCCTGTATCAGCAGCGAAGTGCTGTTGATCGCACTTCCGGAGTGAAGATGTCTCAAAAATACAGCAACATAGATCATGTCTGCGACATTGATAAGGGCAAAGGCGACGGAACCGCCCACGATCAGTTTATAGTCAAAATAGAGAATATAGAGTACCGTGATGGGAAAGGCGATACAAAATACCAGATCATTGTGCGCGCCAAGGACACAGAGCGCATACACAACCGCATATCCGGCAAGAGACAGATATTTAAACAGTTTACTTTCCCTGTTCCGGAAAAAGATGACATAATTGATGATCAGCGTACCCAGCACGGCCACGATCACCAGCGCCAGGAATACCGCCCCGATATTGCCGTCCAGAAAATCTCCTATGTAACCTATGAACATCAACACATCGATGATCGTGATGACCACCAGAGCAGAAGTGTTGATCTTCTTATCCAGATTGAAATTTTGAATTATATTATTTTCCTGTGCACCCATTGTTCTCTCTCCGTCCTCAGTAAACTATAGCTTCTTTCTGATATTTTAACATAAACTGCCCCAAATAGACAATGGCTTTTTTAAGAAATTACAGCGCCGTCTTTTTCCAGCATTTTCTTGATGTAGATTCCCGTGTAGGATCGTTTGTTCTTCACAATCTGCTCGGGCGTCCCCTTGGCGATGATGGTTCCTCCCCGGTCCCCTCCCTCGGGTCCGATGTCGAGGATATAATCCGCGGTCTTGATCACATCCAGATTGTGCTCGATGACCACCACCGTGTTGCCGCCCTCCACCAGACGGTGCAGGATCTCCACCAGCCTGTGGACATCCGCGAAGTGCAGCCCTGTGGTGGGCTCATCCAGAATATAAATGGTCTTTCCGGTGCTGCGCCTGGAAAGCTCCGTGGCAAGCTTGATGCGCTGCGCCTCGCCCCCGGAGAGGGTGGTGGAAGGCTGCCCCAGCTTCACATAGGAGAGCCCCACATCGTACAAAGTCTGGATCTTATTGCGGATAGAAGGCAGATTCTCAAAGAAGGGCAGCGCCTCCTCCACCGTCATCTCAAGCACATCATAGATGCTCTTACCCTTATATTTTACTTCAAGGGTCTCCCGGTTGTACCGCTTGCCCCCGCAGACCTCGCAGGGCACATAGACATCCGGAAGAAAATGCATTTCTATCTTAATGATGCCGTCCCCGCTGCAGGCTTCGCACCGGCCGCCCTTCACATTGAAGCTGAAGCGCCCTTTGCCATAACCCCTCGCCTTGGCGTCCGCCGTGGAAGCGAACAGATCCCGGATCTGGTCAAATACCCCGGTATAGGTTGCGGGATTGGAACGGGGCGTGCGCCCGATGGGAGACTGGTCGATGGCGATCACCTTGTCGAGCTGTTCCATGCCCTCAATATCTTTGTGTTTGCCGGGGATACATCTTGCCCGGTTCAGATCCCTGGCGAGATGTTTGTAAAGGATCTCGTTGACCAGGGAACTCTTGCCGGAACCTGACACACCTGTCACACAAGTCATCACTCCCAGGGGAAAATCCACATCAATGTTTTTCAGATTGTTTTCCCTCGCGCCCAGCACCCTGAGCCAGCCCGTGGGTTTCCTGCGCTCCCTGGGCACGGGGATTTTCAGCTCGCCGCTTAAATATTTTCCGGTGACGGACTCCGGCACCTTCATGATCTCCTCCGCCGTTCCGCAGGCGACCACCTCCCCGCCGTGGGAACCCGCACCCGGACCGATGTCCACCACATAGTCCGCCGCCAGCATGGTATCCTCGTCATGCTCCACCACGATCAGCGTATTTCCCAGATCGCGCAGGTTTTTCAGAGTTGCCAGAAGCTTGTCATTGTCTCTCTGGTGCAGCCCGATGCTGGGCTCATCCAGGATATAGCAGACACCCACCAGCCCGGAGCCGATCTGCGTCGCCAGCCGGATGCGCTGGGCTTCCCCGCCCGAGAGGCTCGCCGTTCCCCTGGCCAGGGAGAGATAATCCAGTCCCACATCCACCAGAAACTGCACTCTCGCACGGATCTCCTTTAAAATCTGCCCGCCGATGAGCTGCTGCTGGTCAGTCAGCTCCATCTCCTCCAGAAAAGTATGCAGATCTCTTACCGACAGAGATGTCACTTCATAAATATTTTTGTCGCACACCGTCACTGCCAGCGCTTCTTTCTTTAAGCGCATCCCCTTACACTCCTTGCAGGGCGTGATGCGCATGAAGGACTCATACTCCTGTTTCATGGTCTCGGAAAAAGTCTCTTTGTACTTGCGCTCCACATTCTTGAGCAGCCCTTCAAAGGCCACAGGATAAACGCCTCTGCCCCGCTGCCCCTCATAATAAACATTTACTTCTTTGCCATTGGTGCCGTGGATCAGAATATTCTGCACCTTCTCGGGATAGTCCTCAAAAGGCGTCTGCAGGTCAAAGTGATACTCCTTGCAGAGCGCCTGCAGCACAGCGTTGGTAAAACTGGACTTGTCCGCGCAGGACTGCCAGCCCGTCACGGTGATGGCGCCTTCCTTAATGCTCAGATGCCTGTCGGGGATCATCAGGTCTATGTCAAACTCCATCTTGTAACCCAGACCCAGACACTCCGGACAGGCTCCGAAGGGATTGTTGAAAGAAAAACTCCGGGGTTCCACTTCGCTGATGCTGATGCCGCAGTCGGGGCAGGAGAAACTCTGGCTGAATGTCAGACTCTCCCCGTCGATCACATCCACCACCAAAAGCCCTTCGGCAAGCCCCAGCACATTTTCAACGGAATCCGTCAGACGGCGCTCGATCCCCTCTTTTACCACCAGGCGGTCCACGACGATCTCTATATTGTGCTTGATGTTTTTCTCTAACCGGATCTCCTCATTGAGCTCATAGAGACTGCCGTCGATGCGCACCCGCACATAACCGCTTCTCCTGGCGCGCTCCAGAACTTTCTCATGCTCTCCCTTGCGCCCCCGCACCACGGGGGCGAGAAGCTGGATCTTAGTCCCCTCGCCCAGCGCCATGATCTGATCCACCATCTGATCCACGCTCTGCCTGGCGATCTCTCTGCCACACTTCGGGCAGTGAGGGATGCCGATGCGGGCGTAGAGCAGACGGAAATAGTCATAAATCTCCGTCACCGTACCCACCGTGGAACGGGGGTTCCGGTTGGTGGATTTCTGATCGATGGAAATAGCGGGAGACAGCCCGTCAATGCGCTCCACATTGGGCTTTTCCATCTGTCCCAGAAACATTCGCGCGTAGGAGGACAAAGATTCCATATACCTTCTCTGCCCCTCCGCGTAGATGGTGTCAAAAGCCAGGGAAGATTTGCCGGAACCTGACATTCCTGTCAGTACCACCAGCTCGTTTCGGGGAATATCCACGTTCAGATTTTTAAGATTATGCTCATTTGCCCCCCGCACTTTAATATATTCCCGGGGACGCATCTTTTTTGCTTCTTCCACTTTCTCTGCCTCTTTTCTGCTTCCGGCACGTTCTGTGCGCCGCCTCTTTCGGCTCTGTCTTTCAGCGCTTAAGTTCGTTTAAGTGTTTCTTTAACTCCAACATCTTGTCACGGAGCTCGGCTGCCGCCTCGAAGTTGAGATCCGCCGCCGCCCTCTGCATCTTCTTCTGCACATCGGCGATGAGCTTCTCCAGCTCCTCCCGGCTCATGGACTCGGGATCCTTCTCAAAGCGCATCTCCTCCTTCGCGATGACTTTGGAGATGCTGATCAGGTCGCGCACCGCCTTCTGGATGGTCTGGGGCGTGATGCCGTGTTCCTCGTTGTACTGCATCTGGATCTTCCGGCGGCGGTTGGTCTCCTCCAGCGCCTCCCGCATGGAATCCGTCACGGTGTCCGCGTACATGATCACATGCCCCTGGGCGTTCCGCGCCGCGCGCCCGATGGTCTGGATCAGGGAGGTCGTGCTCCGCAGAAAGCCCTCCTTGTCCGCATCCAGGATCGCCACCAGGGAGATCTCGGGAATGTCCAGCCCCTCCCGCAGCAGATTGATGCCCACCAGCACATCGAACGCATCCAGCCTCATGTCCCGGATGATCTCCGCGCGCTCCAGGGTGTCGATATCCGAATGCAGATATTTCACGCGGATGCCGACTTCCTTCATGTAGTCCGTCAGATCCTCCGCCATGCGCTTGGTCAGGGTGGTCACCAGCACCTTATTGTGCCGCTCCACTTCCCGGTTCACCGCGCCGATCAGGTCATCGATCTGCCCCTCCACGGGACGCACGTCCACCTCCGGATCCAGCAGCCCGGTGGGGCGGATGATCTGTTCCGCCCGCAGAAGCTCATGCTCCGCCTCATAGTCCGAGGGCGTGGCCGACACAAACAGCATCTGATCGATGTGGGACTCGAACTCCTCAAAGTTTAGTGGCCGGTTGTCCAGCGCCGAGGGCAGGCGGAAGCCGTACTCCACCAGTGTATTCTTGCGGGAGCGGTCCCCCGCGAACATTCCCCGTATCTGGGGAATCGTCATATGGGACTCGTCGATGATGATCAGGAAATCGTCCCGGAAAAAGTCCATCAGCGTCATGGGCGGCTCCCCGGGCGCGGATCCCGTCAGATGTCTGGAATAATTCTCGATGCCCGAACAAAATCCCGTCTCCCGCAGCATCTCAATGTCAAAATTCGTGCGCTCCGCGATCCGCTGCGCCTCGATGAGCTTGTCCTCGCCCTTAAAATACCGGACGCGCTCCTCCAGCTCCTTCTCGATATTGTCGCAGGCGGTCTTGATCTTCTCCTGGGAGACCACATAATGGGACGCCGGGAAGATCGCCACATGATTGAGGGTGGCGTGAACCTTTCCCGTCAGGGGCTCCACCTGGGCGATCCGGTCGATCTCATCCCCGAAAAACTCGATCCGGATCAGATAATCGCCTCCCTCCGCGGGGTATACCTCCAGCACATCCCCCCGCACCCGGAAGGTGCCCCGCTGCATGTCCAGATCATTGCGGGTATACTGGATGTCCACCAGCTCTCGCAGCACCTTGTCCCGGTCCTTCTCCATCCCCGGCCGCAGAGACACGACCATATCCTGATACTCGTCCGGGCTGCCCAGCCCGTAGATGCAGGATACGCTCGCCACCACGACCACATCCCGCCTCTCCGTCAGGGATGCGGTGGCGGAGAGACGCAGCTTATCGATCTCATCGTTGATCGCCGAATCCTTGGCGATATAGGTGTCCGAGGAGGGCACATAAGCCTCCGGCTGATAGTAGTCATAGTATGAGACAAAATACTCCACCGCATTCTCCGGAAAAAACTCCCGAAACTCCCCGTAGAGCTGTGCAGCCAGTGTCTTATTGTGCGCGATCACCAGCGTCGGCTTGTTTAACGCCGCGATCACATTCGCCATGGTAAACGTCTTGCCGGAGCCCGTGACGCCCAGCAGAGTCTGGAACTGATTACCTTCCTGAAAGCCCTTTACCAGCGCCTCTATGGCCTGGGGCTGATCGCCGGTGGGCTGATATTCACTGTGCAGCTTAAATTCCATGGGAGCGCTCCACCTCCATACTCCATGCTAAAGAAGTTTTTTCACGCCTTAAAACAGCCTTGATTATAACATACCGACCGGAATTTGTACAGTATTTTAGAACATTTGTTCTTTTTGGTCTATAACACCTTTGTTCCTATTGACATCACCGGGTCCCTTGTGATATTTTACCCATGAAAAAACAGCCGCAGGTACGCTGCATAGACCTGCGGAAACAATCATAAAAGGACAGGGTGGATACAAATGTTTGGTCTGGGTACGATCATCAATACCGCTGCCGTGGTCGCCGGCGGGCTCATCGGAGTGACATTAAAGCGTGGGATTCCCAAAAAATGCAGCGATGCGCTGATGCAGACCTGCGGCGTGGCGACCATCTTCATCGGCGTGAGCGGCGTACTGCAAAAAATGCTGGTGATCAGCGAAGACCGCCTGGAGACACAGGGCACCATGCTCCTCATCCTCTCCCTTGTCATCGGCGGGCTCATCGGCAGTCTGATCGATATCGAAAGCCGCCTGGATCTTTTGGGAAAATTTTTGAAGAAAAAATTCGGCTCCGATGGAGACAACCTGTTCGTAGAGGGTTTCGTTACCTGTACGCTGGTCATCTGCATCGGAGCCATGGCGATCATCGGCTCCATCCAGGACGGGCTGACCGGAGATCATTCCGTCCTCACAGCCAAAGCCGTTCTCGACTTTATCATCGTCACCGTGTTTGCCTCCACTCTGGGAAAAGGCGTCATCTTCTCCGCTCTTCCCCTGTTTTTTTATCAGGGGGCGATCACCTGTATCGCGGCGGTATCCGGCGATTTTATGAGCGTGTCTCTGACAGACGATATCACCCTTGTGGGCTCCGCGCTCATCTTCTGCGTGGGAGTCAATATCGGAACCGGCAAAAAATTTGCCGTGGGAAACATGCTTCCTGCGCTTCTTATCCCGATCATTTATCATGTGGGGAGCTCTTTTTTGTAATATAACCCTTCCGACGGACAAGATACTCCTGGCACCGCCACATACCCACTGCCGCCATAGGAATCATGCACACCACATAAGTAAACATATACCTGCCCATCGCCTCCCAGAGAAGGCTGAACATAAATCCTCCCACAATAGCCACAAACAAGATCCCGTTGTCGATCCTCTTCCTCTTATCTGACAAAAATCCCAAAACCGAAGGCACAAACCAGACATAAAGCACAAACTGATACCGATTCATATAATTTTCGAGCCGGGCTCTCCCTTCTCCCCGGTAAATCCACTGTACCGGGAATGCAAGTTCTGCCACTTCGCGGTCAAAGAAATCCGTCTCATGTATGCTGTAGCAATCCGGCATATTCCACTGGGTCATCGTTTTTCTCCGAAAGAAATCCACCGCATAGGGTTTATTCTGCCATAATACCTGAGCGCGTGCCCGGATCTGTTCTCTTCCATAGGTTTTGGTTGCTTCGTAATCATAATTATGAGCAATGTACGCCTTATAATTGGAACCGTTAAACCAGCCGGGTCCTTCCTCAGTATCCTCCAATCCCATCATCACATAGCATTCCATGGGGATTCCCGGGCTGATCTGTTCCCCTGACAGATGCTCATAGAAGAAAACCACACCCTTCTCTGCCCCCCATATGGAGAGAGGCAGCACAAACGCCATGAAAAGCAGCCTCCATCTCGCCTGACTGAGACTGTTGAGCAAAAGTACAAGCACGGCAGCAATGACCACGATCAGCGTATTTTTCCGCACAAGACATCCCAGCACTGCCGCCAGCGTCCCCCATAATATGGCGCTGTATTTCCCGTTTTTACACAAAGAAAGCACCTGCCACATTACGATCATACTACAGGCTGCCGAAAGAAAATCTCCGTACACATAGGGAAGGAAAAAGTACAAGGGCAGAAATGCGGGTGCCAGCAGCAGGTAAAAAACCGCCGCGCCGGAATGTTCACAGATCAGCTTCACAATGCGATATCCCGCAAAAATGAGCAGTGGAAGGAACACCACATTCAAATATTGAAACGCCGCATAATTTCCGGATCCAAACAGGGCAAACAGACAATGCAGCACAAACACGATACCATACTGATGGGGACAATACCCCATATAGGTGGGCGGCTGCATGGGAAAATCCCCGGCCAGAACACATTCCGCCACCACGCACACACTGCGGGCATCGGCATAGGGCTCCACATGGGATATTGCCACCCAGATTCCTCCCACCGCTGTACTATAGATCAGCACCAGCAGCAAAAGGATCTTCTCCAGCCGGAGCCTATGGGCTTCGGTCTGCATCCCCCTGAACCATTTCCCCAGCAGCCCAAACACTACCGCTGACGCCAGAAGCGCCACCGCGTTCCAAAATATGCTGTCCACATGGGTTTGGGGAATGCCGGTATCCGTCGCACAGATATCCGTGTATCTGGCGCTGTAATAGACCAGTCCGATGCCCAGAAGCAGACTGAGGGATCCCACAACATAAACCCCCGATCTCTCGAGGGTTTTGCCGATCACAGTATGTTGTTCTATCCGATGCTCTTGACCATTTTGTTCGGTATACTCTTTCATCCCCGTCTCTCCGGCAATTATCTACATCATACCGCGCAACACTTCCTTCGCCTTCTCTAGCTGGTTATCGTAATGATCCTCCGTGCTGTAATAGGTTTCACCGTCAAACTCGCACTCCACATCCGGCTCAATTCCCGTCCCGTGAATATTCCGTCCGTTGGGCGTAAAATAGCTGCTTATGGTCATCTTGATCGCGGAACCGTCATTCAGACCGATGATCTGCTGCACAATTCCCTTGCCAAAAGTGGTAGTGCCGACCAAAGTCCCCAGTTTGTAATCCTGAATGGCGCCGGAGAGGATCTCCGCCGCGCTGGCTGAATTGCCGTCAACCAGAACCACCAAAGGCACATCCAGTTCCTGCTGCCCGTCACAGAAATATTCCGAACGCTTGCCCGCCTTATCCTCCGTATAAACGATCAAACCCTCCGGAAGCATCATCTGGGCGATCTCCACCACCGCATTTAAGCTTCCTCCCGGATTGGCGCGCAGATCCAGGATCATACCGCTCATATTGGAGGTCTTCGCCTCGGCATACGCCTCGGCATACTGCTCCACAGTCACATCATCAAACTCTGTGATCTGAATATAAGCCATCCCGTCTTCGAGCATCTCAAACTCCACTGTCGGGCTCTCCAATTTTTTTCTGTTGATGGTGACATCCCGGTAGTCACTCTCACCTTCCCGAAGGATCGTGAGCGTCACCTGAGTTCCCTCCGGTCCCTTGATCAGCGCCACGGTCTCTGACAGACTCAGCCCATAAGTGCTTTCCCCGTCCACCTCATAGACAACATCCCCGGGGCGCAGATCCGCCTCCAGGGCAGGTGACCCATCCATAACACCGCTTATCTTGGGCATCTGAGACACTTCGTCCAGACTCACATAAGCGCCGATCCCATAATAGATGCCCTCGGACTGCTCCATCAGTTCCTGAAGTTCCGTCACGGTATAATACTCAGAGTATGGGTCATTCAGAGAGGCAATGATCCCTCTGTAAATGCCCTCCTCCATTTCTTCTTCCGTCACTTCCGACAGATAAAATCTGTCATGGATCAGCTTCTCCAGAGATTCGATCTTTTCCGCAACCCTTTGGTCCAGCAGAGAATCCTCTGACACATCAATATGCTGTCTGTAAATCACACTGACAATGACTAAAGATACCAGGAGCCCGATAACCAGCCCCAGGGCAAACAGCCCCAGCCCTTTTTTATTTTTTTCATTTTCCATTCTTGATCAAATCCTTTATTTTGAAATATAGTTCCAGGGAGAGACATAACTGCCATTCTTCCTCACGCTGAAATGGAGATGGTTGCCTGTGGAGCGTCCGGTGCTGCCCACCGCCGCGATCGTCTCACCGCGGACGACAATGTCTCCCTTTTTTACATATAATGCCGATGCGTGCATATAAATCGTGTAAAGCTCATCCCCATGGTCGATCATGATATAATTTCCCATGGTCGCGCTGTAAGTCGCCGCAACCACCTTGCCGTCATAGGCAGCATAGATTGCCGTTCCCTTGGGAGACGCCAGATCCACACCATTGTGGAACTGCTCCACCCCCAGTGTGGGATGTATACGCATGCCATAGTCGTCAGATACTCTGGTGTAGGATGCCACGGGAAATTTAAAAGCTCCGCCGTCATAGGTGATCACATCGCCGCTCTCCTTGAGAATATCTTTTTTCTCCGCCGCGATAGCTTCCTCCAGAGCAGCGATCTCCGCATCCTGATCCTTGATCATCTGCTCATACTCTGCGATGGCATCCGCCTGATTATTTATGTCAGTCTCATAGGCAATGATATCCTGGGTTTTCTGATCGATCAAAACTTCCAGATTCGCCTGTTCCGCTTCCACATTTTCCCTGGTCTCATCCAGGATCTCCTTCTCCAGCTCCAGCTGCTCCTTGCACAATTCCACCAGCTGGCGGTTTGCCTTGTAGTCATCGTACATCTGCTTTTCGTAGTCCGCGATCCGCTCAATGGCGTCCGCCCGGGACAAAAAACCGCTGAAACTTCCTGCCGTCACAAAGAGCTCCACAACCTGTATATCATCCCGCTCATACATCATGCGGATATGGCTGATCATGTCAGTCTGCTTGGTCTGTTCCGCCTCCTGGGCATCGGCAAGCTCCTTTGTGGTTTCCTCGATCTCGCTCTCTTTGTCGCTGATCTGCTGATTCAGATCATTGATATTTTGCTCAATCTCGGCAAGATTACTGTCCAACTGCGCCACATAGGATTTCAGATTGGATTTTTTTGTTTCCAGATCCTTTTTCATTTTCTGCAGATCCGAAAGCTTATCCTGATTCCTGGTCCTCTCCTGCTCCATCTGGGAAATCTGGTCCTCTTTTTTCCTGATACTGTCGGAGGTGATGGAGGAGAGGGATTTTGCCTCCACGGCATACCATCCCGCCCCCACAGCCAGCGCAACCGCCAGGATCCCTATGATTCCTACTCTGCATTTCTCGGAAAATCTCAATGTTTTATTCCTCTCAGACAACTCTTCATGTTATACGTTCAAATGTTTTCTCACGGTGGAAATACTTCCCAGGAAACCGATCCCTATGCCAATGCCCAGCGATACGGGAAGAAGCACATTAAAGATCGTCCGCACCGGCAGGAAATTTAAAAACGCACTGAGCGCGGTAAATCTCTCCGTCACATACCCCAGGGCATAATTGTAGAGACTGTAGATCACCCCCAGCGGAATCAGCGCACCGATCAGCCCGATCAGCATACCCTCCAGCACAAAGGGAGCACGGACGAAGAAATCTGTAGCGCCGATATATTTCATAATACCTATTTCCTCCTTCCGGACGGAAATCCCCATCGCCACCGTATTGCTGATGAGGAAAATACTCACAGCCAGCAGCACGATGATGATACCCACAGACATGTATGCGATCAACAGATTCACGCCGCTCAATGTATTGGCGGTCACTGCCGAATACCTGACCTTCCGCACCTCGGGAAGCGACTCCAGCCAGGTGACCAGCGCACTCTGCATGGAGACATCACTCAGATATACCTGATAGCTGTCCTCCCCTTCCAGCGGATTGTCCGGAAAGCCCTCCCGGTAATCTTCGCCGAAATAACTCCTGCCAAAGGTATCCCACGCTTCGTCGTCGGAGACAAAGACCACATTGGACACCTCCACCCGGGCAGCGATCATCTGCCCGATCTCTTCTATCCTCTCGGGATCAGGCACCTGACCCTCCGTATGCGTCTCACAGCCGTCAGGGAACTTCCCCTCATAGTGGAAGAACACTGTCACGGAGACACCTTCCTCCGCCGTTCTCACCACATGCTCAAAATTCGCCATGATCGAATAAAACAGACCAAACAGAAACAGACATGCAGAGATTGTTGCAATCGATGCAAGGGAAAACAGCTTATTGCGAAAGATATTCGCAAACCCCTGCCGGATGGTATAAAACAATGTACTAATCTTCATCTGTATAACCGCCTTCCTCCTCGTCGCTGACGATCACGCCCTTTTTGAGCGTGATGACCCGCCTGCGCATGGCATTTACGATCTCCATGTTATGCGTTACCACCAGCACTGTCGTACCCGCAGCATTGATCTCCTCCAGAAGCTGCATGATCTCCCATGTGTTGTTGATGTCCAGATTGCCGGTGGGCTCATCCGCAAGCAATATGGAAGGCTTATTTACCAAAGCCCTGGCCAGGGCGACTCTCTGCTGTTCGCCGCCGGAGAGCTCGCTGGGGCGGGATTTGTATTTGCCCGCCAGCCCCACGGTCGCCAGGATGGCGGGAACATTCCTGCGCATTTCCTTTACGGGCGTCTCCACGATCCTCTGGGCAAACGCCACATTTTCATAGACATTTATATTCTTCAACAGACGGAAATCCTGGAACACCACGCCCAGATTCCTGCGAAACTGCGGGACCTTCCTGTGAGACATCTTCCTCAGATCCTGCCCCATAACATAAACACTGCCGCCGGAAGCCGTAAGCTCCCGCAGCAGAAGTTTGATCAGTGTGGATTTCCCGGAACCGCTGTCACCCACGATGAATACAAATTCTCCGGGGCGGATGCTCAAGCTCACGTTGTTCAGAGCCGGTGCACCCTTGGAATAGGTCTTGCTGACATTTTCCAGACAAATGATCCCGTTTTCCTCAATAAATTCCTCTCTCTTTTGCCTTTGTAATTCTTTCTTCGTCATGTACTCCTCCAGTTATATGCCTCTGTCCATATCATGACAGACGAATTTTAATACTCAAAGGTTTCCATATATTTCATATACTTTACCACCATCAAGGCGATCTTAAAGGTGATGGCATCCTCAAAAACCCTGAGATCGAGCCCCGTGCTCTTTTGCAGCTTATCCAGACGGTATACCAGCGTATTGCGGTGGATAAAAAGCTGTCTCGACGTCTCGGACACATTCAGGCTGTTCTCAAAAAACTTGTAGATCGTAGCGAGCGTCTCTTCGTCAAACTCATCCGGGCTCTTCCCTCCGAAGATCTCCCTGATGAACATCTTGCACAAGGGTATGGGAAGCTGATAGATCAGACGCCCGATCCCCAATTCGCTGTAAGCCATCAGATCCCTGTCGTCAAAAAAGATCTTTCCCACATCCAGCGCCATCTTTGCCTCCTTGTAGGAACGGCTGACCTCTTTGATCTCCTGAACCACTGTTCCGTAGGATATATGGATTCCCTGAACACTTTCCTTCTGTAAGTACGAGATCAATGTGTGCGCCGACTTCTCAATCTCTTTTTTTACATCCGGCTCCGTGAGTTCCTTGATGATAATAACATCTTTTTCGTCCACTGCGGTGATGAAGTCTCTTCCGTTATTGCCCAGACAGGTTCTGCACATTTCCAGTACATTGTTATCCTTGCCCGCCGCCGACTCCACGATCATGACCACACGGGGGACATCTGTCTGAATGTGGAGTTTTTTGGAACGGCCATAGATATCAACCAAGAGCAGATTATCCAGCAAAAGGTTTTTGAAAAAATTATCCTTATCGAAGCGCTCTTTGTAAGCCACCAGAAGACTTTGAATCTGAAAGGCAGCCATTCTGCCCACCATATGTACATCCACATTGGAGCCCCCTGCCACAAGAATATACTCCAACTGCTGCTCATCAAAGATCTTAAAATACTGATAGCCCTGAATCTCCTGGGATTCCGCAAAAGATGCGGCAAATCCCGCCGCAGCGGCACTGCATTCCGTCATGTCAGTGGTGGAGGCGAGTTCCTTGCCGTCCGCATCCATCACGCACAGTTCCGCCTTGGAAATCCCCTTCATGCCGTCTATTGTATTTTGCAATATCTGATTTGAAATCATATACCCCGCTCCTTTGATCAGAAATCCGTCTAACACAAATGTACAAAAAAATCATCAAAAAAGCAATAGGTTTTCAGAGATTTTTCACAAATATTCCCTTCCAAAATAATGAAAAAAGAGGGCGGAATGCACAAACACATTCCGCTCCCCCTTGATTTACATTCACAAAACCGGTTCAGGTTTCAGACTCTCATATCAAAATTTGCCCCCACACCCGGATTGACACTCTGCTCCATCGCCGCGGCATCAATCATCTGTACCAGTCCCTGACCCAGCATCTCGTTCATATCCAACGCATTGCTGAGCACAGCAGTACTCACCTGCGTCTGAACCCTGCCGGCAGATAGGCTCATTGACAATCCTGCTATATCCATACTGATACCTCCTTCCATACATCTCTAGAATCATCTTAACACAAACTCTCTGTATTTTCCAGTATAATTTTATAAAATTTATCGCCCTGTTCTCCGAATGACACTATTTTTGATCTCGATCACACCAGTCTTCAGAAGATGCCCTATGGCCCGCTTAAATTCATTTTTGCTCATACCGGTCTCTCTGCGGATCACCTCAGGATCCGCCTTCTCTGTAAAGGGCAGAACCCCGTCATAACTGTCCAAAAGCTGAAGGATCTTTTCACTGTCCTGTCCGATCTGCAAATATGCCTTCTCCCGGATGCCCAAAGTCAGCCTGCCATCCTCCCTGACTTCGATCACGCGCGCCTCGATATCTTCCCCCAGCTCCACTTTTCCGTAGAGCTCCTTTTGCGGGATCAGCGCCGAGTAGCGATTATCCACTGCCACAAATGCGCCAAAGTTGTCACTGATCTCATACACCCGTCCCCGTACCCTGTCATCCTTTTGATAGGGGCTGTCCGTGCGCAGATTTTCATATACATTGGTGGTGGCACACAGCCTTCCGCTTTTGTCTATGTAGAGGGAGACCAGCACCTTCTCGCCTTCTCTCACATGGCGTTTCTGCTGCCTGTAAGGAAGGAACAGATCTTTTTCCAGCCCCCAGTCCAGAAAGGCTCCGATCCTGCCCACCTGTACCACCGTAAGCTCTGCCACATCACCCATGACCAGTCCCGGCGTATGCACTGTGGCAATCATACGGTCATCCGAGTCCCGGTAGACAAACACTTTGATCCAGTCGCCCACTTTGCTCCCCTCAGGCACCTGTCTGCCCGGAAGCAGAACCCGCTCCTCCTTCTCCTGCGGGGTACAGGCAAGATATACGCCAAACACGACTTTTTTTATAATTACGAGATTCTGCCACTCACCCAGTTTTATCATCGAATCATCCTTCCATAAACTCCACAATGGCATAGGGTTTATCCGCCTCATCGTTGAGAGAGATCACAAACCTGCCGTTTTCCTCTGCCACGTAAGGTCTCAGAACATCGTCCAGCAATGCCTGCTTTTTGTACTCTGCCCTCATCTGCTTTATGGCAAAATCCGGCGGCAGAAAATCCATCGCCATATCCACAAACTGCCCATTGTTCACATGATTATTCGTATCCAGATGATGCTTTTTGACAACGATCGCCTCTCTGTTGTCTCCACCTTCGGGCACCGTGATCCTGCGCGGTGCATAATCCATCTCCAGCCGGGGAAAAAGCGTATATTTCTGCAGCATCTCCTCGGGGGGATCCGCGGGTTTGAACGTATCTGTATTCAAAAGGCTCCACAGAGAATTTGCCCGGGCAAGATACTCTCCGCTCTCCGTGATCATCACAAAATTTCTGGATCCGAGGAATCTCCGGAATTCATAAGGCGAAGTGCCGATCTTCACACATTCGCACAATCCAGGATAACGCTCCACGACGATCTGCCAGGAGGACAGCACCCATACCAGATGTCTCTCCTTTAAATAATCTACTCCCATCCCAATATCCTCGGACTGGAAAGTGGAACAGTCCTGAAAATAATTCAATAATGACATTAGTGTCAGTTTTCCCTGACTGTCTGTCTCGCTGTACCGGATCCTTCCGTCAAAAAAATACATGTTACTCACCTGAACTTCCCAAAAATTTCATGGATACAATGCGCTTTGGCATTTCCGTCTCTGTAAAATGTTTTAGGCAAAAAGCTGCATCACGATCAGAATCAGCCAGATCACACAGAAAACGATCATTCCGGGATTCAGAAACAGAACACTGAACCGCCTGCCCGTGGGAATCTGCACTTCACCGGGATCCAGCCGAAACCGCTTGAAAAACACGATACACAAAATAATGCCCGCAATGACAACTGCCACCAGCAACATGGCATATAGGATCAGAAGGATCCATCCTGCCAGATTGTCCATGATAAGATTCAACATCCCCTCTGTGTCATACGGATTCATCTGGGTTAACGCCATCAGTTCATCATAATCGATCATGCGCATCAGCAGACCGCCCACCATACTGCCCATAAAATTTACAATGGCGTGCATGGCAATGGTTATCTTCAGATTGCCGGTCTTGACATAGAGAAAAGCAAAAAACATTCCCAACACCACAGCATAGGCAAACTGATTGAGATTGCCGTGGAACAGCCCAAACATCAGCCCGGATGCGATCACGGCAAAGCCCTGTCCATAGCGCACTGTTCTGTCCACGATCACCTTCCGGAAAACATATTCCTCAATGACAGGCGCTATCACCACCATGGCAATAAAATTCAAAAACATATTGCCGCCGGTCACATATTCAACCACTTTATTTTCCACCATGCCGCCCTTGAGCACTCCAATGACGGAAGTGATCATAATTCCTAAAAAGTTGCAGATATAGACCAGGGAATAGCACATGATCAGAGCCAGCACAAACTGCCACCATTTCATTTTATGCCTTTCGATTCTGCTTTTGGGAATGCCCCTTGACAGAAGCACGATCAAAGGCATTGCAATCCCATATGTGAGGATGCAGGAGAAAATCAGGGTGATACTGCCGTCTGCCAGCCAGTCCGGCTTCAGCCGCATCAGCACCAGACTCAAAAGAAGCTGGAGCCCGTATACCGCAAGAGTGCCTGCTATATAACACCATCCTAATCCGGAAAATGTTTTCTTAGCTTCCTTAATGATCTGTTCCATCCGAAAAGACCTCCTCGCTGGATTTAAAATACAAAGACCATGATCATAATGATCATAATAATCATAATGTTCATAATGATCATAAAGAAAAAGGAAACTCAATGATGAGTTTCCCGAGCAGGGCTACAAGGATTCGAACCTTGAAATGACGGAGTCAGAGTCCGTTGCCTTACCGTTTGGCGATAGCCCTATTTGCATTACTTGATGTATTATACATGAAGTATTTGCTTTTTGCAAGCCCTAAATTCAGAAAGTTAAAATAAATTTATAAAAATAGAAAAAAAGAGTTTATTCCATGCCGAAAGGGCAGGAATGCCGCCTGGGATTACTGCCCTTTCGTCTATAGATACCGTCTGTGGCAAATGGCATGAACAAATGGCTTAGCCATTACCTATCATACTTCAAAGATGAGTTCTCCGTAGGTAGGGATGGGCCATACACTGCGGTCAACCATGGTTTCAAGGGTATCCACGGGAGCGCGAAGGTCTGCCATGGCAACAAACACCACATCCTTGAAATAGAAAGCCTTTTCCTTTTCCGTGCTGATATCGGCAGCCTTTGCCACTTTATCCTCCAGGGAAATCAGCGCCTTCTTGGCTGCGGCAAGATTCGCGGAAACGGCATTGAGCTCTTCCATCTGCACCGCTGCGTCTGCACCGGCCTGTTTTACGGCGAGAACCGTGTCTGCCAGACTCTTGGAATAACGCATTACGGCGGGAAGAATCTGTTTCTTTGCCATCTCGATCATGGTCAGGGCCTCAATGTTAATGGTCTTGGAATAGGTTTCGTAGAGGATCTCCTCCCGGGATTCCAGCTCCGCCCTGGTAAAGATCCCGAATCTCTCAAACAGCTTGATCGCCTTCTCAGTGGTCAGAGAAGCGGATGCCTCAACCATGGACTTGATGTTGGGCAGCCCTCTGCGCTCCGCCTCGGCTACCCACTCGTCGGAATAACCGTTTCCGTTAAAGACGATCCTTCTGTGCTCGGTCATGTATTTCTTGATCAGATCGTGGACCGCCATCTCAAAGTTGTCAGCCTTCTCCAAAATATCTGCTGCTTCGCAGAATGCCTCCGCAACAATGGTGTTCAATGTGGTATTGGGGTCTGCAATGGAGTCGGAGCTTCCCACCATACGGAATTCAAACTTGTTGCCGGTGAAGGCAAAAGGTGAGGTTCTGTTTCTGTCGGTGGCATCCTTATCCAGATCGGGCAGGGAAGACACACCTGTCTGAAGCTTGCCGCCCTGAATGGAATGGTCTGCCTCACCGGTCTCCACCAGCTGTTTTACCACATCCTCAAGCTGCTCGCCCAAAAACATGGAGATGATCGCAGGGGGAGCCTCGTTTGCGCCCAGTCTGTGATCGTTACCCACATCCGATGCGCTCTGACGGAGAAGATCCGCATGGGTATCCACCGCTTTCATAATGCAGGCAAGCACCAGAAGGAACTGGACATTTTCATTGGGGGTGTCGCCGGGATCCAGGAGATTGACTCCGTTGTCCGTCCCCAGAGACCAGTTGTTGTGCTTACCGGAACCGTTCACTCCTGCAAATGGCTTCTCGTGCAGCAGACAGTTCAGACCATGGCGGTTTGCGACTTTCTTCATGGTCTCCATCACCAGCTGGTTATGGTCAACCGCGATGTTTGCCGTCTCATAGATGGGTGCCAGCTCATGCTGTGCGGGAGCCACTTCGTTGTGCTGTGTCTTGGCGGTAACGCCCAGCTTCCACAGTTCTACGTTCAGATCTTTCATATAAGAGCCGATCCTCTCACGGATGGTCCCAAAATAATGATCCTCCAGCTCCTGTCCCTTCGGTGCGGGAGCGCCGAACAAAGTGCGTCCGGCAAAGATCAGATCGTCTCTCTTCAAAAACTTCTCTCTGTCCACCAGGAAATATTCCTGCTCCGGTCCTACGCTGGCAACCACCTTGGTCGCCTCGGTATTGCCGAACAGTCTCACGATACGGAGCGCCTGCTCGCTGACAGCTTCCATGGAGCGCAGCAGCGGAGTTTTCTTATCCAGCGCTTCGCCCTTATAGGAACAGAATGCGGTGGGAATGCAGAGGATAACTCCGGTTGCGTCCTCTTTCAAAAATACGGGGGAGGTGATATCCCAGACGGTATAGCCTCTCGCCTCAAAGGTAGCGCGCAGACCGCCGGAAGGGAAAGAAGATGCGTCGGGCTCGCCCTTGATCAACTCCTTACCGGAAAACTCCAGGATCATTTTCCCCTCCTCATCAGGATGAGTCACGAAGGAATCGTGTTTCTCTGCAGTAATCCCGGTCAAAGGCTGAAACCAGTGAGTATAATGGGTCGCTCCGTTCTCAACCGCCCAGTCCTTCATTGCCTTAGCCACCACGTCTGCAGTAGCCAGTGAAAGCTCACCGCCCTGGTCCATCACTCTTTTGACGTCTTTGTAGACGTTCTTGGGCAATCTTTCCTTCATTTTGCCAAGGGTGAATACTTTGCTTGCAAAAATTTCCTGAATGTTTAATACTTCACTCATCTCCATACTCCCTTTCTTGGTTATTTTCATTCACATAGTATCTTCCTAAAAAAAAGCGTCCCAAAGTAAACTGGTTACTATTGGAACATCTTCGTTCAGATACCTATATGGAATTCGGGGTGACACCCTACTTCTTATAAAATACTCTATCTTGATATAAAATGCAATACCTAAATTAAATATTTTTATTCTGTTTCCAATCGCCCCGGCTGCCGGAAATTTTGCCCTGACTTTCGGAAATTTTACCTGCGCCATAGATTTGATCGCGCTATATTTTAGTTTAAATAAAACCACACAGGGGTGCCGCTTTTAGAGCATGTGCAGCCGGAGGAGAGCCCGGACGATCCCCCGAGAACAGATGACACGGTCTTTTTTACCATCATAAAAATCCGATCGTTTTATCTGAAATATTATATTTCACCGTCTCATAATCCCCGGCAGACAGCGTCCTGCCGCCAAGAGGCACCGTGATCTCTCCCGCCTCGCGTATGCGCGCCGCGCCCGAGGCATCCGTCATTGTGATTTTCTGCCCATAAGTAAAGATCGCCTCCATGTCATAGCTTCACCCTCAAAATATCATACCGGTCCACACGCTTTGCCGCATCCGCTTCACAGGGCGTAAGATCGAGATAAATCTTCTGTTTCGGATGGGGACAGCTTTCTATGGGTTCAAACTCCCCATTATAAATCGCCTTCACTCTGACTGTGAGATCCGTACCGTCCGGCTTGATGACCTCCACGACATCTCCCACAGAAAATTTGTTTCTCTGTTCGATGCACACAAGGGGAGAAACTTCATCACTCCCCGTCAGCTTCTCCGGAGCCTCCACCAGCTCCTGTGCCATTCCCAGATAAGTGTATTCGTTGATATAGGTGCTGCTGTCATAGATCTGGGTTTCCTTACCCGGTTTTCCGAAGTAGAATCCGGTGGTATACTGTCTGTGGGTACATTTGGCAATCTCCTCCCGATACCATGCGAGATTCTGCCGGTATCTCTCCGGGCTATCCTGATAATCGTCGATCGCTTTGCGGTAGACCCGCGCCACTGTGGCCACATACAACGCGCTCTTCATGCGCCCCTCGATCTTGAAGCTGTCGATTCCCGCCTCCAAAAGCTCCGGAATATGTTCCACCATACACAGATCCTTGGAATTAAACAGGAAAGTCCCCCTCTCATTCTCATACACGGGCAGATACTCACCGGGTCTTGTCTCCTCCACCACCGCGTACTTCCAGCGGCAGGGGTGGGTACAGGCTCCCTGATTGGCATTCCGTCCGGTAAAATAATTGCTCAGAAGACATCTGCCGGAATAGGAAATACACATGGCGCCATGGACAAAACTCTCGATCTCCATTTCCTCCGGTATCCGTGTACGGATCTCTTTGATCTCCTTCAGGGACAGCTCTCTGGCGCAGACCACTCTCTTTGCCCCCAGCTTCCACCAGAACAGCCAGGTTTGATAGTTGGTGTTGTTTGCCTGGGTAGAAATATGGATTTCCGCCTCCGGCCAAACCGTCCGGGCAATCATGAACATGCCCGGATCCGAGATGATCAACGCATCGGGCGGCTGTGGCTTCATGTTTTTCAACTCTTCAAAGTACGTCCCTGCGCCCTCCAGATCGGCGTTATGGGCCAATATATTTGCTGTCACATATACCCTCACGCCATGGGCGTGGGCAAAAGCAATCCCTTCCGCCATCTCCTCCGGCGAAAAATTTTTGGCTTTGGCACGCAGACCATACGCTTCCCCGCCAATGTACACCGCATCCGCGCCGAAGATCACCGCAATCTTTAACACCTCTAAACTGCTGGCAGGTATGAGAAGTTCTGTTCTTCTGTTATGGGACATATACACTAACCTCGTTTTCTTCATCCGTCAAAAATACCGTCAGTCCCGCTGCACTTTCACACTCAGGGTCACACCGTCCCCCACGGGCAGGATCGTTGTCTCCAACTGTGGATGGTGCGTCAGTTCATAAAGATAATCCCTCATGCGGGCATGAATGGTACGATTACGTCTCGTGACTGCATAGCGGGACTCGATGATGTCGCCGTGCTGCAGCACATTGTCCGACACCAACAGCCCTCCCGGCTGCAGGAGTCTTAACACATCCGGCAGGAAATGTATGTACTGTCCCTTCGCCGCATCCATAAAGATCAGATCGAAACTTCCCGTCATGCCCCGCAATATTTCCGCCGCATCCCCTTCCAGCAGTGTGATATCTCCTTCGGCGCCTGCACGGGCAAAGTTGTCTTTGGCTATGGGAATGCGTTTCTCATACTTTTCGATGGTGGTGATATGACATCCGGGCGGTGCGTATTCCCTCATGAGAAGTGCGGAAAAGCCGATGGCAGTCCCGATCTCCAGGATGCTCCTCGGCTTCGCAAACGCCAGCAGAAATTTTAACAGCTGCTGCATTCCCCTGCGGATGACAGGCACCTGTGTCTGCAGCGCATATTGTTCGATTTCATTCAAAAGAGCAGTGTTGCCTTTATCCATGGAATCAATAAAAGCAGACATTCTTTCGTCAATGATCATGATCGCTCTTACTCCGTCCCGTCTGTGTTCTCGCCCTCCTGCACCGCAGGCACCATGGCCGCCATGATCTCCTCCGCAGTCATGGAGGTACTTACCTCATAGGTGCCGGGTCTGATATCCTCCTTGTACTCGGACAACAGATATTGCAGCGCAAAAAGTTTGCTGTCTCTGGTAAGCCCTTTGTTCTTCATCATCTCGCCGACATCCAGCGCGGACATACCCTCCGTGAGCGTGATACTCACTGTCTTTCCCTCGCCGGCAGTCATGGCCGGTTCCGTAAATATGCGATATCCGTAGTTATAGCAAAGCACCGCGCCTCTATAGATCACAAACGCCGCAGCGACCGCTATGACTACTTTTAAAATAGCCCCAAACACGGCAGTCATAAGATTTCTGCTTTTCATAGATTTTCCTTCTTCCCTGTCTCCACAATCCTGTCGCTTCCGGTATCCGCCTACTCAAAGTGCATCGCCTCTGTCAGACGGGCACTGATATTCTGCTGTAATCTGCAAAAGGCAAGCTCCGCCGCCAAAAAATCTGCCACCAGCTTATTTTCCCGAAAAGCGGCGTACTCTCTCTCAAACTGATCTATCTGTTCAAAAGTGATATTTTCACTGCTCTGAAGCTCAAAATTACGGATACGATAGTCATCGATCTGTGCCTTTAATTCCGGCTGTTCATTTACCAGCTTCCGCTGCACATCATACGCACGATAAATATCGGATGATAAAATATCATCGATCAGTTGTTGGAGAGACTGGTCAATCTTATCCATCTCATACCTCCGGAGTACATTGTAAATTTTATCCTGCCCGTCAGCTCAATACCTAAACTTCCATAATGATCGGCAATATCATAGGTCTTCTTTTGGTCTTTTTCCAGACATACTCTCCCAGCACATCCTTGGTGACGGATTTCAATTTCCCCCAGTCGGTGACGCCCCGGTCCAGACATCCCTGAAGCGCGTCATCCACCGTCTGTCTCGCCTCTTCTATAAGTTCATCGGACTCCCTCACATAGACAAAGCCCCGGGAGACAATGTCCGGCCCTGCCACCAGTTCGTTCGAGGCTTTCTCCAGACTCATCACCACGATCATGATACCGTCCTCCGCCAGATGCTGACGGTCTCTGAGCACCACATTACCCACGTCTCCCACGCCGAGACCGTCCACCAGGATCGTCCCTGTGGGAACCCTGCCGCCCGTCCTGGCGCCGTCCTCATTCAACTCCAGCACATCGCCGGAGGAGAGGATAAAGATATTGTCCTTGTCTATGCCAAGGCTCTCGGCGATCTTTGCCTGTGCCTTCAGATGTTTGTACTCGCCGTGTACGGGAATGGCATACTTGGGATGTGTCAGGGTGTAAATGAGCTTGATCTCCTCCTGACAGGCATGCCCGGACACATGTGTATCCTGAAAGATCACATCCGCACCCTTGCGCTGCAGTTCATTGATGATCTTGGTCACTGCCTTCTCATTGCCGGGTATGGGATTGGAGGAAAAGATGACCGTATCCCCCGCCCCGATCGTAATCTTACGGTGCATATTGTTTGCCATACGGGAGAGGGCAGCCATGCTTTCTCCCTGACTGCCGGTGGTGATGATGACCTGTTTCTCATCGGGATAATTTTTCATCTGCTCGATGTCCACCAGCGTATTGTCCGGAATACTGATACAACCCAGATTTCTTGCCGTCTCAATGATATTGACCATACTGCGGCCTTCCACACAGACCTTGCGTCCGAATTTGTACGCCGTGTTGATGATCTGTTGGACCCTGTCCACATTGGAGGCAAAGGTCGCCACAAAAATACGGGTATTCTTATGTTCGTTAAACAATGTATCAAAAGCCTTTCCCACCGTCTTTTCAGAGGGGGTAAAGCCCGGGCGTTCCGCATTGGTGGAATCGCACATCAGCGCCAGCACGCCCTTCCTGCCGATCTCTGCAAAGCGCTGCAGATCAATGGCATCGCCGTACACCGGCGTGTAATCCACTTTGAAATCTCCCGTGTGCACCACCACACCCGCGGGAGAATAGATTGCCAGAGCCGCAGCATCCACAATACTGTGGTTTGTCTTGATAAACTCGACACGGAATTTCCCCAGATTGATAGATTGTCCGAATCTGACCACCTTGCGCTTGGTGGTCTTCATCAGATTATGCTCCGTCAGCTTATTCTCAATGATTCCCATTGTCAGCCGGGTAGCGTAAATGGGTATGTTGATCTCCCTGAGCACATAGGGCAGCGCCCCGATATGATCTTCATGCCCGTGAGTGATGACAAAGCCTTTGACCTTGTCCATATTATTTTTCAGATAGGTGACATCCGGAATGACCAGATCGATCCCCAACATGTCATCCGCCGGGAAAGACAGACCGCAGTCCACCACAATAATACTGTCCTCATACTCGAAGGCAGTAATATTCAAGCCGATCTGCTCCAAGCCCCCCAGAGGGATGATTTTCAGCTTGCCAGCTCCATTATTCTCTTTTTGCTTTTTCACTAAATTTCCTCCAACTTTCTTCTTAAACCTTGGTTAAAACTGTTACAATATAAAATATCATACCGCTCCGCCGCGGCAATTCATTCGTAGTTTTCGTGCGTCCGCACCGGATCTTCGTACTCTGACGGTTCTGGATCCGCCTACTCTTCGCCCCTTACAAATTCCACATCATCCAGCATATCCGCGAACACTCCGGAGACTGCCTCCAGCTCCTTTTCATCCGACACAATGGAAAAAAGACTTTCCTCCTCGCCGTCTGCGGACATATCCTTCAAGATCAGCGCCTCACCGTCGCCTTCCTCAAAATCCGTCACCAGAATATAATTGTACCCGCCGATCCTGGTCTGCTCCAGCACATAAAAATCCACGGGATCTTCCCCGCCTGCGTTAAATGTGATTTTTTCCAGCCTGCTCATTCCGACTCCTCACTGTCTTTCATCTCCTGCCGGTTTCTGCGCCAGTCCAGGTATCCCTGCAGGATAAAAGATGCCGCGATCATATCCACATATTCCTTTCGACGCTCCCTGCGGATTCCGGTTTCCATCATCGTCCTATCCGCCGCAACCGTCGTCAGACGCTCGTCCCAAAGCGCCACGGGCAAACCGGTCCTTCGTTCCAGCTTGTCCTTGAACTCCTCGGTGAGCTCCACGCGCACTCCCTCCGTACCGTTCATATGTCTGGGAAGACCCAGCACGATTTCTTCCACTTCGTACTCTACGATCAGCTCCTCGATCCTGGTCAGCGTCCGGCGCAGCTTATTCTCCTCCCTGCGTCGGATGATCTCCACCCCCTGAGCGGTCAAAAGCAAAGCGTCACTCACAGCAACCCCAACCGTCTTGGAACCAAAATCCAAGCCCATGATCCGCATAAATCTTCCTCCTACGCCCAGTGATTATTGCGGATATACTCTGTCAAAAGCTCCTCCACAAGTTCATCGCGCTCCACTTTCATGATAAGGCTCCGCGCCCCCATATGACTGGTGATATAAGTGGGATCCCCACTCATGATATAACCCACGATCTGATTCACCGGATTGTATCCTTTCTCAGTCAAAGCCTCATACACCGTGGATAAAACCACCCTTACGCCCGTCTCCGGCTCTGCTTCCACCTTAAAATATTGTGTGCTCTCCAAATCCTGCATAATATCTTCCTTCTCTAAATGCCTGTCAAAACTCACGTCCGCTAATACCCTGCTTTTTCTATATTACCTCATTTGAACAAAAAATTCAATCCTATTTCATGCAAGGTTTATCCCGCCAAAAGAATCTCCTCCGTCAGAAAACACTCCACCTTAACACGGGAAAGACTGTTGGAAAGATCGCTCCCCCTGTCGTATACCGCAACCTTCACATAGTCTCCGGTGTGTCCGATCCAGTACCATGTTCCGCCGATCTGTTTTCTGTCCTCCCAGAGAACCTCTACGGTCTTGCCTATGTAATACGCCCTGAAGATCTGAGACTGTTGTGCCTCCAGGGCAAACAGCTCATCGCTGCGCCGGGCTTTCAACTTTTCCGTGATCTGATCCGGCATTTTGTCCGCATTGGTGCCCCTGCGTCTGGAATATTTAAAGATGTGCATCTCAAAAAATCCAACCTTCTCCAGAAACGCCTTCGTCTGTGCAAATTCCTCTTCGGTCTCCCCGGGGAATCCCACGATCACATCCGTGGTTATCGCCGGATGTTCAAAATATTTCCGCAGGCAGCCCACTCCCCGTAAGTATTCCACGGTGGTATAATGTCTATTCATTCTTTTTAGGGTCGTGTCACAGCCGCTTTGGAGGGACAGATGAAAATGGGGGCAGAGTCCGGGCAGTGCGGCGAGTCTCGCCGCCGTCTCCTCCGTGACGATCCGAGGCTCCAAAGAACCCAGCCGGATGCGTTCTAACCCCTCCGTCTCATTGTGGATGCGCTCCACAAGATCTATAAGGCGGCTTTTGCCGCAATATGCCTTCTCCCCGTCAAAGTCAATGCCATAGGAGCTGATGTGGATGCCCGTGAGCACAATTTCCCTATACCCCCTCTGGATCAGCCCCCGGATCTCTGCCAGGATCTCCTCCTCTGGTCTGCTGCGCACCCGCCCCCTGGCATAGGGGATCACACAATAGGAACAGAACTGATTGCAGCCGTCCTGGATCTTAATGTAGGCACGGGTATGCTCTGCCGTCTCTTTCAGGGACATGTTCTCATATTCACAGGGCGCATTGATGTCGGTGACCGTCGTGCCGTTTAAGGTCTTGTCCGGTCCGTTTCCCCCCGCCGGCAACGGGTTCTCCCGCCCGGCAAGAAATTCTTCTAAAATCTCTGCCAACGCGTTTTTTCGATTGTTGCCGATGGCAAGATCGATGGACTCATCCTGCTCCACACCCTCCCGGTCCGTCTGTACATAGCATCCCACCGCCACTACGACTGCCAGGGGATTCTTCTGTTTTGCACGGTGAAGCATCTGCCTGCTCTTGCGGTCCGCGATATTGGTGACCGTGCAGGTGTTGACGATATAGATATCGGCAATTTCGTCGAACGGTACGATCTTATATCCTTTTTCCTGTAAATTTTGCTGCATCACATCCATCTCATAGGAATTCACTTTGCACCCAAGATTGTGAAATGCTACCCGTTTCATACGAAATCCCCACTTTTTTTGTAATGTTTTAGGATTGACTTTTCCCTGTTTTGCCGTTAATATGATGCTTGAAGGTATGACCCGTAATGATTAAGGAGGTAACTATCATGAAAGAAGTACAGATTTCATTAAATTCCATTGACAAGGTTAAGTCTTTCGTAAACGATATCACAAAGTTCGACTACGATTTTGATCTGGTATCCGGCAGATATGTCATTGACGCAAAGTCCATCATGGGTATATTCAGCCTTGATCTCTCCAAACCCATCACGCTCAACATCCACACGGAGACCGGCATGGACGATGTGATGGAAACTCTTAAACCCTATCTGGTCTGATCTTTCTCATAGGGACGTCTCAGGGAACGCAATTCCTTGAGACGTTTTTTGCAGCTTTATTCCACGATGATCAATTCATCGGTCTTTAATGCTTTCTCCACCAGCTCCTCGATCCGCTCTTCCAGATTGCGCTCATGCCGGCGTATGATCTTCACATTGGGCTTCGTGACAGGATGTTTTGCCACAAAGATCGTACAGCAGTCCTCAAAGGGCAGAATAGATGTCTCAAAGGTCCCGATCTTCTCTGCGACCTCCACGATCTCCTGTTTGTCAAAGCCGATCAGCGGACGGTATACAGGCAGCCCGCACACCTCGTTGGTGGCAGCAAGAGAACTCATGGTCTGGGATGCCACCTGTCCGATGCTCTCCCCCGTGATCAGTCCCAGACACTGGTTTTCCCTCGCAAGATGTTCCGCAATGCGCATCATGTACCGCCGCATGATGATCGTCAGTTCCTCATGGGGACATTTCTCATGGATATAGAGCTGAATATCCGTAAAGTTGATGACATGCAGGTAAATGGGACCCGTGTAGCGCGATACGATGCGCGCCAGATCCACCACCTTCTGCTTTGCCCTTTCGCTGGTGTAGGGCGGAGCATGAAAATAAACCGCGTCAATCTTCACTCCCCTCTTTGCTATCATGTAACCTGCCACCGGAGAGTCAATGCCGCCGGACAACAGCAGCATTGCCTTTCCGCCTGTACCCACAGGCATGCCTCCGGGACCCGGAATCGTTTCCGAATAAACATAAATGTTCTCACGCACCTCGATATTCAGCGTGATATCCGGCTTATGGACATCCACCGACATGTCGGGATATGCGTTGAGGATCGCCTCCCCCATATCCGCATTGATCTCCATGGAATCCTTGGGATAATCCTTGCGTGCGCGGCGTGCATTTACTTTGAAGGTCTTATTGCATCCGGGATATACATCCCCAATATATTTGACAACAGTGTCACAAAGCTTCTCAAACCCCTCGTCCCGTACATACACCACGGGACAGATCTGGGAAATGCCGAACACTTTCTGCAAATGTTCTATCGTCTCGTCAAAGTCAAAATCCGTCTGGGCGTCCACATAGATGCGCCCCTGTGTCTTATGGATCAGAAATTGCCCCTCACATTTTTTCAGTGCGTATTTTATCTGATGGATCAACGCATCCTCGAACAAATGCCGGTTTTTCCCCTTTACACCGATTTCCGCGTATTTTATCAAAAATGCCGTAAACATCGTTTCCTCCTGATATCTTTTATGCCCGCCGGGTATATCTGCGCAACACTGGAATTTTATCATATAATACTTTCAATGTATAGTCCAGTTCTTTTTCTGTGGTATCTACGGAAAAGCTGAAACGAATCGCCGACTCTAACCGCGCTTTCTCCACACCCATTGCCCGGAGCGTGGCAGAGGGCTGTGGTTTGCGCGCGGAACAGGCACTTCCCGCCGACACATAGATCCCCTCATCCTCCAATGCGTGCAGAAGCACTTCGCTCCTCACTCCGATAAAAGATGCGCTCAGCACATGAGAAGCCGTTCCCTCCCCGTAAGAACCGTCCGGCAGAAGCCCGTTGATCCTCACGTTCTCCATCCGTTTAAGCCCGTTCACAAAATATCTCTTGCAGTGATAAAGCCGGTTGACATCCTCTTCCAGATGGCTGTAGAGCATTTCTGCCGCCTTTGCCATACCTGCGATTCCGGGGACATTGTCCGTGCCGGAGCGGAGATTCATCTGCTGCCCGCCGCCGAACAGGATGGGCTGGATCTTCACTTTCTCTCCCACATACAAAAGCCCCACACCCTTGGGACCATGGATCTTGTGACCGCTGGCAGAGAGCAGATCGATATTCATCCTCTTGGGATAGATGCGCGCCTTTCCGAATCCCTGCACTGCATCCACATGAAACAGCGTATCCGGGTTGATCTTCTTGATCAGTGTCCCCGCCTCAGCGATGGGCTGGAGGGAACCGATCTCATTGTTGGTGTGCATGATGGACACCAGTGTCGTATCGTCTGCCACAGAGCGGCGCAAATCTTCCATGCGGATCCTGCCCGTGCCGTCCACCGGCAGATAGGTCACACGAAACCCCAGACCCTCCAGATATTTCATCGTCTGCAGCACCGCAGGATGTTCGATCTGCGTGGTGATCAGATGCTTTCCCCTCCGCTGGTTGGCAAGGGCGCATCCGATCAGCGCCAGATTATCAGACTCCGTTCCCCCGGAGGTGAAAAAAAGCTCCTTCTCGTTCACCTTGAGTATGCCCGCCAGCGTCTCCTTTGCATGGCGCAGATGCTGTTCCGCCTGAATGCCCTTTCTGTGCAGACTGGAAGGATTGCCGTAATCTTCACACATAATTTCTTTTATCAACTCCGCCACTTCCGGAAACACACGGGTGGTAGCGGAATTGTCCAAGTACACTTCCATGATGATACTCCTTCATCTATAATCTCACGTTTCTTATCTTTATCATATGCAGAAAAAATCTGTTTGGTCTACTGCTCCAGCAGATAACCCAGCCATGCCAGAACCGTCATTCCTGCCGTCTCCGTGCGCAGGATCCGTCTTCCCAGCGTGACAGGTTCCACGCCATGCTGCTGTGCAAGGGCTATCTCACTCTCCTCAAAGCCGCCCTCGGGACCGATGAACACTGCCACCGTCTGTCCGGCTCTGATGCTGCCGAATAATTCCCGGGTCCGGTCCATCCCTTCTGCCAGTTCATAGGGGATCAGCCGCACATCCATTCCTTTTGCACGCTCCAGGGCCTGTTCCAGGCTGACGAGAGGGGCTACTTGGGGAATCATTCCCCTGCGGCTCTGCTTTGCCGCCGCCTCCGCGATATTCTGCCAGCGCGCGGTCTTTGCCTGCGCCTTTTTGTCATCCAGCCTTACCACACAGCGCTTGACCGCAACGGGGACAATCTCATATACGCCCAGTTCCACTGCCTTCTGGATGATAAGCTCCATCTTGTCCGCTTTGGGCAGCCCCTGGAACAAAACCACCCGAACCGGCAGCTCCACCCCATCCTCTTTCACAAAACGCAGTTCACAGCGCACGGCGTCCTCCAGAAATTCCGCGATACCGCAGCGGTATTCTTTTCCGTCCTGCCCGTTGCTCACCGCGATCTCCTCGCCCACCTTCATGCGCAGTACATTTCTGATATGATTTACATCTGTTCCGGTAATCATGACACTTCTGTCACTTATATTGATCTGACCCGGCTCCACAAAAAACTGATACAAACGAATCCCCCCTTCAGAGAGACATTTCCTTTTGCGCCGTGACGGACACCCATTCGCCCTGGCAGGTGATATCGAGCACCTTCAGTCCCGCCGCCTTCACCGCATCCACCACCGTCTGCTCCTTGTCATTGATAATGCCGGAGGTGATATAAATTCCTCCCGGTTTCAGCTGACGGACAATCACCGGCGTCAGAGGAACCAGCACATCCGCGAGAATATTTGCCACGACAATGTCGTATTTCTCATACCCCACCTGATCCTGCACTTCCGTGTCCGTGATGATATTGCCGATCATCATGTCAAAACGCTCCTTTGCAATCCCGTTCGCCTCACAATTTTCTTTCACGGCAGGCACGGCGCAGGGATCCAGATCCGTTCCCACGGCATGTCTGGCGCCAAACATCAAAGACAGGATCGCAAGGATCCCGCTCCCCGTACCCACATCCAAAAGCTCCGTCCGGGATGTGACATATCTTCTGAGCTGTCGGATACAAAGCTGGGTCGTCTCGTGCATACCCGTTCCGAAAGCGGTGCCCGGATCGATATGCAGCACCATCCGCCCGGTGTCCTCAGGTTTTACCTCCTCCCAGGACGGTATCACAAGGATATCATCAATATAAAACTGATGGAAATACTGTTTCCAGTTGTTGATCCAGTCGATATCCTCGGTCTCGTCCACCGTCACGGTCCCCTCGCCGATGTCGCCAAACATTCTCAGATCCTCTAATTCATTTTCAATCCGCTCCTGCAGTTTTTCCCGGCTGACGCTCTCCCCCTGCAGCTTAAGCATACCGTCCTCCTGCACCTCCACAAAAAAGCTCAGATACGCCACACCGTCGTCCTCCGGCGGCGTCGGAAGAATATCCACAAACATCTGCTCTTTCTCCATGGCGGTCAGAGGGATTTTATCTTCGATCTGGGCGCCCTCCAGCCCGATGTCATAAAGGGTGCTGATGACGATGTCCTCCGCATCCGTGACTGTTTTTACCCGAAATTTCATCCATTTCATACTGACAACCTCTCTATTCTTTTATTCCGTTCTTCTGCCGGCGCCCCGCCCCGCGCTCCAATACGGTGCAGAGCCCAAAGCCTGCCATCCCGATACATCCGCTGAGGGACAGCGTATTCGCCGCGGTGAGCGGTCTGTTCGATGTCACCCGGGTGAGCAGCTCTCCGTCAATCCTCTTCCCGTCCGTCTCCACTGCCCCGCCCTTTAGACAGCACATTTCCTTCTCCGTCGTATAGATTCCGCAGGGCTGATTGTCCCGTATGCTCAGATTGGTCAGCCGGTAGGCATATTGCCTTCCCTTCCTGACCGGGACATTGACTGCCGGGCCGCAGTAACTGTAATCCTCCATCCCTGCGTAATCCAACTCTTCCTGAAAGATTACTTCCCCGTCAAAATTGACAAGTTCAAATAGCATTTGACCTTCCCTGCCGGATGTATCATCATAATCCAGCACAAATTCCAGCTGTATGATATTATTGTCATCCGCGGTGAAAAACTGGGTAATACTTTCTCCTATCCCCAATGCCTTTGTCCGAAGATGCCCTTCATCGCCGCTTCTGACATTTCCCACTTCCCGGAAGGGATGCACCCAGACGAAAAGCACGAGCAGAAGTGTAAGAATAAACAAAACTTTTCTCAAGGCTGTCATGATCCGCTCATCCCTCCTATCTGAAGTCTCAGGAGGTCAAAATCCGTGCAGTTATCCATGATCTGAAATCCATAGTGCCCTACATTCTCTGAACTGATATGATAAAGCTCCACTTCCTCATCCGAGAAAAACCGGGTCCAGTCCGTGCTGAAAAACCATACTCTCCTGCCTGCCAGATCGTTGATATCTTCCACATCATCCAAATGAATAAAAATCTGATCCGGCATATAGCAGCTATATAATGTACTGTACATTTCAGGCGCGGTATAGATGACGATATCCCCCGGCTGCATTTCCTCCTCGATGAAAATCTTGGTATCCTCCAGATAGGGCGTATCCCGATATGCCAATTCATACTCGTCCCTATAATTGGTATAACACATTCCGGCAAGCACTGCTGCCCCCGACAGATAGACCCATCTGTCTATACGGGGCAGTATGATCGCGATCCCCAGCCACATCATCCCCGCTGCGTGCATGATATGGCGCGCCGTAAAAAAATGAGACGCGAAAGAAGAGAGCAGCAGCGCCGTCAGATAGATCACAAAGATCGCCGACACACAGGTCAGCGCGAATCCCTTTTCCCCCCTGCGGTCAGCCTTCATAAGAAACAATCCGCCTATCAGCGCCACTGCCACTAATGTAACGGCGATCGGCAGCCAGAAACGCATGTCCGTCTTAAAGAGGTAACTTAAAAGCCCGCTGATGTCCGGGGCTTTCCTCTTTGCCCCCTGCCCCTCCGTGTCGACAAAGTGAAAGAAACCCGAAACCACCATCCATGCCAGCAGGGGGATCAGGGTTGTAGATCCACATACAAATACCTTCCACACAGCTTTTCTCTCGTATACAAACAACGCAGCCAGCAGATAAAGATAAATTGCCAGACAGGCAAACACCGTAAAATAATGGGAGAAGAACGCAGCAATCGTAAGCACCCAGAGCAGCACCCAGCACTTTGTGCTTTCAGGGCGCTGCACAATGCAAAAGGCAAGCACCGCGCACGCAGTCATCAAAAAATTGGTCCAGGAATACATGCGGATGTTGACGCTCACATGCAGCATGGCCGGAGCCAGCCCGGTGGCGATCATAAAAAAAAGCGCCGTATAATTCCCCCACAGCCGGCGCACCACCGTAAGCCCCAGCACCATGGAGGCAATCGTTCCCGCCACGGAAAACAGTCTCGCCGCGAAAAACCGATGCCCTATTTTGCCAAACAGCCGGATCCATACTCTCAGAACACAATAATAGAGAGGCACATCCGTGTCATAGTCATCAATCATTTTCTGTATGATTCCCAGCTGCGTAAAGTCCCTGGCGCTCCGAAAGCTGTAGGATTCATCATAATCGATGCCTTCATCCGCGCACAGCGTCAGCATCAGAAGCACACTCACCAGCATCACCGCGCACAGAACCGCCGTCCATAGCAAACGGGTCCGTATTGTCATCTCACGCTTTCCCGGCTTTGCATTCATTCTTTGAAAACTCCTCTCACACATCACCGTTAAGATACTATGGATATAGTAAACTATCTGCCTATTTGTGTCAAATGATACCTTGCTCTTTTATACATTTACGTCTATAATATCAGATAGAATGTTTACTTGTGGGATTATGTCTTAATCTGCAAAAAGGAGATAAAAAACGTCTATGCAAAAGAAATTGCAAAAGAAATGTCTGATCTACCGCATACTGCCCTCTCTTCTCCTTCTGGCTGCCCTGTTTTCCCTCGCCGGATGTGGCAAGACCGGAAAGCTCAACGAAGGAGACTGCAAGGGCATCATTTCCTTCACGGATATTCCAAAGGAATTTCATATGCTTGAGCAGAATCTGAAGGAAAATTTTGAAATCCATGTAACCCTGAAAAACATGGTGAATGAGAAGCAATACGAAATCTCACTGAATTCCAAAAACGATTATAAACAGGAGGTTTCCCTGCATCCCGGCACCTATCAGGTATATATGGTATATGCCAGCCAGGCTGCCAACACCGGCATCTCCATAGCGGCGGATTCGGAGAAAATGGAATTTACAAAAGAAGGGATCGCCACGCTCCATGTATCCATCGACAATCCGGAGGAATTTACCAGACACTGGATGTCCGTACAGCCCATGCCGGAAATGCTGCTGGCAGAACCTTTTGACGGGCTGATCCAGATTAACCGGCAGATTTTTGATCTGCGCGCCGAAGATAGCTCCCCGCTTCTTTCACAGCTCGATATCAGCTTCGAAAATACCGTTGCGCCTTTCAAACAGGTCACCCTGACCGACAGCAATCTGGGCATTACGGTGACACTGCTCAATGACAGCGAAGAGGAGGCAGACTGGAAGAACTGCCGCCTGATCGAAATTTATGTGACAAAAAATAATGCGGTATTCCCTCAGGGAGTCACTCTGGGTATGGCGATCGAGGATGTCTGCAATAAGTCCACCGGGCTGTACGGGGAGCCGGATTCCTTCACCGGAAGTCTTCTCTACGGCTGGAATTTTGACAACACTTCTGCCGTCTACAGGGATGAGGAATCGGGAGACGAGATGACCATCTCTTTGGGAAGCGGCTCCGGGATCAATAATATCCGTTACCGGCTGCAACAGTTTGAAGATTAGGGGGAAACGACATGGAAAAGATACTGAAGATACTGAAGATCAACATTCTCTCCCTGATAGCGCTCCCGCTTCTGCTTCTTGCCACGGCATGCAAACTGACTGCCAAGGCGTTGGAAAAGCTCGCACTGATATTGGGGATGCTGATACTGACCCTTTTTATAATAATGGGGTTTGAATTTTTTAAAAATCCTGAAAGCGGGATGGAAGTCCTGCTGACGCTGCTTCTCGTTTTCTTCATCGGTTTTCTTATCATAATGATTATATTTTTTGTGATGACCATGATGGCCTCCGTTGTCACATTGATCTGGAGCGCCGTCATCGGCTTCTTTGAGTTTGTATATGATCTCGCTTATACGGGATTTTTAAAACTTCATGGGATCTGTGAGAGTGATTATCAATCTATCTGCCTGACAGGCAAAAAAGTGCCCAACGCAATTTTCTGCCTGTTCTATACCATTCTCAGCCTGATCAATAAAGTGATCGTGACCGTCATTTCTTTTGCGCTGCCTGCCTCGTTCCTGTTAAGCGCCCTGCTGATAGCCGACGCCCTCCTCGGCATCCACCTCCATGCGAAAGCTTCCTTTGGCATAGGGCTGTTTACGTTCATGGGAAAATTTGATACCTTTTCTCTGGTCTACGGCATTGTAATGTTTGTGATGGTGATGGCATTGTTTATAACCGTTCTCATCTCCCTCGGAGTGGAATGGCATGAATGGGCACAGGAGCTGAAGATGACAGAGGAAGAGATGGATGCCGACATCCGGGATCTGCAAAGCCGCGACTGGCATATGGCGCGCAGTGAGGAAAACGCCTCTGACACCGGTGATGCCTACATGCAGAATCTGGAGGAGCATATAAACAGTCTTGAACCCCTTGCATCTATGGTGGAATCCGCACTGAACGTCCAGGACAACCCGCTGCTCCGCAGCGCCTGGGGCAGCTACTACCGCAACCTCTCGGATATTGTAGAGGAATGCAGCAGATACAAACAGGGGATTCCCCTGAATAAATTCAAGAAACTGATTCCCCGGATCCAACAGCTGGAAAAACAGCGGGATGAGGTAAAGCATTTTGCCAAAAAATCGCAGGAGGCAGGCAATGCCTCCCCGCAGTCTCCGGTATTCTTCGCCGGATGCAGCGACATGGAAAAGCTGGAGAAGCGTTATAAATCCCTGTGCAAGGCGTATCACCCCGACACGGGAGACGGAGATACCGAAACCTTCCAAAAGATGCGGGAGGAGTATGAACAGCTGAAGGCAGCCCTGCAGAACAAGGCGTAAAAAATCCTTTCCGTGTTCCGGAATTGTGTTCCAAAAGCGCCGCCCATACACCGAGGGCTTTCGCCCCGGATCAATATCTCCAAAAAAGGAGTACCGCTTCATAACCATAATCCGTTATTTCGCGGTACTCCTTTTAATATTGTGTTATTTCCAAAATTTTTTCTTTTTCCCTTCCCTGGCATTTCCGTCGCCGTTTCCGTCCACTTCGGAAAACTGTGCCTTTGTGGAATTTAAGGTATCGCCTGCCAGCGCGTCAAACTGCTTTAACAGTTCCTTCGCCTCCGGCTTTAACTTATCCGGCACCTCCACCACAAGGGTGACATAATGGTCTCCCCGCACCTCTCTGTTTCTGAGGGAGGGAACGCCCTTTCCTTTCAGACGCACCTTGGTGTCCGTCTGGGTTCCGGGCTTCACATCATAGATGACCTTGCCGTCCACCGTGTCAATGTAGATCTCGCCGCCCAATGCCGCAACGGCAAAGGACATGGGAACCGTGGAATAGATATTGAAATCCCGTCTCTGGAAGATGGGATGTCTTCCCACGATGACCTCCACCAGAACGTCTCCCCTGGGACCGCCGTTTACCCCGGGCTCACCGAGACCGGGCTGGCGCACGGACTGACCGTTGTCGATGCCCGCGGGAATCTCCACGGAATACCTCTTCTTCATAGGAATATAGCCTGTTCCCCGGCAGTCGGGACATTTCTCTTTGATCACTTTGCCGGTGCCCTGGCAGTCCGGGCAGGTCTGCACGTTGCGAACGGTACCGAAGAAGGACTGCTGGGTGAACACCACCTGACCCTTACCGCCGCACTTGGAACAGGTCTCGGGGGAAGTGCCGGGCTTTGCGCCGCTGCCGTTACAGGTCTTACAGGTCTCCTTGACCGTCAGCTCGATCTCCTTGCTGCAGCCGAAAACCGCCTCCTCAAAGGCAATGCGCACGCTGGTACGGATATTTGCCCCCTTCATGGGTCCGTTGTTCCTTGCGCTGCTCCTGCGGCCGCCGCCGAAAAAGTCACCGAATATATCGCCAAAGATATCGCTGAAGTCCGCGCCGCTGAAGTCGAAACCTCCCGCTCCCGCACCGCCGTCGAAGGCAGCATGACCAAACTGGTCATACTGCCGCCGCTTTTCCGGATCGCTCAGAACGGCATACGCCTCTGACGCCTCTTTGAATTTCTTCTCCGCCTCGGCATCGCCGGGGTTCATATCCGGATGGTATTTTTTCGCAAGAACACGATATGCTTTTTTGATAGCAGCCTCATCGGCATTTTTGTCCACGCCGAGGACTTCGTAATAGTCTCGCTTCTGCTCTGCCATGGTAGTCAGCCTTTCTGTTTACACCACATTTATCAACTTATACCTCGCGGAAATCTCCGTCGATCACATCTCCCTCGGGAGCGGAACTGCCTGAGTCAGCCGCGCCGCCCATATTGTTCATGTCGGGACCTGCGCCGCCCTGTGCCTGCTGCATGTTCTCGTACATCTTGGTGAACAGGGACTGTGCGGAGTTGGTCAGCTTCTCTTTCGCCGCGCGCAGCTCATCCAGATCGCTGTCGCTCATCTCGCTGTCCTTGGTGCGCTCTAAGATCGCCTTTACCGCATCCAGATCCGCCTGCACCTGGGTCTTGTCGCTGTCCGCGATCTTATCCCCTACCTCGCTCAATGCCTTCTCCGTCTGGAATACGAAGGAATCCGCATCGTTTCTGGTCTCCACTGCCTCCTTGCGCTTCTTATCCTGCGCCTCAAACTCGGCAGCCTCCTTCACCGCTCTCTCGATATCCGCGTCGGACATATTGGAGCCTGCGGTAATGGTGATATGCTGTTCCTTGCCGGTGCCCAGATCCTTGGCGGACACGTTCACGATGCCGTTGGCGTCAATGTCAAAGGTCACCTCAATCTGAGGGATTCCTCTGGGTGCGGGAGGAATGCCGTCCAGACGGAACTGTCCCAGGGATTTGTTGTCTCTCGCAAACTGTCTCTCACCCTGCACCACATTGATGTCCACGGCGGTCTGATTGTCCGCTGCCGTGGAGAACACCTGGCTTTTCTTGGTGGGAATGGTGGTATTTCTCTCGATCAGTCTGGTTGCGACGCCGCCCATGGTCTCAATGGACAGGGAAAGAGGTGTCACATCCAAAAGAAGGATGTCGCCCGCTCCGGCATCGCCCGCAAGCTTGCCGCCCTGGACGGAAGCGCCCAAAGCCACGCATTCGTCGGGATTTAAGCTCTTGGAAGGCTCCTTGCCCGTGAGCTGTCTCACCTTATCCTGCACGGCGGGAATACGGGTGGAACCGCCCACCAGAAGCACCTGACCCAGATCGGAGTTGGTCACTCCCGCATCCTTCATGGCGTTCTGCACGGGAATCGCGGTTCTCTCCACCAGATCCCTGGTCAGATCGTCGAACTGGGCGCGGCTTAAGTTCATATCAAAGTGGAGAGGGCCGCTGGCGTTCATGCTGATGAAAGGCAGATTGATGTTGGTGGTCATGGCGCTGGAAAGCTCCTTCTTCGCCTTCTCAGCCGCCTCCTTCAGCCTCTGCATAGCCATCTTGTCATTGCTCAGATCCACGCCCTGCGCTTTCTTGAACTCGGAGATCATCCAGTCGATGATCTTGTTGTCGAAGTCATCGCCGCCCAGATGGGTATCGCCGTTGGTTGCCAGAACTTCGATGACGCCGTCGCCGATCTCAATGATGGATACATCAAAGGTACCGCCGCCCAGGTCGTACACCATGATCTTCTGTTCTTTCTCGTTGTCCAGACCATATGCCAAAGCCGCAGCCGTGGGCTCGTTGATGATACGCTTCACATCCAGCCCGGCGATCTTGCCGGCATCCTTGGTCGCCTGACGCTGGGCATCGTTAAAGTACGCGGGAACGGTGATCACCGCCTCGGTGACTTTCTCGCCCAGATAACTCTCCGCATCCGCTTTCAATTTCTGAAGGATCATAGCGGAGATCTGCTGGGGAGAATATTTCTTGTCGTCGATGGTGCGCCCTCTGTCCGTACCCATATCTCTCTTGATGGAGGAGATGGTCTTCTCCGCATTGGTCACTGCCTGACGTTTCGCGGGCTCACCCACCAGACGCTCGCCGTTTTTGGTAAATGCCACGATGGAAGGTGTGGTCCTTGCCCCCTCCGCATTGGCGATGACCGTGGGCTTTCCGCCCTCCATCACCGCTACGCAGCTGTTTGTCGTTCCCAAGTCAATTCCAATAATCTTACTCATTTTATTTTCCTCCTCTTCACACTTTTAGTTTGTAACTGTGATCGTCTGTTCCTTTTTCTCCGGCGGGCAAAGCGTTTGTCTACTCTGCCACCGCCACCATGCTATGTCTCACTACCGTATCCCGGTAGGTATAACCTTTCTGCAGTTCCTGTGCTATCACGCCGGATTCATACTCCTCACTCGCCACCTGCATCACCGCGTTGTGGAGATTGGGATCGAATTCACAGCCCACCGCCTCAATAGGCTTCACACCGATATTCTCCAGCTCTGTCAGAAGCTGCTTATAGACCCGGTTCATTCCGTCTACGAAGGGGTCGTTGAGCTGATCTTCTTCCACTGTGGCAAGCCCTCTCTCGAAGTTATCCACCACCGGCAGGATCTTTTCCAAAACGCTTCGCGCCCCGGTCTCAAACATCGTCTGCTTTTCCTTCTCGGTGCGCTTGCGGAAGTTTTCAAACTCCGCCATCTGGCGCATCACTCTGTCCTCAAGCTGTTCGATCTGCTCCTTATAGGCATCGACCTTTTTATCCTGCTTACCCTGTCTCTTCGCCGCTCTTTTCTCTGCACGACTCATTCCCTTATCCTCTGCCGTCTCTTCCTCAGGCGCATCCTCCTGCGCGGCTTCCTGCGGCTCTTCCATACCCTGTTCTGCTTCCTGTTCTATTTCCTGTTCCGCTTCCTGTTCTTCCTGCATTTCTTCTTTATTTACCCCGTCCATGCCGCACCTCCTTTTTCTTGTTCAGCAAAACTTTCCTTTTTATCCGTTGTGGCCGCCGTCCCTGTAAATCTCGTCCAGCTTGTTCTGCAAAGTTTTGAGCGTGCCCACAACCTTGTCATAATCCATTCTCTTGGGTCCGACAATTCCTATCGTTCCCCGCATACCTTCGCCCAATTCATAGGTGGCCGTCACCACACTGCAGTCCCGCATACTCTTTACCGGGCTCTCATCCCCGATGTAAACCTGGATATCCGTGCCGTTCTCCGCGCTCAGGGTATCCTGGAGCAGCCCGCCTAAAAGCTTCTTCTCCTCAAAGGTATTGATCAGCTCGCTCGCTTTCTGCTGGTCGGCAAGCTCGGGATAACGAAAAATATTATTCGTCCCGCTGGTGTAGATCTCCAAATCTTCCTCCGCTTTGATCGCCTCAGCCACCGCATCGATCACATCGCTCACGATATCACTGTGGATTCCCGCCTGCTGCTTCATAGCCGCTATCATTCCAAGATTGATCTCAGAAATCGACATTCCTGTCAGATTCGTGTTGAGCAGGATATTAAGCTTTAAAAGCGTCTCATCGGAAAGCTCCTCCCGCACATTGAGGATATTGTTCTTGATGACATTACCCTCCACAACGATCACCGCCAGGATCTGCCCGGCATCCACACGGGACAGCTGTATGAATTTTACCTTGCTGCCGCGGGTCTGGGGCGCGGATATCAGGGTGGCATACTGGGTATTCTGGGCGAGTACTTTCGCCACCTGCTGAAGCATCTGCTCCATCCGGTCCTGCCGCTCTAAAAGCATCTCCTTCATCTCGGTCACTTCCCGCTCTTTGGTCTCCATCATGGTGTCCACATAGAAGCGGTAGCCCTTGTCGGAAGGAATGCGCCCTGCGGAAGTGTGGGGCTGAAGGATATAACCCATCTCCTCTAAGTCCGCCATCTCATTGCGGATGGTGGCAGAGCTGAGATGTAAATCGGTATATTTCGAGATGGTTCTGCTGCCCACCGGCTCTCCGGTCTCCAGATAATTACGGATGATCGCCTGCAAAATCCTGGTCTTTCTCTCATCAAGCTGCATCCCGTCACTCCTTCCCCGTTTTCCGGAACTCCTTCCGCATCCCTTCTTCATTCTCTGTTAGCACTCGATTGAAGGGAGTGCTAACATCTTCTTAAATAAAATATCACTCTGTTTATTTGTTGTCAACAGATTTTAGAGAAATATTTATAAAATAAATATAAATAAAAAAAGTCATACCTGTGCGGGATGGCACAAGTATGACTCTTCCTATCTTAATATTATACTTCTTAATATTATACTGCTCCCGGCTGTCAAGCACAGCCGTCTCTCCATACGGAACGGATCAGATGGTAAAGCTTCCGGTGAACTTCTTGTTCATCACATAATATGTGGTATGCTCCTCAGGCTTTACATAAAGCTCAACCTCCGCCAGGTCGGAAACCTTCTGCTTCAGGTCATATTTCCATACGTCCTTCGCGATCTTGATCAGATCCTCCTGAGAATAACTCTTATCCGCATACTGAACCGTCAGCTCTGTCTTAAGCTCAGCTTTCTTCGCAGGCGCCTTCTTAGCGGGCTCCTTCTTTACAGCCTCTTTCTTAACGGTTTCCTTCTTTGCAGGTGCCTTCTTAGCAGGTGCTTTCTTAACGGCTGCGGGCTTCTCAACCTTAGCCTCTGCCTTTCCTTCTGTCTTAACTTCTGCTGCGGGGGTCTCTTCCTTCTTCACTGCTGCCGGCGCTGCCACTGCAACGGGCTTAACAGTTTTCTTTTCTGCTGCCATAATGACATTTCCCTCCTTAATTACTTTTCTCAATTTATGCTCCTCACAAGTCACTCGACAAAACTATCAACTCCAGAATAACTTGATATGTCACAGTTTATCGCTTTTACCAACACTTGTCAACCTCATTTGTCACAAAATCACACATTTTTATCGCATTTTTACTGTGCTTTTTGCAATAAAAATGGGGTTTTTAGTACTGGGCATCTCCCGTATAGGTGATCAATGTGGCTTTTCCCACCCCCTTGATTTCCGTTATTTCGTCCAGCGCCTTCTCCGCATCCCTTTTGATGACTGCCGTAAGCTCTACCCTCTGCCCGTCCTTTGTCTTGGACTTTACTCTGCCTCTGCGCTTACGGAGCATCTCAGACACGGCATCCTCCGCATCCCTTTCATAGGATGTCACCAAAAGATATGTGGTTCTGTCCCTTCCAATGCCGCGCATACAGATAAATACGGCACAGATCGCCGTGGTGCCCAGAATGGCGACGAAGAACAGACCCGCTCCGGCCGTCAGCCCCGCGGCGATGGCCAAAAACAAAAATCCCACGTCCAGCGGATCCTTCACCGCCGCCCGAAAACGCACAATGGACAACGCTCCCACCATGCCCAGCGAGAGAACAATGTTGGACGAGATCGTCATAATGATAAAGGCCACCGTCAGGGTAGACATCAGGATCAACAGCCCAAAATTTTCCGAGTACACTGCCCCCCGGTAAAAACACTTATATACAATGTATAAGATCACGCCGCACAAAAGGGCTGTCCCCAGCACCAGGCAGATGTACTGCGGGGAAAGTTTCTCCACCAGCCCCATCTGTACAATATTCTCTTTCAATATATTCTTTAATGTATTCATATCCCTCGATTTTCTCCTCCCGGTATTTATGATCTTCTCATCCCGCGCTTTGATGCCGCGCTTTCGGATGCGCCCTGTCAGTGTCAGTATCCTCTCGCGGCAAACTGGGATTCCACACAGGACACATATTTGGATGCGTGCGTCCTGATCAGTGACACGGATGCCAGAATATGGCTGATATGTTCCGGCAGATATTCATTATATTTGACCTCCAGTATCATATGCTCCCCATAGACGTTGGAGAGATACCTTTCATGCGTAAAACAATCCTCCACTGCTCCCCAGGCAATTTCCTTATCAAAAGTGATCCGCAGATCCGACAGGGGCGACACATATGCTTCTCTCACATAATCCACCGTCACCACAGGGCAAAACCCTTCGTGCTCCACCAAATGCACCATCGTCTGAAGGAGAGCATCCCCTGCGTCTGCGTCAAAGCCGCCGCCCTCTGTCAGGGCTTTTGCCTGCGCCTCCGTCAGAGGGCAGGATCTTTTAAGGATGCGGGTGCCCGTCTTTTCCTTACACTCCAGTCTGCAGAACGACAGATCTCCGTTATAAAAACGGATCCGGTATTTCCTGCGCTCGTTTACGCCGTCCGACTTCTCCCGCAGCGCGGATCTGCCGGGAGAATCAAAATAAATGCTCCGGATAAAATACTGCCCCGCCTCCGAACCGTTGCGGTCCCGCTCCAGACACCATTTTAACCGCTCCCGCAGTAAAGTATATTCAATGGGCGTCAAAAGATACTTAAGCTCATGTCTCATTCCGTCATTGTCTCCCGTTTCCGCTCCGTATAAATCCCCCTCTGAAAATCTCTCACATACACTCCGTCTTCGGACAGATCCGGGACTGCCACCGAATCCACAAACTCTCTGCCATAGGTTAAAGTAACCGTCTCCCCTTCCTTCAGATTGAAATTCAACCCAAAACTTCCGAGACTGTCCGGATCCCTGTTATCTTCTCCCACCAGCCGCAGTTTCTCCCCGGGGTTTAATACCGCCAGGGGAAGAGGATACTTGTGCGCGTCCTCATCGTCAGAAAGATAATACTCCCCTGTACTCACAGCCTGCGGGGACAAATTGACCAGTTCCACATAGTCCTGCTGCCCTTTTGCCGCCACAGCACAGATCTGCAGCCGGGGATCTGCCTGTCTGCGCATCACCAGCTCCACCTCCACCGCATCGCCGGGGAGGTCCTCTCCCTGCAGTGTCAGCACTTCCTCCTCACAGATCTCACCGTTTACGATCCAGTACTGAAAACTCTCCCCGGGATTGGGACAGGGCGTGATCCGGACCGGGATCTCTTTCAGAAAGGTCCCCGTAAAGACAGGATCCTCACAGTACATACTGTTGATCTTCACAGGATTGGTGGTCTCGTCTGACACCACTGTCAGTTTGTATTGTTCATCATATCCGAATTTTTCCCCGATATCCTGTAAAACATATTGCGGTCTGGCCGCGGCATAATCTTTGATACGCTGGATGTTGAACTCCACTGTCTCCATGCTGATCTGTTGTTCCTCCAACAGCAATCCCCCTGTCAGCCCGGGCGTCTCCACCGTGCGGCGCAGCTCCTCCCGCCGGGAGAGATGCAGTTTATCCACCTGCTCGCCCACATTCCCGGCGCTCATCACGCCGTTCATCAGATCCAGTGTGTAAGAGACAAAATATTCCCGGCACTCTTCCCGTTCCATCAGCGCGGCAAACAGCGGCGATTTACCGTACAGGATCTTGTCCAGTGTCATCGCGTTTACCAAAGTTCCCATGGTATCGTGGTAAAATGTCAGCCCGAACCCATAATCCGCATCATAGAAAAGCATCCGGTAACGTCCGTCAAAAACCCCTTCGCCATATCCGCTCTCCCCCGCCCGGTAGCGGTAAGTTTTCAGATTGTTGTCCGGCCAGTCATAGTTGCCCACATAATTTTCTATGGCGAAATACTGCAGATAATTTTCCACATCCAAAAACTCCGAAAGTTCCTGATAATTCTCCGTAACCGTGTAATCCAGCCCGGCAAAATATTCATAGCGCTCATTAAATTCCTCTACGCGCTTTTGTTCCTCCGAATCCGTCTCATCCAAAACTAATTTTTCCCGGTCCCGGCCTTCCAGTATTTCAAAAGTGCCGTCAAAACTTCCGTACCGGTTTTCAAAATATTGATCGTCATAGTTACCGCACAGCCAGTAACTTCCATAATATATTCCGTTGATGTACACACAGACCGGCTCCGCGTGCATCGTATCCGGAAAACCTGCCTGACCGGCAAGCCTGTCCACCAGCTCACTGCGCACAAAACCATAGCCATAGTCCTGCCCCGAATTTCTCAAGAGCAGTCTTTTATACTTCTGCCCCAAAACGCCGTCCTGCAGCGAATGTAAGTCTCCAAAAAAATCATAACGAAATTTATTGTTCTCTTCGTCATATTCCCGTCTGGCGTACAGGCGCAGAGATTTTTGATTGTTGAGCCGGGATGCCTCTCCCGCCACCCGCACACCGCCGTTCAGGGCAAAAAGCCTCCCGCCGTCTGCGTCAAACATCTCCAGCGCAGCCTCCCGTTCCGCCTCCCTGCCCCGCAGAGTGTAATTGGCTTCCACCCCTCCGCCGGGATGAGCGCCCGGATTTTCCTGCTGAAACTTGTCATACCTTGCACCCGGCACCAAAATGCCTTCCTCGTAGCCGAAAAGCCCCTCCGGGTCGCCCGCGATGCTCAGCACCGGGCTTTGATATCTCTGATGGATATTGCTGCCCACGAAATAATTCCGCGTGATCGTCTCCGAGGAAGTGCCGTCCCGATAAAATGCCTTAAACCGCATCACCACAGCCTGTTCTTCCTCTCCGGCTTCCAGCCGGACGGGCTCCTCGTAGACTTGTCCGTTCCCGGGGGCAGGTTCTCCGCCATCCATGCGATAATATACCTTTGTCCCCGCAGGCGCCTGCACACGGACCGTCAGATCGTGTGAATAAAATCCGCTGTCCTCAAGGATTCTGAACTCCCCTGTCAGACCCGCATCCGCGGCACCCTCCGTATGCGCCTTGTCTTCTCCCCTCATTCCAACGATACACTCTGCGGACAATGCCATCATGACCACGAGAAAAACAAATATTTTTCCTGTTGACCTCTTTCTCACCGGCATTCCTCCAAATCCACGTTTCGGGTCTATGCCGACAGACCAAAATAGCCCAGAACGACCAGCCCCAGTGCGATCCGGTACCATCCAAACACTTTGAAATCATGTTTCTTGATGTAGTTCATCAAAAATCGGAGCACAAACAGAGACACCACGAAAGAAACCACTGTGCCCACAATGAGCAGCAGAAGTTCCATCGAAGTAAAATCGAAACCAAACTTCACGATTTTTAACAGGCTGGCTCCGAACATGACCGGAATGGCGAGAAAAAATGTATATTCCGCCGCAATCGTTCGGGAGACACCAATGAGCAAAGCCCCCACGATCGTCGCGCCGGAGCGTGAAGTCCCCGGAAAGACAGCCGCCAGAAGCTGGAACACACCGATCAGAAGAGCCGTCTGATAAGTGATCTCTCCCAGAGAATTGATTTTGGAGTTTCGTCCCTTATTCCAGTTCTCAACGACAAGAAACGCCACACCGAACACGATCAGCGCCAATGCCACACACACAGGATTATAAAACAACGCGTCAAACACATCGTCAAACAACACGCCGATCACTGCCGCCGGCACACAGGACACCAGGATTCTAAACCATAACTTCATGATGTCCATTTTGACAAAAGACAGGACCCCTTTGCTGTCCCCGCGCTCTTTAGAAGTCAGGGCAAAGGGCCATATTTTCTCCCAGAACAGCACCACTACAGCGAGAATAGCCCCCAGCTGAATGACCACATCGAACATGCCAAAAAAATCTTCGCTCACATTGCCAAAGGGGATCAGCTCTTCCACCAGGATCAGATGTCCCGTACTGCTGATGGGCAGCCACTCCGTGATCCCTTCCACAATGCCGTAAACGATCGCCTTAATGATTTCTATCATACTCTTTTCTCCGACTTAATTTATTTCTCTAAAAATTTCATGAGATCTTCATAGCAGCTCTGCGCTTCCGCAAAACCTTCCTCATAAAGAGCCTGCACTTTCTTTTTATTCCGCTCAATTCTTCCCACTCCGCTGACCTTTTGAGGACGAATGACAAAAACCTGCCCCTTTTTCTGCAGTCTGTCTATATAATCCAGACATTCATTGTACATGATATGACGCTGCGCCATGAGCTCTCCTACCTTAGGATATTTCACATAACGCGCCTTTATGAGTGCAAGCTGCGCCGCATTCGTGGGTTTTCTGCGAAATCCCACCTCCTTCGTCATAACAACCACACTTTTGCGGTTGCCGTCCATGACAGATCTGCCAACAGGTATCGCGTCACTGATCCCTCCGTCCAGATATGGCTGCCCGTCAATCATCACCGTGCGCGCCACCAAAGGCAGGGAAGCGGATGCCCGAAGCTTATCGATATCCTTGGACATATCCCGGAACCGCATATATTCCGGCTGTCCCGTGATCAGGTTTGTCACCACACAATATGCCCTGCCTTCATATTTTTTAAAAGTCTCATGATCGAAAGGATAGAGATAATCCGGAATGGTATGGTAACACATATCCACATTAAACAGATCCCCCGTGAAGATCAGGCTCTCCACGCTGCAGTATCTCTTGGAGTCCAGATAATCAATGCTGACATCCCGCGCCCTGCCGCGCTGCCCGGACAGAAAACTGCACATGTGGCAGGCTCCCGCGGAGACTCCGTACACATTGGAAAATTCCAGCCCCTTATCCAAAAAGAAATCCAGCACGCCGGCAGTATAAATTCCTTTCATTCCGCCGCCCTCTAAAACAAGACCAGCATGATACATCATTTCTTCACCTCTTACCATATTCTGTGTTCACAAATTTTCTGAGCGCCTCCAGGGAACGCTCCACCTTTTCGGTGTCAATACAATATGCCATACGGAAATAGCCCGGAGCGCCAAAGGTGTCCGCAGGCACTAAGATCAGATCGTATTTTAACGCCTTCTGGCAGAAGGCTATGGAATCCTCCTCCAATGCTTTGGGAAAAATATAAAAAGTTCCCCCGGGTTTCACACAGGTAAATCCCAGTCGGATCAGCTCATCATAGATCAGGTTCATATTCGTCTCATAAACCTTCAGATCCGCCGTTTTGTCCAAAACCTTTGCCACCGCAAGCTGAATGATGGATGGCGGACAGTTATGCCCGATCCCTCGGGAGATCTGACCGCACATATTCACCATGGTCTCCGCATCCGGGCAGGCAGGATTCACTGCCACATATCCGATGCGCTCCCCCGGCAGGGACAATGATTTGGAGAAAGAGTAACACATGATGGAGTTGTCATAAAACCTGGACACGCAGGGCGCGTCCACCCCTTCAAAAACAATCTCACGGTAGGGCTCATCGGAGATCAGATAGATCTCATGACCGTATTGTGCGGATTTTGCCCTGAGAATATCCGCAAGTCTCTGAACCGTCTGTGTGGAATACACAATGCCGGAGGGATTGTTGGGCGTATTGATCAGAACTGCCTTCACTTTCTCCGTCAACAGCCCCTCAAAGGCCTCAAAATTGATCTGAAAGGTGTCCGTCTCGGGAGGAACCACTTTCAGAACCGCCCCTGTCAGATCCACATAGGGATGATATTCAGGAAAGAATGGGGCAAAGGTCAGCACCTCGTCACCAGGTTCCGTCACCAGCCGGAAAGCATGCGCCAGCGCCCCCGCTGCGCCGGACGCCATAAAGATATGCTCCCTGCGGTAGGGGATGCCGAATCGTTTTTCCAGGGATGCCGCCACCGCTTCCCGCACGGAGGTAATCCCCAGACTTGGGCTGTAGCCGTGCAGTTCCATGGGATTGCATTCCTTGAGCATTCCGATCATCGCATCCGTAAATTCCTGTGGAGCAGGTACGGAAGGGTTCCCAAGGCTGTAATCAAACACATTTTCATACCCGATCTCCTGCCCTCTCGCAGTGGCAAACTCGGAGAGCTGTCTGATGACCGATTTTCCCGACAACATATCTTTATACTTCTGCACAAGCATTATCTATCCCTTCTTTCCTTTTTTTCTGTCTGATATTGTACCATCGCTTTTTGATCGGCACAAGAGATTTTATAGGATATGCCCGGTACATCATTGTTCCTGTGCCCAGACGAGGGCGCATCTGACTGCCCGTTCCCATCCCTTCATCAACGCTTCTCTCCGTGCCGTTTCCATGCCGGGCGCAAAGACGGCGCCGATGTTCCAGTTATCCCGGATCTCTTCCCGGCTGCCCCAGTATCCCACTGCCAGCCCTGCCAGATATGCGGCGCCCAGGGCGGTAGTCTCTATACAGCCCGGTCTTTCCACCCTTGCCCCTATGATATCCGACTGAAACTGCATCAGGAAGTCATTGGCACTGGCTCCGCCATCCACCTTCAGACTCTTCAAGCACAGACCGCTGTCCGCCTCCATGGCGCGGATGACATCCGCCGTCTGGTAGGCAATGGACTCCAGGGCTGCCCGGATGAAATGCGCTTTCGTACACCCTCGGGTGATTCCCACCACGGTCCCTCTGGCATACTGATTCCAATAGGGCGCACCCAGCCCCGCGAAAGCGGGAACAATGTAGACCCCTGCCGTATCCTCAACCTGTTGTGCAAATTCCTGTGACTGGGGAGCAGTGCGGATCATATCCATGGCATCCCGCAGCCATTGAATGCCTGCACCTGCCACAAACACACTGCCTTCCAGCGCATATTCCACCTTTCCCCCCACGGAGGCCGCGACAGTGGTAAGCAGCCCCGACCGGGAATCTATCGCCTGGGTCCCTGTGTTCATCAGCAGAAAACAGCCGGTTCCATAGGTATTTTTCACCTCGCCCTGCTCAAAACAACACTGCCCGAACAGAGCCGCCTGCTGGTCACCCGCCGCTCCCGCAATGGGGATGCTTCCCCCCAGCACCGACACTTCTGTCCTCCCATACACGCAGCTCGAAGGTTTCACTTCGGGAAGCATGCTCCTGGGGATACGAAAGTAAGCCAATATTTCATCGTCCCATACCAGCTTATGAATATCAAACAGCATGGTGCGGGACGCGTTGGTATAATCCGTCACATGGACAGCTCCCTTGGTCAGGTTCCAGATCAGCCAGGTATCCACTGTGCCAAATAACAGCTCCCCGCGTTCTGCGCGCTGCCGCGCACCCGGCACATTGTCCAGGATCCATGCGATCTTGGAAGCGCTGAAATAGGCGTCGGGAATCAGTCCCGTCCTCTCGCGGATTTTTTTCTCAAAGACGGTTTTTTTCAGCTCGTCAATGTAATCGGAAGTCCGCCTGCACTGCCACACAATAGCGTTGCAGACAGGCTCCCCGGTCTGTCTGTCCCAAACAATGGTCGTTTCCCGCTGATTGGTGATCCCGATTGCCGCGATCTGCTGCACATCCACCCCCAGCTTTGCCATCGCCTCCGTGGCAACCGCAAGCTGTGAGGACCATATTTGTCTTGGATCATGCTCCACCCACCCGGGCTTGGGATAAATCTGGGCAAACTCTCTCTGCGCCATGGAACAGATATGCCCTTTTTTGTCAAAGAGAATACACCGCGAACTGGTGGTCCCCTGATCTAACGCCATGACATAGCTTTGCATAAACTCCTCCTCTACAGTCACAAAGACCCGCGCTCCCACTGTTGACACAGTGGAAAGCCGGGTCCTTTTACATCACATTGATTTTGTCAGGTCCACATATGTTCCGCCGGGAATCTCCACAGCTTTCTTATCCTCCAATAACAGCCAGACACTCATCGCGTTCGGATTGTAGACCGCATCGCTGTCAGCGGAATACTGAAGGTTCTTCGCCGCATTCATATAGTCAACGATCTCAATATTCGTGGCATACCAGATGTCCTTTCTGCCACCCATGTATTCACAGAACTCTTCGATCACCTGCCAGTTGTCATCTTTGTCAAACTCATAGCTGTGTCCCCACACATACATCAGTTTGAGATATTGAGGTTTGTTAAACTCTGCAAAAAATTTAGCCTTTTCCATCAGATCGGGAGCGTTGTGGTGACAGGTTGCCTTCCACTCCATAAAATCCGTGGGCATCTCAAAACCACCCGTCGTCTCCACCACACGGGCATAAGCGATACCAAGCTGGCGGTAAAGCTGTTTGATCTCCTCACTGTAAGAGCCGTTGGGATACGCGTGACCGCGCACCAATATGCCCAGCGTTTTCTCCAGACCCCTGCGGTCCTCCAGAACCTCCTCCGCCACATAAGAAAGCGGGCAGCGGGAGATCGTGGGGTGGGTCATGGTATGGGTTGCGATCTCATGCCCCTTATACAGTTCCTTGATCACTTCCTTGGGGAAACGGGGCGGAACCTTATCCATTCCCATCAACCCAAAGTTTAGATTAAACGTCCCTTTGATCCCATTTTTGTTAAAAATGGAAAGAAGTCTTTCGTCCTGCGGCTTGCCGTCATCATAGCTCATGGTCAAAGCTTTTGCTTTCCCTCCCGGAAAACAAACATAAATTTTCATCCTCTTACCTCCCTGCCCGTTTTGGATCCATAATTATCCATCTCTATAGTATCTCTTTTTTATGTGTTTGACAAGGATTTTATATTGCTTTGAGGAAGCTCTCATCGCAACAGATATTCCTCCACCTCACCCTCACGGATATATGGCGAGATAATCCCCCGGTATAATGTAACGGCATCCGTCCAGTCCTGAAATTCCGCCTGATTTCTCTTATCTTCAAAATCATAGTTTTCGATCAGATACTGACTGATATAATGCGTCCATTTTATAGAACCATGGATGTTGGTATGTTCCGCATTATAATAATCCGTAGTCAGATCCAGCCCGATCTCCTCCACTTTGTCTGAAAGATCCAACACAGGAAACCCATTGCTTTCAATGATGTCATTTGCGGTATTATATCTCGCCAGTTCCTGCTCATCCGACAAGATCTGGGGTACTGTGATAAAAAGCACATTGACCTCTTCCTGCTTACAATACTCCAGCAGATCCAGCAGAAGTTCCTGGCTTTTGGGTGTAAGCTCCTCCCGCTCCTGCGTGACACAGTATATATCAGACACGTCCCTGGCCTCCTCAAGGAAAGAATCGTAATAAGACGCACCCTTGAGACCATCCAGCTTATAATTAAAATCATCATACTGCAGACTGTCCCACCGGGGATGATATCGCACGATGGGGAAAAAATATTCCATTCGTTTACTGTAGGGTTCCTCCGCGTAATCCGCCATTGCCCATATCATTTTTATCTTGTTGACGGACAGAGGATAGTAGTCTGTCAGATAGTGAATATGCGTATCCTCAAGTTCTGTGGTCAGGTTATTGATAGGAATGATATACAAGGCATCCGGATATTTTTTACGGGTTTCCTCTATCAGATATTTGGCTGCAGCCAGCGGCTGCGAATTGCAGCAGAGCGGCCGCACCGTTATCCCGTACTGCTCGAATGCGATCGGAGCCTGCCAAAACGCATAGGTATCGCTGCTCCCCAGATACACCGCATCCAGACTGTTTTCCCTCTCCTCAAAAAATCCTGCCACCCATTGATAATTCCGCGCATCGATGGAATACGAAAAAATTATCGTAATATACCTATATATCACAACAAATATGATCAGGAACAGGCTTATTTTAATTCCTCTTACAACAGTATCTCTTTTCATACAAGCGTGCTCCTCTTACACCTCCAAGGCATCATGGAATCTCTGCCACATTTCCCCATAACCGGGAGTTGCCGGAGTAATCGGCTTTTTCAGCCCGTTTTTTTCATCCACTTTGATCTCGCCCTTTTTGGACATGACGATAATGCGGTCTCCCAGCACGATCGCTTCCTGAATATTATGTGTGATAAAGATAAAAGTACAATCTTCCTGGCTGGAAATGTTTAAAAGTTCCACCTGAAGACGGTTCCGGGTCATGGCATCCAGCGCGGCAAAAGGCTCATCCATCAGAATGATCTTTGGTTTCTGCGCCAGCGCCCTGGCGATAGCCACCCTCTGCTTCATGCCTCCGGACAACTGATGCGGATACTTCTTCTGCACGCCGTCCAGATTTACTTTTTTCAGATATTCATCAGAGACCGCCTGAAGCTGTTCCTTATCCTTAATCCCCTGTAATCTCAATGGATATTGAATATTCTTTTCCACCGTCTGCCACGGAAAAATCTGATTAAAATCCTGAAATACCATGATGCGGTCCGTACCCGGCTTTGCGGCAGAGACCCCATCGACAAGAATTTCCCCATTGTAAGTCTCAAATCCCGCGATACATCTGAGCATCGTAGTCTTGCCGCAGCCGGAAGGTCCCAGGACACTTAAGAATTCTTTCCTGCCAACTTTCAGATTTAAATCCGCCAGAATAGGATCTGCCCCGGTATCCGTCTCGTCCTGATATACTTTGGTGAGATGCTTGATTTCCAGTATATTATCCGTGTTCTCCATCACTTTGACATTCCCCACTTTTTCACCGTACATTTTTCAATCGGCGCAAAGATACCGTACTGGACCACCACGCCGATCAGGACGATCACGATCAAAGTCGCATACATTTCCGCATTCTTGAGATTCGTACGCATTTGATTGATGTACAGACCGATACCAAGGCTGTTTGCCAGTCCAAAGATCATCTCCGCACTGAGCAGCCCTCTCCATGCTCTTGCCCAGCCGACCTTTAAGCCCGACAGGATATAGGACATAGCTGCCGGAATATACACGCCAAACAACAGTCTGCCCCTGGATAATCCCATATTCAGCCCGGCTTCCACATAGATCCGGGGCACTGCCATAAAGCCGTCCAGTACACTCCTGGACATGGGCCAGATCACCGCATGTACCACCAGAAACACGATCACTCCGGGAGTTACGCCAAAAATTATGATAACGACCGGCAGCAGGGCAACTCCGGGCAGCAGATCAAACACAGATACCACCAGATTATAAATGGAATAAAAATATCTGCTCACCATGGACAAACCGGAAAAGACAAATGCCAGCACAACTCCTATCAACAAACCGATGATCAGAAGCTTCAGGGAATTGGCAATATAAATCAAAAAGGAACTGCCCGCATACCCTATCGTCAGATTCGTGACAAATGCCCTTCCGATCTCTCCGATGGTGGGAAAGATCAGCCTGGACCGGGAACCAAAAAGATTCGCCCTCGCCACCGATTCCCAGATCAGCAAGACCACCGCAACAAAAACAATTTTTACTATTAAGTCGGAAAACTCTTCCCTGCGTTTATTCATCCTGCTCATTCCTTAAATCCCGCCACATTTTTTGTGACGTACTGCCTGCCTTAATCACCTGTCACGTTGTCAAATACCAAGTCCTTGTAGCTTTCAAACTTTTTGTCTATGAAACCGTTGGAAGACATAAAATCTGCCAGGCTGAAAATTCCTTTGGTGTCCACAGAATAATTGCCCTTCTGCAGATATTTGATCTCGTCCTCTTTGGTGTTTCCGTTAAACTCACAGGTTATCTCTGCAGCCTCTTCGGGATTGTCATTGATATAGTTTATAGCCTCCTCGATCGCCTCGCACACTGCCGAATACAGCTCCGGATCCGACTGCTCCAGATCCTCGCTGGCAATCCCTACAATAAAGGAACTGTCCACACTCCACACATCGGAAATTCCCTCTATCTCGTGCAGCTGGCTGTTCTCCATCTCCTTATAAATATAAGGATTTGTGGACAGATGACAGGGTACACTTCCGGACTCCAGCGCAGTCATACCGTCCGGATGCTTCATCACCACGATGTTCGAATCAAGGGAGTGGGCATCATAACCCGCATGATCCAGCGCCATTCCCAGAATGATATGCTGGATGGAACCGATATTGACAAGGGCGATCTGAGAATCGCTGCCCACAAGATCAGACAAAGTATTCAGATCCTCACTGTTGGTCATCAAAGCATGCTCCTGCCCGGAAAGATTGGTAAAGATCTTATATCCGACATCGTTTGCCACGCCGGTGATGGCGGGAGCCACACCCATAAATCCCACATTGATGCTTCCGGAGACAAATGCCGTATTGATGTCAGACCCGGAACTCATCTGATTCCAGGTTACGTTCACCTTCTGACCGGTGGCATCCTCATATGCCTTCTCGATCAACCCCTGCTCCTTCGCAATGATCAGGGGCGCATATGCCAGCCCATACTGATAGGCAATATTTACTTCCGCTTCCTTCCCGTTCCCGGGCTGTCCCGCAGTCTGGTTTTTGTCTCCGGCACAGCCTGTCAGCCCCATGCTCAAAAGGGCACAACACATTACAACAGCAGCCACACATTTCTTTCTGAACTTTTTCATTTTCCTCTCCTTTTCATTTACATCAGTTTTTTTCTTTGAATCTTACCGTTGGAAGTCCTCGGTATAGAATCGATCAATTCAATCTGTCTGGGAAGCTTATTCGCCTCCAGCGTTTTGGAAAGAAATTCCATGAAATCTTTCCGGTCAAACCCGTCGGGTTCCTTTGCCACGACAAACAATCTGGGGACCTGCCCGCATATCTGATCCGGCATGGGCACACAGGCACAGTCCGATATCCCGGAATATTTAGCGGCACATATTTCTATATCTTCCGGTGCGATCTTAATTCCCTGATAATTGATCACATCATCCGCTCTGCCCAAGACATAGATCAGCCCATCCTGATCCATATAGCCCAGATCATTGGTATAGATAAAGCCGCCCTGCATTACGGAGGCGGTGGTCTCTTCGTCTCTCCAATACCCCTGCATATTCATTTCGCCTTCAATCGCCACCGTACCCGGATTGTCTCTCGTGGCGTCCATGGGCTGCCTCTGTTCATCCACGATCACGATGTGCGCATGCCGGGACGGTTTCCCGATACAGTTGTGATACCCCCGCATATGATTAAAATCCAAAAGGGCACAGCGGCCGGCTTCCGTGGATCCATAAAAATTATACAGACGGCTCTTATCAAAAATCCGGCAAAGCTCCTCTTTCACATCCTCCGGCAGCACCGCCGTACCTATCTGGATATATTCAATTTTATGCGCGTACTGTTTTAACCCTCCCTTGGACAGCTTCAGCAAAATCCTGGCCGCGCTGGGAGAAAGATCCATGGCATTGATCCCATACTTTTCTATGAGGTCAAAGATCTCTTTTACCCTCATTACCCCGTCTGTCACAACCACCGTGCTGCCGTTTACAAAATGCGCATAACAGCTTCTGAGCCCATGGGAATGACTTAACGGCAGCGGTACAAGCTCCACGCTGTCCTTTTTCATCTCCGTACCGTAAAGTACATTCTCTGCGACCGCAACATTATTGCCGTTGGAGAGAACGATCCCTTTGGGTTTTCCGGTCGTACCCGTGGTATAAAGGATTTCTGCCACTGCATCTTTGTCGGAAGGCGGCAGGAAACACTGCTCCTCAGGAAGCTCCCTGCCCGGTTGAAACAGATCCTCAATATCCAAATGCAGAGTCTGCGTCTCATACACCGTCTTTCCGACATAAATCCGGGCACAGACACTCTGTGTGATCTCTTTGATACGTTCCTGGGTCGCCCGGTTTTCCACCGGAACAAACACGGCACCTAAAAGCTGGCATGCCATCGCGCAGACAAGGTATCGGGCATCCTGCGTGCATTCCACTATGATATGCCCCCCTTTTTCCGCTCCCTTTTCCCTCAAAAGCGCCGCGGTCTCATTGGCAAACTTCCAAATATCCCGGTAGGTGTATTCTCCCGTCCCGTCAACCACACATAACTTCTGTGGATTTTCCCGGGCATGGGTGTAAATTGCCTCCACAATCGAACCAAACATATTTTTCCTCTCTGCATCTTATTTGGACAGACGCTGTACCATCTCCCAGATTGCCTCCAGAGAATCAAAATTTTCCGGAACCAGCTCTTCCATAGGAATCGTGATATCAAACTCATCCTCTATATCGGATACCAGTGTCACAAGGTCAACGGAATCGATCACTTTCTTACTGACCAATCCCTTTTCGTTCTCAAAGTCAATGTTGGGGCAGCATGCGCTTAAAACCTCTTTCAATTTATCCATTTTTTCTCTCCTTTTAAAATTGTTCATAAATAAATGCACTTGCATCATATCCGGGGCCATAAAGCCCAAAGATCATAACGGAAAAGATTGCCACATACAAAACAACAAAACGGAACACCAGATTCTGCTTATTGAACATTTGCCTCACGGAACCCTTCTCCTGCAGCATGCTCACGCACCACAAGATCAGAATGCAGATCATTGCCAATGCGAAATTCGGTCTGTTCAATCCCATATTGAACAGACTTCCGTCCACCAGCCTCCAAAGCTCCGGACGCATAAAAAGCCTCTTGATTATAAGCAGCCCCTCTCTCAGCGACGGTGCCCTGAATAATGCCCTTCCCAGACAGCAGAGCAGAAAAGTACGCATCATCTGGAACAACTCCCACGACTTTGTTCCGGTGTCAATGCGCAGGAATTTGGTCAGTTTCTTTATTTTATCTTCAAACAATGTGCTTCCGATCGTCAGGCACCCATGATACATTCCCCATGCGATAAATCTCCACGCCGCGCCATGCCATAGCCCCGTTGCCAGCCACACCACTGCAACGGAAAAGCAGCTGATAAAATTTTTGCGTGCCTTAGGACCATATTTTTTCCCCAGCTTCTTGCTGGTCCGTTTAACAAAAGAAGAATTGGACACCGGCAAAAACAAATAATCTTTAAACCAACTCCCCAGGGTCATATGCCATCTTCGCCAAAATTCAGGAATACTCTTGGAAAAATAGGGATGATCGAAATTCTTTTCCAACTCAATGCCAAACAACAGCGAAACTCCCCTGGCGATCTCCATACATCCCATAAAATCAGCATATATCTGAACGGAATACAGAGCAAGAACCACCAGCCAGATCACTCCCGCATAGGAAGTGTAGTCAGCAAAAGCATTGCTTACCAGTATATCCAGCCGGTTAGCAATGACAAGTTTCAGAAAAAACCCCCACAAAATCTGCTCTCCGCCGGATACCATCCGCTGGAAATCATAAGTCTTTCTCTCAAATAACTGTGGCGCAAGTTTATTGTATCTGCTGATAGGACCTTGGATGATATGAGGAAAATAGAGAACAAAGGTCGCATATTTAAAGAAGTTTCTCTCCGGCTCATACTTTTTCCAATACACATCCAGCAGGTATCCGATGGACATAAAAGTATAGAAAGAGACTCCTAAAGGCATGATCAGTTCAACCATCTGAAAGCGTTCACTCCGCATCAGACTGTTCAGCGCAGAAAGAATAAAATTAGTATATTTTGTGTACGCCAGCATCCCCAGAGAAATCAGCAGGACCAACACCAATATCGGTCTGCGGTGTTTCAGCTCCCTGCTGCCCAGGATCCTGGCTCCCGCATATACAGCCACCGTATTGACCAAAACAAAAGGAACATATTTGATCCCATAGGTTAAATAAAAAACGACACCTGCCCCCAGCAAAATAAAATACTGCATCTTTCCGGGTACGATATAGTACAGGATCATCGCCAGAGCTATGAACAATATAAATCCAATAGAGGTAATACCCATCCAGTTCTCTATCCTTTTCTCATTTATAAACAAAACAACCCATTTTTGGGACATTATACCCCCAGACACAATAAATGTCAACCGATCCCCGTCTAAGTCAGTTCTTCATCCTCCTCTCATGCTATTGCAAATTTCCCGAAAAAGAGTAATATTAGTAAAAGAAGGTAAATAATACATGACAGATACGGAAAGGAGTTCATTTTATGGAAAAGGATTCGGCGAGAAACCGCGCACAGGGCTTTGAAACCTTAAACCCCGACGGAACATCCCAAAAGCCTTCCAGGATCCCGGGGAGATTTGCAGGGATTGCCGTTATTGTGGCAGCGGTACTTCTGCTGGCTTTCAACTCCGCCTATGAGATCGGCGAACAGGAACAGGCGGTACTCATCACTCTGGGACAGGCAAAGGCGGTGACGGAACCGGGGCTTCACTTTAAGATCCCCTTTATCCAACAGGTGAAGAAAGTCAATACCACCATTCAGGGATTTGCCATTGGCTACGATATGGAAACCAATGCCAGCAATGACGCCGAGTCCCTGATGATCACCTCAGATTATAATTTTGTAAATGTGGATTTCTTTGTGGAATACCGCTACAGCGACCCGGTTAAGGCGGTGTACGCCTCCGACAATCCGGCATGGATACTCAAAAACATCTGCCAGAGCTGCATCCGCACCGTCATCGGAAGCTATCCTGTGGACGATGTCCTCACCACAGGAAAAAACGAGATCCAGTCCAAGATCAAAGAAATGATCATGGAGCATCTCGAAGAGCAGGACATCGGAGTGCAGCTGGTCAATATCACGATCCAGGATTCCGAACCGCCCACTACGGAAGTGATGGAGGCATTCAAGGCGGTGGAGACAGCAAAACAGGGAAAGGAAACCGCCCTCAACAATGCCAATAAGTACCGCAACGAGCAGATTCCTCTGGCACAGGCGCAGGCGGACAATATCATCCAGGACGCGGAGGCGCAGAAAACCGCCCGCATCAACGAGGCAACCGGTCAGGTGGCGCGATTCAACTCCATGTATGAGGAATATGTCAAATACCCCGGTATGACCAAACGGCGTATGTTCTATGAGACCATGGAAGAGGTCCTGCCGGATCTGAAGGTGATCATTGAGGGAGAAAACGGTGATATGCAGATGTTCTATCCAGTAGAACCTTTCGCCGCTGAGAACAGCCGAAGCCTCACACAGGATAAAACCAACGGGGAGTCTTCCTCCCAATAATCGATCCTATCATCATCCGCGGCTGTCCGGTTCTGTGCTGCGCAAACCGGTTTAAGCCTGTCTTCCCAATACCAAATGAAACCGCAGCCTGGAGGAAAAATATGAAAATAATAAAAAGAACCTGTCTGGTAGTTCTGCTGTGTGCCCTCATCATCGTCGGCACATCCTGCATCGTGATTACCAACGAAAATGAATACAGCCTGATACGCCAGTTCGGAAAAGTGGATCATGTGGTGAGCACTGCGGGAGTCAGTTTTAAACTTCCCTTTGTCCAGAGTGTGGACAAGCTGCCCAAACAGATCCTGATGTATGATCTCTCTCCTTCCGATGTCATCACCAGCGACAAAAAGTCCATGATCTGCGACAGCTATGTGCTCTGGCATATCACGGACCCCTTAAAATTTGCCCAGACGCTGAACTCCTCCATCACCAACGCGGAGTCCAGGCTCAACACCATCGTCTATAACTCTACCAAAAATGTCATCAGCTCCACCTCCCAGAACGATGTGATCTCCGGCAGGGACGGAGCGCTGTCCGCAGCCATTGTGGACAATATCGGAAACACCCTGGACCAGTACGGCATTGAACTTCTCTCCTTCGAGACCAAACAGCTGGATCTCCCGGAGGACAACAAGGCGGCGGTCTACGAGCGCATGATCTCCGAGCGCGACAATATCGCGGCGACCTACACCGCCGAGGGTTCCTCCGAGGCGCAGATCATAAGAAACAGCACGGACAGAGAAGTCACCGTCATGCTCTCCGAGGCCGAAAAGAACGCGGAGATCCTTACAGCCGAAGGGGAAGCGGAATATATGCGCATTCTCTCGGAGGCGTATTCCGACGAATCCAAACAGGAGTTTTACTCCTTTGTGAGAAGCCTTGACGCGCTGAAAGCTTCCATGACAGGGGACAACAAGACCGTTGTACTCTCGCCGGACTCTCCCATCGCACAGATTTTTTACGGGAATTAAGATCAGACAACGGGCGGCATCTCTGCCGCCCGAAATTGATACATTATCCTGTCACATTCCATATCTTCTATATCCCCAATACCTTAAGTATGACTACTACAGCCACCGTCAGGAACAGGAACGCATATTGCAGGAATCTTTCCGTTTTTCCCGACACCACCTCAGCGGGCACATGGAATCTGCGCACCCAGATGCAGAAGGATTCAATATTTTTGGTTCCTGTATTCAGTTGAAGGGTGCCGCATATTTTTTTCCCACTGGTGTCATAGACCGCCATGGAGCCTTCCGTATTGATCACGACCTTACCGATCTCGCGGACATGGTATGTTCTTCTGCCCACCCGCAGCATTTCCCCGTCAACCGATATTCTGCCGCCCATCTCAAAGGAGGAGGGCAGGATCTCCTTCAGGACGGACAAGGTCTTGTCGGATTCCTCACTGCCTGAGAGCAGACGGATGATATTTTGTATTTTGGAATACCTGACTGCCTCAGCCTTAGACAGATCCGGAAAAGATAATCTGCTCATTGTAAGGAAAACCCCTCTCCCATTTTACTGACGAGTGTGTCATATTGTCCGTACATTTTCTGCACTTCATTTTCCAAAATATAGTAATGGCGCACATAAGGGATCAGCAGTACCATCAATACCGCCGTTACCCCGAGCCACCCGATCCCGCCCTGCAGACCGAGCGCCATGAGCGCGAATGCCATACAGATCGACATCATAGTCAACACCGCAAAGATCACGGTCACGATCAGATGGATCAGCCTCTCGTGCTGAAAAAAAGCGATCTGTGTCAGATGCTCCGCCTTCAGCCTCTCCCAGTCCGCATCCTTTCGCAGGAGCATCTCATCCATATATCTGCGGTACTCCAATATTCTCTTTTCCATAATCCGTCTCCTCTCCGTCAGACAAATTTTCTTCCTGTCCCCGCAGCAGACTGCCAAATGCGCCCAAAAGAACAAACATTGGAGCCGCCGCGCAGATCTGCTGATAACAGAAAAAATCATGTGCCATATATGCGGCTGCGCACAGACCAAGCCCAGGCAGAATTACCGCCCCCTCATCCATCTTTTTTATCCCTGTCCACACTGTGCTCACAAAAATGCCCAGATAGACAGATCCCCCGATGATTCCCTGACAGAATAACATATTCAGCCATTCATTGTGGGCATTGGTCAGCCGCAGTCCCCCCCAGACGGACACAAGCTGTGCAGCATATTGGGGAATATTGTAACTATAATCCGCAAAACAATCCGCACCAACACCAAACAGTTTTTGCGTAAAAGGCAGGTTCTTAAACATATGCAAAGTCAGTTTCCAAGTGCTGCCCCGACCGTCGCCCCACGCGTCATCAAAGTAAAAATACCTGTTGTGTATCGTGACATGAAACAGCTCCTCCAGCACACCGGCAGAATTTAACACCACAAATCCCACGATCAGAACGCAAACCATTCCACCCCCGATAAGACCGCATGTCCGCAGTCTGCGGCATGTTCCTGCCCCGGAAGGCTGTTTTTGCCCGAAACACAGCCACACGAAAACCGTCATCACCGCGCAGAGCGCCAGCCCTCCCAGCATCCACTTCCATTCATACACATAACAGGTCAGCCCTCTGGCATCCCTTGCCCTGCCGCCGCACAAAGCCCTCAGACCACACATGAACAACGCGGAACCAAACCAGACCAGCAGGGTCTGACAGAATGACAACAGTTTTCTCCCATCCCCCAGACTGAATACCCCCAGAAGAAAGAATACCAATCCCAGCGCTATGTAGGAACTGTCACTGTAGGATGCCGCCAGCCCCATAAATGCCAGCGACGAGTACAGCCCCCAGAGAACCCGCCGCCCGCCTTTTGCACCGCGGAGGTTTGTTGCGTCTTCTCTCCACCCGCTCTGCCAGAAAAGAGATACTCCCAGGGGAAAGACCGCACTGGCATATCCCGACATCCATGTGCGGTTTCCGACGGTGGACAGATAATCCGACAAAAGCCCGGTCTCCATTCCGGAGTACAACCCCAGTATGTCCCATCCAAGACGCTGTAATATTCCGATCAGAAAACAGACACCGGATCCCAGCGTATTACCCAGCAAAAGCAGCCGGCAGGAAATCGGGCTGCGGGAGACTGCAAAATAGGTCAGCACAAACAAAAGCTGCGCGGCCGCACCCATATACCAGCCGTCCGCACCTGTCCAGGCTTCTTTGCGAAAGCCCTGCAGCCCAAAGGTAAACAGCACACAAATCCCATAGGCAGACACGAACCCATCGCAGAGCGTCCCTCTTTTGGGTCGTACGCTTCCGGGCCGTACGCTTCCACGCTGTTTCCAATATGCCGACAGCTTTTTGACCGCATACGGCAAAGCAGAGAGCCGGCAGAAAAACATCACCGCCAGATAGGGCAGTGTTACATACAGATAATACTTCCATTTCGCCGCCCCTATATCCCAATAAAAATGTTCCAGATACAGAGGAAATACGGATAGTATCAGAAGAAAGTACAGCTCTGTCGCCAGACTGCGGATGATTTCCAGCCGCTCCGGCCATCTCCCTCTCCGCAGAGAACACTGTCCCGTATTTTGTCCGCCCGATCCACGATTCAATTTCTTTATGTGAGCAGTGTTTTTATCCATTTCTGCTTTATTTTAGCACAATACAATTGTCCGTACAAGGGTGTCGTCCCTTCGGGACGGTTCCGTTCGGATAGTTCCCATCAAACTCCTTCCGGGCTGCTGTGTTAAAAAAGGAAAAACCCCGGGTGGTGGAAGCACCCGGGGCTGCCGTGTTCCTGCGTGAGTCGCAGCACGCAGGAGGCAATATATCAAATAAGGGTTAGATAAACGCGCAGTCAGATTCCGGCTTACTCCACATCCTGCAGAGCGGCAAAGCCTTCTTCGCCGGTGCGGACCTTGACAACCTGGTCCACATTGTATACAAAAATCTTACCGTCGCCGATATGACCGGTATAAAGAGTCTTCTTCACCGTCTCAATGACATCCGGCACAGGGATCTTGCTGACAACCACTTCTATTTTCACTTTAGGAAGCAGGGTCGCATCCATCTCCACGCCGCGGTACTTCTCTCCGGCGCCCTTCTGGATGCCGCAGCCCATCACCTGAGTCATGGTCATACCGGTCACGCCCAGATCGTTCAGAGCCTTACGGAGCTTCTCATACCTGGACAGCTTGGTGATGATGACCACCTTGTAAATGCCGCTTGCGGAAGCGACGGGAGCCGCAGCCACCTGCACGGCCGCATTCTTCTGGAACTCGGAGGCATCCGCGTACTCGGAGACACCCAGATCCGTATTTTCGTTTGCATCCATGGTCATGGTGTTGGAGATATCCATCAGACTGAAGCCCGCATAAGCGGAAGGCAGACCATGCTCCATAGCGTCCAGACCCACGATCTCCTCCTCCTCCGATACACGAAGACCAAAGATCGCCTTGATGATCAAAAAGGTGACGGTGATGGCTACCGCCGTGTAGGCGATCACGCAGACCATACCCAGAAGCTGGATCCCCAGCTGCTGGAATCCGCCGCCGTAAAACAATCCTGCCCCGGCGATCTGATTTGCGCCGCCGGAAACGGCTCTCTCAAAAGCGGGCGCGGAGGGAGTTGCGAACAGCCCCGTCGCGATGGTACCCCAGATACCGTTCAGGCAGTGAACTGCCACGGCGCCCACAGGGTCATCAATATGTAATTTATAATCCAAAAGCCATACGCCGAATACCACCAGTACTCCGGCCACCGCGCCGATCACGATGGCTCCGAAGGCATCCGTCACATCGCAGGGAGCGGTGATCGCCACCAGACCTGCTAAAGATGCGTTCAGACACATGGAAACATCAGGCTTGCCGTACTTCACCCAGGTAAATACCATACATACCACCGTGGCCACCGAGGGAGCGATGGTGGTCGTCAGGAAAATGGATCCCAGCTCCGGGATACTGGTTGCCGCCGCACCGTTGAAACCGTACCAGCCCAGCCACAGAATGAACACGCCCAGCGCGCCAATGGGAAGGTTATGACCGGGAAAAGCGTTGATCTTGGTCACTTTACCGTCCTTATCCTTTACGAACTTGCCGATACGGGGACCAACCATCTTCGCGCCGATCAGTGCACAGATACCGCCCACCATATGAATACAGGTGGAACCCGCAAAATCGTGGAAGCCCATCTGCGCCAGCCAGCCGCCGCCCCATACCCAGTGCGCCTCAATGGGATAGATCAGGGCGGAGATCACTGCGGAATACACACAGTAGGACAGAAACTTGGTTCTCTCCGCCATTGCCCCGGACACGATGGTCGCAGTGGTCGCACAGAACACCAGATTGAACACGAAGTTGGACCAGTCAAAGCTCTCATAGGCCGTGAAGATGTCAAAGCCGGGTTTACCGATCAGCCCTGCCACATCCTCACCCAGAAACAACCCGAACCCGATGAGAATGAACATCACCGTACCGATACAGAAGTCCATCAGATTCTTCATCAGAATGTTGCCGGAGTTCTTCGCCCTGGTAAAACCAGTCTCCACCATCGCAAACCCTGCCTGCATCCAGAACACAAGCGCGGCACCGATGAGGAACCAGACGCCATACACTTCGGCGTTGACAGCACTCATTACTTCTTCCATAACTTTTTCCTCCTCAAATAAAATTAGCGATGCCCAGGGTATCTCCACTCATGCCCCTTTGCATCGCCTGATAGGAATCTGCGCGCTGTCCACACACAGAAACACATAAAAAAGGTGCCTTAGGAATCTCCCAAAGCACCCTTGCTTGTTATAGTGGAGTATAGCACCATTCAAAACAGATGTCAACACATAATTCTATTTTTTTATTTTTCCTTCCGCTCTCCATAAATATGCCACATGCTCCTGCCCCTGCAGTACAAGTTTTTCCAATCTCTCCATACCCAGTTTTTCACAAACCCTCTGAGAAGCTATATTGCCCGGCCGGACAAAGGCAAGAATCCTGTCGAAGGAAAGCTCCTCATAACCGTATCTCAAAATCTCGCTGCACACCTCTGTGGCAAGTCCCTGTCCCTGCCTGTCCACAGCGATGACAAACCCCAGCTCCGGCAGCTCACATCCTTCCCTATAGCATATGCCCGCACGTCCGATCACTTTCTTGGATTTCTTCTCCACCACTGTCCACATGCCAAAATGGTAAAACGCATAGACCTGGTTGATGTAGTCCCTCGCATACGCCTTCTCCTCCTCAGCATCCTCATAGAGCGACTCCATATATTTTGTGATGGACGGTTCGCTGTAAATCCGGTAAAAATCTTCCACATCTTCTATGGTAGTCTCTCTGATCACACACCGCTCCGTCTCCAGGATATCCCAGGGAAGCCCTTTGTAACGTCTGAAGATCCGCTCCAGATAATCGATGTCCGGCTCCTGCATCCCGTTTAGAATCCTGCTCTGTGTCAGCCCTGTCTCTCCCTCATAGAGGTATTTACAAAAACCAAAGTCCTCACCGCGGTTTCCCTCATAGATCCAGCCAAGCACCGCACTTCCCCGATCGGAAAGTTCCCGGGCTTTTTCACTGCAGTCCGTTATGTAGAGGGTACCCTCCTCTGCGCGGTCTTCTGCCGTATCATTTCCGGTCATGACAGCGACGGAGCATTTCTCTGAGGGACATTCCGCTCCCACAGATCGCCTGGCAACAAAATCTTTTCCTATATATATAATGTAATTTAAGTAAAACACTTCTTTCTCCTCTTTACGTCCCGGTACAAGTAGGGTAAAATATATACCAAATCAAGTATACTATATTTTTAAAAAGAGAGGAATATCTTATGGTACAAAATCCAATTGTAACAATCACCATGAAAGACGGCGGCGTGATCAAAGCAGAGCTCTATCCGGAGATCGCCCCCAACACTGTCAACAATTTTATCAGCCTGGTCAACAAAGGATTCTATAACGGGCTCATCTTTCACCGCGTCATCCGGGGTTTTATGATCCAGGGCGGGTGCCCCGACGGCAACGGCATGGGTGGTCCGGGTTATTCCATCAAGGGAGAATTTTCCCAGAACGGTTTTGCAAATGACTTAAAGCACACGGAAGGCGTACTTTCCATGGCGCGCGCCATGAACCCTGACTCGGCAGGCAGCCAGTTCTTCATCATGCACAAGACCAGCCCTCACCTGGACGGCGCTTATGCGGCATTTGGCAAGGTGATCGAAGGCATGGAGATCGTAAACAAAATCGCCGAAACTCCCACAGATTACTCTGACAGACCTAAGACTCCACAGGTCATGAAACTTGTCACGGCAGATACTTTCGGAGAGGAATATCCTGAGCCGGAAAAATTAGACAGATAAGCCTCTGTTCATATTTTGTTTACAATTTAGTTAAATTATTTTTAATTTCCAATCATGTTTTATACATTTCTGTATCATATACTAAGAACATAGAAAACAGATATCAGCAGATACATGTTTACAAAAACTTTTTCATAATAAATGCCAAGGAACTTTTGTTCCTTGGCATCCTCCCTTTTCGGGGAAATTTTTCCTTTTTTCAATAAAGCTCTTGCCAAATACTCAGTTGTCTAATATAATAATCGGCAATGATATATTTAGTTTTAACTTTTTTACACTACACAAAAGATAAAATTCTCGAAACAGGCGGGTAACATATTATGATCATGACCAGACTAGAAATCATCAATAACTTTATTCAAAGTTTGGAGAAGGAACGCACCTCTCTGGGGTTCACCCAGGCACAGATGGCACAAAAAATGGAAATGTCCTTATCCGGCTATAAAAAACTGATCGCCGGGGAAACCTCCAAAATTGACATATACATGGCATACCGGGTCTGCTGTCTCACCGGCAAGTGGTTCTATGAGCTGTGTGGAGACGAATCGGACCCTCATGTTGACATTGTGAGCAGGCTCCGTTCCCTGACTGCCTCCCAGCTGCGTTTTATATCCGGTATCGTTGATTTTGAGATACAGTTTCAAAACAAAACAGAGGGTGATATTGAGGATTATGTAAGCATCCTGATCCCCACCGGAGACGAGAAAGACGGCATGATCCTGGATTCCGCCAATGTGGAAAAACTTAATATTGCCTCCTACCGCAAATGGTTTGGAAGCGAATTGCACTGTGGGGTCAAGGTCACCAGTAATCACCTGACTCCTGCCTATCATATGGGCGACATTCTTTTGGTCTCCCACACCGCACCGAGAGACGGCGACACCGGAATCTTTATCAACAAGGAAAACGGACGCGCTTATCTCCGCAAATATCATCAGACCAACCCTACCGTACTGGAACCTATCGTGGGTTATGGTTCTCCTTTTATCATCGATACCCAGGATCACAAGGAAGTGGACAAGTGGATCAAGTTCGGAAGGGTACTTGCCAAAATACGAAACATCTGATTTTTATTGACACATCACAGGTTTTATATTATGATTTGTTTATTACAAAGATGTAATGATGCTGTGCTCATTATGTCTTTTCTTTTTAATCCATAAAGAAAAGGAGAACGATCATGGAACAAATTGTACAGGCAATCACAAAGGTAAACGGCGTCCTGAACAACTTTATCTGGGGTCCCATCATGCTGGTATTTTTCCTGCTGGTAGGTTTCATGTTTACCGTGAGAACCAAAGTCTTTCAGATCACACACATTAAGGACTGGCTGGATGTCACCTTTTTCTCTATCTTTAAAAAAGGAAATAAAGTGCTGCGCACGGACGACAAACACTCCATCTCCCAGTTTCAGTCCCTCTGTACCGCCCTCGCCGCAACCATCGGCGTAGGCAATATCTCCGGTGTGGCTGTGGCGCTCGCGCTGGGCGGTCCCGGCGCCATCTTCTGGATGTGGCTGTCCGCGTTCTTAGGAATGATGACCAATTACGCCGAGAACACACTGGGCATCAAATACCGCTATAAGAACGCGAAGGGCAACTGGGTGGGAGGAGCCATGATCTACATAGAGAAGGGGCTGGGCTGGAAGTGGCTCGCCGTTATCTTCTCCGTCTTCTGTATTCTGGCTTCCTTCGGCATCGGCAATATGTCCCAGGGGAATGAGATCGCCAACGGTCTCAAGAGCTCCTTCGGCATTCCCAGCTGGGCGACAGCACTGGTGATCATGCTGCTGGTCGGGCTGGTCATCGTGGGGGGCATCAAGAGGATCGCCTCCGTGACCGAGAAGATCGTACCCTTTATGGCGATCACCTATATTGCCGGCGCGCTGGCTGTCATCTTCCTTAATTTTACAAACATACCCGCTGCCTTCGGCATGATCTTTAAGAACGCTTTCAATTTCTCCTCCATGGGAGGCGGTGTTGCCGGTTTTACCATCATGGTAGCCATGAAACGCGGTATCTCCAGAGGCGTTTTCTCCAACGAAGCGGGGCTGGGTTCCTCCGTTATGGTTCACTCCGCATCCGATGTGAAAGAACCCGTAGTACAGGGTATGTGGGGTATTTTCGAGGTATTTGCGGACACCATCATCGTCTGCACCATGACTGCGCTGTCCATCCTTTGCTCCGGCGTATATGATTTTTCCGCTTATGAGGCATGCGCGATAAACAACACCGCCTTAGAGGATGCGGGGCTGCTCTCCGGCGTGGCTCTGACCAGTGCGGCATTTGAGTCCGTCTTCGGCACGCTGGGCAGCAAATTCATCTCCATCGCCGTGATGCTGTTTGCCTTCTCCACCATCTTAGGCTGGTCCTACTATGGCGAGCGGGCTATTGAATATCTCTTTGGTCTGAAAGCTGTGCCTGTCTACAAGATCCTATTTATTCTGGTGATCTTCCTGGGCTGCAACGCGAGCCTGCAGCTTGTGGTGGACATCTCAGACACCTTTAACGGATTTATGGCTCTGCCCAACCTGATTGCCGTGACATTGCTGTCCGGTCAGGTGGTTCAGATGACCAAAGATTTTGTAGCCCGTGTCAAAGCCGGTAAGGAAACGGTGAGCGGCGAAGACATCGCCTGAGGAGGGAAAAAGTATGAAACGGATCTTTAATGTGCTCTCCCTGGCCGCGTCCCTTCTGTATCTGCTGGCCGTGGGCGGGATATTGGTATTTCAGAATACGCTGGTTTCTTTCTTTAGCGGCACACCGGACACATTCGCCGGCTCCGGGACCGTCTTTCCCGTCAACACGATGATCCTGCTGCTTGTCGCAGGCATTCCCTGCGCGGTGCTGGCTGCCGTCAGTCTTGCCGGCAGTCACAACAACAGCAGGGGGCTGACCATTGCGACCGCTGTGTACTGCTCCGCGGTACTGATCTCCAAGAGCCTGCTCTCTTTCATTATCACCACCGGAAACACGATGATTTCCGCACATATAAACGGCGCTTCCTATCTCGCCAAACTGGCGATCGTCAACAATCTCACCGCCTCCGTCGGTTTCCTTCTTGATGCGGGGCTGGTATTTTTACTGATCGCCAGTATGAAGACCGCGCCCGGTTGACGGGCGGATGAAGGATAAAAAGAGGGCATCCCAAAAGTCATTTGAAATGACTTGAGGGATGCCCTCTTGTGTTTTGGATCTTCTTTTTTCGGCTTAGTCTGCCTTGCCAACGGAACCGAACAGTTCCATTTTTTCCTTCACGGTAGCCTTGATCGCCTCGGCGCCGGGAGCGAGAAGCTTGCGGGGATCAAATCCCTTTCCTTCCAAGTCCTTCCCTGCCTCGATATACTTACGGGTTGCATCGGCAAATGCAAGCTGGCACTCGGTGTTTACATTGATCTTTGCCACACCCAGACTGATCGCCTTCTTGATCATGTCTGCGGGAATACCGGTACCTCCGTGAAGCACCAGAGGAAGCTCGCCCGTGAGCTGCTGAACGGCATCCAATGTCTCAAAGCTCAGCCCCTTCCAGTTTGCGGGATATTTGCCATGGATGTTGCCGATGCCTGCTGCCAGGAAGTCCACGCCCAGATCCGCGATCGCCTTGCACTCCTGAGGATCGGCGCACTCGCCCATACCTACAACGCCGTCTTCCTCACCGCCGATGGCGCCGACCTCTGCCTCGATGGACATTCCCTTGCCATGGGCAGCCTTCACCAGTTCCGTAGTCTTCTGTACATTCTCGTCGATGGGATAATGAGAGCCGTCAAACATGATGGAGGAGAAACCTGCCTCGATACATTTGTAACATCCCTCAAACGTGCCATGGTCCAGATGCAGGGCAACGGGTACATCGATGTCCAGATCCTTCAACAGACCGTTGACCATACCTACCACTGCGTGATAGCCTCCCATATACTTGCCGGCACCCTCGGATACACCCAGGATCACAGGAGATCTGCACTCTTTTGCCGTGAGCAGGATGGATTTGGTCCACTCCAGATTGTTGATGTTGAACTGACCTACGGCATAATGCCCTGCCTTTGCTTTTTTCAGCATTTCTGTTGCGGAAACTAACATTTTTCTTACCTCCGTTTATTGTTTTGTTACTCTTTAAAGAGTATACCATTCTTTGGAAACAGTATAGCACAACCTGACCAAAATGAAAAGCTTAATCTGCCACCCGCAGCTGTACTGCCCGGTGACGGTTTTCTATATAAACATCCCGGTGGCAGCCGCCGTTCTCCCCGTCCAATGTCCACGCCACCTCCTCATCAGATATCAGGCGCAGGGAAGCCGTGCGGAAACAGTACATCAGGCTGGTATCGATATCCCTGTTTAAAAGGGAAAGCATGATCTGGTTCAACTCCATCGGATTTTTGGGCGCCTTGATGAGCGTCACCTCAAATACACCGTCATCCAGCCTGACATTTTTGCCGGTGATGTTTTTAAACCCTCCTACGGACACGGAATTTGTAACCATGCCAAAAATAAAATCGTCCTCGATGACCTGATCCTCATAACATACCTTCATATGCTGCGAGCGCACGGTGGGAAGCCGTTTCATTCCCTCCAGCACATACGCCATATGCCCAAGCACATTCTTGATCTCCTGGTCTGTCTCGTAGGAAACATCCGTAAAAATACCGAATGCCGCTATATATACGAACACATCCTTGTTAAACGATCCCACATCACAGGAAAAATTCCTGCCTTCTACAACCAGCCTGGCAGCTTCCACCATATTCTTAGGCAGATTCAGGCTGCCTCCAAAATCATTGGTGCTGCCCGCGGGGATATAGCCGATGGGTGTGAGGAAACTGCTCCGCATCATACCGGTCACTACCTCGTCCAGCGTGCCGTCACCGCCGCTGCAAACCACCAGATCATAGATCGGCTTCCTGTACACGACAAGATCCACCGCATCTCCGCTCTTTTGCGTGGGGCAGACCGTCACCTCATATCCCCCGGCGGTAAATACATCCAGAATATCCGCAAGTTTACTCTTTATTTTTGCCTTTCCCGATTTCGGATTATACACAAACAACATCTTTTTTTTGAGAGGAATACCCATGTTTCTACCCCTTATCTGCCCCAAAGGCGCCATGTAATATCACAAGAGCTTTCGTGTTGCAAAAAGAGCGGGTCAAAACTGCCCCGCCCGCTCTCCGGTTTCCCATTATGTTTATCGACCTAGTTGCCGCTCAAAAAGTTTTCGATATTGTCCACAGCCTGCTCTTCGTCCTCGCCCTCTGCGGTCACCACCAATTCTTCTCCATTGTTAAGCCCCAGCGTCATCATTCCCATGATGCTCTTGGCATTGACCGTTTTTCCCTGGGCACTCACATAGATCTTACTTTCGTACTTGCTTGCCACCTGTACCAAAAGTGCCACGGGTCTTGCCTCGAGACCGCTTTCCAACTTAATCTGGACTGTCTTTGTTTTCATCGTTTTCCTCCTCACTCTATATTCTCAGCTTTTCGGCAAATTCGCTAAGTTTACGCAGCCGGTGGTTCACCCCGGATTTTCCCACCGGAGGATCCAGATATTCACCCAGCTCTTTCAGCGTTGCGTCCGGATACTCCAGCCTGATCTCCGCCATATCCCTTAAATGAGCCGGCAGGTGTTCAAACCCCCCGTGCTCCCGTATATACTCTATATCTTCTATCTGTTTTGCGGCAGCATTTACCGTCTTGGTGATGTTTGCCGCCTCACAGTTGACACGTCTGTTGACAGAATTGCGCACCTCTTTGACAATACGGAGATTCTCAAACTCCATCAGGGCAATATGTGCCTCGCAGACATTTAACAGCTCGACAATGCTTTCGCCCTCTTTAAGATACACCACATGATATTTCTTTCGCATGACGATCTTTCCATCGATGTCGAAATCATGCAACACATTCTGCAGCTGTTCGGCTTTCCTGCTGTCGGCGCACACAAATTCCAAATGATACCCTTTGGCAGGATTACTGATGGAACCTACGCTCAAAAACGCCCCTCTGAGAAATGCCCTCTGGCAACAGGAATTTTTGATGAGAATCGGGTTTACGGGCGCATTGATATCTCCGATTCCGGACAGAAGATCCTGCATCTGTCCCTCCCCGACCCCGACACTAGTATTTATATTATACGTTTTTTTCAATAATGTAAAGCCTTTTCTGGAAACAACCTCATTTTCTGTCTGAAAACCAATGGTATACCGGCCTTCCCTGTCCCTGCCATACTGACCGCAGAAGTGCATCATGGCTGCCAGCTCCGCCAGCTGGCAATGCCGGGCAGGGCTCATATGACGGGCTAATTCCTCCTTGACATCCTGTGAAAACGACATACCACACCCTCTTTTATCTCTGCAGATCCTGCAGGCTTGATTCCGCCATATCCCTGTGGTAGAGTTTGATCCCGTAATGTCCCATATCCTTCATACGGTTGTAGAGTTCATTCGCCAGCGTCACACTTCTGTGCTTTCCTCCGGTACAGCCGATGGCAATGACCAGCCGGTATTTTCCCTCTTTGATATAATTGGGGATCAGAAACAATAACATATCGATAAGCTTCTGCAAAAAACTCTCCGCTTCTTCAAACCCCATTACATAATCCTGCACTTCCTTGTCATTGCCCGTCTTATGTTTCAGCTCGTCGATATAGAAGGGATTGGGCAGAAATCTGACATCGAACACCAGATCCGCATCTGACGGTATCCCATGCTTAAATCCAAATGACATGATCGTCACCATGAGACTATTGTACTCTTCATTCTGCACAAAAATGCGGTCAAGTTCCGCTTTTAATTCCCTGGTGAGCAGATTGGAGGTGTCAATGACATAATCTGCCATCTTTCTCGTATCCTGCAAAACCTTCTGCTCCTTGCGCACACCGTCCTCCACTCTGCCGTCCACGGCAAGAGGATGTATGCGGCGGGTCTCCTTATAGCGCTTGATCAGTACCGGCTCCGACGCCTCCATAAAAAGGATCTCAAACTGATACCCCTTTGCCTTGAGATTTCTGAGTGCCTCCGTAGTCTTCTTAAAGGACTGGTCCGCCCGCACGTCAAGTCCCAGGGCAACCTTGGTTATTTCCCCGTTCGGAACAGTGATCAGCTCCACAAACTTATCAATTAAAGAAGCCGGAAGATTGTCCACACAATAAAATCCCACATCCTCCAACATTTTCAGAGCGGTACTCTTTCCGCCTCCGCTCATTCCGGTCACAACCACAAATCTCATACACGCCTCGATTTCCTGTCCTGAAAAATTTTCAAAACTCTCCTAAAAAAACTACCTCCGGCTCCAGTTTCACTCCAAAACGCTCTTTGACCCTTTCTTCTATCTCCCATATCACGTCTATTATATCCGCAGCCGTGGCATTTCCCATATTGACGACAAAGCCGCAATGCTTATCCGATACCCTGGCGCCGCCCACCTGAAAACCGCGCATTCCCGCATTCATGATGAGTTCTCCCGCGAAATATCCTTCGGGGCGTTTGAAGGTGCTGCCTGCGCTGGGAAATTCCAGCGGCTGTTTTTCCCGCCTCTTAACTGCCAGTTCCTCCATCTTACCCCTGATCGCCTGAGGATCTCCGGGCGTCAGTTCAAAAGTAACTTCCGTCACGATAAAGGGCTGTCTGCGGATCGTACTCTTACGATAACCAAATTCCATGGTGTCGTTATCCAAATTCCAGAATTCACTGTCCCTGTTGAGAACCTGAACATGCGTCACCACCTGCGCCAGCTCTCCGCCATAGGCTCCCGCGTTCATCACCACGCCGCCGCCCACGGTTCCGGGAATCCCGGAGGCAAATTCCAGACCGGTCAGGGAATGTTTCCACGCCGCCGCGGCAACCTGCGCCATGGTGGCTCCCGCCTGTGCCACGATCACATTCCCCTCTACAGAAATATGATTCATCCTGCTGCCGATCTGCAGCACGATCCCCTGATAACCTTTGTCGCTGACCAGCAGATTACTGCCGTTCCCTACAACGGTAAAAGGATATTCGATCTGATACAGATAGCGCTGTACTTTTTGAAGCTGATCCGCATTTTCCATCTCTATGAGACAATCCGCCGGGCCGCCCACCCGAAAAGTAGTATGTGCCGCCATAGGTTCCTGCAGATGAATGGCATCCTCCGGAACATAAATTCTAAGGGTCTCCAATATCGCACTGCTCAACATAAAATACTGCCTCTCTCAGATACTCTCTTAATCATATTATACATCTTCCCGCAGTATTAACCCTGCCGCACCGTAAATGCCGGCATCATTTCCCAAAGTCGCCAGAGCAAACTTCACATTTCTGCACGCGCTGAACACATATTTCTGAAAGGAAGGCTCTATATAGGTGAGAAGAATCTCTCCCGCTTTGGACACGCCGCCGCCAATGACAAACACCTCCGGATTTACCACTGCCGCCACCGCGGCAAGCCCCTTTCCCAGATACTCCCCGAACTGCTCCGCAATCTCTATCGCCACCCCATCGCCTGCCTTAACCGCATCAAACACCGCCTTCGCAGTGATGGTTTCATCCCGCAGCAGGCTTGCACTGTCATCCTTCGCCAGTCTGCGCTTCGCCAGACGCACAATTCCCGTTGCCGAGGCATACTGCTCCAGACAGCCTTTGTTCTTACAGCCGCAGGGCTCCGTTTCGTTGTCTTCTATATGAATATGTCCGATCTCTCCGCCCGCGCCTGCCGCGCCGGCAACGATCTGACCGTCCACAATGATTCCGCCGCCCACTCCGGTCCCCAGCGTCACGGCGACCATATTATCATAACCCTTTCCGCCGCCCTGCCACATTTCGCCGAAAGCCGCCGCGTTGGCATCGTTGGTCGCTTTCACGGGTACATCCAGATAGGCGTTTAACACTTTGGGAATATTGAATACGCCCCAGCCCAGATTCACTGCGCCGCCTACCAGCGTACCCTTGTCGTCCACAGCCCCCGGGGCTCCCACTCCGATCCCCGCAATGTCCCCCTCTGAGATCCCCTTCTCTTTCATCTTGGCACGGATACTCTCCGCAATATCCGGCAGGATCGCCGCACCGTCATTGTCCTTCACGGTAGGGATCTCCCATTTGTCCAGCACACAGCCGTCCCGGTCAAAAAGCCCCATCTTGACAGTAGTTCCGCCGATATCCACTCCAAAAGCATATTTACTCATCTTCCTCGTCCTCTTCCCTTCTCTTTGCCAAAGAATTCTGCACTCTCGCGTAAAGCTCCTTAGCGGCATTGTACCCCATCTGTTTCTGCCGGTGATTAGCCGCTGCCGACTCGCATATGATCGCAAGATTCCGCCCGGGACGTATGGGAAGTGTATGGCATACTACTTTGTTTCCCAGATACTCCGTATAATTCTCCTCCAGCCCCAGCCTGTCATATTCTTTGTCCTTATCCCAGTCCTCCAGCCGGATGACCATATTTACCTGCTGGGTATCCATCACGGCAGCCGCACCGAACAGTGCCTTCACATCCACGATACCGATACCCCGCAGCTCGATAAAATGCTTGGTGATATCCGGCGCGGAACCCACCAGGGTATCATCGCTGACCTTCCGGAGCTCCACCACATCGTCCGTCACCAGACGGTGCCCTCTCTTGATCAACTCCAAAGCCGCCTCGGACTTACCGATACCGCTCTCCCCCGTGATCAGCACCCCGATTCCATAGATATCCATCAGGACGCCATGAACGGAAATACAGGGGGCAAGCTTTACGCTGAGCCATCGGATGATCTCAGCCATAAAGGAGGAGGTGGATTTACTGGTCATGAGAATGGGAACCTGATTCCGTATGGCTGTCTCCAAAAAAATTTCATCGGGTTGTATCTCGCGGCAGAACACAATACAGGGAATCTCATAGGAGAGGAGCTTTTCATAAATATCATGCTTCTGCTCCACCGTGAGCCCTTCCATATATGCAGTCTCCACAAAACCGATGATCTGCATCCTGGAAGCGGCAAAGTTCTCAAAATATCCCGCAAGCGGCAAGGCCGGACGATTGACCTCCGCCAGCGTAATACGCTTTTTTTTCAGATCAATCTCCGGAGTCAGATTTTTCAGATTCATCTTCTCGATCACACTGTTAAGACTTACACTCGCCATACCCTCTCCATTCTGCGTCATCTGCACCTTTGTTATTTTTAAAAGTCTATCATTCCGGCAGCCCTTTGTCAATAAAAGGCATATCCTCCAGGGCTTTCCCCTCCCGCCGTTCCCGAAAGAATTTCAGGATTTCATCGACCGTCCGCTCATTTAATTCGGGCAGCTTAAGAAGCTCCTCCCTGGACGCATTGCCAATTTCCTCCAAGGACTTAAAATGCCGCATCAATGCCTTTCTCCTTGTCTCCCCCACTCCGGGAATTTCGTCCAGCAGGGATCTCACCTGCGCTTTACTGCGCAGGGAACGGTGATATTCTATCGCAAACCGGTGCGCCTCGTCCTGAATACGGGTGATCAGTTTAAACCCTTCCGAATGTGTGTCGATGGGAAGTTCTACATTATTATAATAAAGCCCCCGGGTGCGATGATTGTCGTCCTTGACCATACCGCAGACCGGAATAGAGATCCGAAGCTCCTCCAATACTTCCAAAGCGATGTTCACCTGCCCTTTGCCTCCGTCCATCAAAAGCAGATCCGGAAACCGGGTAAAACTGCCAAATTCTTTATCCAGCTCCTTCTCCCGAAGCTGTCTGCTCTCCTCCATACCGTGGACAAACCGGCGGGTCAGCACCTCTTTCATGCAGGCATAGTCATCCGGCCCCGTCACGCTTCTGATACGGAATTTCCGATAATCGCTGCGTTTTGGTCTCCCCTTTTCATAGACTACCATGGAGCCGACGTTTTCAAAACCGTTGGTGTTGGATATATCGAAGGCCTCCATTCGCTCAACATGCGCAAGCCCCAAAATCTCCGCAATCTCCTTCACCGCACCTATCGTGCGCCCCTCTTCCCTCTTGAGCCTCTCTCTGTCCTGGGACAGGATCAGTTTGGCATTCTGTGCCGCCAGCTCCACCAGCTTTTCCTTGCTGCCAATCTTGGGCACTCTCAGATAGACGCGGCTGCCCCTGCGCTCCGAAAGCCACTTTTCAATGAGCGGAAGATCTTCAATCTCGTATTGAAGCATCAGCTCCCGGGGGATAAACGGCGTTCCCGCGTAGAACTGCTTCACAAACTCCTGCAGGATACCCGCCCCGTCATTTTCCGACACATTTGTCATATAGTAGTGTTCTCTGCCGATCATCTTTCCGTCCCGCACAAAAAACACCTGGACTACCGCCTCTCTCTCATCCTGATAGAGGGCGATGACATCCTTATCCTCCCCTGCACTGTCCGTGATCTTCTGCTTTTGGGCTACTGATCTCACACTGTTGTACAGATCCCTGTATCGCGCCGCCTCCTCAAACTCCATGGATTCTGCGGCGGATTTCATCTTATTCTCCAGATCTTTTAAAATGGGACTGTAATTACCGTTTAAAAAGGACAACGCGCCCTCCACCTGCTTTCTGTACTGCTCTCTGTCCACATAACCCTGACAGGGAGCCAGACACTGCCTGATATGATAATTCAGGCAGGGGCGCTCCAGACCGATATCTCTGGGCAGCACCCGGTTACAGGTGCGCAGCTGATACAATTTATTTAACAGCTCTATGGTATCTTTTACCGCTGCCGCGCTGGTGTAGGGTCCGAAATACTTGGATTTATCTTTTTTCATGGAACGGGAAAAAGAAATACGGGGAAAGTCCTCCCCCACAGACACCTTGATATAAGGATACGTCTTATCATCTTTCAGGAGCGTATTGTACTTGGGAGAATGCTCCTTGATCAGATTATTCTCCAGTACCAGCGCCTCCAGCTCGGAGTCCGTCACAATATACTCAAAGCGCGCTATCAGAGATACCATCCTGTCAATAGCCGGACCCCTTCCAATATTCTCCCGAAAATAGGAGCGCACCCGATTATGCAGATTGACCGCCTTTCCCACATACAGAATACCGTCGTTTTTATCCCTCATGATATAAACTCCGGGCTCCTTGGGGAGACGCCTCAATTCTTCCTGAAAGTCAAACATAATGATATCTCCTCGCCGTTGGCAGTCCGGGATATCAGTCCGGTCTGCCGTTGGAGAAAAGCCCCCGGGGATCCTCATCCGTCTTATCCTGCAAAGTTTCCCCGGAATCCGGCTCTTTTTCCCCGGAATCTTTTTCCCCGGAATCCTGTACTTGTGTTTCCACAGGGGATTCCTGTTCCGGAACAGCCTCTTTCTTTTCCGGTTCGTTCCGCTCCGGCGTCTTCTCCTCCGGCTCAGGCAATCCCTTTGCCTCCCGGAAAATCTTCATAAATTCTTTGCCGGTGATGGTCTCCTTCTCAATCAGAAATTCTGCCAGTTTATCCATCACATCCCGGTTCTCCCGCAGCATTTCCAATGCCTGGTTATAGCTTTCCTTAATGATTTCCACAACCTCCGCATCGATTTCTGCCGCCGTCTCATCACTGCAGTTTAACGTAGCACGACCCTCCAGATACTGACTCTCCACTGTCGCTAAGCTGACCAGCCCGAATCTCCTGCTCATACCGTAACGGATAACCATGTTGCGGGCGATGGAGGTTGCCCTCTCAATATCGTTTGCCGCGCCGGTAGTCACTGTATCAAACACAATCTCCTCCGCAGCGCGTCCTCCCACAAGACTCACCAGCAGATCCTTCAGTTCCGCCTCCGTGTTCAGATATTTTTCCTCCTCAGGCACCTGCATGACATAGCCCAGTGCGCCCATGGTGCGGGGGACGATCGTAATTTTCTGCACAGGCTCGGAGTTTTTCTGAAGAGCGCTGATCAGCGCATGCCCCACCTCATGATAAGACACGATCTTACGCTCTTCCTTACTCAGGATACGGTCTTTTTTCTCCTTGCCCACCAGCACAACTTCCACCGCGCTAAACAGATCCTGCTGATTGACAAACTCACGTTTCTCCTTGACGGCGTTAATCGCCGCCTCATTGATGATATTGGCAAGATCGGAACCCACCGCTCCGCTGGTCGCCAGCGCGATCTCCTCAAGATTCACGCTCTCGTCCATCTTGACGTCTTTGGAATGAACTTTTAAAATTTCCACACGACCTTTCAGATCCGGTTTATCCACAATGATCCGTCTGTCAAAACGCCCAGGGCGAAGAAGCGCCTTGTCCAGAATCTCAGGACGGTTGGTCGCAGCCAGGATCAGAATGCCTTTGGAACTGTCGAAACCGTCCATCTCCGACAAGAGCTGATTCAATGTCTGCTCCCGTTCTTCATTGCTGCCGCCGTACTTGCTATCACGGCTGCGCCCGATGGCATCGATCTCATCAATAAAAACAATACAGGGCGCGTTTTTTGTCGCCTCTTTAAACAGATCCCTCACACGGCTTGCGCCGACACCCACATACATCTCAATAAAATCGGAACCCGTCAGGGAAAAGAACGGCACCTTCGCCTCTCCGGCAACCGCTTTTGCCAACAGAGTCTTGCCCGTTCCGGGAGGTCCCACCAGCAGCGCGCCCTTGGGCAGCTTCGCACCGATCTTCGTATATTTCCCCGGATCATGAAGGAAATCCACGACTTCCACCAGAGACTCCTTCGCCTCATCCTCCCCTGCCACATCCTTAAAGGTGACACCGGTCTCCTTCTGAACATAAACCTTGGCAGTGGACTTTCCCACACCCAAAGGTCCTCCTGACCCACCCATCCTGCGGAACATAAATCCCATCAAGATCCAAATCAGGACCAGCGGAAGCACAATGGTCAGCAGGATGTCCATCCAGCGGCTGTCCGATACCACGCGCTGCGCCTCGATTCCTTTATCCTCCAGGCGGGCGGTCAATGTGGTCATATCCTCCATCATGCGTGTGGTGTAGGTCTCGCCCCTCAGCACGATCCGGTCCCCGTACCGTTCCAAAAGAGCGGCAGTGAAGGGATCTTTCAACTCATTTTTACCGTTGTCCTCATACTTTAGGGTGACACTCAACAAAGATTTCTCATAATTGACCAAAACCGACTGTACTTTGTCATCCTTCAAATCCTGCAAAAACTTTGTATACTCTACTTCGTCCTGCCTGCCGCTGCCCAAAAGCAGCCCTGACAGAAGCATCACGATCAAAAGCGAGCTGATCATCGCTAAGATGATCACGCCCACGCCCGGTCTTCTGGGCGGCTGCCCTCCCCGATTCATATTGTTATTATTTTGATTCATCTGACGATTATCCATAATTACTCCATTTCCCGGCTATACGCCGATATGTCCATTATAAAGATACTCACGCCATAAATCAATAAAAGAAATATTAAATCTTCAGTAAATTATTCCGTCAATTACCCATTGATTTTGACCGATTTTTTTTGTATGATAAACAAGTATTATTTGTATTTAAACGGAGGTCATTCATGGGAAAGACAGGATTTGACAACGAAAAATATCTACGCATGCAGTCTGAGAAGATCAGGGAGCGGATTTCCGCCTTTGGCGGAAAACTCTATCTGGAGTTTGGCGGAAAACTTTTTGACGACTATCATGCTTCCCGCGTTCTCCCCGGTTTCAAGCCCGACAGCAAGATCAATATGCTGGCGCAGCTCAAGGACCAGGCGGAGATCGTCATTGTCATCAATGCCTCCGATATTGAAAAAAATAAAGTTCGCTCCGATCTGGGGATCACCTACGATCTGGATGTGCTGCGCCTGATCGACGCTTTCCGCGGTTACGGTCTATATGTGGGAAGCGTCTGTCTGACCCAGTTCGCCGGACAGCCCAGCGCCATCGCTTACCAGAAAAAGCTGGAATCTTTGGGCATGAAGGTATACCGGCACTATCCCATCGAAGGCTACCCCTACAATATCCCTCTGATCGTCAGCGACGAGGGATACGGCAGGAACGAATACATAGAGACCACCCGGTCTTTGGTGGTGATCACCGCCCCCGGACCGGGCAGCGGTAAAATGGCTACCTGCCTCTCCCAGCTCTATCATGAATACAGAAGAGGCATTACGGCAGGCTATGCCAAATATGAGACTTTCCCCATCTGGAACATTCCTCTCAAACACCCGGTAAACCTCGCCTATGAGGCTGCCACGGCAGACTTAAATGATGTGAATATGATCGACCCTTTCCATCTGGAAGCGTACAATGAGACCACCATCAATTACAACCGGGACGTGGAAGTTTTTCCCGTGCTGCGCGCGATGTTTGAAAAAATCATGGGCGAATGCCCCTACAAATCTCCTACTGACATGGGTGTCAACATGGCGGGCTACGGCATCGTGGACGACGAAGCCGTGCAGCTGGCGGCAAAACAGGAGATCATCCGCAGATACTACAACACGCTCTGCCAGAAACGCCAGGGAACCGCAGATGACGAGCAGCTTTTAAAGATAGAGCTTTTGATGAAACAAGCCGCCATCACCACAGATGACAGACCTGTCATAAGTGCTGCAAAGGTAAAAGCTGCCACAACCGGGGAACCTGCCGCGGCAATGGAACTGACCGACGGCCGGATCATCACCGGCAAAACCAGCGAGCTTCTGGGAGCGTCCTCGGCGCTGCTTTTAAATGCACTGAAGGCGCTGGCGGGCATTGACGATGAGGTACAACTCATCTCCCCCACCATCATTGAACCCATTCAAAATCTGAAAGTCTGCCATCTGCGCAACAAAAATCCCCGCCTGCACACGGACGAGGTTCTGATCGCACTGTCCATCTGCGCCGCCACGGACGAAAAGGCAAAGCTCGCCATGGAGCAGCTGCAGCATCTGAAAAATGCCGAAGTCCACTCCAGCGTCATACTGTCACAGGTGGATAAAAATGTATTCCGCAAACTGGGTGTGAATCTTACCTGTGAACCGGAATATCAGACGCAGAAGCTTTACCATAAATAAATTGTTTGACATTCCGCCATTCTGTGGTAAGATTAAAAAATAATAAAATGCTTATCAGAGCGAAGGCGCTCCCCGCAGGGGTGAGTCTCGCTCTTTTTTTGTATTTACGGTCTTGGCAGATAAGGAAAACAAGTCTGTGTCTGCGCTGCGGCACGGACATTGCATCATGCGCAAAACGCAGCGCAGAAATGAGGGAAAATATGGTTAAATATGTATTCGTGACAGGAGGCGTGGTCTCCGGTCTGGGAAAAGGCATCACGGCAGCTTCCCTGGGAAGATTGCTGAAAGCAAGGGGCTTCAAGGTCACCATGCAGAAATTTGACCCCTACATCAATATGGATCCCGGCACCATGAATCCCATCCAGCACGGCGAAGTCTTCGTCACCGACGACGGTGCGGAGACCGACCTGGATCTGGGGCACTATGAGCGTTTTATCGATGAGAGCCTGGACAAAAACTCCAACGTCACCACCGGAAAGGTCTACTGGTCCGTGCTCCAGAAAGAGAGACGCGGAGATTACGGCGGCGGCACCGTTCAGGTCATCCCCCATATCACCAATGAGATCAAAAGCCGCTTCTACCGCAACTTCACCGATTCCGACATGCGCATTGCCATCATCGAGGTGGGCGGCACCGTGGGCGATATCGAAAGCCAGCCTTTCTTAGAGTCCATTCGTCAGTTCCAACATGAAGTGGGGCATGAAAACGCCATTCTGATCCATGTGACACTCATCCCCTATCTCCACGCCTCGGAGGAGTTAAAGACCAAACCCACCCAGGCAAGCGTCAAAGATTTACAGGGCATGGGACTGCAGCCCGATATCATCGTCTGCCGCAGCGAGCATCCCCTGAACCAGGGCATCAAGGACAAGATCGCCTTATTCTGCAATGTGCCCAGCAAGCATGTACTGCAAAATCTGGATGTGGAATATTTGTATGAGGCGCCCCTCGCCATGGAAAAAGAACAGTTGGCGCAGGCGGCGTGCGAATGTCTCCATTTGGACTGCCCAAAGCCCGATCTGACCGACTGGATCAAGATGGTGGATGATCTGCGCCATCCAACCGATGAAGTGAAGATTGCCCTTGTGGGAAAATATGTGGCGCTCCACGACGCCTACATCAGCGTGGTGGAGGCATTAAAACACGGAGGCATCACCAACCATACCACCGTAAATATCAAATGGATCGACTCCGAGACCGTCACTAACGAAAATGTGGAAGAACTGCTGGGAGACTGCAACGGCATCCTCGTTCCCGGAGGTTTCGGCTCCCGGGGCATCGACGGCAAGATCTACGCCATCAACTATGCCCGCACCCACGCCGTTCCCTTCCTGGGGCTCTGCCTGGGCATGCAGCTCACCATCGTCGAATACGCCCGCAATGTACTGGGCTACAACGACGCCCACAGCATTGAGCTGGATCCTTCCACCACCCATCCCGTGATCGCGCTGATGCCGGACCAGAACGGCGTGGAGGACATCGGCGGAACCCTGCGGCTCGGCTCTTACCCCTGCGTGCTGGACAAAGAGTCCCGGGCGTATCAGCTCTACGGTCAGGAGACCATCCACGAGAGACACCGCCACCGCTACGAGGTCAACAACGACTTCCGCGCCGCGCTGACGGAAAAAGGGCTGCGCCTCTCCGGAACCTCCCCTGACGGACGCATCGTGGAGATGTGCGAACTCACAGAGCATCCTTTCTATGTGGCAACCCAGGGTCATCCCGAATTAAAGTCCAGACCCAACCGCCCCCATCCCCTGTTTAAGGGCTTTGTGAGCGCAGCCCTGGAACACAAACACCAGGGTCATTAAAGAATCGGTCCCTTCTGTCCCGGGGGAGCGGTGGAATCTACACCTTCTTCACCGTATCCCCTTGGACTCCAACCCCAAAAAGGACCGCAGCCTTCCCTCCACGGTACGCTGCGATCCTTTTTCCTTTACAGGGTCACTGACGGAATTGTCTTACCGTGATCCGGAACTTCACGGTCTTATTCCCGGCATAGTCCCCCAGTCCTCTGAGGGTGACGGAAGCCGTTCCCTTCTTTTGGTTGTTCCGGTAGCTCCCTTCCACGATCTCATAATCTTTCCCATAGGTCAGGGTGGTTCCACCTATTTTGACGGTAATATCCTTTTCCGTCAGGGTGATGGCTCTCCCCGTGTACGTCTGGGGCGTTATGACAGTCTTCGCCTTGCCGAACGCCTTCATCGCTACGCGGTAAGTGGTCTCCATCGTCCCCTTGTAATTTCCTTTTCCGGTGACGGTCACTTTGATCACACTTCCCGCAGACGGCTTGTGGGTCTTATCCAGCACGGTTCCCGGCTTCAGTCCGTCCTCTCCGGCTCCGCTCTGCACCAGGGTATAAATCACTGCCTTCTCATAGTCCGTCCCCGCCTTCAGTTTCTTCCCGTCTGTGTCTGTCAGCACGGGGGTGCTGATATATTTCCCCGCCTTAGCAGACCAGACCACGTCCGCCACCGTCAGGGTGACTGTGGTATCCGGGTTTTCCAGGTCACCTGCCGTAATGGTAAACTCCACCTTGCGGGTTCCCTTGAAGTTACCTTTTCCTTTCACGGTCATCACGGCTTTCGCGCCGTCCGCAGTCAATTTTTTGTTGTTCTTATAGCTGACGGTGTAGTCCTTCTTTATGGTCAGGGGGCTGCCGTCAAAGGACAGGAACAGATCCGGGGTGCTGCCGCCTTTGGTGTAGGGTACGGTAAGGTTTCCAGGGAAGCCTTCCATCAGCCCGGACGCATCCTCCGACAGATCATAGGGCGTGATCTTAAACTTCTTTTTCAGGGTTCCCGTGTAGCCGCCCTTCCCACGGATGGTCAGGGCTGCTGTCCCGGCATCTGTGTTCTTCCCGTACTCTATCTCATAGTCCGTCCCCTTCTCCAGGTTCTTTCCGTTCAGGGTGACAGTAATCTTCTGGGTCTGGGGCTTCCCGTTGTAGACCAGGTCTGTCAGCCCGTCCACCACAGCCTTGGAAAGGGATATGCCCATGATCTGGAAGGTCACGGTCTTTGTCCCCGCATAATCCCCCTTTCCGGTGAGCACCAGAACCGCCTGCCCGGCATTGATGTTATCCCGGTAGCTGACAGTGTAATCTTCTCCTTCTGTCAGGGTCTTCCCTCCCAGAGTGACGGCAGGTACAGGGCAGATTTCCTGCCCCGTGTAGAGCTGTTTCGGGATCGTCCTGACCTTCGCTTTGGAAAGCAGAGTGGCTTCGGTCACATGGAGGGGCACATCCCTCGTCCCGGTGAAGTTCCCCTTTCCAGTGAGACGCACGGTATAGTCCCCCGCATTGGAAAAAGAAGATGCAATGTCTCCACTGGCGTCAAGATATTCCACAACAAAGTCCTTCCCCTTTGCCAGCTTCTTCCCCTGCCAGGTAACAGCAGGCACAGGAGGTTTTGCGCTGTTCCCTGCCACAAAGTACAGGTCATCCGCAGCGACGCTGCCGTCTGAAAGGTTGATGGCAAGAATAGTGAACGTCAGGGTGATGCTGCCGCCATAGCTTCCCTTTCCCTTTATCTGGACGGAAGCGGTCCCGGCCTTGGTGTTGTTCTTATAGGTGAGGGTATAGTCCGTCTTCTCCTTCAGGCGGGCACTGCCGTCCCAGACTTCCACGGCAGGCTTCAGGGGCTTTCCGGTATAGAAAAACTTTGTCCCTTCCGTAAACTGTGCATGGAGCCCGGCGGGATCGGTAGGATCCGTGGGTGTGCCGGGATCAGGATCCGTGGGATCTTTCGCGTACAGCCAGATACCCTCAGAGAGATTTTTAGGGAAAGTGGTGTATTCTGTGCCCTGTTCATCACACATGGTTTGTGGAAGATCAATCTCTAGGCTTAAGTTTGCAAAGGTCTTGATGGATGAAAGGGATATGCAACCGCTAAACATATCTATTATGTACGTCACCTTCGATGTGTCCCAGCCGGATACATCCAGGCTTGTTAGTCTGTAACAGTCGATGAACATATGATCCATAGCTGTCACATTTGCTGTATTCATCCTGGATACATCTATGTTGTTCAGGTGATAGCAGTACGCAAAAATTTCTCCCATATCTTTCACTTTCACAGTATCCCAGCTGGAAATGTCCAAGCTTGTCAGGCTGTTGCAGTCAAAAAACATCAGGCGCATGTTAGTCACGTTATTCGTCTTGAATCCGCTTACATCCAAGTCTGTCAAGCTACTGCAGCCCTGGAACATATTATTCATGGCAGTCACGTTTTCCGTCTTGAATCCGCTTACATCCAGACTTGTTAGGCTGTTACAGTTATAAAACATACAGCTCATGTCGTTCACATTTTCCGTCTTGAATCCGCTTACATCCAGGCTCTCCAGACTGCTGCAACCATAAAACATACTTCTCATGAATGTAACATCATCCGTTTGGAATCCGCTTACATCCAGGCTCGTCAAGCTTTTACAGCCAGAAAACATTCCTTCCATGTCGGTCACGTTTGAAGTATCCCAGTCCGATACATCCAAATTCGTCAGACTGCTACAATCGTTAAACATATCGCTCATGTCGGTCACACTTTTTGTGTTCCAACTTGATACATCCAAGTTTATTAGATCGGTACAGCCAGAAAACATTTCGCTCATGTCGGTCACGTTCGAAGTGTCAAAATCTGATACATCCAGTCTCGTCAAACTATTACAGTTTGAAAACATACTGCCCATGCCTGTCACGTTTAAAGTGTTCCAGCCGGATAAATCCAAGCTCTCCAGACTTCTGCAATTTTCAAACATTCTGCTCATGCCTTTCACATTTGCTGTATTCCAGCCGGATAAATCCAGACTTGTCAAACTACTGTTGCCGTCCCAAGAGAAATAGGGCATAGCAAACATACCGCTCATGCCTTTCACATTTGCTGTATTCCAGCCGGATAAATCCAGACTCTCCAAACTTCCGCAATTTTCAAACATACCGCTCATGTAAGTCACGTTTGAAGTATTCCAGTCGGATACATCCAAACTCTCCAGACTACGGCAATTTTCAAACATATCGCTCATATCTGTCACGTTTGAAGTATTCCAGCCTGATACATCCAAATTAGTCAGACTTCTACAATCGTTAAACATTTCGCTCATGTTGGTCACACTTTTTGTGTTCCAACTTGATACATCCAAGCTCTCCAAACTGCTGCATTCGGAAAACATCAGTTCCATATCAGTCACATTTCCGGTATCCCACCCAGATAAATCCAGGCTTGTCAGATTTTCACACCAAAAAAACATCTGACTCATATCGATCACATTGTCGGTTTTTAACTCGGAAAGATTCAGACTTTTCAGACTACTACATTCTCTAAACATTAAGCTCATGTCAATCACATGAGAAGTATCAAAATCCGTAAAGTCCACACTTGTCAGTTTATCGCAGCCCCAAAACCATTCAGATGTTGATGTAACATTTTTTGCCGTTACAACAACTCTTTTTATTTTTGAATCATATTTCTGCCATGATCCATCGCTTATACTGCCAACAACCGGATTCCCTCCCATCTGCTCTCCGGATATGGTAAGCAGACCGGCAGAATCTATCGTCCATGTGATTCCCTCACATTCTCCAAAATATTTAATCTGATCAGAAGATATTTTGGCTGACAGCCAGATTCCTTCAGAGAGATTTTGGGGAAAAGTTGAATATTCCGTACCGTTCTCATCACACATGATTTGGGGAAGTTCTATCCTTTGACTTAAATTTGCAAAAGTTCTAATGGTCACAAGAGATGTACAGTCATCAAACATGCGATCCGCATACATCAGATTAGAGGTAGCAAGACCTGAAACATCCAAACTCGCTAGGCAGGAACAACCATCAAACATACTGCTCATATTTGCCACGTTTACCGTGTCCCAGTCTGATAAATCCAAATTTTGCAGGCTGCTGCAATCTTGGAACATCTCCCTCATGCTTATCACACGAACTGTATTCCAACCGGATACATCCAAATTCGTCAGACTATTGCAGTCTGAAAACATACTGCTCATATCCGTCACGTTTGCCGTGTTCCAATCTGACAAATCCAAATTTTGCAGACTGTTGCAGCCATCAAACATATGATTCATGTCTGTCACGTTTGCCGTGTCCCAACCGGATACATCCAAACTCGTCAGACTGTTGCAACCATAAAACATTCTGCTCATGGTTTCCGCATGTGCTGTATCAAAACCTGTTATCCCTAAACTCACCATGTTGGAACAGCCGTCAAACATACTGCTCATATCTGTCACGTTTGCCGCATCCCAGTTTGATAAATCCAAATTTTGCAGATTATTGCAGCCATAGAACATATGGTTCATGTCTGTCACGTTTGCCGTGTCCCAATCTGACAAATCCAAACTCGTCAAACTGCTGCAACCATAAAACATTCTGCTCATGGTTTTCACATGTGCTGTATCAAAACCTGTTATCCCTAAACTCATCAAGTTGGAGCAACTGTCAAACATATTACTCATATCTGTCACGTTTGCCGTGTCCCAGTTTGATAAATCCAGATTTTGCAGATTATTGCAGCCCCAGAACATATGGTTCATGTTTGTCACGTTTGCCGTATTCAAATCTGGCAAATCGAGATTCGTCAAACTTCTACAGTCATAAAACATACTGCTCATATCTGTCACGTTTGCCGTATCCCAGTCTGATAAATCCAGATTTTGCAGACTCCTGCATGCTTGAAACATCTCTGTCATATATGTTACGTCGGTTGTGGTCCAATTAGATAAGTCTAAACTGGTAAGCTTGCTACAGCCAATGAATGTCCTGGTCATATTTTTTACATTGGATGTATCCCAATCCGATATGTCTAAACTTGTCAGATTGCTGCAAGAACCGAACATATAACTCATATCCGTCACTTTAGAAATATCCCAGCCTGATAGTTCCAAGCTCGTCAAGCTGCTGCAGCCGGTAAACATCCACCACATATCCCTCACTTTGGAAGTATTCCAGTCGGATACCTCCAAACTTGTTAAACTATAACAACCCTCGAACATAAGTCCCATGGATGTTACATTAGCGGTGACCCAGCCGGATACGTCCAAGTCTTTTAAGCTGCTACAGCCTTGAAACATCCCTGCCATATCCGTCGCATTGGAAGTATCCCAACCTGATAGATCCAGATTCACCAGGCTGTTACAATCAAGGAACATGTTGCCCATCTCTCTCACTTTAGCCATATTCCATCCTGAAAGGTTCAAATCCGTCAGTTTTGTACAATTAGCAAACATATTGTACATATCCGTCACTCTGGAAGTGTCAAAACCGGAAAAATCTGCATGTGTTAAATTTGTGCAGTCACAGAACCAAGATTTGGTTGACGTGACATTTTTCGCTGTCACGACAACACTTTTGATCTCCGATGTATATTCCTGCCATTCTCCCATTCCATGCTCGATTACGCTAACAGTAGTGATCGGATTCCCGCTTCCCTCCGTCTGACTTCCGGATATAGTGAGCAGACCATCCGAATCGATGGTCCATATGATACCGTTCTTCTCGCCCTGATGCACAATGACCGGATCTCCGTCCAGAGCCATCGGCTCCAGAAATCCGTCCCCGGTGCCCATGCCCTCCACGGCGGTCTCCGTTTCCGCTTCGCCTCCATCCGCAGGTTCCGTATCACCCTGGCTCACAGTTTCCGCATCACCCTGGCTCACAGACTCCGCATCACCCTGGCTCACAGGCTCCGCATCACCCTGGCTCACAGATTCCGCCTCTTCCTCCATGGTCACACGGTAAGCCACCCCCCCGGGACTGCTTCTCCCGCGCAGACGATACTGCCATCAGCGAATACCATGGAGGCGGCAAGCAGCCATGCAAGCATTGTTTTTGTTGTCTTTCCTGTTTTCATTCCGCTTTCCTCCTCATTCATAACTTAAGCTTTAATGAATCTATTTTCACCTGGACTTCCATAGCAGCCAGGATTGTTTTCCACGAATTTTTTGCCTGATAAATCTATTCTATACGTTATGCCCGCAAAATTCAAGTTTCTCTTGTCTTCATTCTCATGCCGAAGATCGATTCCTGCGCCTTGTGGGCATGGTTTCCCCGGGGACTGACATTGCCTGGGATGTCATCTGTCCCAGCTTTTCTTTTTGTCGTCATCCGTGATCTTGCGGATGACCTTACAGGGATTGCCCACCGCCACACTGTCGGACGGGATATCTTTCACCACAACGCTTCCGCCGCCGATGACCACGTTATCGCCGATGGTGACTCCGGGCATTACCTGGACTCCGGCGCCGATCCAGACATTGCTGCCCACCCGGATGGGGTACGCATACTCCAGCCCGCGGTTTCTTCTCTCATGATCAATGGGATGCCCGGCAGTATGAAAACCGCAGGACGGGGCGATAAAGACATTGTCCCCGAAGGTCACGCCTCCCCCGTCCAGGATCACCAGTCCATGATTGGCGTAGAAATTCTCTCCCACTGTAATCTTATAACCATAATCACACCAGAAATCCGGTTCGATATAAACCTGTCTGCCCGTTTTCCCCAAAATCTTTTTCAGCAGCTCCCTCCGTCTGTCCAGGTCTTTTATGGGCAGATGATTGTATTCCTGACAAAGCGTCTTGCATTCCAGCCGTTCCGCTTCCAACTCACTGTCATAATTTGCATCATACAGTTTCAGCGCGTTCATTTTTTCTTTCTCTGTCATAACATCCATTCCTCCAAATTATGAATCGGTTACTGCGGGGTGCCATTGATCCGATTATAACACATGCCGGCTTTGCCTGTCACACAATTTTGTATTCCCCTTGCCCCTCTCCTGTATATGCCCTGTTGCAATTTGCGCGGTCAGCATATAAAATAAAGATATATGCCGTGTACCCCCAAAATACCGGGCGAAAAAGAAGAACCCACATGAAAAAGATCGCGTAGGAAATCCTGAAATTACGGAAGGGCTATGCGAGTCTCTGGCGCTGCGGGGACGAACAGGTCCTGACCTTTCTGTGCGGCGCGCCGATGTTCGATCTGAAGGAACTGAACCCGGAGACGGGCAGAAAATTCGGCCGGCACAAAAACGGCTGGGTGGAGGAAACCAATGAAATCTTATAATCATCTTTTTCTTCCAAAAGACAAAGAGCTGCTGAGGGCGATAATATTTGTGATAACCTTTGGACTGGTAATAATCCTTACTGCCTGCGGCGATACTGTTATAAAAAACAATAAGGAAATGCTTGATATTGTCAAAGAAAAAGAAAAGTTGTCCGTAGACATAAAAGAATGTGGTACTGTTGTTGACAGTGACAAGGTACTTATAGTTGGGATGACAGGAGAGCAGGAACAAACCTATAATTATTATGCTGGTCAATTTTTAATAGAAAATGACGGAGAGTATCAATTTGACAAAATGGTTAAATTAAACGAAATCGGCTGGCAAATAAGGCAGTGCAAATGGCAAAATGGCTATGTTATTGTCTGCAACAATAGTGAAGTGTCTAAGGTGCAGGTGACAATAATGAAAAAAGGAAATGAAGAGCAGGTGGAGCTTTTTGATGTTGAAAATGTTCCGTGGATACATTACCTTGATATGTCGGATATTAAAGTCGATTATGATATACAGTATATTTTTTTTGATAGTAATGGAGAGAAAGTATGGTAAGGGAGTGTTGCAAAATAACTAATTTATAGTTATGGAGCGAGGCTCCCTCTCTTTTGTGAACAGCAACAGGGACAAAATCTCTTTCTTTCTGGAAGAGTAGATATTTTGTGAGCAGGCGTAGGTCAGTATCATGAACATGGTCTTAGGACCCACTGCGGGATTTCTGTCTTTGGCAGAGTAAGCCTGGTACAGCAAAGTGTAATCCAATCCCTCCAATTCGTGGCTCAGCAGACGGACAGCATCATCTTCAGGAACCGGTCCCTCTCCTGTATATGCCCTGTTGCATTTTGCGCGGTCAGCATATAAAATAAAGATATATGCCGTGTACCCCCAAAATACCGGGCGAAAAAGAAGAACCCACAAGGAAAAAGATCGCGAAGGAAATCCTGACATTACGGAAGGGCTATGAGAGTCTCTGGCGCTGCGGGGACGAACAGGTCCTGACCTTTCTGTGCGGCGCGCCGATGTTCGATCTGAAGGAACTGA